>CAIVPR010000020.1 GCA_903907865.1 uncultured Acidobacteriia bacterium
CCCCGTTGCTGGCAGTTGGCGCACCCCAAACATCCAGGTTGCCAGGTTCCGCACCAAAAGTCCAGGTCCGAAGCGAAGTTTTTTCAGACTTTTTTCGCCCGGCACCTTCGCATGGCAATCCGCGGGGCTGAACTGTTACTTTCGGACCGACCAGCCAGCGCAGGAATGGTTCGCGCAGGCAAATGCCCGGATTGCCGAGGCCCGTGCGACCGGCGGCAACGCAACCGCGGAGGAGCATGTGGATCGTTCGATGAGGTTTGCCCTACAGGTGAAATGGGCCCAGTGCGTCAGCGAAGCCCGCACGGCGATCGCCCTGAAACCAGCCTTGGCCATGGCGTGGAACAATCTTGCCACCTGCCAGAACGCCCTCCGCAACTTCGCAGAGGCCGAACGCTCCGCGCGCCACGCAATCACACTCGATCCGGGTCTTGTACTCGCCAAGAAAAACCTTGCCTTTGCCGTCGCCAAGGGCGACGTGCCCGGGATGCGAAAGAACTAAGCCAAGTTCACCCGTCGAAGAACGCGTCCACGTCCTCGATCTTCATCGTGAAGCCGTAGTCCGGCAGGCTGTCGAAAAACACCTGCCCGTAGCGTTGCTGCGTGATGCGGTTGTCGAGCAGCACCAGCACTCCACGGTCGGTCCCCGTCCGGATTAGCCGCCCGAAACCCTGCTTGAGCGCGATCGCAGCCTGGGGGATCTGGTAGTCGTAGAACGGATTCCCGCCCGCCGTCCGCACGTTGCGGATGCGCGCCTCCACCACCGGGTCGTTTGGCACGGCGAACGGCAGCTTGTCGATGATGACGCAACTCAGCCCGTCGCCCGGCACGTCGACGCCCTGCCAAAACGACGACGTCGCGAACAAAACAGAGCCAGGTGTCTCCCGGAATTCGTCAAGCAGCGCGGTCCTGGGCTTCGACCCCTGCATCAGCATCGGGTAATCCAACTCGAACGCCACCCGGTCGTGCACCAGCCGCATCTGCTGGTAGCTGGTGAAAAGCACGAACGCTCTCCCGCGGCTGGCCGAGAGGATCTTGACGATCTCCTTCGACGCCGCGTCCACCCACGCCGGACTCGACGGTCCCGGCAAGTGGTTCGGGATGTAAAGCAGCGCCTGCTTCTGGTAGTCGAAGTGGCTCGGGACAACCAAAGTTCGGGCGTTATCGAGACCCACCCGCGACATCGCATATTCAAAGCCACCCGAAACCGCGAGCGTGGCCGACGTTAGTACCGCCGAATCGACCTTCTCCCATAGATGCTGGCGCAGCAGGTGCGCCACGTCGATGGGCGTGGCCTGCAGGAACACGCCGCCGCGACCGCGCCGCTCGATCCAATGCACGAACTCCGGATTCGCTCCTTCGATCAGGAATTCCAGCGCCCCGCGCAACTCCTGCGCGCGCCGGAACAGCGGGAAGACGTCTTGTGGGGCTTCCGGGATCAGCTTCAGGTGGGTCATCAGAAGGTCGAACGACGCCACAAAATCCCGGTATAGCTCCTCGTTTTCGGACAGGAACGAGTCGCGACCGGTGAAACTCGCGCGACCGTCTCCGCCCGGCAACCCGCCGAAAAACGACAGCGAAATCTCTTCGAGCCGCATCAGAATCCGGTCCAACTCCTCGGAACCGAACTTGCGGGCTCGCGACAGCACCGCCACGTCGCGGCGCAACTCCTGCACCCGGTAGGTGCTGACCGCGAAGCCGAAGTACTGGCCGGCGACGTCCTCGATCTCATGCGCCTCGTCGAACACGACGGCGTTGTAGTCGGGGAGGATCTGGCCCATGTCCTCGCGCCGGACGGCGAGATCCGCGAAAAAGAGGTGGTGGTTGACGATGATGATGTCCGCCTCCACCGCCCGCTGGTGCATGAGGGTGATGAAGCAGCGCTCGTGTTGCGGACACTTGGCCCCGGCGCAGAGCTCGGAGCGGGCGTCGATCTTGGCCCACGCCGAGCTTTCCTCGGGCAGGTCGCGGATCTCGGCGCGGTCGCCGTGCTCGGTGGTTTTTTCCCAGTCGCGGATGATGTGGAAGTCTGCGACTTCCTCGAGTCCGGTGAGCACGGGCACGTTTTCGGCCTCGTAGATCTTCTGACGGCAGGCGTAGTTGCTGCGCCCCTTCATGTAGCAGACCTTGAGGAGACGCCCGAAGACCTTTTCGAGGAAGGGGATGTCGCGGAAGAAAAGCTGTTCCTGGAGGGCCTTGGTGCCGGTCGAGACCACTACGCGCCGCTGCGAAAGCAGGGCGGGGACGAGGTACGCGAGCGTCTTGCCGGTGCCGGTGCCCGCCTCCACGATCAGTTTCCGGCGCTCTTCCAGCGCTTCCTCGACCGCCACCGCCATTTCGAGCTGGCCGGGACGGGATTCGAATGCCGGGTGCGCCGCCGCGAGCGCGCCACCGGGGAGGAAGAAGCGGCGGAGTTCCTTGCTGCCTCTCATCGGGCGATCTTTCCCGGGGACCCCAGCCCTGCCGATTTTGCGCCCATCACTTGCTTTATGATGACAGCGCGCAGTTTGCGAGCCGGTTTTGCCGCCCGTCGGTCGCGGCACCTAGTTCGTCAACAGGTTGGCGATCCGGAAGGCGGGGAGGCTTGGACATGAGGCGGCACTTCACTTGGGTGGTGTGTCCGCGATGTCGAGGCTGATCGCGGGGACGCAGGAGCGTTCCAGCCATGGCAGCGCTTGTATTTCAGCCCGGATCCGCAGGGGCAGGGGGCACTTCGGGGAATACTGGCAGGTTCGCTGGCCGGGAGTTCCGGGGTCGGTGCCGGAGCGGAGACGGCGACGTCGGCCTCTGGTATGTGTTCCGATGCCGTGCGGTCCTTGCGCAGCCGACGGAGTTCGGCGTTCGAGCGGAGCAGGAGACCGTGCGCCTGGGTGCGTTCGCGGTCGATGTGTTTTTGGTCCGGGTCGGCACCGGATTCGCTTTGCGCGCAGCGGCGCAGACGGAGCAGGGCTATCAGGATCTCGTCGGCCAAGGCTGTTTCGATGATGCCTTGCGGGCGCAGTTCCGCGAAGAGTTGCCTCCGCAGTTCGGAAGTTTCGTCGAGCATGGTTGTATCTCCCGGCTGAAGATTAGCATCGACATCGGGAAACGCAAGGGGCTGGAAAATGCAAGTTGTTGATTTGGAGGCAAATAGAGGCGCGAGATTTTTGAACGGGCGATGTCCTGAGGCGGCATTTCAGTCCTGACGGCTAATGCCGGGACGCGGTGGGAGATTCGGAGAAGTTTTCCCCAACATCACCCCTACTTGGCTGCGGGAAGACTGCCAGCTTGATGCGCATGATCCAAAGTGGCATAATTTGTACACGGAGTCCTCACAACGGTGCAAGCGCGAACCCCATCGGCAATCCCAGCTATTCGTCGCATGACGTTCCGACGTTCGTTTCTGATGGGTGCCAGCAGTGTTTGGTCCCTTCAGCCAAACCTTACCAAGCCAGCCTGTTTCTCCATTGAGAAGCGCAGCGATCAAGACGCCATCGCTCTAGACTGGGCTGTCGTTGGGAACGAACTTCGGGATGCGATGGCTGTCGCAGGCGACGCCACCTTGAAGCCGCATGCCGGAGAGGCCTGACCGGAAAATGGCCAGTGGTATGGAGGGGGATCCGGCAACTGCGGCTCAGTCCCCCGATCCGACCGCAATCGTGGCCGCACGCGCGTTGGAGGTCAGCCATCATTCAGGACCGCTTCCCGCCCCGCAACTGGGCGAATACAACCAGGTCTTGCCCGGCTTGGCGGATCGCATTGTGTCCGCGATGGAGAACCAAAGCGCCCATCGAATCGGACTGGAGAAGGCCGCGCAGGATGCGGATATCCAGATCGGACTCCGGATCGTCTCCGTGGCGGAACGGCTCAACTGTTCTCTTTCGTCCTCAATATTACGGGGATCATCGCTGGGGCCCTTACCGCAGCCTATGTTGCGGTACACGGCCAACCTTGGGTGGCCACAGTATTGGGCACTTCAGGCTTGGGAGCAGCGCTGGTTTCCAGATACGTGGGCCGAAAGTCCCAAGGGGATAGCCGTACTCTCCAGAACCCACCACTGGACCCGGAAGAGTGATGCGGGAACGTCCTATGTTGCAGGTCGCCTCAGGTGGGCATCAGCACACCGCACGCTGAAGACAGAGTCTCTGCTTTGCAGGTAATCGCCGCGATACCGTCCAATTCCATCTGCCGCGTCACCATACCGCCAAGCCTACCACCTCCAAACTGCTATCCTAGAAGTAGAATGCCGAATGAACTTCCCGCGATCGTCATCGTGGGCAGGCCGAACGTCGGCAAGTCCACCCTCTTCAACCGGATCACCGGACAGCGCCGCGCCATTGTGGGCGACGAGCCCGGCATCACGCGCGACCGTCTCCACGGAATGGCTGTCCACGACCGCCGCCGCTTCGAGCTGATCGATACGGGTGGAATTGTCGTTAGTGACGCCGAATACATCCCCAGCCAGATCCTCAAACAGGCCCGCGTGGCGCTCGAAAGCGCCGTCCAAGTCATCTTCGTGGTCGACGGGCGCAGCGAACTCACCGCAGCCGACCTCGAGTTGGCCTCCATGCTCCGCAAGCTCGGCAAACCCACCGTGCTCGCCGTAAACAAGGCCGACACCAAGGGTACCGAAGGCCTCGCCCACGACTTCTACCGGCTCGGCATCAAGGATATCTTTCCCGTCTCGGCCGAACACGGCAACGGCGTGGCCGACCTGCTTGATTTCCTCACCATCGGCATCGAGCAGGAAGAGGACAAGCCCGAGGCGATCCACTCGATCCGCGTGGCCATCATCGGTCGTCCCAATGCGGGCAAGTCGACCCTCCTGAACGCCCTGATCGGCGAGGAGCGGGCCATCGTGTCCCCGGTCGCGGGCACCACGCGCGACGCCGTCGACGAGGAAATCATCCACAGCGGCGTCCACTACACCTTCATCGACACCGCCGGCATCCGACGCAAGGGCAAAACCAACGACATGGCGGAGAAGCTCTCCGTCATCATGGCGCGTCGCAACATCCGCATGGCGGACGTGGTCATCGTATTGATGGACGCGTCGGAGGGCGTGGTCGCGCTCGACGCCACCATAGCCGGGTATGCGCACGAGGGCGGTCGTTCCGTGATTCTCTGCGTCAACAAGTGGGATCTGATCTCGGAAGGCAAGAAGCGCGAGTTCGAGGCCGAACTCCGCGACCATGTCAAGTTTCTCGAGTACGCCCCGGTGCTCTGCATCTCCGCTAAGTTCGGACTGGAAGTCAACCGTGTGTTCCCGCTGATCCGCCAGTGCTACGAGTCGTCGATCAAGCGCGTCACCACCGGCGAACTCAACCGCTTCGTAGAAGCGCTGCACTTCGAGGAACGTAAGATCCTCTACATCACCCAGGCTGGCGTCCGGCCGCCCAAGTTCATCCTCTTCACGGACAAGTCGGGGGATCTGCACTTTTCCAACGAACGCTACCTGGTCAACCAGTTGCGCAAGCGTTTCGGGTTCATCGGGACCCCTGTCGAAATCAAAATCCGTGGCCGTTTGCGTCGCAAGGACCGGCCCGCGTTGAAATAACGTCATGCGCTGCATCTTCCTCATCGCCAGTTTTTTGGTCCAAACGGCGTCGGCTCAGACGACGGGCCCCGAGACCGCGTTTCTGGAGCTCGACCACGGCTTCAAGGATGGCAATCCCCTGAAGCGCGTGATCGCCTTGGCGAACGCGGGCGTGATGCGGCCGCAGCCGAGGCCGGTCGCGATGATCGAGGCTCTGCTGGACGACAAGGATCTCGGCGTCCGTGGGGCAGCCTGCTCGGCGCTGGGCGAGATGAAGTCCAAGGGATCGATCCCGAAGCTGCGGGCGGCGCTCTCGGACAAGGCCCCCGAGGTGGTCTTTGCGGCAGCAAAAGCACTTTATTCGATGGACGACGCCTCTGGACGCGAAGTCCTGCAGGAAATCCTGACGGGCGAGCAGAAGGACGCATCGGGTTTCGTCAGCAACTCCCTTCGCGACGCCCGGATGAAGCTCTACGATCCCAAGGCGCTGCTGTTGATCGGCGTCAACCAGGCCGCCGGGTTCCTGGGCGCGTTCGGGGCAGCCGTCCCGCTCGCCGAGCAGCTCATGAAAGACGGCCAAGC
The DNA here is from genome assembly GCA_903907865.1 of uncultured Acidobacteriia bacterium. Taxonomy (GTDB): domain Bacteria; phylum Acidobacteriota; class Terriglobia; order Bryobacterales; family Bryobacteraceae; genus BOG-234. Next base: position 6,095 of record CAIVPR010000020.1, read on the forward strand.
TTCCGGTAAGACCGTCGCGGCGCTGATGTTGGCCAATGACCATAGCGACGAATCGAAACCCGCTTTGACCGAGGCGCTCGCGGACAAGAACTGGACTGTGCGGGTGGCAGCGCTCCGCGCCGTCGCGCTGCGGGACCTTACGGCGAACTACGATCAGGTGGCGACGATGCTGGCCGACGACAAGCGGGAGGAAGTCCGCTACGCTGCAGCCTCGGCGGCAATCCGGCTCAAGCAGGTGCCGGAAAAGCCGAAGGTCCTGCCCCGCCGCCGACCGTTGCGGGTCAAGCCCTAGAATCCGTGAGCACTTCGGAATACATCGCGCGCCTCGCCCTGATGGCCTGCATCCTGGCATGCAACGGCTTCTTTGCGGCAGCCGAGATCGCCCTTCTTTCGGTCAGGGACTCCCGCCTCCGGCATATGGCGGATGACGGCCATGCCGGAGCCAAAGCCGCCCTTTCGCTCCTCGCCAACCCTGAACGACTGCTCTCCGTCACCCAGATCTGCGTCACTCTGGCCAGCCTTGGGCTAGGCTGGGCTGGCGAGGACACGCTCTTCAGCCTGTTGATGGACCTTTTCCACCCAATCCTGACGCCCGCCACCAAATCGATCCTCCAAGGGGCCTGTTTTGCCTTGGCCTTCGCGGCGATGACCTGGGCGCATGTCGTCCTTGGCGAAGTCCTGCCGAAGAACCTGGCGATTGAAAAGGCCGACAGGCTCGCAGTGGTTGTGGCTCCGATATTGGTCGTTGTTTCGAGGCTGGCGTCGCCGTTCGTCACCATCGTCGAGCACTCCGCCGCAGCCATCAACCGCGCCTTCGGGATCCAACCCCGGCACCGCGGTGGCCACCTCGGAGGCGGCCACTCCGCCGAGGAACTCCGCCTCATCGTCACCTCCAGCCGTTTTTCCGGCAACCTGCCAGAGCGCCAGGAGGAGATGATCCACAGGATTCTCGACCTTTCCGACCTTTCCGCGCGTGAAATCATGACGCCGCGCCGCGAAATCGTCTCCGTCCCCGCCGAAGCGCGCCTCGACGAGGTCCTCGAAACGATGGTCACCAGCCGCCATTCCCGGCTTCCAGTCTGGCGCGGGGCCCCCGAGCACATTATCGGCATCGTCTTTTTCAAGGACATGCTCCGTCACTGGCACGAACGGCGGGCTGCGCGGCGGATCGGTAAGACACCGTCCCCGTTCCAGTTGCAGCGACTGACGCGGGCCCCGCTGATCGTCCCCCAGACCAAGCCCGTCGCCGAAATGCTGGAGGAGTTCCGCCTCGGACACACCCACATGGCTCTAGTGGTCGACGAGTTCGGCACCGTGACCGGCTTGGTGACCGTAGAGGACGTCCTCGAGCAGATCGTGGGGGAAATCGAGGACGAGTACGACGATCCCAATCCGATTCCCAACGCCACGGCGGGAGTGATCGAGATCCCCGGGGCCACCACGGTGCGTGATTTCGAGTCCAATTTCGACATCGAACTTCCGTCCAACGCGGGTTTCGAGACTCTGGCGGGCTACATGCTCTACCGTTTGGGGCACATTCCGAAGGTCGGGGAATGGGTGGATTTCGACGGCCATCGCCTAACTATCACGGCCATGGAGCGCAATCGCATCGCGGCTGTCAAAATGAGCAGAGAACATGCTGGGACTTGATTCGAGGACCGCGCGGGCGACGTGGACGGTGGCGGCCATCGTCGGCTTTGTTTATGCGGTCTACACGATCCGCAGCACCATCTTCGTTTTCGCGATCGCGCTGATGTTCGCGTACCTGCTGTACCCGTTGTTGGACGCCATCGACAAGTACCTCTCCCAGACCGGTGCCCGCGAATCCGCCCGCATCAGGGCGCTCGGCATCACCTATCTGATCGTCTTGGCCCTGTTGATCATATTCGCGATCTACATCGGCACCCATGTGGGGGCACAGGCCGCCCAACTGGCCAAGCGCGTCACCCGGCCGGAAATCTCCGATGAAGTCCGGCAATGGCGCGTCCTCAACTTCCCTGTGGGCGACCAGATCCTCCAGCATTACGGCGAGATCGCCGCCATGATTCCGGAACTGAGTATCCGGGTGATCGAGGCGGGTTCCAACCTGATCTACGTGATTGTGATCCCGATCATGAGTTTCTTCCTGCTCAAGGACGGGCGGCGGGCGCTTGAGCTCCTGCTTGAAGCCTCCGGGGAAAACCGGGAGGTTGTCAGCGCGACCGTCAACGACGGGCATACCCTGATGCTCCAGTACATGCGCGCCCTCTTCCTGCTGTGTCTTTCGGTGTTGGTGTCGTTCAGCGTGGTGCTGAGCCTGATGGGCGTGCCGTACGCGATCCTGCTGGCCTCGATCGCGTTTCCGTTGGAGTTTGTTCCCATGGTCGGGCCGCTGATCGCCGGCTGCACAATCGTGGCGGTCAGCCTGTTCAGCGGCTATGCCCACGTTTCCTGGGTTGTGGCGTTCCTCCTTCTCTACCGCTTCTTCCAAGACTACGTTCTTTCGCCGCACCTGATGAGCAAGGGTGTGGAGCTGCACCCGATGTTGGTGATCCTCGGCGTGTTTGCGGGTGGGGAAATTGGAGGGGTCGGGGGCATCTTCCTCAGCGTGCCCGTGATCGCGCTGCTGCGCCTTTTCTATTACCGGCTTCGAGCCCCGCGCGACAAGACCGCATGAGTGCCACCGGCCGTTTCATTTTGGCCGCGACAGCCTTCTGCGCTGTCGCCCAGGGACACGCTATCAGCATGTCCTCTGGATTCGCCACCGTCCAAGGCAACCGCGTCGAGTACATCCTGCGCATGCCCCAGTACGAAATGGTCCACGTGAAGGACCCGTTGACGCTGTTCGAGCATGTCCGATTCACCAGTGCCGGTGAAGCCGGCCGGAGGCTGGACGGCGAATGCCACCCCGATACTGCAACGGCGAACGTGGTCTGTGCGGCCAACTACCAGTTCCCGGCAGGGGTGGACCGGCTCGGCGTGGAATCTACGCTGCATGAGATCACGGTCCCCAACCACATCCACATGCTCCACGCGGAACGCAATGGCAAGCCCGACCAAGCCATTTTGGATTCGGCGTTCCCGTCGGCGTCGCTGGCTTTCCGTCCGCCGACTGCGTTCGAGATTCTCGTAGACCAAGCGATGGCCGGGGCCGTCCGGGCATGGAGCGGGGCGGTGCAGGTGTTGCTGCTGGTCTCGCTTGCCGTGGCCGCCCGACGCCGCCGGGAATTGCTGGCGCTCGGCTTGGCTTTTGCGGTTGGCGAGTGCGCGGGGACGTACGGAATCCTGCAATCGAACTGGCAGCCGACACCGCGGTTCGCCGAGTCCGCCGTGGCCTTGGCATTGGCTTATCTGGCGCTGGAGAACATCGCGTTCCCCGAATCCAAGGGGCGTTGGCTGCTGGCGATTGTATTCGGCGCGTTCGAGGGGATGTATTTTTCGCTGTTTGTGGCCGAGTCGGGGTTCAAGACGCACTACGTCCTAGGTGGGGCGGTTGTAGCGGATGCAGTGGCGCTAGCGTTTGCAGCGTTGGCCGCGTTCGGTCTTTCGAAGGTGGAGTTTGTGGCGCGACACCGGCAGTTGTTGACACGGATCGCTTCCGGCCTTCTGCTGGTGACGGGCCTCGGGTGGTTTTTCGTGCGTCTGAGCGCCTGACCCGCAACCGTCTTCTCGGACCGCTCGTCCAAAGGACGGTATAATTCACGTTGCTGCACATCAAGCCCTTCGCACTCTGTTTCCTGGCCTTTGCCGCGGTTCTTCCTGCCCAGACGATCCCGCCTGAAGTCCGATTCCACACCAATCTGGGCGATATCGACGTGGCGTTGACCCCGGACGCCGCTCCGAAAACGGTCGCCAACTTTCTCAGCTACATGAGCAAGGGGGCGTACTCAAATTCGATCTTCCATCGGTCCGTCCCGGGTTTCATCATCCAGGCCGGGGGCTTCCAGTTGATCAACCACAGTGTGGTGACGACGGCGCAGGACCCGGCGGTTGTCAACGAATTCAACGTTACCAACGCGCGAGGGACGATCGCGATGGCCAAGCTCGGCACCGACCCCAACAGCGCCACCAACCAGTGGTTCTTCAATCTGAACGCCAACGGGTCGAACTTGGACAACCAGAATGGCGGCTTCACCGTTTTTGGCAAGATCCTGAATTCCGCAGGGCTCGCGGTCATCGACAAGATCGCCGGACTTCCCGTGCTGAATATCGACGGTAATGTCTTCAGCGCTACACCGCTTACGAACTACAAGTCGGGGACGATCCAAGACTCCAACTGGGTACAGGTCACGTCCATCGTCACGATTCCGAATAGCATTCCGGCCGCGTTCACCGACTCCGCAAGTTCCTTGGGCACCAGCGCTACGGGCATCGCGCCGGGGCAGATTCTCGCGATCTACGGAACCAACATCGGACCTGCGGCAGTCACGGTGGCGACGCCGGACGCGAACGGCGTCATCGGGACCTCGCTGGCTGGTACCCGCATTCTGTTTAATAACAATCCGGCGCCGATCCTGTTCACATCCTCGGGGCAGGTGAACGTGGTTGCGCCGTATAGCTTGGCGGGGTTGAACACGGTCGCGGTGGTTGTGGAGTATCAAGGGATCCGGACGGGCACGATTTCGATGCCGGTCGCGACCGCGAACCCCTCGGTCTTCACCTTCAATTCCGGCAAGGGCGATGCAGCAATCCAGCACTTCCCCGACTACGCCACCATCAACAGCAACAACCCGGCCCAGTCCGGCGACATCCTGATCCTCTACGCGGAGGGCCAGGGCGCGGTATCGCCGGCTGTCCCGGACGGCACGATTCTGTCCAGCACCCTGCCTGTGCCTGTGGGTAAGACGCAACTGCTCATTGACGGCCAAGTGGTGCCGACCAGTTATGCAGGCGCGGCACCGGGTCTGATTGCGGGGGCGCTCCAGATCAATTTCACCGTACCGCAACTGGCCCCGGGCTCGCACTTGATCCAAGTGCAGGTCGGCGACAGGTTGAGCCAAACGGGCGTCAATCTTCAGACGAAGTAGGGGGGCAGTCCCGGGGTTGGATCGAGCGATTCAACCCATCGTTTGCCGTGGGTCTCGTATCTGCCTTGCCTTGCGCAACACCGGACCGAGAGTCAAAGGGACTGAGGGATGGGAGGATCACTCAGTCCTCAGCAGCCGATTAAAACCAGCCTGTTCGAAATGATGATCCATAGTGAGCGCGGACGAAATATTTGAGTCGCGCATCACGACGAAGCTCGAGCAATCGACGAGGCTGAAGTCCTTGTCCCTGTGCCGAGCCAGGAATGCCCAACTGAGCCTGTCCAAGTCCCTGCCCACGTGGACGACTTCAACCCATGGAGCATTCCGGATGGTATCGAGATATTCAACGCGCTGCGGATGCGACACCCGGAAGGGACTCATCAGCAAGGCCGTTAGCTCTGCTAGGACGTAGTTTGTGGTTACGACGGCCTCCCGACGGCGACGGGCATTTTGCAGCAAGGTGCGAGCCCTGCGGTGGTGTGGTTCCCGCTCCACAAGAAAGCTCGCCCAACCAGACGTATCTACGAACATGGCAGGAACGGTTACGCGAGGTTCCTGTAGATTGCCTCGCCGATGTATTCATCGTGCCGGGCGGCGACATCCGACAAGGGCGACTTGATCGATCCGGCGAGCCGAAGGAGCGGGTCGGGAAGCAACTCATCCAGAATATCCGCGGCGACCCGTTCCGGCGTCAGCGATTTCTGTAGGGCCTCGCGCAGCAGTTCTTGGTATGTGTCGTCGGCCACGTCCAAGAGGATGGAGTGTCGCAGCATGGCTTCAGAATAGCACCATTGCACAAAACGGCGGTTGCGGAGGGCGGAGCGGGGGTGGTAGAGTGGGGGCCATGCGGACAGATACCTATACGAAGGCGGTTCTCACGGTGATTGCGGTGTTCCTGGGGATGATTGCTTTCAAGCAGTATGTGCGACCGGATGTGGTGGCTCAGGCGCAGGGCGGGTTTGCGGGGGTGCAGTACTTGTCGAATTGCAATTCCTGCTTCTACGATGGCCGAACAGGCGAAATCGTCAAGTACTCCGGCACCGAGGTATTTGGCCACTATCGGCTGTCGAAAGTCGGACAACCATTGGTAAGGATTAAATAAAAAGCCGGGCGGACCTTTCGGTCCGCCCGGCTCCCTCACTCCCACCAAGAAGTGAAAACTACTCGGCCAGAACTTCTTCCGGCCCGACTTCCTCGTTCAGCCCGCCCGTATACAACGAACGCGCCTCATCCTCATAGCCTGCCAACGCATCCAGCGACGGCTCCGGCATCGGTTCTTCCACGATGTCCTCGCCGGCGATCTTCGTCCGCCGGTAGAACTCCATGCCCGTGCCCGCCGGAACCAGCCGACCCATGATGACGTTTTCCTTGAGGCCGCGCAGGTAGTCGACCTTGCCGTTGATCGCGGCTTCCGTCAACACCCTCGTCGTCTCTTGGAACGAGGCCGCCGAGATGAACGAATCCGTCGAGAGCGACGCCTTGGTGATGCCGAGCAGTACTGCCTTGCCCGATGCCACCTTGCCGCCCGCCTGCTCCACGCGCTCGTTCTCTTCCTTGAACTTGAACTTGTCGACCACTTCCTCAGGCAGGAATTCCGTGTCGCCGATGTCCTCCACGCGAACCCACCGCATCATCTGCCGCGAGATCACTTCAAGGTGCTTGTCGTTGATGTTCACGCCCTGCAGCCGGTAGACTTCCTGTCGATCCCAAGACTTGCGTGGTCTCCAACGATTTCAACTCGGGTTCAGCGGGGGAGACAGACGAGTTGACCACTCCAAGATGCGGGCCTGGGAGCCCGGGGCGTCGAATTCCTGCGCCAGTGAATCGGGGAATCCCGACCGACCGTGCGGAAGCCGGGACACGGCTACTACGACCACCTGTCGTCCTGTCGCCGATCAGTTCTGGTCGACATCGATACGATGAACGGATCTCGGGCGGCCGAGCGCGTCGACCTCCTCGCGACTTTCACTCGCGATGTTTCCCAAGACGTCAGTGTGGACAGCCGTTGGTCGGCCTAATAAATCAAACTCGGGTCGGCTTTCTCCGGTCTTATTACCCTGAGCGTCCGAGTGGACGACAATTGGTCCTCCAAGAACGTCGGTTTCAGTCCTGCTTTCGCCAACCTCTTTGCCTCGAGCGTCTGTATGAACTGTTATTGGTCGTCCGAGCCAGTCCGTATCCGGCCTACTCTCGCCGAGTTTATTACCTGACGCGTCAAAGTGCTCCTCCTTCGGACGGCCCATCCAGTCGGTGGTAAGCCTTGAGAAGCGAACTATTGTGGAGTTAGGGAAGATCGCTCCGAGAACTCGGGCAATGACGGCCAATACGACTACGGTTAGGATGACCGCCAAGGCGATATACGCGATGGTCGCTAGGAGTGCAACGGCAACCGCCCAAATGAACAGGACCGCACTAAGTCGTATGCCCGCACGGAAATGTATATCGGCCACTGACGCAGTCAGACGGAACACGCCCAACATCGCCGAATAGATGGGGCGACGCACAAAACGCGCGACATTCCCATGTTGTGAGGCAAGGTCTTCGGAGCCAGAGGCAACGCGCTTTTCAACAAGAGTAATGCCTTCGGTCAATCGGGAAACACGGATAGTGTTAACCAAGGTTCCGGCGATCAGAGGAAGCAATAGGAGAAGCAGTACTGGGAGCGTGGATCTGATGCTCACGCTCAGCCAGACCAATCCGACCGTGGCGAGGCCGCCAACTACACGGAGCAACCACTCCCGAGCTTCCGCGTTGTCGGAACTCGAGGGGCGTGACAGGGGAGACACGGGTGAAGGCTCATTACATTCCATTGCGACTCTTTTTGCTCAACTCTAGCCTAACTTGTTAGATCGTGTGGGCAGGATTCTTTGTGAGGGCGGTACTTATACGAAGAACGACGACAGCCTGCACACGCTGGCAGGTCGAACGGAATCCGCCGCGAGAACCCTCTTAACGCACATTGGACGAAAGCCACGTGTCCGTGTTTAGTAGGCCAGTATCGAAAGCAATAACCTGCCACGTCTTCGCGAATTGGTTATACTTGACGATGCTTCTGAACTTTGATCGATCCTCGGACTGCGCAGCGAGAGCCGGGCCAAGGACAGACGCCACTTCAGTAGGTACTTTGAGAAAGGTTCCGAGGATAAGTCGATATTTCTCTCCAGGAGTGGCAAGTGGTCCAGAATAGTCCTGGTCAGTTGTGACTTCGTCAATGCGAACATCGGCGATTTTCACGCGGAAGATCCTCAACTCTTGTCCAGCCACAGGGATGACTGGCGGATTAAGCGACATCAGCTTTGAGGTCCCTGCGATTTGAACCGGAGTCCCAAGGCCCTGAGTTCGATTCAAATATGAGTCCCAGTAAGCTTGAGGGATCTGGCTGACGACGACCAACCCTGCGCGTTGAAGCTGCCCGACCAGGGCGAGAGTTTTATCGTCAAGGCGAGTCTTGCCTATCGGAACTGAGAAACTCCCGGCAGCCTGGATTAGAACCTGCTCGACTGCCCCACGGGCGTCAGAAGTCTGTGCATGGCAAGCCAGTGCTAGCACGCAAGTCGATGCTAAGACGCGAGACAAGAACACGGATGTCACATTCGGCACGACTTCTCCTTAAACCAACAGTGTCCGTTCCGGACCTACAGAGCGACCATCACGCAACTCCGACAACGGGTTGCGAGTGATTCGCATACGTGGAACGAGGCCGAGGCACACGACGATGCTCCATTACTGGCATTGTACGTGCTGGGGGGGGGATGTCAAGAGTTTGCAAAAATAAAGTAAAATCCGGGCAAAAGGCCCATTTACGAATACTTGACCACCATCCGGCGAGCGTTTCAAGTGTGACACTTGCGAGCTACGGCTTGAGCAACCGCACAAACCCGGCCTGTTCAAAATGCCGGTACGTCGTCAGTGCCAGCCGCAACCCACGCTCACGCATCACGACAAAACTGGAGCAATCGACCAAGCTCCAGTTCTTGTCCAAATGCCCGCGAAGGAGATTCCGGCTACGAACATCCAGCGCGGGATCGATGTGAAGCACTTCAACCCAACTCGCACGCGTGATTCCATCGACGAGTTCGCCTGCCGCGGGCTCGGCACCCGAAACGGACTTGTCAGCAGGGAAAACAATTCCGCAATCACGTAATTCGTCGTTACGAGCAAGCCCCCGCCGCCCTGTAGTTCCGATACGATTTTCGCACTTAGAAGGTGGGTTGGTTCACGGGAAACGAAGAGGCTGGCCCAACCAGCAGTATCGACGAAAACACTGGTCACTCGCAATCTCGGAGAGACCGGTACAACACCTCTCCAATATACTCATCGTGCCTTTCGGCGCCGTCGGAAACATCCGATTGAATCGACCCGATCAGCTTCAGCAAAGGGTCCGACAACGAATTCTCCACGAGACGCAATACCACGGCCTCGGGACTTTGATGGCGAACCTGGGCGGAGCGGATCAACTCCACCCAAGTAGCATCGGGGACTTCAAGAACCAAGGTCTGGCTCATCCCTAACCTATTCGGCCTGCATGACCTCTTCGGCGCTGACTTCTTCGAGGCCGCCCGCATACAGCGACCGAGCCTCGTCCTCGTATCCCGCCAAAGCATCCAGACTCGGCTCCGGCATCGGTTCTTCCACGATGTCCTCGCCGGCGATCTTCGTCCGCCGGTAGAACTCCATGCCCGTACCCGCCGGAACCAGCCGACCCATGATCACGTTTTCCTTGAGTCCGCGCAGGTAATCGACCTTGCCGTTGATGGCGGCTTCCGTCAAAACCCTTGTCGTCTCTTGGAACGAGGCCGCCGAGATGAACGAATCCGTCGAGAGAGACGCCTTGGTGATGCCGAGCAGCACTGCCTTGCCCGATGCCACCTTGCCGCCCGCCTGCTCCACGCGTTCGTTCTCTTCCTTGAACTTGAACTTGTCGACCACTTCCTCCGGGAGGAATTCCGTGTCGCCGATGTCCTCCACGCGAACCCACCGCATCATCTGCCGCGAGATTACTTCGAGGTGCTTGTCGTTGATATTTACGCCCTGCAGCCGGTAGACTTCCTGGATCTCGTTGACAAGGTACTTTTGCAGTTCCTTTTCGCCACGAACGTCCAGAATGTCGTGCGGGTTGCGCGGACCATCCATCAGCGGATCGCCAGCCGTGACGCGTTCGCCTTCCTGCACATTGATATGCACGCCGCGCGGCAGCGAGTATTCGCGTTCGTTGCCGTCGTCGCCCACAATGTACAAGCGCCGCTGGCCCTTGCTGATTTCGCCGTACTTCACCAGACCGTTGATTTCGGCCATGATCGCCGATTCCCGCGGCTTGCGCGCCTCGAACAATTCCACAACGCGCGGCAGACCGCCCGTGATGTCCTTGGTCTTGGTGGTTTCACGCGGAATCTTCGCCAGCACGCTGCCCGCGTGGACCTCTTCCTGGTCACGCACCATCAAGTGGGCGTGGGTCGGCATGAGGTACTTGCGGGTACCGAGGGCACCCTTGATCAACAGCATCGGCTGCCGCTTTTCATCGGGCGAGTCGGTCACGACCAGCTGCGACATGCCGGTGACTTCGTCGACCTGCTCGGCCAGCGTGATGCCGTCCGTCAGATCCTTGAAGTGCACCGTGCCGGTCAATTCGGTCAGAATCGAGAACGTGTACGGATCCCACTCGATCAGGTCCTGGTTGGCCTTGACCGGAGCGCCGTCGGCGACCGTGATGCGCGCGCCGTAAACCACCGGGTAGCGTTCCTTTTCGCGGCCCTTGTCGTCGACAACGGCCAGGATGCCCGACCGGTTCATCGAGATGATCTCGCCCTTTTCGTTGAGAACCTGCACGATGCCGATGTAGCGTGCGAAACCGTCCGACTTCGCGTCCTGCTTGGATTGCTCCGAAACCCTGGTCGCCGTACCACCGATGTGGAAGGTACGCATGGTCAGCTGGGTACCGGGTTCGCCGATCGATTGCGCCGCAATGACGCCGACCGCTTCGCCGCGTTCCACGAGCCGACCCGTGGCCAAGTTGCGACCGTAGCAGGCGACGCAAACGCCGCGCTTGGATTCACAAGTCAGCACCGAGCGGATCTTGACGCGCTCGATGCCAGCTCCCTGGATCTGTCCCGCGAGCTTCTCGGTGATCTCCTGGTTGACGGCGACGATGACGTTGCCCTCGTAATCCTTCTGGTCTTCGAGCGCCACGCGGCCCACGATGCGGTCGCGCAACGGCTCGATGATTTCGCCGGATTCGATGATCGGTTCAACGATGATGCCTTCGGTCGTGCCGCAATCGTCTTCAGTAATGATGACGTCCTGCGCCACGTCGACCAGGCGGCGGGTGAGGTAGCCCGAGTCGGCAGTCTTCAGAGCGGTATCCGCGAGACCCTTGCGGGCACCGTGGGTCGAGATGAAGTACTGCAGCACGTTCAGGCCTTCACGGAAGTTCGCCGTGATCGGGGTTTCGATGATTTCGCCCGACGGCTTGGCCATCAGTCCGCGCATACCGGAGAGCTGGCGGATCTGCTGCTTGGATCCGCGGGCGCCGGAGTCGGCCATGATGTAAATCGGGTTGAGGTAGCGGCCGGTGCGGTCGTCCTCTTCCATGGCGCTAAACATTTCGTCCGAAACCTTTTCGGTCACACGCGACCAGATTTCGATGATCTTGTTATAGCGCTCGCCGGAGGTGATGGCACCGTCCTGGTATTGGCCTTCGACCGCGACGACGTCACGTTCGGCGTTGGCCACCAATTCCTTCTTTTCGCCCGGGACGACCATGTCGTCGACGCCGATCGAGATGCCAGCGCGCGTCGCGTACTGGAAGCCGAGGTTCTTGATGCTGTCCAGCGCCTGCACCGTCACGTTCAAGCCGAGCTTGAGGTAACAGTAGTTGACGAGCTGGGCGAGACCCTTCTTCTTGAGCAGGCCGTTGATGTACGGCATGTCTTCCGGAAGGTGGTCGTTGAAGATGACGCGTCCGACGGTCGTGTCCATGTACTGCTTCACGAACTCGATCGGCTCGGTGTGCATGACGTTCTGGCTGTCGAACGCCTTGGTGAGGTCGATGACCTTGCCGGTGTAGCGCAGCTTGATGGGGGTGAGGGTTTCGACCTCTTCCATTTCGAGCGCGATCAGCACGTCGTCGGTGGAGGCGAAGGTACGGCCTTCACCCTTGGCGCCGGGACGCATTTTGGTCAGGTAGTAGCAGCCGAGCACCATGTCCTGGGTCGGGATGGCGATGGGGCCGCCGTGCGCCGGAGACAGGATGTTGTTGGCGGCGAGCATGAGCGTCGCGGCCTCGATCTGGGCTTCGGGCGAAAGCGGGATGTGGACCGCCATCTGGTCGCCGTCGAAGTCGGCGTTGAACGCGGTGCAGACCAGCGGGTGGATCTTGAGCGCCTTGCCTTCAACAAGCACGGGCTCGAAGGCCTGGATGCCGAGGCGGTGGAGCGTCGGGGCGCGGTTCAGGAGAATCGGGTGGTCCTTGATGACCTCTTCCAGAATGTCCCACACCACCGGATCCTGCTGTTCGACCAATTCCTTGGCCTGCTTGATGGTGGTGCAGTGGCCGCGCTGCTCGAGCCGGTGGTAAATGAACGGCTTGAACAGTTCGAGGGCCATCTTCTTGGGAAGGCCGCACTGGTGGAGCTTGAGGTCGGGACCGACGACGATGACCGAACGGCCGGAGTAGTCGACGCGCTTGCCGAGAAGGTTCTGGCGGAAACGGCCCTGCTTGCCCTTGAGGGTGTCGGAGAGCGACTTGAGCGGACGGTTGTTGGCACCGCGCAGGACACGACCGCGGCGGCCGTTGTCGAACAACGCGTCGACGGCTTCCTGGAGCATGCGCTTTTCGTTGCGGACGATGACGTCCGGCGCATGCAACTCCATCAGCTTCTTGAGACGGTTGTTGCGGTTGATGACGCGGCGGTAGAGGTCGTTGAGATCCGAGGTGGCGAAACGGCCACCATCGAGCGGAACCAGCGGACGAAGTTCCGGCGGAATCACTGGGAGCACGTCCAGAATCATCCACTCGGGCTTGTTGCCGGACTTGCGGAAGCTTTCCACCACGCGCAGGCGCTTGGCGTACTTCAGCTTCTTCTGCTGCGAAGTCTCGGTCTTCATCTTCTCGCGGATGTCCTCGGAGAGGAATTCCACGTCGACCTTCTTGAGCAGTTCCTTGATGCCCTCGGCACCCATCATCGCGACATACTTGCCGGCGGTGGCGGGATCGGAGTCCAGTTGGCGCTTCTTTTCGTCGGCGATCACGTCGCCCATCTGCAGTTCTTCCACCTCGCCGCCGTCGACGACGACATAGGCTTCGAAGTACAGCACCCGCTCGAGTTCGCGGAGCGTGATGTCCAGCAGGTGGCCGATGCGCGACGGGAGGCCCTTGAAGAACCAGACGTGCGAGCAGGGGCTGGCCAGTTCGATGTGGCCGAGGCGTTCGCGGCGGACACGGGCCAGCGTCACTTCAACGCCGCACTTGTCGCAGATCACGCCGCGGTGCTTCATGCGCTTGTACTTGCCGCAGAGGCACTCCCAATCGGTCACTGGTCCGAAGATGCGGGCGCAGAACAACCCGTCGCGTTCGGGTTTGAAGGTGCGGTAGTTGATGGTTTCCGGCTTGGTGACTTCGCCGTGGCTCCAGCTCCGGATCTTCTCTGGCGAGGCCAGGGAGATCCGGATGGAATCAAAGTCCGCGATGATATTCGCGCGGTCGTACGGAGAGGATCGCATGGTGTTAGGCTCCCGGTTCCTTGACTAGTCGGCTGCGAGTGCCGTGTCTTCCGGCACCTCGCGGAAACGCTTCATGAGTTCGACATCGAGACAGAGCGACTGCAATTCGCGGATCAGGACGTTGAACGATTCCGGCACGCCGGGCTCGATCGCCGCCTCGCCCTTCACGATCGCCTCGTAAATCTTGGCGCGACCGTAAACGTCGTCCGACTTGGCCGTCAACAATTCCTGCAGGATGTACGCCGCACCGTAGGCTTCGAGGGCCCAGACTTCCATTTCGCCGAACCGCTGTCCGCCGAACTGCGCCTTGCCGCCCAGGGGCTGCTGCGTGATCAGCGAATACGGTCCGATCGACCGGGCGTGGATCTTGTCGTCGACCAAGTGCGAGAGCTTCAACATGTAGATGTAGCCCACCGTCACCGGCTGTTCGAACGACTGTCCGGTCATGCCGTCATAGAGCAGGGTCTTGCCCGACGAGGGCAGCCCGGCCTTGGCCAGCATTTCCTTGATGCCCTTTTCGGTCGCGCCGTCGAAAACCGGCGTTGCGAACTGGACTCCCAGAGCCTTGGCGGCCCAGCCCAAGTGGGTTTCGAGAATCTGTCCCACGTTCATACGGGACGGAACGCCCAGCGGGTTGAGCACGATTTCGACCGGGGTGCCGTCCGGCAGGTACGGCATGTCCTCTTCCGGCAGAATGCGGGAGATGACACCCTTGTTACCGTGGCGTCCGGCCATCTTGTCGCCCACCGAAAGCTTGCGCTTCATGGCGATGTAGACCTTGACCAGCTTGATCACGCCGGGAGGAAGTTCGTCGCCCTTCTTGAGCTTGCCGATCTTCTCGTTGGTGATCTTTTCGAGCACCGCGATCTGCCGCGAGGTCATTTCCTCGATCTCGTCGATCTGCTCGTTGATACGGGCATCGCGCGAGTTGAGGCGGACACGCTTCAGGTCCTTGGACTTGGTCTTCTCGACGGTGTCGCGGTCGAGGACGGTGCCCTTGGCGAGGAGGCGCTTGTTGGTCTTTTCGTCGTGGAGATCGGCGACGACTTCCTTGCCTTCGAGGAGCTTGGCCAAACGCTTGGCGCGCTCGTCGGTCAGGATGCGGATTTCGTCGTTGAGGTTGCGCGTCAGGCGGGCAACCTGCGACTCCTCGATGCGGCGCGAACGTTCGTCACGGTCTGCACCCTTGCGCGAGAAGATCTTGCAGTCGACCACGGTGCCCTCGATGCCCGGGGGGCAGTAGAGGGAGGCGTCCTTCACGTCGCCGGCCTTTTCGCCGAAGATCGCGCGGAGGAGCTTTTCTTCCGGCGTCAGCTGGGTTTCACCCTTCGGGGTGACCTTGCCGACGAGGATGTCGCCCGGTTTCACCGTCGCGCCGATCCGGATGACACCGGACTCGTCCAGGTTGCGCAGGAACGAATCGGCGATGTTCGGGATGTCGCGGGTGATTTCCTCGGGTCCGAGCTTGGTGTCCCGGGCCTCGATTTCGAACTCCTCGATGTGGATCGAGGTGTAGTAGTCTTCCTTGATCAGCTTTTCGCTGACCAGGATGGCGTCTTCGAAGTTGTAGCCGCGCCACGGCATGAACGCGACCAGCACGTTCCGGCCGAGGGCCAGTTCGCCCATGTCGGTACAGGGGCCGTCGGCCAGAACCTGCGTCTTGACAACGCGCTGGCCCTTGGCGACGATCGGCTTCTGGTTGATGCAAGTGTTCTGGTTGGAACGCTTGAACTTGGTCATCTGGTAGATGTCCGCGCCGACTTCGCGCGACATCTGGCCTTCGTGCGCCCCGCCGTCCACACGGACGATGATGCGCTCGGAGTCGACCGAGTCAACGATTCCCGAACGGCGGCAGAGGATGACGGCACCGGAATCGCGCGCGGTGACATACTCCATGCCGGTTCCAACGTAGGGGGCGTCGCCGCGGAGCAGCGGAACCGCCTGGCGTTGCATGTTCGATCCCATGAGCGCGCGGTTGGCGTCATCGTTCTCAAGGAACGGGATCAGACTGGCTGCGACCGAAACAAGCTGCTTCGGGCTGACGTCCATGTATTGGATGTCGTCGCGGCCCTTGAGGACGAAGTTGCCCGCCTGGCGCGCGTTGGCCAGATCGGGGACGATGCGGGAGTTCTCGTCGAGCTGCACGTTCGCCTGGGCGGTGACGTACTTGTCTTCCTCCCATGCCGAGAGGTAGTCGCAGTGGGCTTCGAACTCAGCCAGCTTGTGGTTGGTTCCGCCCGCCTCGTTCTCGGCGGCAAGCTTGGCGTTGGCCTCGTTGATGTCTTCGCGGCGCATGATGTCGCCGACCTTGAAGGCTGTGTCGCCCGGGTTCGCGACCCGGATTTCGTCGATGACGATGCCGTGCACGACGCGCTTGTACGGGCTCTCGATGAAGCCGTAGTCGTTGATGCGCGCAAAGCACGAAAGCGACGAGATCAGGCCGATGTTCGGGCCTTCCGGCGTCTCAATCGGGCAGATGCGGCCGTAGTGGGTCGGGTGGACGTCGCGGACTTCGAAGCCTGCGCGTTCGCGCGACAGACCGCCCGGTCCAAGAGCCGACAGACGCCGCTTGTGGGTGATTTCCGACAGCGGGTTGGTCTGATCCATGAACTGCGAAAGCTGGCTGGAGCCGAAGAATTCGCGGATGGCGGCCATGACAGGCTTGGCGTTGACCAGGTCGTGCGGCATGGCCGTCGACATTTCTTGGTACACCGACATCTTTTCCTTGATGGCGCGCTCCATGCGCACGAGGCCGATGCGGAACTGGTTTTCCAGCAGTTCGCCCACGGCGCGGACGCGGCGGTTGCCCAAGTGGTCGATGTCGTCGACGACGCCGATGCCCTTGCGCAGCTTGAGCAGGTAGCGGATGGTGTTGTTGAAGTCCTCGGTGTGGAGGATGCGCGGATCGTATTCCTTGCCCTCGGCCGTGTAGCGCTTGGGGGTTTCCGGCGCGTCGTGGATTTTGATCGAGAACTTCATGCGGCCAACGCGCGAGAAATCGTACTTGCGCGGGTCGAAGAACATGCCGTTGAACAGGTCGGTGGCGGTCTGCTCGGTGGGCGGGTCGCCCGGACGCAGCTTGCGGTAGATTTCGATGAGCGCGTCGCGGCGGGTCTTGACCGGGTCCTTCTTGATGGTCTGCGAAACGACGGTGCCGCAGTCGTCGCGTTCCGGGAAGAAGATCTCGAAATTTTCGATGCCGGCTTCGATCAACTTGCCGATCAGGGCCGGGGTCAGCTCCTGGTTGGCGTCGACCATGACTTCGCCGGTGGACATGTCGACCACGTCGGCGGCGATGAACGCGCCTTCAAGGTCGTTGGCCGCCACTTCGGCGAACTGGACGTTGTGCTTGCGGATTTCCCGCATCAAGCCGGTGGTGATCTTGCGGCCCTGCGCCACGACGACATGGCCGGACTCGTCGGTGATGGGATTGGAAAGCTTGAGCCCGTGCAGGCTGTCGCTGATTTCCCACTTGAGCTTGGCGTCCTGGATCTGGACCTTGCTGACGCTGTAGTAGGTCCGGATGATCTGCTCGTCGGACTCGAGGCCCAACGCGCGGAGGAAAACGGAGCCGTAGAACTTGCGCTTGCGGTCGATGCGGACGTACAGCAGGTTCTTGGTGTCGTATTCGAATTCGACCCAGCTGCCGCGGTAGGGGATGATCTTGCCGAGGTAGTAGCCCTGGCTGGCGACGCGCTCGAAGAAGACGCCGGGAGAACGGTGCAACTGGCTGACGATGACGCGCTCGGTGCCGTTGATGATGAACGTCCCGTTGTTCGACATCAGCGGGATTTCGCCGAAGAAGACTTCCTGCTCCTTGATGTCGCGGACGCTCTTCTGGCCGCTCTCGGGGTCCTTGGCGTAAACAGTGAGCCGGATGGTGACCTTCAGCGGGGCGGCGTAGGTCATGCCACGCTCCTCGCACTCGGCCTGGTCGTACTTGAGTTGCAGGCCGACGGGGTCGCCGCACTTGTTGCAGAAGGTGACGATGTTGCGGTTGAAGGTGCCGCAGACGTGGCAAAGGATGTCGCCGGGATGGAACGGGTCGGTGCGGATGGTCGATCCGCAGGACGGGTTGCGGCAGGTGGACCGGAGGTGGTGCAGACCCTTGAGGTTGCCGCACTTGCACTCCCAGTTGCCAATGGAGTAATCGACGAATTCCAGCGTGCTCACGCCGCGGAAATCGCTAATGGGGAACACGGACGTGAAGACGGTCTGCAGACCGATGTCCTCGCGCTCGTTGGGGAGAAGGTCCATCTGCAGGAACTTCTCGTAGGATTTCTTCTGGACTTCGATCAGGTTGGGGATCGGGATCGCAGTCTTGATCTTCGAAAAATCTACTCTTTCGGGAGCAAGGGGATCGTGAGAAGACCCGCTGTATGAAGACATAGGCATCGAGAACTCCGTTATCGACCGGCGGGGCGCTTAGAACGCCGCCGCCGCAAAACCAGAAACGCCGGGATCAATGGCAAGCCTGAAAACGACCGGGGCGGACGGGAAACATGTCCGTCCTGGACAACTATTCGTCCGGACCACTTGCCGTGGCCCCCCCGGATGTGCAACTCTGAATGTTTTAAACGTGGAAACCGTAGCTGGAACTTCACGCTGCGGGGAAAAGCCGGAGGTGCGGGGGTTACGGGAGAAAAGGCGCACGACGTACCGACGAAGGCGCGACGCACCATCGTTGGTGAAACCAACCGGACTGAGTACTGACTTCAAAGAATCCAGCGCCACCGTCACCAATCCGGCTTCAACCTTGCCAAACGCATTTGGGTCGACTTGACCCGGCAAGATTCGTCCTGACACACTGACACAACAGGAGAGACACGCCAAGATACGACGTTAGCATCCTTGTAGTCAATCTGTCAACATGCTCCCGCAAAAAGCCGCGCGGCGGCCGCGACGTTACCGCCGCGACCGCCACGCTGGCCCTGATTCCCGTAAACGCAAGCCCGCCCAAAGGCGGAACCAGCGCTACTTGACTTCGACAGTTGCGCCGGCTTCGACCAGTTTCTTCTGGATGGCCGCAGCTTCGTCCTTGCTGACGCCTTCCTTGACCGGCTTCGGCGCTCCGTCAACCAGATCCTTGGCTTCCTTGAGGCCGAGGCTGGTGACCGCGCGAACTTCCTTGATGACGTTGATCTTGTTGGCACCGGCCGCGACAAGAATGACCGTAAATTCGGTCTTTTCTTCCACCGGCGCAGCAGCCGCAGCCGGAGCCGCTCCCGCAGCAGCCGCAGGGGCCGCAGCAGCAGCCGAAACGCCCAGCCGTCCTTCGAGCAACGTGACGAGCTGCGACGCTTCAAGCAGCGTCAAGCCCTGAATCTGATCCGCAATCGCGTTGATATCCGCCATGATCTTAAAAACTCCTCTTCTTGCCTAAACTCGTGATGAACTTGGTTGATGAAACTCGCATCGTGGACAACGGGACCGCCGGGGATGCCGGCGAAGTGCCGCCGGACGAATCCGGCGGCCGGGTCGTCCGCTAAGCGCTGAACTTGTTTTCCTTGACGCCTTGATCGACCACAACCGCGAGGTTGCGTCCGACCGCGCTCAATATCGTGACCAACCGCTGCGCCGGCGCGTTGATGAGGAACAACAGCTTGGACTGGATCTGTTCCTTCGGAGGCAGGTTCGCCAAGTCGGCGATAGCGCTGACATCCACCGCGCGGCCTTCCACCAAACCCGCTTTGAAAACAAAAGCCGGGTTGGTCTTGGCGTAATCCCGCAATGCCTTGGCCAAGGCCACGGCGTCGCCCGTCGTGTAGGCCATCGACGTCATGCCCTTCAGGCCGGCCAGCACCGCATGTGCCGGCAAACCTTCCGAAGCCACTTCGGCGATGTTGTTTTTCACAACCTGGTACTTGCCACCCGCCGCCCGCACGGTCTTGCGGAGGTTGAAGTCCTGGCTGACCGTCATCTTCTGGAATCCGGCGACGAACAGGTTGTTCGTCTTTTGGAGTTCCTCGCGCAACAGCGCGTAATCCTTTTTCTTCTGGTCCCTGTTTTTCATTTCAGACTCCGGGATGTACGCCGCGCGCTAGGCGTTGGCGGCCGCGTCCTTGGCGGTCAGTTCTGTCACGTCGAGGGGAATGCCGGGGCCCATGCTGGAGCACAGTGTCGCGCTTTTCACATACTTGCCCTTGGCTGCCGACGGCTTGGCCTTCAGAACCGCGTTGATCAGGCTGGATGCGTTCTCCTGCAGCTTTTGCGCCGTGAAGCTCGCCTTGCCCACCGGAGCGTGGATGATGCCGGTCTTGTCGACGCGGAACTCCACCTTGCCGGCCTTGACTTCGAGGACGGCCTTGGCCACGTCCACCGTAACGCTGCCCGTCTTCGGGTTCGGCATCAATCCGCGGGGGCCGAGGATTTTGCCGAGCTTGCCGACCGACCGCATCATGTCCGGCGTCGCGATTACGGCGTCGTAGTCCGTCCAGCCTTCGGATTGGATCTTGTTGACCATGTCGTCGCCGCCGACAAAGTCTGCACCGGCCTCGAGGGCCTCGCGCTGCTTGTCGCCGCTGGCGATGACGAGTACTTTCTTGGATTTGCCCAGACCGTTGGGCATGACGACCGTGCCGCGGACCATCTGGTCTGCGTGCTTGGGATCGACCCCAAGGCGCATGTGCACCTCGACGGTCTCATCGAACTTGGCGAAACGGATCTTCTGGAGAAGCGGGATCGCTTGGTCGAGGGTGTAATTGCGCGCTTCGATCTGCTTGCGCGCAGCTTGGTACTTTTTTCCTGAAGACTTTTTTTGAATGTCTGGCATGTCTCCTCATTGGTGCCAACGGCTGCTTTTCCGTGGTTCCCGGGAATTCCGGGCGGAACGCACGCCTCCCACTGAGCCCCTCTCGGGGTACAGAGACGATAGTAGCACGGACGGTTTCGATTTGGCAACAAGCGTTTGCGGAAAGAGGCGCGCCTAACCGCCGGAGGCGGGTGTCGACGGGCGGATCAGGAAATAGATCACCACGGCGAAGCAGAGAGCCCCGAAGCCATAGATCACCAATTCGCGCTTGGTGCGCTTCCACCGCAACCGCCGCCGGAGTTCCATGATCTTGCGCTCCTCGTGGGTGCGCATTCTGGGGGAGTCCTCCCCCGCCCGGTAGGCGTACAACCGGCGGCTGCAATTCTTGCAACGGTACGGGATCTGTTTGAACAGCAGGTGCATGCGGTCGTTCAGTCCCTTGCGGTGCGAACGATGCGCGCGGTTCTCCTCGCAATAGGGACAGGTCATTGCGACCCACCCGCGTGGACCAGGCCGATTTCAAACACGTTCACCGCTCTCCCCCAGGAATCCAAAACTGCCACCATTTCCTTGGTGCCACCCGAATCGTCCGGTCGCTTGAGACAAACTTGCCTTCTATGATCCGCGAGGGGTTCTGCCGGAACAGCAATTCCGCCATGTCCTTGCCATAATCGCGCGCTACTGCCGCGTACGCCTCGTCGAGGCGCGGATGCCGCACCACCGGGTCGTGGGCGTCGCTCGCCACCACGTGCACCAGTCCCTTCTTCAGGAACGAATGCGCCGATTGGTGTGCGCGCTTGCCGAAGCCACCCAGGATCGAGAGCGCCGTCACCTGCACCAGGCTTCCGGCGTCCACCCAGCGCTCAACGCGCTGCGGTTCCTTCTGCAGGATCGGATTGCGCTCGGGGTGGGTGATGATCGGCACGAGGTCGATATTGAGAAGGCGGTCGAGGACTTGGCTCATGGAGCCCGAGATGTGGAGCTCGGAACACTCGACCAGCACGTAGCGGCGACCGTTGATGGTGAATTTTGAGGGATTCTCCAAGGTCTCGGAGATGTTGTCGAAGCTCAGATGGAGGTCGCAACCCCGGTGGATGCGGGGAACGCCGCCCGTTAGCTCGGTCAGGCGCGCCATCCGCTCGGCGATCAGGTCGGGCTTGTACTCGAATTCTCCGTTGGAATGGGGAGTCGCGACGATGTCGGTGGTGCCCGCGGCTGCGGCCATGCGCAACATTTCGAGGCTGACCTCCTCGGTGGGGGCGCCGTCGTCCATGCCCCAGAGCACGTGGCTGTGTATATCGACCAAGTTACAGATTACGCGATGCCGTGCCAAGAAGGAAGCGGGAGGGAAGGAATGTGCCGCCGGTCATCCGGGGTGAAGCTGAACAAGGGCGGCATTGGTATCCGCCGCCCCCGTTTCAACACTCCCTTACAAGCCGTGGCGAGAACTTGAAGGTGACGCCTGCGCACGCGGACAATTCATTGGAATCAGTATGTTATCGAACAGTCCGGGCACGCGGCGACCGCCACGGCCATGCCTCCGAGAAAACTACTAGCGGGATGAGGATTTGCGGCGCGCAACGCCCAACCCGGCCAGCGCGCAGCCGAACAGGACAAAGCTTGCCGGTTCCGGCGACGACGCAACCTGCGCCTGGACCGTGGAGTCTCCCGGCGGCGTGCCGGAATTCGGTGCCACGATGCTGGTGACCGGGCTCAGCTTGGAGAAGACGGTGCTGCCGAAATCGCCGGTCAAGGCGTTGTTGGTCCCCGGTCCGAACGAGACGGGCGAGAACGTGATGTTGATGGTGCTGCTGTCGGATGAAACAACACCGCCGGAAGAGGTTCCCGTAAAGATCCCCGACGCGTTGTCTGTCGTGTCGACCACGACCAAGTCAAAGGTGAACGCGCCGAAGGTCGTCGTCTGGCTCACGGTGCAGGTCGAGCAGATCAAGAGGAAGTCGCCGAGGTTGATGTTGCTGGGCACCCCGGAGTTGCTGGCGGTGTTCGCGGTGAAGGTGAGCGTTGCAGCCTCGCCACCGGTGCTGTTGAGCGTCAGGCCGCCGCCGCCGAATTTTGTCAGCGGCGAGTTGGTGGTGTAGCTGATGCCGGCGGCGCTGGCGCTGGCCGCCAACCCGAAGGCGAGCCCAATGGTGCAGGCGGCCCGGATGAGGGTGGTGATTTTCATTGTTTGTTTTTCTCCGTTTGCGATCGTGTTGCGCAATCAATGGAGGCATGTTCCTCGCCAGCCGCCCGGAGCGGTGCAAACCATTTGGTACCAGTACCTTGGCCGGGAGGGCTGGGGCGGATGGTGGCGCTGGCAATGTCGCCCTATGGTCACGTGACCAATGGCCGCCAGGGTGCACGCTACGGTCGGTCGGCTGGCTGGCGGCGGAACTTCCAGAGGATCTGGCGCAGAATCCCCAGCAGCAGGGGTGCGTCCCGGCGGCCGATCCGCATTCGCCGCATCCAGCGACGGATCTTGTCCTCCGTCGATACCGCCGTGATCCGGTTGGTGTACCCGGACTCCTGGAGTACTTCCAGCAGCATCACCGTCAGCTGTTCGGCATGCGCTCCGGAAACCGGATCGACCGCGGGACGGCTCGGCTCGCTGTCCCGACGCACCCATTCGTAGAGGCACACGGCTACCGCCTGGCCAAGGTTCATCGACGGCGTGCCTGGAACGGTCGGGATCCGGACCAAGAGGTGGCAGTGACTCAGATCCTCGTTTGACAGGCCGAATTTCTCGCTGCCAAAAAGGAACGCGGTCCGCCCGGAATGTTCCCGCGCGACCGCCATTCCGGCCTCGAGACGTTCCGCCGGCTGTTGAGGAACGCGGTTCTGGCCCGCGGTGGTGCCCACGACCAAGGAACAATCCGCCACGGCCTCGGCAACCGAGTCAAAGACGCGGGCCGATTGCAGCACTCCCGCCCCGCCAACAGCCGAGACCGCTTCCCGGAAAGAAACCTCGTACGGGGCGACCAAACGGAAGTCCGCGAGGCCGAAATTGGCGACCGCGCGTGCGGCGGCACCGATATTGAGGGGGTTGCGGGTCGACACCAGGACGACGACCGGCGGCGGAACTGGTTCGGGAGGTATGACCCGATTGTTTCACAACGGCACCCGCCGGGACGGCGCGTAGTCGGTGTTGTAGAATCGGGGTTTGCGTCCAGACCGGTCCCGCGCGGGGCCCGAAGGGGAATCTTTGCGGGAATGACCCGCCCGGCTGGCGCACCCAGGCTATAGTGGAGGGAAGTATGGACGTAGAACAGCAGGTAAAAAGCATCATCGTCGAACAGCTCGGCGTCGACGAGAGCCAAGTGGAACTCAAGGCCTCCTTCGTGGACGACCTTGGAGCCGACTCCCTCGACATCGTGGAGTTGGTAATGGCTTTTGAAGAGGCCTTCGCGATCGAGATCCCCGACGAAGACGCCGAAAAGATCACTACTGTCGGCGACGCGGTCACCTACATCGAAGCCCACGCCGTCAAGGCGTAGTTGGCCGGGGCGACCAATTCAGGTCGCCAAACATCTCAAAAGTCCGGTGTCGCGAGGACTGGCGTCGCAGCTAGGCATCGAAGGAGACGATTATTTCCCGCAGAGTCGTAGTTACCGGCGTCGGGTTGCTCACCGCGATCGGCGACAATACCGCGCAAACGTGGCAGTCCCTCATGGACGTGCGCAGCGGTATTTCGACCATCGAGGCGTTTGACGCCACTGCTTTCAATTGCAGGATCGCTGGCGAGATCAAGCATTTCGACCCCACGCGTTTCATCGAGAAAAAAGAAGTCAAGAAGATGGGCCGGTTCATCCAGTTGGCGGTTGCCGCCGTGGAGGATGCGCTGGTCACTTCAGGCTTGAAGGTCACCGAGGAGAACGCCGAACAGGTCGGTGTCTACATCGGCAGCGGCATCGGCGGTTTCGAGGTGATCGAACGCGAGCACCGCAACCTCTTGGAGCACGGTCCGCGCCGCATCTCCCCGTTCTTCATCCCCGCCACCATCATCAACATGGCGTCGGGATACATTTCGATCCGCACCGGTGCAAAGGGTCCCAATTCCGCCACGGCAACGGCCTGCACCACCAGCGCGCACTCGATCGGCGATTCCTACCGGATCATCCAGCGCGGCGAGGCCGATGCCATGATCTGCGGCGGTGCCGAAGCTTGCATCACGCCGATGGGCATCGGCGGGTTTGCCGCCATGCGTGCCATGTCCCAGCGCAACGACGAGCCGACGCGCGCATCGCGCCCGTTCGACGTCGACCGCGACGGTTTCGTGGTGGGCGAAGGTTCGGGCATCCTGGTGCTCGAGGAACTCGAAACCGCCAAGAAGCGCAATGCGCCCATCTTGGCCGAAGTGGTCGGCTACGGCATGTCCGCCGACGCTTTCCATTTCACCGCTCCCCCCGAGGACGGCGAGGGCGCCTTCCGCGTCATGCGGAACGCACTCAAGGACGCCAAGCTCGATCCGACCCAGATCGACTACATCAACGCCCACGGCACATCCACCCCGCTCGGCGACCAGGCCGAGACGGTGGCGATCAAGCGCGCGTTCGGCGACCATGCGAAGAAGCTGGCCGTCAGTTCGACCAAGTCCATGACCGGCCACTTGCTGGGCGGCGCGGGCGGACTCGAGGCCGGCATTGTGGTTTGCGCTTTGGTCAACCAAGTCGCGCCCCCCACGGCAAACTTGGAAAACCAGGATCCGGCTTGCGATCTCGACTACATCGCCAACCAGCCCCGTCCCATGAAGTTGGATTACGCGCTGACGAACTCGTTCGGCTTCGGCGGCACCAACGGGGCACTCATTTTCAAAAGGTTCACGGAGTAAGAAAGCATGAAAATCGTTGTCGCCATCAAGCAGGTTCCCGCACGGGACAGCCTGTTGAAGGTGAATGGCGAAGGCACGTGGATTGAGGACGCCGATTTGGCGTACGAGATCAACGAGCCCGACGCCTACGCCCTTGAGGCTGGCCTGCAGTTGCGGGAAAAGGAGGGCGGGGAGGTCGTTGTGATCTGCGTCGGCCCCGACCGCGCCACCCAAACCATCCGCGAAGCGCTCGCCAAGGGTGCGGACCGCGCCATCCACATTGAAACCTACGAGGAAACCGTCGGCGATCCGCTTGCCCTGGCGCGTGTCCTCGCGGCGGCTCTGTCGGAAGAGAGCCCCGACTTGGTTCTGACCGGCTTGCAATCCGACGACTTGGGTTTCGGCCAGACCGGCGTCATCCTGGCCGAGGTCATGGGCCTGCCCCACGGCACCCTCATCATGAACATCGAAGTTTCCGAGGGCGGGATCACCGTCAAGCGCGAGTTGGAGGACGGCTGGTTCCAGAACGTCGAAATCCCGTTGCCCGCGTTGTTGACCGTCCAATCGGGTGCCACAAAGCTGCGCTACGCCACGCTGATGGGCATTAAGCGTGCCAAGACGAAGGAAGTCAAGCAACTGGACATCTCAGACCTGCAGACGGAGTCGGAACCCACGATCGCGGTTTCGCGGATCTACCTGCCGGAGAAATCGAAGAAGTCGGTAGTGTTCGACGGTCCGGCACGCGAGTCGGCGGCCAAACTGGTGGAGAAGTTGCGCTTCGAGGCGAGGGTTATATGAGCGGCGTACTGGCTGTATTGGAATTGGCGGTCGGCGGCTCCGGCGAGTTGAAGCTGCACAAGATGGCGCTGGAAGCGTTGGCGGCGGCCAAGCGCATCGGTGCCGAACTCGGCTTGCCGGTGTCGGCGGCGGTTGTTGGAAGCGGGGTGGGCCCGGTTGCCGCAGCGGTCGCGCAGTATTCGGTCGAGAAGGTGTTCGCTGTCGACCATGCGCTGCTGGCGGCGTACAC
This sequence comes from uncultured Acidobacteriia bacterium, assembly GCA_903907865.1. Classification (GTDB taxonomy): domain Bacteria; phylum Acidobacteriota; class Terriglobia; order Bryobacterales; family Bryobacteraceae; genus BOG-234. The sequence goes on from CAIVPR010000020.1 coordinate 32,404, forward strand.
GCCGGACGGCTATAGCATCGCGTTGAAGCAGTTGGTGGCGGCGACAGGTGCAAAGTACGTGGTTTTCCCGCACACCTACCAGGTTCGCGATTTCGCCCCGAAGCTGGCGACGTCCATGGGCCAGGTTCTGGCGAGCGACGTGGTCGGCCTGCGGGTGGAGGACGGCGCGCTGGTGCTGGTGCGCCAATTGTTCCAAGGAAAGATCAATGCCGATTTGCGCTTCCCGGGTGACGGCCCGCACTTCGTGTCGGTCCAGGCTGGCGCCTTCCGCGCCGATGGCCTTGAAGCCGGTGCAGCGCCGGTGGAGGCGTTCACCCCTGAGTTGAGCGCGGCCCAGATCCGCACCAAACCCCTTGAATTGTTCCGCGAATCGTCACGGGCGGTCGATTTGACCGCGGCGGACATTATCGTGTCGGTCGGGCGGGGTATCCGCGAGGCGGAAAACATCGGTGTCGTCCAGGAATTGGCGGACGCGCTGGGTGCCGAACTGGCTGCGTCGCGGCCGATCTGCGACAATGGCTGGCTCCCGATGGAGCGCCAAGTTGGCAGTTCCGGCCAGACGGTGGCACCGAAGATGTACGTGGCCGTCGGAATCTCTGGCGCGATCCAGCATTTGGTCGGCATGAAGGGTTCGAAAGTGGTCGTGGCGATCAACAAGGATCCCGAGGCTCCGATTTTCGAAGTGGCCGACTACGGGATTGTGGGCGATTTGTTCGAGGTAGTCCCGGCTCTGGTGGCGGAACTGAAGAAGTAGTGCGGCTTGGGCCTTGGGGCTCACTCACGCCGGACGTAGTCTAATGGAGGCAATGGCCAACCGTCGCCTCCTCGCTGCCGCATTCCTGCTCTTGGCCGGTCGCCTCCCCGCTCAAACCCCCGAGCCCCCCGTCAAATCCTTCGCCCTCAACACCGACGCCGGCATGTCCCTCGACCTCCAGGGTCGGTACGAAGACGCCCGCAAATACCTCGACCGCGCCATCAAAGCTGCCCGCACCGACCCCGAAAAGGCCAAGGCCCGTCGCACCATGGCCATTTCCTACGCTTTTACCGCCGACTGCAAGGGTGCCGAAAAATTCAGCCGCCAGGCCTTCGACTACTACCTCAGCGTCAACGATTTCTTCGACGCCGGCGAAACCGCCAACGAGCTCGGCCGCATCTGCATCGAGTCCGGCGACCTCGCCAAGGCGTCCGATTGGTATGACCGCGGCCATGAAACCGGCCTCCAGGAGCCTGATATCAAGGACGCCCGCGCCGATGTCTGGGCCTTCCGCTGGTACCACGCCAAGGCCCGGCTCGCCGTGCGCCAGGGCAAGCCCGAGGAAGCTCGCAAACTGGTGGCCCGTGCCAAGGCCGTCCTCGACAAGGGCCGCATCCCCGAACAGCAGCCCTATTTCCCGTACCTCGCCGGGTATGTCGCGTTCCATTCCGGCGATTTCAAGGCCGCGTTGTCGGAGCTTGAAGGCGCGCTGCAGGACGACCCGTTCATCCTCAGTCTGACCGGCCAGTGCCACGAAAAGCTTGGCGACCCGGCGTCGGCCCGGCGCTTCTACGAAAAGGCCGCCTCGCTGCAGGTCCATAGTGTGCCAGCAGCGTTCGGGCGCACTTACGCCGTGGCCCGCTTGGCCGCATTCCTCGCGGAACGCATCGAGCGGCGCTAAAGTAAATCTGATGGTCCCCCTCATCCGCGACGAAATCCACGACCTCACCTGCCCCATCTGTTGGAAGCGCTTGAAGTTGCCGGACTCCCTCACGGAGGCCGACCACGCCAAATGCGAGTCCTGCGGTCGGGCTTTCGATGTCAAGGAATTCGGTTATGCGGGGATCAAGACCAGTGACTGGCCTGCGCCGCCCGATGGCGTCTCGGTGGAGCAGTTGCCGGATGGCTTCCGCGTCACCGCGCATCCGAGTTCCCTGCTCAAGGTCTTGCCCGGCCTTTTGGTGGTAGCGCTCATGGTCTACCTTCTGGCGCACTCGAAACCGGGAAAGGACGGTCCGCCCCTCTGGATTTTCTTGATCCCGGCTGTGGGTACCATTCCCCTTTGGGTGCTCACCATTTTCAACCTGTTCGGCCAGTACGTGGTTTCGGTCCAAGCCGGGGAGGCCACCATTTTTTCTGGAATCGGTGGCGTCGGCTGGACTCGCAGGTTCCGCTGGTCGGACTTGACCCAAGTCACGTTGTTGCGCAAACGGAACGGGAAGCACATCCTGCGCGTCATCGAATTGGCATGCCCTGGAAGCAAACGCCTTGGCCGCGAGTTGAAAGACGAACAGCGGGCTTATGTGGCCGCGTATCTGGCCGAACGGATCGGCAAGGCCAGGTAGCGTGAGTCGTCCCCTTGCGGCGGGATTGTTCCTGCTGCTATGCGGCCCGATCTCCGGCCAGCAGCGCTTCGAGGTTGCCAGCATCCACTCCAGCAAGTTCAAATGCATGGGTCGGTGGGATTTCGAGGCGGCACACGGTGCGGTGAACGCCCAAAACGCGCCTATGCTGCGGATCATCAGCCGCGCCTACGGTTTGACGGACGACCGCGTTTCCGGCCCCTCGTGGCTCGATTCGCAATGCTACGACGTCAAGGCCAAGGCCCCCGGCGGCGCGTCGGAACGCGACTTGATGCCGATGCTGGTCGAACTGCTGAAGGATCGCTTCCATCTGGTGGCCCGGCGCGTGCCCGACCAACGGCCGTTTCTACGCCTCGTGATCGACAGGAACGGCTCCAAGCTGATCGACTACGACCAAGCGCCCCCTTTGAATCCTACAGCCCAGGATGGGCGGCTCGTCTTCATGGCCCGCCACATGCCCGACCTTTGCGAACGGCTCGGGAAGGTGACGGGACGGCCTGTGGTCGACAAGACCGGGCTCACGAGGGACTACATGATCATGTTGTCCTATCTGCCACTCACCGTGCCGGAGGGTGCGGACGGCACGTCGGACATCTTCACGGCGGTGCGCGATCAACTGGGCCTGCGTCTGGAACAGGAGCGAGGCATGGTGGAGATCGTCAAGGTCGACAGCATCCAGAAGGCACCGTCCCGCAACTAGTCCTTCCCGCTGGCGCGCTTCCGTGCCGCGACCGCCCGTCCCAGCAGTGTCTTGAGCACGCCGGGATCCACGTCCGCCAACTTCTTGATGTACAGGCACCCCTTGCCGGTGGTGTGTTTGCCGAGACCCTCCAGCACGTCGGCGGACTCCTCCAAACGCATCCCGTACAAGGTCAGCGCCGCCTTGCGCGGGGCTAGGCCGATCACGGGCATGTCTCCCTCGCGACCGCTCTCGTACTTGTAGTGGTAGCTGCCGAAGCCGATGATCGACGGCCCCCACATCTTCGGCTCTTCGCCTGAGGCCTCGCGCATCCAGTCGACAAGCGCGCGGACGTCGGTCCGGGCCCGCTCGTCCCCAACTGCGTCGATGAAATCGGCAACGCTCAACTCAGTTTGCTTGGTCTTGTTCTCCGGCATCTGATTTCCTCTCCGTCAATCTCGGGGTCGGGGTGGCGCGGCGTGCTGGTCGGAACTGGATGCTGTGCGAATCCATCCAGTTCTCTGCGGCGTTGATGGCTTCGGCGAGGTTTCGGTCTGTAAGATCCTCGTCGAAATACCACGTGTCGGTGCGGGGGTCCACCAGGCAGTTGGCGATCATCCGCATGGTCGGCGTAACGTCCTCGGTCGGATGCAGGTGCTTGAAAACCAGCTTGTTTCGGATGGTTTCCAGCAGGGCCTGGGCTTCCTTGTTTGCCTCGGCGGCGTTGGCAGCGGCGCTCGTGATCAGGGCCCCCCTTCGGGTCGGGCGGGACTCCACCTTCACATGCAGCGCGCGGGGGGCGTCCGACACCACCAACTTGTGGCCATGGCGGCGGATCAGCGAACATGCCAGTTCCCGGTCTTCGGAGCCCCAGCCGAAGAACATTTCGTTGTACATGGCGCCAGGACCGGACGCGATGCTGAAATTGGAACCGGACATCGCCATCCAAGGGCTCCGCGAACGAGACCAAGCCTCTTGCTGCTTATGCTCGGTGGGAAGGCCTTCGATGATGGAAACCTGTTCCGCTTGGACCCGCAGGGCCTCCAAGTCCAAGTTCTGGCGGTCGCTGCGGACGACGAGCCGTTCACGGGTTCCGACCAGCAGGATTTTCTCCCCGGACGCGTGTGCCGCGGCATGGGCCGAGAGGAAATTCGGGCGCACCACCATGTCGCCGTCGAGGAAGACCAGCAATTCGCCCCGCGCGATCCGGATGCCGTTGTTTCGGGATCGGGCCAGCCGATGTCCCGCGTCAGGCTGCCAAACGTACCGCATGTCCGTGGAATAGCGCCAACTGGCCTCTTTGACGATGGTCAGGACGGTCGGGTCGGAGCCGTCGTCGACCACGATGAGCTCCCAGCGCCCGGGGTAGTCCTGCGAAGCCAGCGCCTCCAAGACCCAGCCGAGGGTGGCGGTGTGTTCATAGGTGGAAACAATCAGGCTGATCATCTGGGGGGGGGCTAATAGACTCCGGGTCAACTAGACCCAACTAGACGGGTCGGCGAGACTCACTAAACAATGATACAAGCGAGATGATGGAATACGGAGGGAGTTCAACCATGCCATCGTTTTCGCCAGTCATCCTGAGAGGGTTTCCGTGCCGTGTACAGAAGGTGGAATCCATCGTCTATTCGTCGCGAGAAGGGCGGTCGTTGCTGGCCGACATCTATCTTCCCGAGGAGGAGCAACGGCCCTTGCCGGTGATCATCTGGCTCCACCCCGGCGGCTGGAAACTCGGAAACCGCCAACTGGGGCCGGATCTGGCCCGCTTCTTTGCCGAGGCCGGCTTCGCCATGGTGGCGGTCGACTACAGTCTGAGTGGTGTGGCCAAGTTCCCGACTGCGGTGGAGGATGTGAAGACCGCGGTGCGTTGGGTGCGGTCGGTGGCTGCGGAACGCGGTTTCGACCCCGACCGGATCGGGGTGTGGGGCGCGTCCGCTGGCGGACACTTGGCTGCGCTGGCGGCGTTGTCGGGGGAGGGCGCTTTCGAGGGGACCGAGTACCCGGGGTATGCCAGCGGGGTGAAGGCGGTCGCAGCGGGTTATCCGGTGGTGGACATGCTGCAGCTGGACGCCCACCGGGATGCGATGCCGCCGTTGGATGTCGATCCTTCGGCCTTCATGCTGCCCGCGGCGGCGGACGCGGAGTCCTTCGAATCCCAGTTTCTGGGCGCGCCCATCCAGACGGTGCCCGAGTTGGCACGGGCGGCCAACCCGGCCGAATACGTTCGGGAGGGGGCTCCGCCATTCCTCTTGCTGCACGGTACCGGCGACGGCGCCGTGCCGCACATGCAGTCGAAACTGCTGTTCGACGCACTGGCTGCGGCTGGCAACAACGCAACCCTGCACCTGATCGACGGGTTGGGCCACGGGTTCCTGAACAAGAACGATTGGGACCAGGGGATGGCGCGCGACGCCAAATTGTACGAAGCAAGGCCGGGGGAACCGGTCCGTGTCGTGCAAGGGCCGCCCGTCACCTTCGGAACAATCGAATTGTTCTTCAAGAGGCACCTGTGAGGTGGTTGCTGCTGGCCGTGTTCGGCTGCGCTACCGCGATTGCCCAGCCGATGCCGAGCAATATCAGTCTGGCGGCGATCCGCACGGATGAGAAGGAACGCGACCAACGGGAGAAGATCCCGGATCTCGTGAAGGCGTTGGGGCTAAAGCCGGGGTCGGTGGTTGGCGATCTAGGAACCGGGTACGGCTACTACGCGGCGCGTTTCGCAAAGATCGTCGGGCCGAAGGGCCGGGTCTATGCCGAGGAGATCGACAGGCCGCTGCTGGACAAGGTGAGGCAGCGGATGAAGGCGGAGGGCGTCGGGAACGTCGAATACCTCCTGGGCACGCCCGACGACCCCGGATTCCCATCTGGACAACTGGATGCCGTCATAATCTCGGACGTCTACCATGAAATCGAGCACCCGGCCTCGGTGCTGGCGGCGGTCCGTCGGGCGCTGAAGCCTGGGGGTTTGCTGCTGGTTGTCGACTACCTGAAACCGGAGGCGGGGACGAAGAGCCGGTCGGAGCAGGTCAAGGATCACAATATCGGGCCGGGCTTCGTGGAAGAGGAACTCGCAAAGGCCGGATTCGCGGTGTTGGAACGCCGCGCCCCCTACTGCCCGGGTTACGACGGCATTCCGACCTACTACATACTCGCGCGGTGACCGAGACCTACCGCAACGTCAAATTTCCGGCCAAGACCTTCGCCTTCAACCGGTACCGCCCGCCCGCATTCTCCTTGCGGAAATCGCGGAACAGCCCGTCCTTGGTGACCCCGAACGCGGGAGCCTTCAAATCCCCGGCCATGACCGACGCCTCGGCCACCCGGTAGCTCTCCGGCTTGCCCACCTCGACCACCAGATTCCCGGCCTTCAGTTCGATCTCCTTGTCGCCCTCGATGCCGGAGACTGTCAGGTTGCCCGCCGAGCACCGGACCAGCAAGCCCGTCGCGGTCGGCACTTCCACGCGGTAGTGGAAATGCTTCGCGCTGTCCGGGCCGCCATACACCCGCAGGTGCCCGGCAGCGAAGGCAATCCGCACGTCCCGCGTCTCGGCGTCGTTCCCGGAAGCGCAGGTCACCCGTACGCCGGGCTTGGACGTTCCCACGACTTCCACGTCACCGGAGCGCAGGTCCATCGTCAACTGCGACCCCGGCGATACCGTAGCCTCGAACGGACGCCCGCAGGTGCCGGAATTCTGGGCAAGCATGTTCTGGGCAACCAGGGGCAGCGCTACCGCCAGAACCAAGAGAGGTTTCACAATCACTGTTACGTTCCAATCCTTCCCCGCGTTCGCGGGACTATTTTCACCGCAGACCTAATGCGTCATCGCATAGACAACGTAGTTGACCCCGACACGGATCGCCATCGACGCCGAGGCTTCCGGGTACGTCGGATCATCGGCATACTCCCAGGCATCCCCCAAGTCCGAGTTGTAGGAAATGGCGATCATCAACCGGCCCTTGTCGTCATAGATGCCCTGCCAGTGGGCCCCGCGCCCGCCGTCCTCGCAATTCTTGCAACCGGCCCGCACATGCGCCTGGCCTGGAACCTGGACCCGGTCCTTCATGTCGTAGACCGCGTGCATGACTTGGTCGTCGTCCGGAATCTCGACCACGGGCCTGTCGGGAAACACCATTTTCATCGCTTCCAGGAAGATTTCGCGTTCGCCACGGCCGTGGAAGTCGTCCGCGACGAAGAATCCGCCGCGCAGCAGATATTCGCGCAGCCCGTCGCAAATGCGCTGCGACGGCCCCCACTCGCCGACCTGCACGGCATAGAGCCACGGCAGGTCGAACTGTTCGTTTTCCTCGATGTTGACGGGTTGCTCCACCGAGCGCGTGTCGACCCGGGTCAGCCGCCGCATTGCCATGGCGAAATGACGGTCGGCGCGGGGGTAGTCTTGAGTCCAAAGGGACATCCCCAGCCGCCAGTCGCGCTGGTAACGGGGGTAGTAGCCGTCCACGCCCGGTCCGCCGCCCCCGAACATCAGGCGGGCAAAGACGAATTCGCCGGGTACGCCGGCGTCCGACGGCGTTTCGAATTGGGAGTATTCGACTCCCGGGTATTGCCGGAAGGGCTTTTGCAAGGCGAACAGCGTGCTTATTCCGAGCGTGCAGAGAATGCACACTGCCGCAACAAGGACCCATTTGGATTTGGGAGTGGACACGTTTCCGCCTGAGACGAGCATAACACCGGATAATGGAAGTCGTTGTCCAACGTCTACGCAATCCTACGAGCCTTCCTCCCGCTGCGCAACCCGGTCGGGTTTACGCTTGCCGACACGCTGGAACTTGGCCTGGCTTTGTTTTGTTTGGGGGCAATCCTGGGTCAGGGGCGGCTGCGGATTGCCTTGCACGGGTTATCGCAAAGGCCCCGGGTCTGCATGTGCTTCTTGGCCGCGCTGCCGATCCTGCTGCGCTTGGCGCTGCTGCGGCACAACCCGGTCCCCGTGCCGCAGACATCGGACGATTTCTCGTTCCTGCTGCTCGGCGACACCCTCGCGCACTTCCGCTTGGCGAATCCGACCCACCCGATGCACCGGTTTTTCGAGTCGATTTTCGTCTTACAGGAACCGTCGTATAGCTCGATCTATCCGTTGGGGCAGGGAATCGTGCTGGGGCTGGGGCAACTCCTGGCCGGGGTGCCGTGGGCTGGAGTGGCGGCGTCGGTAGGTCTGTTCTGTTCGGCCTGTTTCTGGATGTTGAAAGGGTGGGTGCGTCCGCAATTGGCACTCTTGGGAGCACTGATGGCGGTGATGCTCTTCGGGCCACTCAACCAGTGGATGAACAACTACTGGGGAGGTGCGGTGTCGGGGATCGCCGGGTGTCTGGTGTTCGGAGCCGTACCTCGGGTCTGGAGGACGGGCCGAGCCAGGGACGTCGCCGTCCTCGGAGCGGGTCTTGGCTTGCAGGCGTTGTCGCGTCCCTTCGAGGCTGTTCTGCTGGCGGTCTGCCTGTTGCCGGCGATCCTTTTCGTTCCCCGCGCGAGCCGCATGCGGTTGCTTGCCACGGCCCTGCTCGCCCTGTCCCCCGCAATGGGTTTGACTTTGCTCCACAACAAGGCCGTCACGGGCGAATGGGCGACCCTGCCCTACATGCTCAGCCGCCACCAATACGGAGTCCCCGCGACCTTCACCTTCCAGCCGATGCCCCAACCGCACCGGGCGCTCACGGAGGAACAACAGATGGACTACCAAGCCCAGAAGCAGGTTCACGACGGTCTTCCCAACAATCCGGCCGATTACTTTGCCCGGCTCGGCACCCGCTTCAAGTTCCTGCGCTTCTTCGTTTTTGCGCCGATGTATCTGGCGTTGCCGTTCTGTCTGCCCTTTATGAAACGCCCGAAGGCGGTCTGGCTGGCGGGATGCCTCGCCGTGTTTGCGCTGGGGACGAACTTCTATCCTTACTTCTACCCCCATTACGTCGCCGCCGTGTCGTGCCTTGTCCTGCTCGCGACGATGGTCGGCCTAGACCGGCTCGCGGCCCGTAACGGTGCAGCCGCCCGCCTGCTGGTGCTCCTGTGCGTGGCCCAATTCGGCTTCTGGTACGGAATCCGCCTGTTCGGCAACGACGACATCTTCATCGCGTCCGCACCCTACGAGAGCTGGAACTACGTCAATTTCGGCGACAGCGAGGGCCGGTCGGCGGTGGCGCGGAAACTGGAGGCCGCCGGGGGACGGAATCTGGTCTTCGTCCGCTACAGCCAGCGCCACCAGCTCCGCGAGTGGATCCAGAATGCCGCCGATATCGACCACGCGCCGACCGTCTGGGCCCTCGACTTGGGTGACACCGAAGACCGGCAACTCGTCGCCTACTACCCCGGTCGCAAGGTTTGGCTGCTGGAGCCCGACAGCGTTCCGCCCAGGCTCACACCGTTAGCCGCGCCCGTCGTAGAAGCTGGGTCGTCTCGATAATGCGGGCCCGAGGTGCGCCACCAGTTCCACTCCGATGAACGCGACGCCTCCGAGCCACCACGCGGGAGGCTGCCGGAGCCGGAATCCGCTCAGCGCTTCCGCCGTTACCGTCATGCAGACCGCGAATCCCAGGCCTGCGACGAACCACACCGCCAGGCGCGCGAGGACTTGGGGCCCCCGCCCGTCGGGAATCTTGGGACGCAGCCAGTTCAGGAAGAAGATTTCCACACAATGTCCCCCGAGCGAGGGCCAGAGCGCAGCCAAGGTCGCCATGGGCCACCGGTTCCAGCCACCGCCGGATGCCGCAAAAACCGTGCCCACCACAACCGCAATGGCGAGATTCCGCTTGAGGGTTTCGCCCAGAGGCTCGCTGAAGGGTTGCCATGGAGTCGCCATGACGAGTTACAACCCCTTGCCCAGCGCGATCACGAAGTACTCGGCGGGCTCGGTGCCGGTGTTCTTCCACTGATGCTCCACGTTGGACGCCATGTAGATCACGGACCCAGCGGTCAAGTGCACCGTCTTCCCGCCATATGTGGCGTCCAGAACGCCCTTGCGCAGCATCATCACCTCTTCATGCGAGTGGTGGTGCGGCGCGTGCGGTACCTGACCCGGACCCAGCTCCGTCATGTGCAGCTCGATCGGGTAGCCGGTGTGCGTCTGCCAATCGAAGACGGCTCGCGAGTGGTTCTGTCCGTTCGCCTTGACCGGCAGGTCCGGGTAGTCGAACGTCTTGGTCTCGAGCATCTTCTTGTCATCCGCGGCTTCGGCGGGTACCGAGGCCGCTGCGAGGGTGGTCAAGAGCATCGACAGGTCGCGGCGCGATAAGGACATTTTGGACGGATCTCCTCCCGAGAGTATATCGTTCCTGTCTGGCACATTGGAGACGAATCGACAGTTTGCGCGTCCAACGGGTATAATCGTGTCACCAGCCCCGTCGATGTCGCAAATCGAGCCACAGCCTGAACTCGCGCAACCTGAACTAGTGGTGGAGCCGTCGCCCCGGCCCGCCGCGCCGTTCGGAGTCATGTCCCTGTTGCGGGATGTTTGCGTGTCGGTCGCCCTCGCGGCCGTGCTGATCGTGTTCATCTACCAGCCCGTCAAGGTGGAGGGCACCAGCATGATGCCCGGCCTCACCGACCAGGAACGCATCTTCATCAACAAGTACCAATACAAGCTGGGGAAGGATTCCGTGGCCCGCGGCGACCTGGTGGTGTTTCATTTCCCGCTCGACCCCAGCCAGTCCTACATCAAGCGCGTGATCGGCATCCCCGGCGACTTGGTGGAGATCGACGAGGGCACGGTGATCGTCAATGGCGAAAGGCTGGATGAGCACTACCTGGCCGACGAATATCGCGACCACATGTCCCTCCGCCCGCGCCGCGTTCCCCCCGATAATTACTTCGTCCTCGGCGACCACCGCAATTCTTCCAACGACAGCCGTATGTGGGGGTTTGTGGACCGCCCTGCCATTTACGGCAAGGCGGTCTTCGTTTACTGGCCGCTGGACAAGATGGGCCCGGTCCACTGAGGCACTAAGGCTTCAGGAACTTGTCCCACCAGGCCAGTTCCTCGGAAACCACGTGTTCCATGGTCTCGCGACCGCGATACCCGTGGGCCTCCGCTGGCAACATTACCAGCCGGACTGTCCCGCCGTTTCCCCGCACCGCCGCGTAGAGGCGTTCGGATTGGATCGGGAACGTTCCAGTGTTGTCGTCAGCCTCGCCGTGGATCAGCAGGATCGGCGCCTTGATCTTGTCGGCGAACCAGAACGGCGACATCTTGGTATAGACATCCTGCGCTTCCCAAAACGTGCGCTGTTCGGACTGGAAGCCGAACGGCGTCAGCGTCCGGTTGTACGCCCCGCTTTCAGCCACGCCCGCCTTGAACAGGTTCGTGTGCGCCAGCAGGTTGGCCGTCATGAACGCGCCGTAACTGTGGCCGAACACGCCGACCCGGTCGCGGTCCACCACGCCCATTTCGACAGCCTTGTCGATGGCGGCCTTGGCATCCATCGTCAATTGCTCAATGTAGGTGTTGTTGACTGTTTCGGGATCGCCGATGATCGGCATGGCTGCGTTGTCGATCAGCGCGTAGCCGTGCAACACCGCCAATTGGTGGTAGTTCAGCTCGTTGAAGGTCTGGGTCGAGTGGCCCGTCACCTGTCCGGCGGTATCGACGTCACTGAACTCATACGGATAGGCCCACACAACGGCGGGCAGGCGCGTGCCGGCCTTGTAGTCGGCGGGCAGGTAGAGCGTGAACGAGAGCGGCACGCCGTCGGCGCGCTTGTAGTTCACGAGCTGCTTCTTGATGCCTGCGGTCTGCGGGGCGGGGTCCTTGAAATCGGTGAGCGGCTTGACGGTCGCCCCCGTGCGGATGAAGTAGTTGGGCGGGGACGTCGGGCTCTCTCGACGGGTCAGTAGCCGTCCAGCCTTGTCGTCGAGGACGGCTTCCACCACTTCGTAGGCGTCCGCACCCGATTGGAACGCGCGCTCGGCCTTGCCGGTGACGACGTTGAAGCGGTCGATGAACGGGTGGTCGCCGGTGGGCGATGCGCCGAGGCCTGAAAGCAGGATCTCGTCGCCCGTTTGTACGGCCATCCGGCGGCCTTCCGGTGTCGTTTTGAGGATCGGAGTGCCCGGATCGCGGTAGGCGTCGCGTTCATTGCGGCTGAAGAGCACTTTGGGCTCGGAGCCGGGGTGTTCCAGATCAACCTCGACTGTGCGGACGATCCGCTTGGTGCGCTCGTAGTCGTCCACCAGCGCCTTGCCGTCGGCCAGAGGGCGGATGGCGCGGAAGCGGTCCTGCGTCTTGTAGACCTGCTTGGGCTCGCCTTGGAATGGCGCGGCGTGCTCGACGATGCGGTCGCGGAAAGGCACTTTCTCCTTGGGATTGCCGCCGTCCATGGCCTCCACCCAGAGCAGGGTGGCGGATTTCGTCGGCAGCCATTCGTATGAGCGCGGACCGGTGCGGACGCCGCCGATGGGCACCCGTTCGGACAGCCCCAACGCCGCGATCTTGTATTCCGACTTGCCGGTGCGGTCCCAAACTTCCACGTCCTGCGGGAACGACCCGGCGGGGAGCTGGTACGAATAGGGCCGGTGCAGACGCCCGACCAGCAAATGCTTCTCGTCCGGCGACGGGTTCACGATGGTGAAGACGGCTGGCTTGCCCACGGGCGTCGTCTTGCCCGTGGCGGAATCGAGCCAGACCAGTTGCGAGGTGGCGTAGTAGTCGAAAAGGTCCTCGTCGTGGGGATTCGAGAGGAGGTCTTCGTACGTGGGGGCCGGTCCGGCGTGGCCGAGGCTTTCCTGCGTGTGCGGACCCTTGGGGATTGTGTTTTCCGAGGGCGCGGGGCCCCGGCCGGAGGGAACGAGGTGGACTGCCAGGGTCTTGCCGTCGCCCATCCATTCGACGGGGCCGGATGCACCCCCGCCGCGGCCGCCGCCTGCGACGCGCACTCCGTTCACCGCGACGCCCTCAATATGCCGGGTCTTGCCGGTGGCGGTGGTGCCGATCCAGAGTTCGATGCCCTTGGCAGTGGTGTTGGTGAAGGCGAACTGCTTGCCGTCGGGGCTCCAAATCGGCGTGCCCAGCTTGGGCTCGCGGGGCAGCGTGATCGCCACGTCGGCGGAATCCGACAGGCGCTTGATGGTGTAGGACGCGTAGTTGGGGGCAAGGTGCATGCCGTTGGTGTTGGAGTCGATGCGGATGCCGGCCAGCCGGAGCATGGGCTGGGCGACTTCGGAGATCGACGGATACCGGACGGGCTGCATCAGGATGGCGTAGTCGCGTGCCGGGCTGACCGAAATCAGCGGCGTGGGCGGCGCGGTGAGCACTTCCCGAACGATTTTTGGGGGCTTCTGGTAGAGGACTTCGCCGGCCAGAACAAACGTGGTTGAGGCCAGAATGAGGCTTGTGAGGATGGGTCGGCGCATGATCGATTTTAGAACAGATCTGCCTCCCCGGGGGTGCGCCGTGAAGGCGCTCGACACCCAAGCACACGCAGACGCTGCCTTGCGCTCAGTCGACACCTCGAAGGCGATCAATTTGCGCAGCGACACGCGGCCCGAAGTTGCGCCGCGATGGACAGTTTGAACCACAACCAGAAGGTGGCCGCTGTCGTTGGTGCGGCTGGCGTACAGCGGGTCGGACGGTTGATTTTCCTAGCCTCCTAGGGGTAACATCGTTATCACCATGCGGCTGGCGCACAATCTCAAAGCTTCCGTCGAAATGAAAGTCGAAGACGGTGCCCTGATTCTGCGTCGAGTTCCCAGTCCAACGAGGGCGGGCTGGGCAGAGGCCGCCAAACGAATTGCCGAGTCCGGGTAAGATGTACTGGTACTGGGCGAATTCGGCAATGCGGAGGACGCGGAACTGGCGTGGTGACGCGAAGCCCGATTGCCTCGTGAGTCTCGATCCGACCGTGGGAAGCTTAAATCCAGAAGACGAGACCCATCGATTGGTGCCGAATCACCAAATCCGCTCCACCCCATAGGCATCGAACACCTCGTCGCGACTCACGACCGGGATTCCCAGCGCCAGCGATTGGGCGATCAGCATCCGGTCAAAGGGGTCCTTATGACTCCCCGACAGGCTTCCGGCTCGGCGGCCGTGTTCGACAGAGATCGGCAGCTCGTGGAATCCCAGTCGGGCAAGGTTGCGGGCGAAGTCGCGGGAGAATTCGTCGGCCTCGGGTAGCTTTCCGATTCTTACCTTGGTCGCAATTTCCCAAGCGGAGGCGGCACTCACCAAGACCGTCGTCTGCAGGGACGACAGGGACGCGCGGGCTGCCTTCGACAACCTCGGGTCGTCCAGCGCCCACCAAAGGACTGAGTGAGTGTCGGCCAGAATCCTCACTGACTACTCCCAAGCCTCCAACTCTTCGTTGGGCAGGGGTTCAAAGAAGGCTGGCCCAACCTCAAACTCTCCTTTGAAAAGCCCCGGTCGTCTGCTGGTCGGCGGCGGGTCAACGGCTACGAGTCGCACCACGGGAGTCTTGCCCCGGGCGATCACGACTTCCTCGCCCCGTTCGACCATCTCGATCAAACGTGACAGGTGTGTCTTTGCTTCGTGAACGGTGGCTTGATGAACTGTGCTTTGGGACATAGCTAGTCATGCCAATCTTAGCTAATTGGGCAGCGCGACGCAAGACCGCTGACGCCTCCAACCCCTTCGCTTTCCCTTCGCCAATCCCCCAATCCCGCCCCAGCGTGTTAACCTAACCTTTTATGGAGCTTACCGGCGTCTTTCTGCAACTGGGCGAGGAGCGCCTGAAGCAGCTGCTGCGCGCGATTTCCATCGGGAAACTGCGCACCTACCAGTTGTACGAGCGGTTCAAAATCCGCACACACCTCTCCAAGCTGAATACAGAGAACCTGCGCGCCTCCGGGCCCAAGTTCCTCAAACGGCTCGAAGCGGGCGACCAGGAGTTCGCCACGGACCTCGCGCAGGCGATCCTCGTGGCGCACCTCGACATGATCATGGCCGTCCTCGACTTCCTTGCCATCCCGCACCAGCAGGGCTTTTTCGAAAAGGACGTCGACGCCAAGACCCAGTTGACCGAAGGCTGGGAGACCCGCGTCTACGCCGAATTCCAGTCCAAGTACCCGGAGACGGTGCTGCTTTTCTACATCAACCACCTCGGCTTGGAGCTCGGCGGAGCCCAGCAGATTTGGCTGCCCGCGTAACCGGATCCAAAACATGACCGAACTTGTCGACACTGCGCTGGAGCGCATACACTCTTCGGCCAACTTGGCCGACTTGGAGGCGGTGCGCGTCGAAGTCCTCGGGCGCAAGGGCGTGCTCGCCCAGCTTTCCAAGGACATGGGCAAGCTGACCGCGGACGAGCGCGTGGCGCGCGGCAAGTTTATCAATGCCGCCAAACAGTCGCTCGAAGGCGCGTACGAGGCGCTGAAGTCGAAGTTCGAGTCCGCTGCGCTGGCTGAGCGGCTGGACGCCGAGTGGCTGGACCTGACGGTTCCCGCGCCCGGTCCGAAGCGCGGCGCTCTGCACCCTGTGACGCAGATCCAGTGGGAAATCGAGGATCTGTTCCGGTCCATGGGCTTTTCCGTGCTCGACGGCCCGGAGGTCGAGACCGAACACCACAATTTCGACGCCCTGAACATCCCGCCGGACCACCCGGCGCGCGACATGCAGGATACGTTCTGGCTCGAAGGTCATCATTTACTGAGGACCCACACCTCGCCCGTGCAGGTGCGCGGCATGGAGAAGCTGGGGCCGCCGCTGAAGATGATCGCGCCCGGCCGCGTGTTCCGCAACGAATCAGTGGACGCCTCGCACGAGCACACCTTCTATCAACTGGAAGGGATGATGATCGACAAGGACGTGTCGGTCGGCAACCTGATCTATTTCATGAAGACGCTGCTGACGGCGATCTTCCACCGCGAAGTGACGGTGCGGTTGCGCCCGGGCTTCTTCCCGTTCGTCGAGCCCGGCTTCGAGCTCGACATCCGCTGCTTGATCTGCGGCGGACCCGGCTGCCCGGTCTGCAAGCAGAGCGGCTGGGTGGAACTGCTGCCCTGTGGCCTCGTGAATCCGCATGTGCTGCGGGCAAGCGGCATCGACCCCACGGAATGGAATGGTTTCGCGTTCGGTCTCGGCCTGACGCGCCTGGTGATGATGCGCTACGCGATTGACGACATCCGCTGGCTGCAGTCCGGCGACCTCCGGTTCCTCTCTCAGTTCGGAGGGCAAACCGCGTGAAATTCTCCTACAACTGGATCAAGGAGTTTGTCCCCACCCTCGACCTTCCCGCGGAAGGTCTCGAACGTCTCATCACGATGAAGACGGCCGAGTGCGACGGCGTCGAGAAGGTCGGCCCGCTGCGCGAAGGCGCGGTGGTGGCGAAAGTGCTCGAGGCCGAGGCGATTCCCGGCTACCACAACCAGAAGGCGCTGGTGAATGCGGGTCCGTACGGGATCAAGACCGTGGTTTGCGGCGCGCCCAACTGCCGCGCGGGACTTTCGACGATCTACGTGCCCTTGGGCACAAAGATGGTGTCGGGAGTGCTGAGCGACGGCATGCTGGCGTCGGCAGCGGAACTCGACATCAACAAGGACCACGACGGGATTGTGGAACTCGACGGGTCGGAAGGAATCCCCGTTCTCGACCACGCCATCGAGATCGACAACAAGTCGATCACCCACCGCCCCGACCTCTGGGGGCACCACGGCATGGCGCGCGAAGTAGCCGCAATCACGGGCCACGCCCTGCGCGATGTAGTCGACATGTCGCGGCTTCCCGCTCCCGGCTCGCCCGTCGAAGTCGAGATCGAAGATTTCACCCTCTGCCCGCGCTATTCGGCGCTCGTATTTGAGAACGTGACGGTCCAGCCCTCGCCGCTGTGGCTCCAGGCGCGCTTGATGGCGGTCGGACTGAATCCGATCAACAACATCGTCGACCTGACCAACTTCATCATGGCGGAGTTGGCCCAGCCGATGCACGCCTTCGACCGCGAGAAGCTGGTCGGAAGGACGATCTATGCCCGGCCCGCGCGGGAAGGTGAATCGATCCTCGCGCTGAACGACGAAACATATGCGCTGACGCCCGCCAATCTGGTAATCGCGGATGCGAGCGGCCCCATCGCCGTCGCCGGTGTCATCGGCGGGGACGGCAGCGCGATTTCCGAGACCACGACCACCATCGTGCTCGAAAGCGCCAGTTTTCAAGCGTCGTCAGTGCGGAAGACCTCATCGGCTTTGAAATTGCGCACGGACGCCTCGATGCGTTTCGAGAAGGCGCAGGACCCGCGTAACACCATCCGCGCTCTGGCCCGCGCGTTGGAACTTCTGCCGATTCTGTCGCCGGGAATTCGGCTCGTCGGCGGTTTGGCCGATTGTTGCGGTCCTCTGGCAGATCCGCCGGCGATCCCGCTGGATCTGGATTGGCTCGGGCGCAAGCTGGGCCGTCCGATGGATGCCGCCGAGGTGCGCGGGATCCTCGAAAGCCTCGAATTCAAGGTTGACGCTGCTTTCAACGCGGCTTTCTTGGTCACACCGCCCACTTGGAGAGCGACGAAGGACGTCGCCATGGCCGAGGATTTGGTGGAGGAAGTGGGCCGCATGATCGGCTACGATTCCTTCCCGCCGACGCCGCCACTGGTGCCGTGCGCCCCGACCTACGATCCCCCGGCGCGCGAATTCCTGCGCCACGTCAAGCGCACGATGGCCGCCGAGGGCTTCACCGAAGTTTCCAACTACTCCTTCATCAGCGAGGAGGAGGCGCGCCGTTTCGGCCTCAAGCCCGAGGACCATGTCCGGGTGCTGAACCCCATCGCTGCTGGGCAGGAACTGATGCGGACGTCGCTCATCCCCGGCATCCACCGCAACGTCGTGGAAAACGCCCGTCACTTCGACCACTTCCGCATCTTTGAAGTCGGCCATGAAATCCACAAGCAGGCGGACGCCACAGTCAAGCCGCTGGAACGGCCACACCTGATGCTGGCGCTGTTCGCCAAGGACGACGGTCGCGCGGGTCTATTGGAGCTCAAGCGCGTGGCACAGTTCTTGGCTCCCGGCTTGGAAGTCCGGGCGGCCGAGGCGAAGCCGTTCGAACATTCGACCCGAGCCGCCGACTTGTACTGGCGCGACGCGAAGATTGGTCGTTTGGCCGAACTTCATCCGCACCTGGTGGAAGCCGGTCGTGCCTCAGTGCTGGATCTCGATCTGGACCTGCTGCTGGAGCTAACACCGGCGACCGTGAAGTACACCGCGGTGCGCCGTTTCCCGACTTCAGCCTTCGATCTTTCCGTGGTCGCCACGGCACGGGAACACTCTGGCAGCTTGGAAGCCGCCATCCGCCGTTTGGCGGGGCCGCTGGCCGAGGCTGTCGAGTACGTCCGTGAATACCAAGGCGCGCCGCTGCCGGAAGGCAAGAAGAGCGTGTCGTTCCGCGTCGTTGTCGGAGCCCCCGATAAAACCCTTTCGACCCCGGAGATCCTCGCCATCCGCGACGGGATCATTGATGGTTTGACCGCAATCGGCTACGAACTTCGGGTCTGAAACGAGCGCCGCGGGGTTGGGCGGGCTGCTGCTCGTCCTGTACCCGCATGACGCAGCAGCGGCACGGGCAGGTCTTTTTCGACAGCCTCCCGGACGACGGCTTCGCGATGAAGATCGAAGACGTGGAGGCGTTCTTCGAGTAGCTTACGGCGCCGTGTACGAAACCGAGACCGGCACCACTTGGGGCGTCGAGTCTATAGACTGGAACAGGAGCGTCGCCGAGTAGGCTTTGCCGCTGGTCAGACCGGCGGCAGGTGTCAGGACGACAGTTCCTGGCCCCGTCCCAGAAACGGGATTCGCCTTGAGCCAATCCGGCTCGGTGCCCAGTGCGAAGTTTGCCAGTGTCCACACCTGCCCCGCCGAACCGGTTGTAACAGCCAGCGTCAGCAGCCCTCCGCCCGTGTTGAGGCTGAGCGTCCCGCCGGAGTCCGTTGACGATATGGCAATCGTGGTGGGGGTTGTTGGCGGGTTCAACAGGGATACCGACGTTGCGGCCGAGACCGTGTTCCCGTTGTCATCCACGCCGTCCACCGAGTAACTGAGCAACGCGGGTGCCGTGATACCGGACCAGCAGAGAGGCTGGTTCAGCCCTATGGCGGCTTTCCCGTCGATCCGCGTGGCCGACCATACCCCGGCGAGATTCGAACTCATATCCGTACCGCCAGCAATGAAATGTTTCAGGGTGACCCCCGTACCCGCCGTCTCCCGTAGCAGGAGTTGCTGGCTCCAAAGGCAGTTGGCTGGCGCGCCGGGGTTTCGAACGAGGCTGGTCGGCGCGGCCGTCAGTTGGAGGGAGGCCGGGCTCTGCGGCTTCGTCGGTAGGAAGTAGTCCGTCAGGGTGGAGGTGCCGATGGTGAACGCGACGGTTGTGAACGGCTTGGTGGCTGGCAGGGTAATGGTGACAGGCGTGCCCGAACGTCCCGACGGATAGCCGGTCAGCACCAACGTTGGCACCAAATACTTCGGGCCACCGGGAGCCAACGTGAAGGGGATCGTGACGGAGCCGAACGCCGGGATCTTGGCCAAGCCGAAGAATGCCGTGGGCCCGCCGGGCGAGCAATCCGCGGAGTCCTTCAAGCAATCCACGGAATTGACCTTGAGGGCCACCAAGGCGGCCAGATCTTGGTCGGCACCCGCAACCTCACGCACCGTCAGGGTGAAGTTCCAGACGTTGCCGTAGACCGAAGGGGATTCGAAGACCGGGTTGGGGAACGTGTAAATCTGGAGCGAAGGCTTGGACCCGGAGGGCGTGGGTGTGAACTTAAGGGTCCCCGAGGACGGCGCGTATACGGGAGTGCCCCTGTACCAAGCGGTCACGGTCGTGGTCCCTGGTTGCAGTTCGCCTGCGGGCACGGTCACGCTGGCCGTCGCCCCTCCCGCCTGCTGGGCCACCAGCTGTGCCGATCCCAAGCTCACGGCACCGGCCGAAAAAAACACCGCCCCGAGCGGCGATCCTCCCGTCGGATCGGTTGCCACTGTGGCGGTAAACGTCTGGGATCCCGCGACGGCCGGGCCGGGTGCGACGGTCGTCTTTGTGGACGTGAATTGTCCCGGAATCCAAGCGCTGAACAGGGCTGTCGCGTTGATGGAGCCAAGTCCGGTGGCGAGGTCGTAGCCGACACCGGCGGAGAATCCGAACGAGGCTGAGGCGCAATCCTGCGACCCCGAGGCGCACGGGACCTTGTTGTCCCCCGTCAGCACGTCGTGGATGGCATCTGTGGTACTGGCGGCGATTTCGTAGAGGCGATGGTTGATGCTGCCCAGTCCGGTCGCTGCTGTTGCCGACGGCGCGGGCTGCGGTACGAATTGATTCAGCATGGCCACGATTCCCGCCATGACAGGCGTGCCGGCCGACGTTCCGCCGTACCCGGCGCTGCAGTTTCCTGCGACGCAAACCGCATAGGGATCATGGAAAGAGGATGCGGCAAACGAGACGTCGGGCAAGTCGCGCGACCCGTCGTACGGAGTGCGGTTGCTCTGCCATGCCGGTTTCGGAAACGCCCTGCTGGGGCCGCCCCCGGACGCAGCGAGGCCGCCGGTCGCCACGCTGTCATTCCATGCTGTCTCGGTGATGTAGCCAGCGGCAGAGGCGAAACCCTGACCGTTGACCCCGTTCCAGTCGATCTTGTTGGTGGTCGCCGCGTCCACCCCTTCGTCGAAAGTCGTCCCACCAACCGCCGTGACCTCCGGGACAGCCGCCAAGGCGTTGACTGCCATGCTGGACTTTGCCAACGTGCCGAACACGCCGTGAGCGTCGCAGTCGGCGGGACCGGAGTCGCCCGAGGAGTTCACCCATGTGATCCCTTTCAGATCCGCCTCCTTGCCCATGTATCCCAGCGCTTGGAGGGTCGCCGTGGGCAGATTCGACTCGCAGGAATGGTAGCTGCTGCTCAGAACGCGGGCTGTGGCGTTGTCGAGGACGTAACGGATCGCATCCATGACATCCTTGGCGTAAACATAGGTCTGGGCCGCTCCGGGCGCCGCCGCAGCGGTCAGTTCGACGTCCAGCGACGCCTCGGCCAGATCATTGGCGTCAGTGGAGGCCCCGGCGTTCGGAGGGTTGATGATTTGGATGTCGGCGATCGGCAGGTGAAACTTGGTGCGGTAATTGGCCGCGTCGGTGGTATCGACCTTGGCTTGGCCGACGATGGCGATCGACTGCCCCGTGCCATCGATTCCCGCGGCCCGGAGCGGACCGAGCCCATAGATCGTAACGATGTCTGCGGGTGTAAGGCTGTTGCGGGCGTTGCTGGAGCCGGACTGAAGGGGCGTACTGCTTTTTGGCGTGCCCTCCAGGTTGCCTTGGATACCGCCGGTATGGAGCGGAGTAAAGTCGTCCAAGCCGGCGAGGGCGAGCACCACCGCTTCGATTTCGGCTGGCAAGGAGGGGTCGACGGCAGGGGCCCGGTGCGTGGCACCTTGGACCCGGTAGTTGCGCAATTCCGTGTGGAAGGCGTTGTTGACTTGGGCTGCGGTGCCGGAAAACGAGATCCAAGTGCGGCTGGCGGCGGTGGACCGTATCTCGAAACCGCGTTGTTCGAGCCATAGGCGGACATGGTGGAGGCTTGCCGGATCCAAACCGAAGCGGTCGGCGAAGGCCGGGGGTGAAAGCCACTGGTGGTATTCGGAGGCTGCGGGCGCGTGCAGGGCACCCTGCAGCCGCTCCAATTCGGCCTGCTGGGCCGGTGTCCGCCGGAAATAGAGGGTGAGGGGAGCGACTTGTTGAGTCGGGTCTACGGGGCCGGCATCGGCTTGCGGGGCGGCGACCGGAGGACGGTGGCCCCGCAGAAGAGCCGTTTTGGCGGAGTCAATGGTCTCCGGCACAAGCACTTGGGCACGCAGGGCGGCAACCGCAAACGCGGCCGCGGCCATCAGGAAGCGGGTTGAGCGCGTCATGGAATCCTCGCCCTTACTCTAACGGATGAAACGCGAAACCGCAAGAAAAGTTGAAAATAAATGTTGAGGCCATGTCCTTGTTTTTTCCCGGACTACGCTATACCATTTAGAAAAGGTTTCTCCGAGGAGTCTTTATGGATCGCAGTACGGGTTTCCACCGTTCAGGGTTTATCGCTATTGCATTGGTGATGTTGGCTATGGGGATTGCACACGGGCAAGCTCCGGCCACGGCTGAGAACCCCGCCCCGCCAAATAAGCTGACGCCCGCCCAGCAGGCCCTCGCCGACAAGCTTGCGGTGAAGAAGGCGGAGGCCGAAGGGAAGAAGGCGGAGGCCGAAGGGAAGAAGGCGGAGGCCGAAGGGAAGAAGGCGGAGGCCGAAGGGAAGAAGGCGGAGGCCGAAGGGAAGAAGGCGGAGGCCGAAGGGAAGAAGGCGGAAGCCGAGGCGAAGAAACTGGCTGCCGAGAAGGAGAAGGCGTCGGAGAAGGCCACGATTGGGCTGACCGTTCCATTGCCCTCGCCCGGCAAGCAACTGACCGCCAGCGCATTCGGTTGCGGGTCTACGCAGCCCAAGTCCTGTGCCCGCGCTGCGATGCCGCTGGGCATCCAAGTTTGCAGTAGCGTTGATACCGGTTGCGCCCACCCCATCGGAGTCAAAATTGCCGTCAAAGTGAACGGCACCGATTTCAGCATTGACCTTGCCCATGGCCTGGAGGCAGGCCAGCAGATCCAGGTGGCCTACGGCGACGAAAAGCACCCGCACCAGACTGACTGGCGACCGGTTGTACCCGTCGCGACCGACATCGACTGCTGTTCATTCAAGGCGACGGAGGTCACGGTGTGGATCCCGATCCAGACACCGCTGACCCTGCGGGGGTTGCCAGCCAAGGGAATGCCATTCCGCGTGTTGGTTGCCAAGCCAACTGAGGACTGGAAATGGCATTTTACTACTACCGGGAAAGGGCAGCTTGTGCCGGGAGATTCCGTTTCCATCGGCTTCTTCCTGGATGGAACGTTCACGGAATTGGCGAAGATGCAATGGGACGCCGGGTCCGGCTCTACCGGGGGTTCCGGCGGCGGCAAGGGTGCCACCGATCCGGTTACTTCACTCAACCCGTGGGTGTCCAGTACAGGGGTGTGTCCTCCCCCGACCGTGGCCCCGGAACGAACGAAAGTCACTGTCACCAGCGCGTGCATCCCGGGAGACATGCTGTCGGGCGACTCCGTGCCGACGCACTCCAAGCAACTTCTCTTGTTTGTCGACAACAAGGTCGTCGATCCTGCGAAAGTGACATGGACGAAGCCCGTCCCCGACGGCGACGTGTACGTGGCAACCCTTCCCTCCGCGATTCTCCCACTCCAGAGTGTGAAGGCCCTGCTAACCGGCTCTTCCGCCCAAAGAAAGACGGACTCTCCGGCCAAGACATTGCCAGATACCCCTCCCGCCGTCGCCTCCGTGTTTTGGTGGGTGCCCCAGCCGGGAAGCAAATCGCCTGAATGCAAACCTCCACTGCTTGAAACTCCTTCGTCGGACGGTGGGCAGTTGATCGTCAACTTGGACCAGAACTGCGCACCGAAAGACCTGCCTGACATCGGCGGGCAGTCCCGGAATATGGTGATCTATTCGGACAACCAACCGGTGGACCCCGGCTCCGTCACTTGGACAAAGCTGAGCGCCGCACCCCCCAAGTACATGGCGAGTTTGACAAATCGTCTGCAGCCGCACACCAGCGTCAAGGTGCTGCTTTTTGACCCCGCCCAGAATCAGTCCGATTCAGAGGCGAAAGTGGTGCCAGGCGAACCTTCGGCCGCGGCCGCGAAGTCGCCCCAAACACCGGCGGCTCCGGCAACCATATCGACCAGGTGCGCCGCTCCGGTGCTGCCCACGACTCTGACCGACGGAGACGACTCGATTTCCATCACCCTCGGCTGCGTGCCGAATGCCAACATGGCGGACCTCACGCTCAATCGAAACCAAAAAGCGGATAGCTCGGTGAACTGGGTTGTAACCAGCACGGCACCCCTTACCGTTTCGGCCAAGCTGTCCAACGCTTTGAAGTCGGATGAGTTTATCTCGGTCGTTCAAGACGGGCAGCGAGACCCAACCGATTCCCTGAACGTCAAGGTTGCGGGCAAAACGAAGATGACCCCGCCCGGCACCATCCAGATCGTCCAGGAAGGATCGAGCAGCGTGACCGGATTCGCGCCCGGCCTGGACCAGGTCCGCGTCCAGTTGAAGGACGGCGACGGAGTCAAGACTTGGATGGACGCCAAGGTGGATTCCACCACGAACATGTTCACGGCGACTTTTCCAGCACCGCTCCAAGCGGACCAACACCTGGAGGCGTTTGGCCTGTCCAAGGACAACAAGAAGTTGAGCGACACCTCAACTCCGATCGATGTCGTGCCCTTTGGCCTCGACTGGGGTCGGGTACGGGGCTACTTCACCGCCGGAATGGTGATATCCAACAACAACTCCCAGTTCAACGTCCAGAATGCGAATACCTTCTTGGATTTCACCATCGACAAAGCTTGGACGGCCAAGCTGAGCGATCCTGTCGAAGGCAAGTTCTTTCCACGCTGGCGGTTCAACTCGTTCTTCGACGCCAGGCTCACGGCGATTCCCAGTGGAGTGACGGCACCAGCTTCCACCGCGGCCACGACACCCACTGTGACGGCAGGGACCACTCCGTCCACGACCACAGGCACGACCGGATCGGCGGCTGGAACCACCGCAGCGTCGACCGGCAATCCCAGCGTCAACGTCTCCAGCCTCCTGGCCAACAGCCAGGCAGCCCTGTTGCAAGGCGGTGCATACTTGCCATTCACGGTGGGTGCATGGGAAACGCGCGGACGATCCTACTCCTTGTACGTCGCACCCCTCGCCAAGGCCGGTTTCTACACATTGACCAGTGCAGGGAGTTCGGCCAGTCAGTCAGCCGAGACAGCCAACCGCAACAACGGACGCTTTTTCCCGTTCTATGCATTTGGCGGACGCCTCGGCCATTACGAGGAGTACACGGACTCATACGGTCGGCCCCGGCGCGAGAAGGCCCCCAAGCAGCTATCGTATTTGGACTTCACGTTCGGCAGGTGGGCCAACTTCGAGACGCTGCAACCCTTTAACTTCAACAACGTTGTGAACCCCTCCTGCGTCTTGCCAGCAACAGACCCGACGACAGCCAACTGCGACGTTCGCCACCGCCTGTGGAGAGGCTCCGTGGAGGGTCTGCTGGTGGTTCCCAACACGCCGCTGGTCGTTGGTTTCAGTGCCAACGTAGGTTTGCAGCGGGGACACCTGCCGGGTGTCCTGCAGCCCCCCGACGATTTGCGCTTTCTCTTCGGCGTTCGCTTCGATGCGAGCCAGTTCACGGCACTTCTGACGAAGCTGGGAGGGAAATAGGCCCCGACGGGGAATCCGGTTTACCCCGCGGTGCGCTACATGTCTTCGCCGAATGAAAACCATGTACAACCGAATCGCGGGCGACAGCGTGGACCGCGTAGAGGCGCTGAGCGACGGCATCTTTGCGGTCGCCATGACGCTGCTGGTGCTGGACCTGCATGTTCCGGCGGGCGGCACCGTGCACGACGAAGGGCAACTTTGGAGCGCGCTGCGGTCCATGCTGCCCCAGATCGTCACCTACCTGATGAGCTTCCTGACGCTGTCCATCTTTTGGACCGGGCAGCAGACCCAGCTTAACCGCTTTGCCCGCACCGACCGGCACCTCTCGTGGATCCAGCTGGCGTTCCTGTTCTTCGTGACGTTGCTGCCTTTTTCGACCCGGCTGCTGTCCGAATTCATCGGGTACCGGACCGCGTTGCTGCTCTACTGGTTCAACATTTTCTTATTGGGCTTCACGTTGCTCGGCAGTTGGAAGTATGCGCGGAGGGCGGGGTTGGTGAAACACGAGATCACTCCCGACGTGAGCAAGGCGATCGAGCGGCGGATTATGGTTGCACAATCGCTCTACGCCCTCGGCGCGGCGCTCTGCGCGTTCGACACGTGGGCGAGCATCGCGTTTATCGTGCTCGTGCAGTTGAATTTCGCGATTGCGCCCCGGCTCGGGTTCCTGTCGCGGTTCTGACAATTCAAGTGCTATCATCCCCTCAATGGGCCCGGTCAACACTCCAAGGCACAATGGTTGGGTGCGCGCCACGCACTGGCTGACGGTCGTTGGGTTCTTCGCCCTGCTCGTTAGTGGACTGGAAATCCTGGTTTCGCATCCCCGTTTCTATTGGGGGGAGGCCGGGAACGTGCTTACGAAACCGCTGTTCATCATCCCGATCCCGGCTTCCCGCGACACCGTTCCCACCGGCTACAACTTCGTCCTGCCCGACCAGAACGGCTGGAGTCGCTATCTCCACTTCGAAGCCGCATGGGCGCTCGTCTTGACGGGCCTGTTCTATGTAATTGCCGGTCTGGTGTCGAACCACTTCCGCGAGAACCTTTGGCCCTCGGGACTCTCCTGGCAGGCGGTCACCTCGGTAATCAGAAAGCATCTTGGCCGGGAAACGCTGACGGGCTCCGCTTCCTACAACGTCCTCCAGCGGCTGACTTACTTCGCCGTGGTCTTCCTCGTCATCCCCCTGACGATCTGGACTGGACTCGCGATGTCCCCGGCCATCGCCTCGGTCTTCCCGGAAGCCGTGATTGTTCTCGGCGGCCAGCAATCGGCCCGTACACTCCACTTCTTCTTGACCATTTTCCTGGTCGCGTTCGTGATCCTCCACGTCGCGATGGTTTACATCGCGGGCTTCCGCAAGACAATTCTGGCCATGATCAAAGGAGATATCAAATGAACACGGGCCGCCGCAAACTTATCACCACAGGACTCGCCGCCGCCGCTGGTGCCACCGGCCTCGGGGCAGCCGTGAAGCTGGCCGGGAAGTACGACCTGCTTGCCCCCGATTCCAGTGGCATCTACGGGCCAGGCGAGGCTCTCACCTACGCGACCCAGCGTCTGCTGACTCGGCACTCGATGGCGCGCGAGTTCCGACGCGACCAGATCTCGAAGGTTCCGTTCGTGAACGGTCCGCTCCCCAAGGATCCGGCACTGCAGGCAGCCCAGGCCGAGGGGTTCGCCAACTGGAAGATCGAGGTGAAGGGGCTCGTCACGCACCCGATGACCCTGTCGCTTGCGGACCTGAAGCGCTATCCTTCTGCCAGCCAGATCACCCACCTCGCCTGCGAGGAAGGCTGGTCGTACATCGCCGAATGGACCGGAGTCCCCCTGCACCACATCCTGAATGCTGCCGGCGTCCGCAGCCAAGCGAAGTACATCGCCTATCACTCTATCCAGAAGGATTGGTGGGACACGATCGACATGGAAGACGCGCTCCATCCCCAGACCATCCTCAGTTACGGCCTGAATGGGGGCGACCTGCCGGTCGGCAACGGAGGCCCGCTTCGCCTCCGCCTTCCGCGCCAGCTTGGCTACAAGAGCGTGAAGTACATCACCGGGATCACGGCAATTGACGATGTGAACAAGTACACCAAGAGCCTGGTTCCCGCGCCGCCGGAAAGCGGCTATGCCTGGTACGCCGGCATCTGAGACCAGGTAGAGCTCGAACAAATCACGCGAAACGGGTACGAATGCAGGCCCGTGCCGCAATGCCGACGCGGCAACCCAAACTGCAAGATTGCGCTGGACTTCTTCGCTCAAAAAGGTTATCGTTTACTCTATCCGCCCTTTTCAGAGGTCCAAATGAACATCCTCCGTCCCGTATTCTGCGCCCTGCTCGCGCTCGCCTCGGCCCAAGCCCAGCAACTGAATAACAAGATCGTCGGCACGGTCACCGACCGCAGCGGCAGCGCCGTTGCGGGAGCCACGGTCCATCTGGTCTCCGAATCCACGGGGGCGGCCCGCGATACCACCGCCTCTGCCAACGGCGACTTCGAGATCAACGCCATTCGCTCCGGCATTTACCGGGTCGAGGTCAGCCACTCCGGTTTCAAAAAGTGGGAGCAGAAGGGCATCGAACTCACCGCGAGCGACAATATTTCGCTCGGCCAGATCAAGCTCGATGTCGGGGATGTGACCACATCCGTGACCGTCATCGGCGACCAGCCTGCCCAGGTCCAGACCATCAGCGGAGAACGCTCTGGCGTGATCGGCTCGGGTGAAATCCAGAATCTCTCTGTCATCAACCGCGACTTCTCCACCTTGGTCGCCCTGCTGCCGGGCGTCGTCGACAATCCCGGCACGGCCGAGGTCCAGGGTTTTTCGGGCGGCGCGTCCTTCAACGTGAACGGCGGGCGCTCCAACGGCAACAACATCACCATCGACGGCAGCTCCACGGACAACACCAACGGCGGCAACGGCAACAACTTCGTCTCGCTCGACTCCATCCAAGCCGTCCGCATCGTCACCTCCAACTACCAGGCCGAATTCGGACGCAAGCCCGCCGCCGCCATCATGGCGATCACCAAGGGTGGCAGCCAGGCCTACCACGGTTCCGTGTATTGGTACTACCGCCACGAGTGGATGAACGCCAACCAGTTCTTCAACAACCGGCAGGGCCTGCCCCAGACCCCGCGCCGCGTCCAGACCCCGGGCCTGACCATCAGCGGCCCCGTCTACATCCCCGGCCATTTCAACCAGTCCAAGAACAAGCTGTTCTTCTTCAGCTCCCTCGAATTCATCCGCGAACGCCGTCCGCAGAGCATCGTCAACCTGACCACCGTGAACGACGCCGAGCGCGCCGGCGACTTCTCCAACTCGCGCAACGGCCTCACCACCAAGTTCTACATCCGCGATCCAACCATGGTCGGCTCTTGCAACGGCACCACGCAGGCGGCCTGCTTCACCGGCAACGTCATCCCGAAGAGCCGCATCGACCCCAATGGCCAGGCGCTGCTGAACCTGCTCCCGCTGCCCAACGCCACCAATACGGCTGTTACGCAGGGGGCCTACAACTTCTCCACGCAGGAGAGCCTGAACATCCCCAAGACCTCGACCAACCACCGCCTCGACTACATCATCGACGCCAACACCACACTCTGGATCAAGTACAACAATTGGCTGGAGGACCAGCAGGGGTGGGCCGTGTCGGCGGGCAACTCGAACTGGGGCTGGATGCCGAGCCACTACAAGAACGGCACCCACGCGCCGGTCGTTTCCCTGACGCGCATCCTGAGCCCGAGCTCCGTGCTCGAAGCCAGCATCCGGATGGTGCGCTGGACCGAGGACGGATCGCCCATCAGCCAGTCGCAACTGGACAAGCTCAACCGGAAGAACGCCGGATTCAACATCCCGCAGCTCTACCCGGGCGGCAACCCGCTGAACTTGGTGCCCAATATGACGTTCGGAACCGTTCCCAGCGCCATCAGCACCAGTCTGAATGCCCGATTCCCCCTGCGCGGCTCGGAAAACACCTATTTCTCCGACACAACCCTGACCAAGACCCACGGTGGCCACACGATGAAGTTTGGCTACTACTTTGAGTACTGGCGCGCCGTGAAGGGCGAATCCGGCAAGTGGAACGGCACGTTTGACTTCACGGTGGACAGCAACAACCCCAACGACAGCCAGAATCCGTTCTCGAACGCGCTCCTCGGCGTTTTCAAAAGCTACACCGAATCCAACACCCGGCCCCCGCTGTACGAAAACCAGATGTCGCACGAGTGGTATGCACAGGACAACTGGAAGGTCACCAAGCGTCTGACGATTGATCTAGGTGTCCGTTTCGGGTGGTCGACGCCTTTCTACAGCCCGCGCCGCCAGGAGGCCGGTTTCGTGCCCTCGATGTGGGACCCGTCGCAGGCTGTGCGCTTCATTTCGCCGACCAAGGTTGGCAGTCTGCGGCAGGGCATCGATCCGGTCACTGGCAAGATTTATCCGGTGATTCTGATCGGGGCCATCGCACCCGGCAGCGGCAACCCGTTCGACGGCAGTGTCAACCTGCTGACCAACTCCAGCTATCCGCACGGCCTCCGCAACAACAGCGGCATCAAGCTGGGGCCCCGTTTCGGTTTCGCCTACGACCCCTTCGGCGACGGCAAGACGGCGATCCGCGGTGGATTCGGGCTGTTTTTCGACACCCACGAGAAGGATCTGTGGGGCTATGCGCTGCACCTCGATCCGCCCAACCAGCTCTCTCCCACCATCGACTACGGGACCTTCGCCAGCCTCGCGGCGTCGCAGGGGTTCCTGTTCCCGTCGGCGACGTCCGGTCTCGACGTGACCCGTCCGCTCGGCCGCACCATGAGCTACAGCTTCGGCGTGCAGCGGCAGTTGCTCAAGGGCTTGTTCCTGGATGTTGCATATGTGGCGACGCTGGGGCGGCACTTGCTGGAGCGCAAGGATCTGAACTCGATCCCCGCAGGAACCACGCTGAATCCGGCCAACCTGGATGCCACCAACAACAACGCGGCGCTGCCGAACCAGTTCCTGTACAAGTACGCCGGGTACACGAACATCTACTACTACAACTACGACGCCAATTCGAGCTACCACTCGTTGCAGTCGACCATCAGCCGCCGCTTCAGCAAGGGCATCTCGGGCGGTGTGTCTTGGACATGGTCGAAGGCGATGGACTACGACGATATCGACACGACCAGTCTGAGCAACTTGGTCAGCCCCAAGATCCGCGATTATAGCCTTGCGGGTTTCGACCGCACACATATTTTGAAGGGCAACTGGATCTATACGGTGCCGGGTGCGAGCAAGTACCTCGGTGCCAAGAATTGGGCTGTCAAGCGCGTGACGGAGGGCATTCTGGATGGCTGGCAGATGTCCGGCATTATGACGTTGGTGAGCGGGGCCCCGCTGGGTGTGGCGCTGGGAACTCAATCCGGGAATTCGAACAACTGGTCCGGCTCGCCGAGCGACGCGGCGCGGCCCGATTTGGTCGGCAATCCGGTACTTGCCAAGGACCAGCGGACATTCTATCTGAACGTGAATCCTGCGGCGTTTGCGCTGCCCGCGCAGGGGACGTTGGGGAATTCGGCTCGCACGGTATTCCGTGGACCGGGGCGCAACAACTTCGACATCTCGATGTTCAAGAACTTCAAGGTGACGGAAGGTGGTCGTGTGAAGGCCCAGTTCCGCGCCGAGGCCTACAACATCTTCAACCACACGCAGTTCACGGGCGAGGATACGACCATCAAGTTCAACAACACGGCGAATCCGGTGAGCGTGGCGGCGACGGCGACCACTCCGGCGGCGGTGGTGGCACCGGGTGGCCGGATTCCGACCACTTTCGGCCAGTTCACCGGAGCGCAATTGGCCCGGCGGATGCAGTTGGCGTTGCGATTCGACTTCTAGACGCCCCCCGCTACTTTTCGCGGCTTGCGAGCAGGAGCAGGAGCGCCCCGAAGGCGAGCATCGCGGCACCGGCGTAGACGTCGACGTTCAAGTCGGGCGGATTCATCGGGGCGTGCGGGTTGCTGGTCAAGCCCAGCACAACCAGAACCGCTCCGGTGATGGCGAAGAACATGCCGGAGGGAAGTCGGAGATCGAGCGTCGATTTTTCCATTTCAGGCTCCTAGAGGAAGATCACGTTCAGGACGATGAGCGCCACGGCAACCACCATGGCCAGCGGAACCGGGCGGAGATACCATGCGACGCCCTCGTCGCTCGGCAATTCGGTCAGGCCGTAGACCAGGCCGCGCAGGCTCGATTCTTCGTGCGCCTTTGTGGCCAGGCTGACAACGATGGTCACGAGGAAGCACGTCACCCACGCGCCGATGGCGATCCAGAAATTCTGGGCCATCTGCGACGGGAACAGGTGCATGTTGGCGATCCAGCCGCCTTTGCCCTCCGCTACCGTCAAGCCGTGGACCAGGGCGGCGGCACCGGTGCCCGAGAGCAGCCCGAAGAACGCCCCGTGGCCAGTGGCGCGCTTCCAGAACATCCCCAGCAGGAACGTGGCGAACAACGGCGCGTTCACGAAGCCGAAGATCAGCTGCAGGAAGTCCATGATGTTGTTGAACTGGGACGCCAAGTAGGCGGTGGCGATCGAAAGCGCTACTCCGACGATGGTGGTGAGGCGTCCGACGGTCAGATAGTGGTCGTCCTTTTGGCCGGGGCGGATGTAGGACTGGTAGATGTCGAAGGTGAAGACTGTGTTGAAGGCCGTCACATTGCCCGCCATGCCGGACATGAACGACGCCATCAGGGCGGTGAGGCCGACCCCAAGCATGCCGCTGGGGTAGAACTGGGCCATGAGGGTGGTGAGGGCGAGGTCGTAGTCGTAGCCGTCGCCCTTGAGGGGCAGGGAATAGCCCGAGCCCATCTTGGTGAGCGCGAGGGCCGCGATGCCCGGCACGATGACGATGAACGGCATGATCATCTTCGGGAAGGCCGCCATGAGGGGGGTGCGGCGGGCGGCGGACATGGAGTTGGCGGCCATGGCGCGCTGGATGACGAGGAAGTCGGTGCACCAGTAGCCGAAGGACAGGACGAAACCGAGTCCGGCGACCAAGCCGAAGGCTTCGACGCCCATCGGGTTGGCGGAGGCGGTGCCGGCGTATTTCCATGTGTGGGTCATGACGTCGGGCAGGTTGGCGCGCATGCCGGACCAGCCCCCGGCGCGGTTCACGGCGAGGATGGCGAGGGGCGAGAATCCGAGGACGATGAGGAAGAACTGCAGGACTTCGTTGTAGATGGCGCTGGTGAGTCCGCCTAGGTAAGTGTAGGCAAGGACGATAACGGCGGAGAGGATGACGGAGGCGTCGAAGCTCCAGCCGAGCACCAGTTGGAACATCTTGCCCAGCGCGTACATGGAGATGCCGGAGGAGAACAGGGTCATTACGGCGAAGGTGATGGCGTTGAGGCCGCGCGTCTTTTCGTCGAAGCGCATGCTGAGGTATTCGGGCACCGAGCGCGCCTTGCTGCCGTAGTAGAACGGCATCATGAAAACGCCGACGAAGAGCATTGCCGGGACGGCGCCGATCCAGTAGAAGTGGGCCGTCATAATGCCGTACTTGGCACCGGAGGCGCACATGCCGACGACTTCCTGCGCGCCGAGGTTGGCCGCGAGGAAGGCGAGGCTGGTGATCCAGACGGGGACGTGGTGTCCGCCGGTAAGGAATTCGCCTGCGGAGGTGACGGTCTTGCGGAGTCGCCAGCCGATTCCGATGACGAAAAGGAAGTAGAGGATGAGGAGGGCGTAGTCGACGGGGGTTAGATGCACAAGAGGATAGTATATGTCGTTGGGGTTACGGGCGGGCCGTTGGGGCGGGGAGGCCCGATTTGGGCTAGACTGGTCTTGCGCCCTTGAAAGTGCGCGAGGTGATGCGCCTCCTCGAAAGGGACGGCTGGCGGATTGTTCGGACGAAAGGCGACCACAGGATCTATCGCCATCCAGATGGTCGGACGACAGTGGTTTCCGGACGGTCGGGAGATGACGTCAGTGGGCACGTATCACAGCATTCTTCAACAGACCGGCCTTAAGGAGACCATCAATTGACCCGCAGATACTCGTTGCAGATCGAAGGAGCCGAAGGCGGCTACAGCGCCCATATTCCAGAACTCTCCACCATCTTGGTGACGGGGGCCACCTTGGATGAGTTGGTCTTGCGCGCCAAGGAGGCGGTTGCGTTGTACTGGGAGGAGATCGGGCTGCGGCGGTCTCCGACCGCGTAGTATCGGGAGATTGAAGTCGAGTTGCCAGCCTGAGTCACGGTGCGAATGATGAGTTGTCGCGACTCTCGACCCGCAATTGTTTGTAGCGTTTCTGAACAGCCTGGGCGAACGGCTTATGCCGCAACCGTCTCTAGCTGGATGACCAAGCGGCGACCGAGGGCTGCCAAGGCCGCCTCGATTCGAGGGAGCTTGGTGGCATGGCGGGGATCCAGCATCCGCCGCACCTCCTTCTCGTCCACGCCGAGGCGGCGGGCAAGTTCCGTTTGGGTAACGCCCGATTCACGGAGGGCGAGGTAGAGAGAAGCTTTGGCCGCCATCGACCACGTCAACGGGACCGTCGGCTGTTGGGTTGACGGGGACGGGACCGGGATTTCGAGGCCGTCGGCAATCCGGCCAGCGATGGACTCCTCGAGGCAATCCACAGCTTGGATCAGGGCGTCGGCGCGGTTGGCCCCGGAAGTGATGGCTTCCGGCAGGTCGGGAAACAGGACGGTGAAGTGGCCGCCGGATTCGGGGATGAGTTGGACGGGATAGGCGAGGTGCAGCATCCTTTGGTGTTCTCCTAGCGCAGGTCCGATTCTGTGAGGCCCAATTGTCTGAGCATCGCGTGCAGGGTTCCGGTCGGCAATTCCTTGTTGAGGTCTTGGATGACGGTGCGTCGTTCGCCGAAATACAACGTGCCGTGGCTGCCCTTGCCACGTTTTGGCACCAGCCGGACCGAGACGCCGCGCAGTGTACCAATCCGCTTGATTGAGCGGAGGAACTCAGAACCTCTCAATACCTACAGTATCGGACTTTTTTGTCCGAATCGCAAGGGTCTGGCCTCGGGCTCACTGCCCGAGTGAAGAAAGTTTGGAGCGTTTCAGCACCGAGCGGCGTCTATGACACCCAATGAGGTTTCGCCCGATTGCGGCAGAAGTTTCGAGGGCCCTTGTGGTCCTGGCCCTCACGACGCCAAGGCTCTTCAGTCAAGAGGATGGAAGTCAGGAATGGCACATTGTCAACCACGTTGGCGCTATACCCGGCTGGGCAGACGCGCTACCGGGTGCCTTGCTCACCCTTGTTTGCTGCGGTCTGTGGCGACTGCTCATACCCTCCGTAGTCGCATCGCAGGTCGCCGCCGGGATTATTGGCAATGTCCTACCCAATTGGATGACGCCGGCCACGATGAGCTTGGCCTTTTGGGCCGGAAACCATTTAGTCGTGCGCATCGCGGAATGGCGGGCATGGTCCAACGTGCCTGTCACCTTGGGATTAACCGTACCAAGCCCCGATGACCACTCCGCTTAATGCGGAATAGCCTCGTCCCGCTCCACCTTGCCGTCGCGGACCGCGATAATCCGGTGGGCGTGCAGCGCGATATCGTGCTCGTGCGTGACCAGCACGATTGTATTCCCCCGCTCATGCAGCCGCGCGAACAAGGCCATGATTTCGTTGCCGGTCGCTGTGTCAAGGTTGCCGGTCGGCTCGTCCGCGAGAATAATCGACGGCGAGTTTACCAACGCCCGGGCGATGGCGACGCGCTGCCGCTGGCCGCCCGAAAGCTCGTTCGGCTTGTGGTCCATGCGGTTGACCAGATCCACTTCGCGCAAGGCCTGTTTCGCCTTCTCGATCCTCTGTTTCGGCGGAGTGCCGTTGTAGATCAGCGGCAGTTCCACGTTGTGCAGGGCGCTCGCTCTCGGCAACAGATTGAAGGTCTGAAAAACAAAGCCGATTTCCTTGTTGCGGATCGTCGCGAGCTCGTCATCGTCCATCTGGCTGACCAGGCTGCCGTTGATGTAGTACTCGCCCTGGCTGGGCGAATCGAGGCATCCGATGAGGTTCATCAGCGTCGACTTTCCGGAACCCGACGGGCCCATGATCGCCACGTACTCGCCGCGCTTGATTTCGATGCTCACGCCCGACACTGCGTTGATCACCTGGTCGCCCATTACGTAGGTCTTCCAGATGTCGTAGGTGCGGATGACGATGTTGTCGCGCTTCAGCTGTTCGCCGCGCGCGGCGATTTCCTGGGCCGTGTGGGTTGCCATTCGAATGTTCTCCCGGTTCGACGCGCCTAGCTGGCCGGCTTGGGGTCCGGCGGCTTGTTGTCAACCTTGATCGTCGAGCCGTTCTTCATCGACCGGATGGTCTGGTAGCTGCCGGTGATGATCTCGTCGCCCGCGTTCAGGCCGCTCAGCACCTCGATGTCGGTAGCTCCGGTGATGCCGGTATCCAGCTTGCGGAACTCGGCCTTGGTCCCGTTGATAATGAACACGCCCTGGATTTCCTCCTTGTTCGCCTTGATGGTGGCGGCGTCGGGATTTTTGGGCTTGTCCTTTTCTTCGACCAAATCGCCCTTCGTGCGCGTGGTGAGAGCTTGGATGGGCACCGCGACCGCATCCTTGCGGGTGGCCGTGGTGACCTTTGCCGTGCAGGACAGGCCGGGGCGGATTTCGTCCGGCGGGTTGTCCATCGCCACCACCACCTTGAAGTCCTTCGCCTCCTGGCTGGAGGTGGAACTGGTCGAGGCCGCCAGACCCGTGGAGCGCAGGATCGCGGTGTTGCCGATCTCTATCACGTGGCCTTTGAAGATCTTGTTCGGGATGGCGTCGACGGTGATTTCAGCGGGCTGGTCCAGCTTCACGTTGACGATGTCGGTTTCGTCCACCTTGACTTCGGCGGTCACGATCGACATGTCGGCGATGGTCATGATGGTGCTGGCCGCGGAGTTTTGGACGCCGGGGACCACGGTTTCGCCCACGCGGACCGGGAGGTAGGTGACAAGGCCGTCGATGGGAGCGACGGTATTGTGTTTCTTCTGGATGTCTTGGACGCGAGCTAGGCCAGCTTGGGACTGCGCGATGCGCTTCTGGGTGCCCGCCAACTGGGCCTTCAACTGCGCCAACTGGGTCCGGGCCTGGACGACGCGCGACTGGGCCTCGGCCACCGACGCCTTCTGGCTCTCGTAGATGGCTTGGCGCTGCTCGAAGTCGGAACGGGGAATGAGGCCGTCCTTGAAGAGTTGTTCGCCGCGCTTGAAGTCGCGGTCGTAGCGCTCGAGGTCGGACTTGGTGCGGTTGACGGTGGATTCGAGGGCGGCGATGTTGTCGTTGCCTGCGGTGACGCCCGCCTCACTGGCGTTGGAGTCGGCGACGGCGGAATCGAGAGCGGCCTTTTGGGCGTTGACGTCGGCGAGGGACTGGGCCTCGTCGATGCGGGCCAGCATTTGGCCCTTCCGGACATGGTCGCCTTCCTTGACCAGAATTTCAGTCAGCTGGCCGGAGTATTCGGCACCGATGCTAATGTAATTGCGCGGCTTGACTTCGCCCGACGCGGTGACGACGCTGGCCAAGTCCTCGCGCAGGACCTTGCCGGTCTGCACCGTGATGATGCCGCGCTTCTGGTATTGGATCGTTCCGGCGACGCCCCCGGCTACGCCGAGGACCACCACAAGGCCGATCGTTACTTTCCATTTGGTTTGCACGTTGACAGGACTCCGGTTATTGGGTTGCTAGCGGGCGCCGGGAACACGGGCGCAAGTTGAGTAGACGATTCCCGGCAAGGATTTGTTCACAGGAATCGATTCAGGATACCACGAGGGGGATGCAAAACTTCCGCAAGGGATTGAAAGGAAAGCGTTTACTTCTTCCACGTCACGGTGCGGCGGGCTCCTTGCTCGCATTGCATGAGGGCTGTCATGCCGCTGGCGAGGTCGGTGCAGGCGGAGGTGGCGGCGATGCGCTCGGCCTCAAGCTCGGTGGTGGCGGCCCCGTTGCGGCAGACCTTGCGACCGTCGAAGTCAATGCAGACCTCGCAGCGGAAGGTGTTGCTGCCGACTGTGGAGTAGACCATGGCGGCGATGAAGCCGAAGATGAAGACGACGCCCGCGATGACGGGCCACTTGGTTTTGGATTTGTTGGCCATGGGTTTAAGCCCCCAGGAAGAAGTTGCCCATCTTGCGGAACTTGTTGTAGCGCTCTTCGACCAGTTCGCCTTTGGAAAGCGGCGTCAACTCGGCCAGCGATGCCAGAAGTTGGTCGCGCAGCAGCCGGGCGGCTTCGTCGTGGTTCTCGTGGGCGCCGCCGAACGGTTCGGGGATGATGCCGTCAATCAGGCCGAGGCCCAGCAGATCCTTCGCGGTGAGCTTCAGCGCGGCTGCGGCTTGTTCGGCCTTGCCGGAGTCGCGCCAGATGATGGCCGCGCAGCTTTCGGGGGAGATGACGCTGTAGACCGCGTTTTCCAGCATCAGGACGTGGTTGCCGACACCAAGTGCCAACGCCCCGCCGCTGCCGCCTTCCCCGATACAGACCGAAACGACCGGAACCGGAAGCCGTGCCATTTCCCTGAGATTGCGGGCGATGGCTTCGGCTTGGCCTCGCTCCTCGGCGTCGATGCCGGGGTAGGCACCGGGCGTGTCCAGGAACGCAATGATCGGACGATTGAATTTCGCAGCCATTTCCATGGCGCGCAGAGCCTTGCGGTAGCCCTCCGGCTTGGGCATGCCGAAGTTGCGCAGCAGCTTCTGCTTGGTGTCCCGCCCCTTCTGTTCGCCGATCAGCATCACCCACTGGCCGTCGAGCCGCCCCATGCCGCACACGATGGCGGCGTCGTCACCGAACACGCGGTCGCCGTGGATCTCCTGGAAATCCGAAATGATGCGCTGGACGTAGTCGAGGGTATGGGGGCGCTTGGGATGCCGCGCGTTCTGCACCCGCTGCCACGGCGTCTTGTCGGCCATTGGCTGTCCGAACTCTTCCTCAATCACCACGATTCTACTAGGATAGCAGTGGGTGGTGCGAGGGTGCGGCTTTCTTGGGCCGTCGGAATTTGGCCTACCAGCGGATCTTGGCCGGGAAGAACTCCGAGACGAGCTCCTCGTAGTATGGCCGCAGCTCGTCCAAGCTCGGCCGCGTGTCCGACTTTGAGTACAGATCGTACGGATTGAATTTCCGCACCCACTCCAGCATCACCCGGTCGTGGTCGTCGAGCAGGTGCGCGTATGCGCCCTCGCGGTGGATCGGGTAGCAGGAGTGGTACCGGATCATGTACTGCGCCTCTTCCGGCAGGTACTGGCGGGTGACGCGGTACATGTATTCGTCGTGGCCCCAGGAAAGGTGCACGTTGCGCAGCCCGCAACCCTCCTCGTAGATGCCGTTCTTCGTCTGGAGCGCGGGCTGGTAGCGGTCTTGGTTGGCTGCGAAATACTCGGGGTACACGATTTTGTCCGACCACGCGCAGCCTACGGGGAACGTGTCGCCCACCACAGCCCACTGCGGCTCACCGCTGAAGCACAGCATCTTGCCCAGGTCGTGGATGAACCCGGTCAGGATCATCCAGCGTGGATGGCCGTCGCGCCGGATCGCCTCCGCCGTCTGCAGGTTGTGTTCGATCTGGGAAAGCGAGGTGTCCGGGTCGGAATCGTCCACCAGCGTGTTCAGCTTCTCCATCGCCTCCCAAATTCCGAGTTCGCCGAGATTCAGGTCGCCGTACTCGCGGTGCTTGCCAAGTACGAATTCGAGGGTCTGGAACTGGTGGTTCTGACGGTAGAACTCGCGGACTACGGGCGGTGTCGTGTCCTCGTTGAATTGGCGGAACTGGTCCTTGGAACGGGTTGGGTCGTAGCGGTCGCGGACGGCATCGTCCCATTGGTCGAGACTGTGAAGCGGCGCGGTGACTGGCTGGGCGTGCATACCTATATTTTAAGCACTGGCGGCTCCTACCGTTTCGCCAATCGCAGTGCGTTCCGCATCAGGATCAACCCGGTGTCCCCTTGCGCCGTCAGGATCGATTCGGGGTGGAACTGGACCGCTTCCACGGGCAGGGTCTTGTGGCGTACGCCCATGATGACCCCATCGTCCGACATCGCCGTGACTTCCAGCACTTCCGGCAGCTTCCCTGGAATCGCGTAGAGCGAGTGGTAGCGCCCGACTTCGATCGTCGGCGGCAACCCGTCGAAAACACCCAAGCCCTGGTGTGTGACCTTGGAGGGCTTCCCGTGCATGGGGTATGACAGGACGCCCAGTTCCCCGCCGAAGGCTTCGACGATTCCCTGCAGTCCGAGGCAGACGCCGAAAACCGGAATCCCCGTAGCCGCCGCATGCCGGACGAGCGCGGGAACACCGAAATCCTCGGGGCGACCCGGTCCCGGCGAAACCAGGATCAGATCGGGCTTGACCCTGTCCAGCACCGAGTCCAACACGGAAAGCGGCATGCCGGCGCGGTAGGTGACCACTTCCGCCCCCGCTTGGCGCGCATAGTTGGCCAAGGTGTGGATAAAGCAATCGTCGTTGTCCACCAGCAGCAGTTTCGGTTTCCTGCCTTCGGTTCCCGCGCCCGGATCGAACGCGACCCGGTCAGCCGACTTCTGTCCACCCAGGATCCGGAAGAAACCGTTGGCCTTGAGCCTGGTCTCGGCCTCCTCGTCGGCGGGATTGGAATCATACAGCAGCGTAGCACCAGCCGGATACGTCGCATACCCGTCGCGAAGGTACGTGGTCCGGATCGCGATGCCGGTGTTGATGTCGCCGTTCAGCATCAGCATTCCGACGGCCCCGCCGTACCAATCGCGCGCGTTCTTCTCGCAGGTCTCGATGGCCAACGACGCTGCCTTTTTCGGTGCGCCGATTAGCGTGACCGCCCACATGTGGCTCAGGAACGCGTCCAGCGAATCCATGTTGTCGGCCAGCATGCCTTCCACATGGTCCACCGTGTGGTACAAGCCGGAGTACTTCTCGATCAGGCGCCGCTCGATCACCTTGACCGTGCCGGGCTTGCAGACACGGCTTTTGTCGTTGCGGTCGACGTCGGTGCACATCGTCAACTCCGACTCCTCTTTCGGGGAGTTCAGCAGTTCCTTGATGTTGCGGGCGTTCTGGAGGGGGTCGCTGGTGCGGCGGGCGGTGCCGGAGATCGGACAGGTTTCCACTCGCTTGCCCTCCACGCGCACGAACATTTCGGGCGATGCGCCCACCAGCTGTTCGTTGTCGAACTGGAGCAGGAATTCGTACGGGCTCGGGCTGGCATCCTGCATCTTCCGGAAAAGATCGGAGGCGGTGCCGGAGTAGGGGGTTTTGAAGGTCTGTCGCAGCACGACCTCGTAGTATTCGCCCTGCTTCATCCCGGCGCGCACCTTCTCCACGTTCGCCATGTACTCTTCAGGCGTGTGGTCCGACGTGATGGGGCCCGGGGGCAGTTTCGGCTGCTGCGCCACTTTGGCACCGGTGCGTTTCAAGCCGACGGTGGAAAGTTCGTCGAGTTTGAAGTCGTAGGTGAACCGCTCAATCACCTCGCGCTTGCGGTCCATGTAGATAATGTCGTCGCAGAGGAAGAGCTGGAGATCCTTCTTCATGCTGCGTTCGAGGTGCAGGGGTATGGGCTCGAACTGGAACAGCAGGTCGTAGCCGAACGCGCCCGCGAGCGCCAGCTTGTCGTCGGATGCGTTGCGGAACTCGTGGGTGAGTGCGCGGAGCACGGAGAACACCGAGGGTTGGCGGCTGCGTTCCTCTTCGGAGAAGAAATCCGCCATCGGCTTGAGGCGGCCGGTGATGGTGCCGTCCTTTTCCTCGAAAGACTCCCAGTGTTCGTGGTCGCGGAGGGCGGCGGCGATCATCTTGTTGATCGCCACGCCGCGGGCGTTGAGCGGGCGGAAGGTGACATCGCGCTCGAAGCTCACCATCTCCAGGGGCGGGCGGACGGATACGATGTCCCAGCGCGAGTAACGTCCGGGGTAGTCGTACCCCGAGGACAGGTAAATGCCGCGATATTGGTCGAGATCGCGCAGGTACCGGTCCAGGCCGCTCTTGAACGGCAGTCTGGAAATGCGACGCGACACGGAGATGCCGTGGGGCGTCCGGTATTGGAGTTCCGGCATGGTGGTGGATGCCCCGCCGCGAGGACGGGTATCCCCCGATTATCGCCGATGGCGCGCGCCACCGTCACAAAGGTGCCAATCGGACGTTTTGGCGGTGAAACGGCTTGACTCAGAATGCGGGTACCTTTAGACTGGGATTCACACCGGAAAGGGGATGGCCGAATGGCTCTCACGAAGACACAAATCAACAACGTCGGCGGCGCAATAGAATTCGATTCCGCTGCCGTGACCGTTGCGGCGGGCACGAGGACCGGGGCATGATGCAGCTGGTGGAGGCGGTGAGCAACAAGGCGCTGCAAGAGCACTACCATTAACCCTTGGCACTTACGTCCAACATCCAACGCCTGCCGCGGCGCACTGTCTTCGGACTGTGCACCGCGGCCATATTTATGCCCGCGCTGTTTGCAGCGCCTTCCGGGGGGATGGCGGGGCGCATCCATGATTCCTCGGGAGCAGCCGTGCGCGGGGCCGCCGCTTCCGCAACCCGCGCCGATGACGCAGCGCGACGCACCACCGTGTCGGACGCGGAAGGCGCGTTCCTCTTTCCATTGCTGCAACCGGGGCGTTGGAAGCTTGAAATCACCGTGCCCGGCTTCGACCCCGCGCTACTGCCGGACGTGGTGGTCGAGGTCGACCGCACGACGCAGTTGAGTGTCGTGATGCAGGTTGCCGGCAGCCACACGTCGGTGGTCGTGCTGTCCGGGGTGGCGTCGGTGGCCGGGTCCATCGTCTCCCGCAAGGACATCGAAAACCTCCCCTTGAACGGACGCCAATACCTCGATTTGGCCCTGCTCGCGCCCGGCATCGTGCCCGCCGCCGCCGGAACCCAGGGGCTCGGCTTCAACTTCGCAGGGTCCCGATCCCAGTCCAACGTTTATCTCCTGGACGGCGTCAGCAACCAGGACACGCAGAACAATGGCGCGCTCAACGGCTTCCGGTTGGGCGAGGCGGTGGAGGAGTTCGACGTCCAAACCGCCCCGCCGCTGCCGGAATTCGGCCGCGGCACCGGCGCCCAGGTCAATGTCGTGACCCGCAGCGGCACCAACCAGTTCCACGGCTCCGCCTTCGAATACCTGCGCAATACAGACCTCGCCGCCGCCGACTTCTTCACCAATAAGCTCGGCGGTGCCCGTAGTCCGTTGAACCGCAACCAGTTCGGGGCATCCGCCGGGGGTCCGGTCCGCACCGACCGCACCTTCTTTTTTGCCTCGTACGAGGGTTTCCTGCAGGCCGCGCACGTGGTCACCACTACCCGAGTCCCTACCGCCGCCGAGCGGGCCACCGTCACCGACCCCGTCTCGCTGCGACTCCTCGACTTCTGGCCCCAGGCGAATGCTCCAGGTACTACCAACTACATCTCCGATGTCCGCAACCAGGACAACGACCACACAGGCTTGCTGCGCTTGGACCAGCGCATCACGGCCAATGACCAAGCCTTTGTCCGCTGGATCGAGTACCGGGCCGACAGCGTCGTCGCGGGTCCAACGGCCCTGACTGGCGGCAACACCGGCCAACCCGCCCAGCGCTCGGGCATGCTGCGCGAGACCCACGCTTTTTCGCCGTTCTGGATCAACGAGTTTGTCGCCGGCTACTCAAGCAATCGGCAGGAGCGCGCGGTCCAGGACAACGCCGTGTCCACCGCCTCGGTGGTAAATGTCCCCGGCGTTTCGACGACGGCTGTCGGGTTGCCATCGATCAACGTCTCGGGCGGTTACGCCTCGCTCGGCTCCAACCAGAATTTCCCCCAAGGTCGGTTTACCGATACATCCGAGATCTCCGACAACGTGTCGTGGCACTCCATGCGCTTCGGAGTGAATTTCCGGCGCGAGGATCTTCGGCAGTACTTGGAACGGTCGTCGCGCGGGACCCTGACCTTTTCCAGCTTCGCCAACTTCGCCAAGGGGCTGATCAACTCGGCGACCGACCGCTCCGGCAGCACCCTCGCGCACTGGCAGCGCTGGCCGATGGCTTTCTACTGGCAGGACGAACGCCGGTTGTTCCCCAACTTCCGGTTGACCTACGGCGTGCGCTACGAATCCGCCGCCAATTCCGTGGAGCGGGACGGGCGTTTGGTCAACTTTGTGCCTGGGGTCGGCCCTGTGATCGGTGGCAGCAACCAACTGGTCTCCATTGATCCCACCAAGACCGGTTTGACAGCCATCAAGCTGGCCACGGCCCCCGTGTCGCTGCCTCGAAGCGGCATCTTCCCGGACCGCAACAACTTTGCGCCAATGGTCGGCCTTGC
Source organism: uncultured Acidobacteriia bacterium (assembly GCA_903907865.1). Taxonomy (GTDB): domain Bacteria; phylum Acidobacteriota; class Terriglobia; order Bryobacterales; family Bryobacteraceae; genus BOG-234. Next base: position 75,935 of record CAIVPR010000020.1, read on the forward strand.
TTGGTCGCGTCGCGACTTGGTGGTACGCGCCGGGTATCGGCTTGGCTATGACGAGTCGTTCGGGAACCTGCTCACCAGCATGGCGCTCGCCCCGCCGTTCAGCCTGCAAACCAGCCAGACGGCTAACGTGACGCAGCCCGGGGCGTTCGGCTGGGCGCTCGCTTACAACCAGAACGTTCCGCTGATTTCCAACTATGGCAAGCAGGGGCCGGGCACGCCAACCAGCGGGATCGTGACATTGCAGGGTATCGACCCGAACTTGCGGATGCCCTACGTCTCGCATTACAGCCTTGCGATTCAGCAGCCCGTCGGCAAGTTGGTCGTCCTCGACGCCACCTACCAGGGGAGTTCCGGCCATAGGCTTGGCATCTACATCGACGCGAACCAGCCGACCGTCATCGTCCGCGATCCGACCAAGCGCGGGCCGGTCGCGCCCAACGAGCAGGTCTTCCCGTATCCGCAGTGGGGCCAGGCGCAGATCGTGAAGTCGGTTGGGAATTCCAACTACAACGGAGTGGTTCTCTCGGCGCGCACCCGTCGGCGCACACCGGGCTATTTGGAGCTTTCGTGGACGTTGGGCAAGTCGATGGATTACAACTCCTCTTACTTCGGGACGGGTAGCCTGCCGGGCGAGACCGGCGCGCCGCCGGATTCGACGAACCTGCGTCTGGAGCATGGCCCGTCGTCGTTCGATGTGCGCAGCCGGATTGTCGGTCTTTATGGCGTGACGATCAAGGGCTGGCAGCTGTACGGGATGTTTGTGGCGCAGTCGGGGACCCCGTTCACGGTGGTGAGCGGGAACCCGGATTCCAACGGTTTCAACCAAGCGACGGCGGGCGTGAGCCCCAACGGCGGCAACCGGCCCGACATCATCCATGCCGGCGCGCTGCCGACCAACTACGGCAATCCCGACGCGGCGTTCGACACGGCGTGGTTTGCCCCGGCGCTGGCGGGACGGGTGGGCACGTCCGGTCGCAATCAGTATTACGGTCCGGGGCTGGTGAACTTCGACGTGGCTCTCGCGCGACGCATCCGGCTGACGGAACGGCTCGGCGCGGAAGTACGGACGGACTTCTTCAACGTGCTGAATCACACCAACTTCGCCAACCCGATTGCGGATATGAGCAACGCGAACTTCGGGCGCATTACGCAGACCCTGGCGTCGGCGGTTTCGAATGCGATTGGGACTAGCGGCGGCGCGACCGGCGGGCCGAGGGTGGTGCAGGTTTCGTTGCGGCTGCGATATTGAGATCATTTTCACGCTCCGGGTCCGTCAGGTGGGGATTTTGATGGCGGGGACGGCGCCGTCCATTGCTTCGTCGATCACCAATTGGCTGAAGGCGGCGTCTTCGGATTCCACGAAGTCGCATAGGTACTCCTGTTGGAAACGGGTTGCTCCGATCTCGCCCCGCTCGTCCTCCAGGAACTCGCGGGAGATGCGGGGGCAATCGGTGGCCGGGGCCTTGAAGCGGGTCCAATTGGTGCCGTAGGTCCAGGTCTCGAAGAAGAAGCCGCGGCGGCCGTTGGGCATCGAGAGGAGCCAGAGGTC
>CAIVPR010000021.1 GCA_903907865.1 uncultured Acidobacteriia bacterium
CATCCCGAACGCTTCGTCCGCCGTCCGCCCCAACCACCACCCGTTCCCAGGGAGGCCTGGATCAATAGACCAAAGACCCCGGACAACAATACTCAGTAAATTCGGCTTCGGGGTGTCTCAAAGTGCTTGACATGTTCCGGAGTCGTTCGCGGATCGGATCTTAAGGGACATTGCTGAAGCTGGCATTCGAAGGCGCGACGACCTGTCTCCAGACTTCTGCCGCGCCGCCTCCAAGCTCAAATCGGAGTTCCGTCGAATTTCCTTGGCTGACTGCTTCGGCCTCACCTTGGCGTCGGAACTGGGCGGCACCTTCGTCACCGCCGACCACCACGAGTTGGACGCGATTGCCAAGACCGGACGCTTCGACATCACGTTCATTCGGTAGTCGGGCTTACCACTGCCGCATGATACGATCCGGCTGTGAGACCCATCGTCCTTCTTGCCGTCGCGGCTTCCGCCCTAACCTCGGGTGCTTTGGCCCAGACCCCGAACCCCGCTCTCCCCACCCTCTGGGTCGTCGGCGACTCCACGGCCAACAACACCGGTCGAAAAGGCTGGGGGGATCCCTTCGCCGACTACTTCGACTCCGCCAAAGTCAACGTCGTCAACCGCGCCCGCGCCGGGCGGAGCGCCCGCACTTTTCTGGGCGAAGGCCTCTGGGACAAGGTCGCCGCGGACCTCAAGCCCGGTGATTACGTCATCATCCAATTCGGGCACAACGACGGCGGCGCGCCGGACAAGGCCCCATTCCGGGGCGACCTCCCCGGCCTCGGCGACGAAACGGTCAACGTCGTCATGCCCGACGGCCACACCGACACCGTCCACACCTTCGGCTGGTACCTCCACCATTTCATCGCCGACGTCAAGGCGAAGAAGGCTCACGCCATCCTGCTCTCGCCGACGGTCCGTAACATCTGGAAGAACGGTCGCATCGAACGGGAATTGGGACAGTTCGGCAAGTGGTCGCTGGCCGTCGCGAAGTCGGCGAAGGTCCCCTTCGCCGACTTCAGCAGCATCGACGCCGACTACTTTGAGAAGCTGGGGGAGAAGAGGGTCAGTGAATTCTTCCCGGTCGACCACACGCACACCAGCCCCGAGGGAGCGGACGTGAACGCGCGGCTCGTGGTCGCGGCCCTGAAGGGAATCAAGTCCGCGACGGTCGCGTGGGTTTCGGCCAAGGGCGACGCGATCTCGGCGGCGGTGTCGCTGGCGAATCTGCATTTGCCCACACCGGCGGATTCCAAGCTGCCAACGCTGTTCCTGATCGGCGATTCCACCGTCCGCAACGGCCACGGAGACGGCGCTGGCGGCCAATGGGGCTGGGGCGAACCGATCTTCGACTTCTTCGACGCGGGGAAGGTTAACGTGGTCAACCGGGCGGTCGGGGGACTCAGCAGTCGCACGTTCTACACCGGAATCTATTGGGAAAAGGCGCTGGAGATGGTAAGACCGGGCGACTACGTGGTGATGCAGTTCGGCCACAACGACAGCGGAGCGCTGGACGGTCCGCAGGGCTACCGGGTGTCGCTCAAGGGCACCGGGCCGGAGACGGGCGAGGTGGTGAACAAGGATGGAACGAAAGAAATCGTCCACACCTACGGTTGGTACCTGCGCCAGTACATCGCCGAGGCGCGCGCGAAAGGGGCGGTGCCGATCGTCTGTTCGCTGGTGCCAAGGAAGATTTGGAAGGATGGCAAAATCTCGCGCGACTCCGAAACCTTCGGCAAGTGGGCCGCCGAGGTAGCACGCCAAGAGAAGACGCCGTTTCTAGATCTGAACGAGATTATCGCCCGCCAGTACGACGGGCTCGGGACGGAGAAGGTCGAGCCGATGTTTGCGGATCCACACACGCATACGAGCCGGGTCGGGGCGGAGTTGAACGCGGCAATGGTGGTGTCGGGATTGAAGGCGCTCGGCGAAAGCCCGCTGGCCGCGTATTTCTCGGAGAAGGCGAAGGGTGTTGCGGCATACGTGCCGTGACGCTGGAAGTTCTGGTGGAAAAATCAATCCCAATTCTGCTATTGGCGCTGGCCACCGTGCTGCCCCTCGGCGGTCAAGAGACTATCCGGGTCGATGTCCAGCAGGTGGTGGTGCCGGTTGTGGTGGCTGACAAGAAGGGACACCATATTCCGGGGCTTAAGGCGTCGGATTTCCGGGTCTTCGAGGACGGGGTCCAGCAGGACATTGTCGCCTTCGGGACCGAGACGTCGGGGATGACGGTGGACCCGGAAAAGGTTCCGTCGGTGGCGGGTGCGTCCGAAACCGTGGTGACGCCTGCGGCGGGGAAGGCACCGGGTCGGACGTACGTGCTCTGCTTCGACACCCTGCATTCCACGTTCGCCAATTTCGGGCGGGTGCGGGACGCGCTGGAGGCCATCTTCCGGAAGGAGAAGGACACCGGGGCGCAATTCGTGTTGGTCGATTTGGGGCGGCAGCTCCGGGTGATCCAAACGGCGACGCCGGACCCGGCGGCGATCCTTTCGAAAATTCAAAGCCAGAGTTTCGCCAGCGTCTTCCACGGGGCAGACGCGCAGGCGATGGCGATTGAAATTAATAACATGCGGCTTCGCATGGAGCAGTTCTGCCGAAAGTGCCCGTGCGGCCCGTCGGCCAAGACGGCGGTCTGCTATCCCGAACGCCAGGATCTCCACCAGGAGGTGAACGCCCATGCGGAGCAGACAGCGGTCATGGGTCGCGAATTCCTGCTGGGACTGAAGGCGCTGCTGGGGGAGTTGGGAAGAGTGCCGACAGACCGCACGCTGGTGCTGATTTCCGACGGCTTCAGCCTGCAGCCGGGCGCGGAGTTCTACAGCGTCGCCGGGGCGTACCTGCCCAACTATCCGGAATTCAAGTTTCCGACGACCGACCGGATGGAACCGGCGCTGCTCGATGCGCTCGAGGTGGCGGTGAAGCGGAATATCACGATCCACTCGATTGACTCACGCGGTGTCTACGTTCCGGGCTTTTCGGGCGGCGGGTCGTCGGACGCGAGCAACGCTGGCGCGGGCGGCAGCGCGGCGCGGAACCGGGGCGGGTCGATGCTGACGGAGCTGGACAGGCGGCAATCGTCCGTGGAGTTTCAGAATGGCAGCGGGATGTCGCAACTGGCTGTGGCGACGGGCGGGATCTACTTCCACCAGACCAACGACGTGCTGAAGAACCTGCGGACGGCGATCGAGGACGGGCGCGAGTATTACGTGCTGGCGTATGTGCCGAAACGGGGGGAACGGGACGGGTCGTTCCGAAAGATTGCGGTCGAGGTGGCGGGGAAGGATGTGACGGTGCGGGCCCGGGAGGGGTACCGGGCCCGTTGAGACGGATCACTGGCTGGCGCTACCGGGGGTAGCCGTAGTAGCCGTCGTCAGCGCAGTAGGGGTCGACATGCCAGTAACCCCGGCGGTCGTAGAAGCCGCAGGCGCGGGGCGCCGGGGCGTAGTAGCCCGGTGCGTAGCCCGTCCCGAAACCCAGGTAGACACCGGGGCGGTAGCCTCGAACTTCGGGGCGGACGACGACGGCGGGAGCGCGGTAGCCGTAGCCGCCGCGATAGGCCTCAACATGGCCACGGTTGGCCGGGGCTGAGTAGCGACCACCCTCACGGCCTCCGAACCGCTCGGCGGCGAAGGTGTTGGCGGGGATTGCGACCAGCATCGTGGCGGCGAGCAGCGCCGCGGTTGCGGTTTTCTTCAGGAGAGTCTCGATTGTGCGTTTCATTTGGTGTAGCCTCCTTTCAGGCTGCGCACAACTAGAATGCACGGCTCTGGCCAAACCTTAACGCATTGATTACATTGGCTTTACGGAAGAGACTGGGGCAGAGTCCGGTCGCCCTCCACCACCAGGGTGGCCGCGTTCCACCAGTTGTGTGGTTTTCAGGCCGCCCGTGGCTGGGAGGATCGGAAATTGCCGGAGAGCGGAGGTGCGAAGCGTCCGCAACAGCGCTTGTATTTCTCGCCGGACTTGCAGGGACAGGGTGCGTTGCGGGCGATCTGGGGCATCGGGATCACTTCCGCCAGTCTCTCCGGCTGGACGGTTTCGACAGCAACGGCTTCGGGGATCTCGACCGGCAGTTCCTTCAGCGCTTTCATGGCGCGGCGGAGTGAGATAAAGGCGCGGTCCCGATCACGGTCGATGGCGGTGCGGACCTTGGGATCGTAATCGGGACCGAGGGCGGCTTCGCGGGCCTCGCATTCCTGAATGCGGGCGACGCAGCGGGCAATTTCACGGGTGAAGAGGGCGGCCAACTGGGTGGCGTCCGGGATGTTTGTGTTTGTCATGTGCGTTCGTGACCGGTCCGATCCTACGCGATCAAGAGGCGATTCCGAACTGTCACTTTTGCAAGTGATTGAAAAGGTAGGGAAAACTGGGTGAAAAAAGTTGTGAATGGGTTTCGCGATAGGCCAGAGGGTCCAACGGCGAGAAGAACACGGACGGTTCGCGCAAAGTGCGCCAAGTGAAGACGCCGAGCACTCCAAGAAGACACAGCAAGACAGGCTACGGCAGTTCGGCCAGCAGGTAGTCGCTGTGTTCGTCGCCGCGCGACAGGCCGACCACGGTCAGGCCGCGCCGGAATGCCGATTGGAATCGGTCCGCCAACTCCTCCTGGACGGCGCGTACGCGGGCGGGATCGGTGGAGCGCAGGGCGGCTATTCCGGTCGGGACGGGGATGCGTTCGGCAATCGGCGGGTTCTCGAACGGCTCCTTGGCGCAGAGCTTGGTGGCCCGTTCCGAGCCGACCCACCACTCAGCCGTGAGCCGGTCCGTGGGGATGCCGCCATGGAGGTGGCTGGTGGAAATGCCGTACTGGTTGCGCACGTGCCGCCGCACAATGGCCCCCAACCGTTCGAGGTTGAAGTATGCGTTCTTGAGCTCGAGGGGGTCGAACGTCCATTCGATCAAGGGAATCCCCGCTTCGAGCGCGTCTTCCCGCTGCCTCAGCTTCAACCGCCGTCCGAGGCCGAAGTCACGGTATTCCGCCAGCACGCCCAGCATGTTGCTGTGCAGGAATGGATGGCCGCCGGGCTTGATGGCGGGGATCGCGAGGCAGAACGCGACCAGTTGGTCGCGGTCGAACGCGCCCAGGATGCTCCCGCCGACCTTGCTCGCGACCACGAAGAAGCGGACAGGCAGAAGATCGGTTTCGGAAAAGCCCCAGATCGTGCGCTGCAACTGGACCACGGCGCGGAACTCCGCGTCGGTGGTCAGCGGCGCTATCCTTATGGTTTCCTTTTCGCTTCCTGCCATAGCATTTCCAATTCGTCGATGGGGGTCCCTTTGACTTCCGCGCCGCGCTCGGTCAGTTTTTCCTCGATGTAGCCGAACCGCTCCCGGAACTTTGCGTTGGTCCGGCGCAGTGCCTGTTCGGGATCCACCTTCACGAACCGCGCCAAGTTCACGAGAACGAAAAGCATGTCGCCCAGCTCGTCCTCGATCCGGTCGTGGACGGCGGTTTGCCGGGCTTCCTCGAACTCGACCAGTTCCTCTTTGAGTTTATCGAGGACCTGTTCGGCGTTCGACCAGTCAAAGCCGACCGTCGCGGCGCGCGAGGTGATCTGCTGAGCCTCGACCAACGCGGGCAAGGCGCGCGGCACTGCCGACAGCAGCCCTTTCGTAGCTTCTAACTTGCCCTTCTTCTCTTCGGCCTTGATCTCGTTCCACTGTTTCAGGACCTCGTCGCCGGTTGACGCCGATGCCGTGCCGAACACGTGCGGATGGCGGCGGATCAGTTTCTGGTTGATGGCGTCGAGGGAATCATCAATGCCGAAGCGGCCTTCCTCTGACGCCATCTGGGCGTAGAAGACGGCCTGGAGCATGAAATCGCCCAGTTCCTCGGCCAAGTTTTCCCAGTCGCGGCGGTCGATGGCGTCCAGGACCTCGTAGGTCTCTTCAAGGGTGTACTTCTTGATGGAGTCGAAGGACTGTTCGCGGTCCCACGGGCAGCCGTCGGGGGCGCGCAGCTTGGCCATGATGTCGACCAACTGCTGGAACTTTTGGCCTGTGGACTCTTTCGGGACCGCAAACGGCCCGCCGCGTCGATCACTTGCCACTGCTTCTGCCTGTACGCCGAGCGGGTCGCGGCTCGTTTGCTCCATAGGAGATTTCAGGGTAGCATCCAGCCTGCGGGAAGGAGCGCGGGGTAGACTGGTAAAGAATGATGGACGCATACGACGGTCAGTTCGGCGATCAAGACGGCGCACCGCCGGTACTGCCGCCGGCGGATTTTGATTTTCTGGTGTACTCTCTCCGCCTCCAGGCAGAGTTGAACCTCGGCATCCTGCCCATGGCCGAGGCTGGCGACGCCGATCTGGAGTTGGCCCGCCACAACATCGACCTCCTGGCGATGCTCCAGATTAAGACCAAGGGCAACCTGACCGACGAAGAGGAAAAGGCGCTCGACAGCACCCTCGCCGAGTTGCGCTTCCGATTCGTACAGGCCGTGGAACAGGACGCCAAGGCCCCCGCGTCCAAGCCGTTCCTTCTGTAAGTCGGCAGGAAGTCGTGGAGAATCTTCGGGTTACAGTTCTGGGCTCGGGCACCAGTTCGGGTGTGCCTACGATCGGGTGCGATTGCGCTGTGTGTCTGTCCGCCGACCCGCGCGACAAGCGGCTCCGCCCGTCGATCCTGCTCAGCTACGGCGAACGTCGCATCGTAATCGACACGACGCCGGACTTCCGCACCCAGGCACTGCGTAGCGGGCTGCACCGATTGGACGCGGTTGTATTTACCCACGCCCACGCGGACCACATCCTCGGCTTGGACGATGTCCGCCCCTTCAATTACCGGCAGAAGCAGCACATCCCGATCTACCTCACAGAATCCGTGTTCGAAACTGTCCGCCGCATCTTTGATTACGTGTTCGACGAACGCCCGCACGAATCGGTGGTGCCAAAACTTGAGGTCAATCTGATCACGGAACAGCCCTTCGACGTGCTCGGTCTCCGGTTCGAGCCCGTTCCGCTGCGCCATGGACGCACCGAGGTCTACGGGTTCCGGATCGGCAAGCTGGCGTACTTGACGGATCACGGAGAGATCCCGGAATCGTCTCTGGAGAAACTGGCGGGCTTGGACGTTCTGTTTCTGGACGCACTCCGGTACAAGCCGCATCCGACGCACTCCACCGTGGCCCAGTCCATTGCCACGGCGCAGCGTGTGGGGGCCAAACGGACGTACTTCACGCACATGTGCCATGACGTGGGCCATGTGGCGGGCGAGGCTGCGCTACCGGAGGGCATTTTCCTCGCCTACGACGGGCTGATTCTGGACATGGGAGAGGCATGACAGTCTTCCGCGCGCCGGGCGAGGTTCCGGCAGGGTTCGGGCCTTCGGTGGTGGCCATTGGGAATTTCGACGGACTGCATGTGGGGCACCGGGAGATCCTGCGCCGTGTTGTGGCGTTGGCCCGGGAACGGGGCTGCGTACCGACCGTCCTGACATTCCATCCCCATCCGGCGCGGTTGCTGGCACCCGAACGGGCACCGAAGCTGATCGCGACACTGGACCAACGGTTGGGACGGTTTGCCGAGGTCGGCATCGAGGCTGTGCTGGTGCAACCGTTCACATTGGAGTTCGCCTCTTGGACGCCTGGCCACTTCTGCCAAGCGATTCTGGCCGATACCTTGCACGCACGCTGCATCATGGTGGGCGGGGACTTCCGCTTCGGGTACAAGCAGTCCGGCGACGTCGCAACATTGCGGGCGCACGGGTTCGAGGTCCTGCCGGTCGAGGAAATCGGGACGGCCGGAATCCGCGCCAGCAGTACCGCGATCCGGGCATTGATTGCGTCCGGCAAGGTGTCGCGGGCGCGGCGCATGATGCTGGCACCGTTCGCGCTGGAAGGTCTGGTGGTCCACGGACGCGGGATCGGCCGCAAGCTGACGGTTCCGACCCTCAACCTCGCAGCCGAGAACGAATTGCTCCCGGCCACGGGTGTCTATGTGACGCGGACGCGCGACGAGGCGACCAACACCCGCTGGGCGTCGATCACCAACGTCGGCTACAGACCCACTTTTGGCGACGGGGGGCTGACGGTCGAGACCTACCTGCTCGATCCGCCCCCGGCGCTATTCCAAGCTGACGCGCCGGAGCGCATCGAAGTCGAATTCCTGGCGCGTGTGCGCGGGGAACGGAAGTTCGATAGTCCGGAAGCCCTGAAGGCCCAAATTCTGCGGGACGCTGGTGCCGCCCAGCGGTTCCACCGGCGCGCCGCAGACCTGCCAAGGGTTAAATAGGCTTGGCCCGTTGCCTCCACCTCGAGGCGGCGAACATCCCGGCAACCACCAAAAGCGCCGAAGAGGGCTCGGGCGTCGCTGACATTACCGACGGAGCCGACAGGTTGCTGTTTGTCACGATGGGCATGTCGTTTGCGCCCCCGCCGTAGAGTCGCCCGGCGAAATTGGAGTTGCTGACTGAAATCGCCCCGCCGGTATCCAATATGATGCCCTGCCACTCGACTGAAGGGTAGCCGCTGGTGTTGGTGCTTAGGGTTACCGACTTTCCGCCTGTCACGTTGAAAACCACTTGGTCCGAGTTCAGGTTGATCAGCGTCACGGAGCCGCCCAAGGTGGTGTTGGCGTTGAGGTTGAAGACAACGGTCTGGTTGCTGCTCAAACCGGTGCCGTTGATGGTGAGAACTTGGCCATTGGACTCCGAGAAGTTGCTCCCCACGTTGAATAGGAAGTTCCCGCTCGAATCGAGCGCGCCGGTGTTTGCGGCCACGGTCTGGGTGCCGTTAATCGAGAGGGTGGTTCCGCTTCGACCAGCCAAGGTGGCGGAAAGTGACGTCAAGTCGGTCAGATCGACCGACAGGTTCGACACGCCGTAACTGACGGAGCTCGGACCGATGTTGGCAACGTTCGTGCTCGCATACTGGCCGATGCTGGATGCCGCGAAGGAGATGCTTCCATTGATGGTGCCGGGGCCGGAGAACGAGAGGTTTCCGGTCCCGGCAACACCGATGTTTCCGTTTACCGCCACGTTTGTAACCTGCATGGTGTGGCTGCTGGTGCCGGAGAACAGGATGTTGTAGTTGCTGCTGTTGTCGGAGGCGTTGATGCCTTGCAGTTGGCTGAAGAAGGTAGCGGAGGCCATTTGCGGCACGCACATTGGGAACAGCGCTGCCGATAGGCCAGCGCGCCCAAGCCTTCCCAGAACTTTCAGGAAGACCATGCTCTGATGGTAACACGAAATATTCGTCCCAAAATGGAACACATTGCGGAAAACGAGGCGGACGCGCTGCGGCGGGCCGGGTGGCGGGACCCGCCGCGGCCGACCAGCCAGTCGGCATGGGACCCGGCATGGGATAATGACATTTCCGTTCACATACTCCAAGGAGCACAGATGAGTCTTTCCGCAGGAAAACTGCAGCACATGAAGGCGCTGTCGAACAGCGCGGGCGTGATCGCGGCCGCCGCCATGGACCAGCGCGGCAGCTTGACGAAGGGTATCGCGTCAGCCAAGGGCATCCCGCAGAGCGAAGTCACCGACCAGATGATGGAGGAGTTCAAGGTCGCGGTCTCCAGGATCCTGACCCCGCACGCGAGCGCCATCCTCCTCGACCCCGAGTGGGGCCTACCGGCAGCCGCAGCTCGCGCCAAGGGCACCGGCCTCCTGCTGGCCTACGAGAAGACCGGCTACGAAGCCACCGACAAGCACCGGATGCCCGACCTCCTGCCCCACCTGTCCGTCAAGCGGATCAAGGAAATGGGCGCGGACGCGGTCAAGATCCTCCTCTACTACACCCCGTACTCCCCGTCGGACGTCAACGACATCAAGCACGCGTTCATTGAGCGCATCGGTGCCGAGTGCGAGGCCTACGACATCCCGTTCTTCCTCGAATTCGTCGGCTACGACGAAAACGGCGCGGACGAAAAGGCGCTCGCCTACGCCCAGAAGAAGCCGTCCGTGGTGAAGGGCTCGATGCTCGAGTTCTCCAAGCCGCAGTACAAGGTGGACGTGCTGAAGGTGGAAGTGCCGATCAACCCGGCCTTCGTGGAAGGCAGCCGCGGCTTCAAGGGCCAAAGTTCGGCAGATGCCGCTTACACGCGCGCCGAAGCCCTCGACCATTTCAGGGATTGCGCGTCGGTCGCGACCAAGCCGTTCATTTACTTGAGTGCGGGCGTGACGAACGAAGTCTTCATCGAGAACCTTGAGTTCGCGGCGGAGAGCGGCACGGATTACTCCGGCGTGCTTTGCGGTCGGGCGACTTGGCTCGACGGCGTGAAGATCTACGGCCAGCAGGGTCTGGCAGCGTTGGAAGATTGGCTTTCGACCCAGGGCGTGAAGAACATCGAGGCTGTCAACGAGGCTGTGAAGCCCGCGACGGCTTGGTGGGTTAAGGCCGGGATCACGGTCTAGTCAGTTACACCCGGTTGGTTGCAGGAAAGGGCGGATCGCGCAGGCGGTCCGCCCTTGTCCGTTTCCAGCCATGCGCCATAATCAACACGTGCGCGCAATATTCCTTTTCGTCGTCGGGGCCACCGCCCTGCAAGCCCAATCCCCCTCCCCGCTGGTCGAGCGCGTCGGCAAGACAGCCTTCGTCCAAGTGGAGGCGGGCAGCTTTAACAGCCTGACGCCGAAGCAGCAGGCGCTGGCGTACTGGTTGTCGCAGGCGGCGATTGCGATCAACCCGATCATCTACGACCAGACGTCGCGGTTCGGCTTGCGACAGAAGCGCGTGCTGGAAGCCGTGGTTGCCAACAAGGCCGCCGTCGATCCGGCAGTGTATGCCAAGATTGCCGACTTCACCAAGCTTTTCTGGGCCAACAATGGGAACCACAACGAGAACACGGCGCAGAAGTTCCTGCCGGAGTTCACGCCCGCCGAACTCGCGGCGGCACTTGAAAAGGTTGGGCGCAAGGACTTGGTCGCCGAGGCCGAGGCACTGCGCCAATCCCTCTTCGACCCCGACTTCGAGCCACTGACGACCGCCAAGAGTCCGGCTGGCGGCAAGGACATCGTGCAGTCCTCGGCCAACAACTTCTATTTCGGTGTCAGCCTGGCCGATCTGAAGGGGTTCAACGAGCACTACCGGCTGAACTCCCGGGTCGCGAGAGAGAGCGGCAAGCTTTCCGAACAGGTTTATCGCGCCGGAACGCCGGACGGGAAGGTTCGGCCGGGGCTGTATGCGGTCTATCTCAAGAAGGCCATCGACTGCTTCACCAAGGCGCGCCCGTATGCCGAACCCGCCCAGCAGAAGGTTTTGGACGATCTGATCCGCTACTACCAGACAGGCGAATACGCCGACTGGGTCCAGTTCGGCATCGACTGGGTGGGCGACGACGAGCCTGTCGACTTCGCCAACGGCTTCATCGAAATCTATCGCGACGCGCGCGGGGCCAAGGGCACGTCGCAGAGTTTCGTATCCATCACCGATAAGACCCTGTCCGCGAAGATCTCCAAGATCGCGGGCAACGCGCAGTATTTCGAGGATATGGCCCCGTGGGATCCGGCCTACAAGAAGCAGGGCGTGAAGCCGCCCGCCGCGCATGCGGTGGAGACCACGGTGGAAACCGGCGACTTCCACGTGTCGACGATCGGCGACAACCTCCCCAATGAGGACGAGATCCGCGCCAAGTACGGCTCGAAGAGCTTTCTGTTCAGCGGCAGCACGCGCGCCATGGACATCAGCGGCACGGCAGTGACCAACGAGTTCGCATTCACACCGGAGGAGGCGGCGCGGGCGGCCAAAAACTCGGCGGAGGCGCAGGAGGTGTTGGTCGCGATGCACGAGGTGATCGGGCATGGTTCGGGCAAGCTGAGTCCGAAACTTACGCGGGAGGCGTCGTTCTACCTCAAGGAGTATTTCTCGGCGCTGGAGGAGGCTCGGGCCGACCTGATGGCGCTGTGGAACGCGTTCGACCCAAAGTTGCAGGAATGGGGTGTCGTGTCGTCGAACGAGGTTGGGCGGGCGATGTATGATTCGGCGGCGCGGGTCATGGTCACGCAACTCCGGGGAATTCCCAAGGGTGATGTGATCGAGGAGGACCACCAACGGTGCCGCCAGTTGATCGCGCGGTTCATTATGGATAAGACCGGGGCCATCGCGGTGGAGCGGCGGGACGGCAAGACTTATGTCACGGTGAAGGATTACAAGAAGATGCGCGAGGGTGTGCGCATGCTGCTGGCGGAGCTGATGCGGATCAAGGCCGAGGGCGACTACGACGCCATCAAGGGATTGATGGACCGGTATGGCGTCCATTTCGATCCGAAACTGCGAGATGAAGTGGTGGAGCGCTACCAGAAGTTGAACCTGCCGACGTATTTTGCGGGGGTTAATTCGGAGCTTTCGGCACGGTTTGACGACAAGGGGAACGTGGCGGCGGTGACGATTTCGTACCCCCGGGATGTGGTGAAGCAGCAGTTGGGATACCGCGCGATGTTTGCGGAGGTCGCCAAGTAGACTTCGCCGGAACCCGTCGCCGGACCATCAGAGTCAAGACGGCGGCGTCCAGAGGACGGGCGAGTGCCTGGCGATAAGGGCGAAGTCCCGCGAGTTCGCGGTTACCACGACCGCCCCATTCCGCGCGGCCGTAACGGCAATGAGCACATCGTTTACAAGCTGGCGCCGATGCTGGGTTCCGATTCCGTCTTCACCGAGCTTGGCCAGCACAAGACCAGCATCGCGGAAGGTCGAGAGATCCGGCGTCAGGATTCGTCCGGCCTTTTCAAATGGCTTGACAAGGTCGTCCAAGGCATCCCGGTGGCGGCGCGTTCTGCAACCGGACGCGAGTTCCAAAACAACCACCGCACTCATATAAAGGAGAGGACGACCATATGCGGACTCGAACGCGATTCTCCCGGCGGGATTGCGGAAAAAGCCGATCCAGACGTTGGAGTCGGGAACGATCTTCACAGCAGTGCCGGGGTCGGATCAGGGTCGGGGAAGACCACCTCCAACTCAGCCAAGATCGCACTGTTGCGTTCAAAGGCTCGGTCGATCTCGTCGCGAATCAGGATATCGCGGAGCGCCCGGGTCACCGTTTCGGTCTCCGTGCGGGCTCCGGAGATGCGCCTGGCGTCGCGGATCAAGTCGGCGTCGATCAGCCAAGTCTTTTTTACGGTTGCCATACGGATGATATTAGCATCGGGCCGTATCGGATGCAACGTGCTCTGGCAGAAAATGCGCTAATCGAAGAGCGAGGCGACGGTGGGGGTGAAACCGGGCAGGAGCGGGGTCGAGAGCGTGTCGGCTGCGCCGAATGTCGCGGTGCCGGTGCCCCAATGGATTTCGACGGTGCGGGACTTCGGGTAGACTTGCCAAGCCTCGGCTACGCCGTGCCGGAGGTAGGTGCGGACCTTTTCGAGACTTTCGGAAGGGCGTTCCGTGGGGGAAATGACTTCGATGGCTAGGTCGGGCGCAAGCGGAATCGGGACTCGGTCGGGATCCACCTGTCGGGCTGTCGCGGGGAGCAGCACGCACACATCGGGCCGGAGACGGGTGTTGTCGCAGAGGGCAAACTCGATGGACCACGAAACCTCGGCGTCATCCCCCAAGTATGGGAGCAATAAGGATTGGATCGCGAAGACGATCTTTTGGTGCTTCAGCGTTGGGCTGGGAGTTGCAATCAAAGTACCGTCGAGAAGCTCCCACCGGCGGCCCTCCTCGTAGGGTAGGGCGTCGAAATCAGGTCCTGACATGGCTAGGGTCGCAGTCATGCTTGAGACCATTATGCACGCTCCCGGAGGACGATTTGTCGCGATTTGCGTCGCGCTATGGTCCCGGCTGGGACAAATCGCCGAATAACCGAAGCGCCCATCATTTTCCGGCAGGACGCACGCAAAGCACCCTGCCGTCGTAGTAGCGGTACTGGTTGGACTCGCCCGAGTGGAAGTAGAGGTCCAGGCCAGCCTCCGAACTCCATTGGTACAGCCCCGTGAGCTTGATGTTGCCCTTGATGCGGTAGCCGTAATCGTTGTCGCCGATGTAGTAGACGCTCTTGAGTTCGTCGATGGTGGGGACGCGCCAGTCGCTGAATCCACCGACGCGGGTGTTGGTGCAGAAGATCTTCGAGTCCTTCTGGTCGATGTCGTAGCCGTTGTCGCGGGCCTGCCACATGAGTCGCGTGGCCGGGTCGGTCCAGACGCCGGTGGGTCCTGCGGCTTCGACATTTTCGGTGTCGTCGGTGACGGTGAGTTCGACGTGGCGGCCGCTCCAGCGGTAGAGCGCGGCGGCTGCGACGACGAGGATGGCGAACAAGATAAGGGATTTCTGTTTCATGTGGTTCCTTTCGAGGGTCGCAGGTTGTATCGCGGCGACTTGATGATGATAGCAGGGAATTGTGGTTGTTGGACGGAAAACAACGCTCCCTCGCGGTCGCGGCTCTGAAGAATCAGTGGGCTACCGAAACGACACCCCAAGGGAGGGGGGCACAGGCATCCAGTTATGCCAAAGGCTGAAAGTACTTGCCCTTCTTTTTCTTCCTCGGGGGTTCCACGATGGAGAACTGTAGCTTCCGATCCAACGGATCGCAACGGTCCAGCGTCACCTTCACCCGGTCCCCTATCGAAAACTCCCGCCGCGTCCGCTGGCCGATGATCTTGCGCACGTTTTCGTGGTAGATGTAGTGGTCGTCCGGCAGGGTGTCGATGGGGATCAGACCTTCCACGAACAGGTCCACCAGTTCGACGAAGGCCCCGTACCGGGCAGTCGAGATGATCAGGCCGTCGAACTGCTCGCCCAACCGACTCTCCATGAACTTGGCCTTTTTCCATGCCACCAGTTCGCGCTCGGCGTCGGCGGCGCGGCGCTCATTGATGGAGCAATCCTCCGCGATGGCCTTGATTTCGCCATCATTCGAATACGTTTTGTGCTCCAACGACGCCGCCAGCAGCCGGTGGACGATCAAATCCGGATAACGGCGGATCGGCGAGGTGAAGTGCGTATAGTGGCTGGCGGCCAGCGCGTAGTGGCCCGAGTTGTCCGCCGTATACCGGGCCTGGCGCAGCGACCGCAACATCAGGAAGCTCAGAATCCGCTCCTCCGGCTTACCCGCGATCTTCGCCACCAGCCGCTGGTACGCCTTCGACGGCACCGGATTCGCCGACGGCAGCACGATATCCTTATAGACCTTCCGCCCCTCCGCCTTCTTCTCCTTGTAGCGGACCTTGGTCACCGGCACCGCGCCGATGCCGAGCGAATAGCCGAACTGGATCGCAATCTCCTCGAATTCGAGCACGCGCTTGGGGTCCGGCTCGTCGTGGGTGCGGTAGATGGCGGGGAGGTGGGTGTTTTCCAAATGCTCGGCGACCGCCTCGTTCGCCGTCAGCATGAACTCCTCAATGATCCGGTGCGCGATGTTGCGGGCTCCGCGCCCGATGCCGGTCATTTCGCCGAACTCGTCGAACTCGATTTGCGCTTCGGGGAGGTCGAAGTCGATGGAGCCACGACGGTAGCGCTTCCTCGTCAGGATTTCCGCCAGTTCCTGCATGGTCTGGAAGCGTTCCACGAAGGCGGCGTAGCGCTCGACCATCTCGGGGTCGCCCTGCAGGACCTTGAAAACGTTGGTGTAGGTCATGCGCTCGGCGGAGCGGATGACGCCCTTGCAGAATTCCACGCCGAGGATCTCGCCCTGATGGTCCAGTTCGATCAGCGCCGACATCACGAGCCGGTCCTCGTGCGGCACAAGCGAGCAGATGTTGGTCGATAGCTCGTGCGGCAGCATGGGCACGGCGCGGTCGGGGAAGTAGACGCTGGTGCCTCGCAGACGCGCCTCGGTGTCGATGGGGCTGCCGGGTTTTACGTAGTGGCTGACGTCGGCAATGTGGACCTGGAGGGCAAAATGGCCGTTGTCGAGCTTGTCGACCAAGACAGCGTCGTCGAAATCGCGGGCCGTTTCGCCGTCGATGGTGACGATCGGGAGATCGCGGAAGTCGCGGCGACCGCGAATCTCTTCGGCTGCGACCGTCGACTCGATGCGGCGAGCCTGTTCGAGGACCTCAACCGGAAACCGATGCGGCAGGTGGTGTTTGCGGATGACGATTTCGACGTCGATGCCGAAGTCGTCGGGGTGGCCGAGAACCTCGACCACGCGGCCGACCGGGTTGCCGTCATGGTGGCGGTCGCCGCCGTTGCCGTATTCGAGAACTTCGGCGTTGACGATCATGCCGTCGAGGTCGGCGGGATCGTTGATCTCGATGGCCTTGACGCCGATGCGGTCCTGCTCCGGGGCGGCCTCGGGGATGGCCATTTCGAGAGGGATTTCGATCCAGTCCTTGATGCGCTCGTCGTGGGGGACGACCCACATGCCGCGCCGGGTGATGCGGAATTCGCCGACCACGGTGGGGTGGGCACGGCGGAGGACGCGGATAACCTGTCCCTCAACCCGGCCTTCGACCCGTCCGGCAGGGCCGCGGTTGGATTGTACGCGCTCGAGGCGGACGACTGCGCGGTCGCCGTGCATGGCACCGTTGAGGGCGTCGCGGCCGAGGTAGACGTCGCCGGACATGCCGGGGATGGGGCGGTCGGGGACGAGGAAGCCAAAGCCCTCGCGGTGGACGCTGACCCGGCCGGCGGCGAATTCGTTGCCCGCGGAGGTGGCGGCGTAGTGGCCGGCGTTGAGTTCGAGGACGTCGCCGCGCGCAGCCAGGTTGTCGAGCATGGATTCGAGGCTGTCTCGCTCCTCGGCGTTGCGCAGGCGGAAGTCGCGGAAGAGGTTTTTGAGGCTGGTCCGGCCTTGCCGTTGTTTGCGGATGTGGTCCAACAGCTCGGCTTCGGTCATTATTTATATGATAGCGGGGGTTGGGGGTGATGGGATCCGCTGCGTTTCTTCATCCGCCCGACAGTCCGGGCCTATTTCACGGCCAAGGTGAACGGGACGGTAGCGAGGTCGCCCGCAGCCACCACGCGTGTAACTGGCCCGTCCGGGCCCACTACCGTAATCTGGTAGTCGCCCAGGAACGCAGGCAGGGTGAACCGGCCGTCGTCGCCGGTGGTCCCGATTCCGTTCGTCCACCATTCCTGGAACAGGAGTCGATTGTAAACCAACGCGTTCTGCTTGGAAGTCCAGTCCTTGGTGTACATTGCGCCCTGCGGAAGCCAATGGCGGCCTTCCCAGAAACCCCACATCAGGAAATCGTTGAATTCCGGACGGCTGAAGACGAGTGTCATGAAGTCGCGCGTGAAGGAGGCTTGGGCCGACTCCTCGTTCGAGTTGAAGTCGAACTCGGTGATGTCGAGCGGGAGGCCGAAGCGGGCGAACCGGTCGAAGACCGCCTGGATGCGCGACATCGACTGGCTGCCGCCGAAATGGGCCTGGATGCCGATGCCGTCCAGTGCCGCATTGTTCAGCTGCATCCATTCGATGAACTTGACGGTGTAGTCCTCGTGCTGGCCGGGAGTTGAGGTTTCGACGTTGCTGTAGTCGTTCAGGAAGAGCTTTGCGGCGGGGTCAACGGCCCGGGCCTGGCGGTACCAGTCCAGAAGCTCATTGTTGCCCAACAGGCCTTGGCTGGGCGCGACACCGGAAACTCCATCAATGCGGCCTTGAACATCGAAGTTGTCGAACGGCTCGTTGACCACGTCCCATTGGTAGAGCGTGCCGTTGGTGCCGGGGTCCGTCAGCACATTTTGAAAGTGGTTGTTGATGCGGGAACGGAGGGCGTCGCCAGTCAGTTTCTGGATGTCGTTGGGCATGTTGCGGAACGAGGGCCAGATGAGGTTGTGGCCGCGGACGGGGATGCCCCGGTCTAGCAGCCATTGGATGCCACTGCGGGTTTGGGACTGGTCGAACCCGGGCTTGCAGTTGCCGCATTCCCAAACCGGCCACTTGAGGTCGTTTTCCAACACCGAGGTGTTGAAATGGCTCGCAATGCGGGAGCGGTAGATGTCATTGTCCTGGCCCGATTGCATCAGGCCCCCCGAGACCACGGCCGAGCCGAAGCGGAAGGCGTGCCGGAGTTGCTGGATTCGGACCTCGACGTTCGGCACCGGATTGCCGTCGGGATCGGCCACTACCACGGTGACGGGGACTCTGCGGACAGTTTCGATCCGCTTCCGCGCGTCGTCGAGGATCTGTTGCTGCACATTGTCGATCCGGAACGCGGAGTGGTTGGGCAGGCTCGTCAGATTGGAAACGGGCCCGTAGTTCTGGAGCGAAACGTCCGCAATCTCGAAGATCTGGGGGCCTGCGGCGAACTGGAATTGGAGGTGCGCTTTGCCGGGTTGGAAGTTGTCGTTGGCGCGGAAGGGGACTTGGAGCAATTGCCAGTCGGCAGTGGCGACCGGGTAGGTGAAGGTGACGGACTTGTCGTATGGGTCGCCGTTGCGCTCGAATACGATTTGCCCCTGGATACCAGTGTCGGAACCTTTGAGCAGCCGGGCCCGGAAGCTGAGCAGGACCGCGTCGTTCTTGTTGACGGCGCTGCTGGTGGGCCAGCCGAGCTGGGCATTGTAGATGTTGGGGGAAGTGCCGTTGACTTGGACTTGGATCGCATCGCCGCCTGCCGGACCACCACCGGGAACCACGCGCGCCGAGCCGCCGCCCACGGAAGTGTCGAAGTATGCCCCGTAGGTGCGGGCGCTGTCGGTCGGAATCAGCGAGCCGACCGGCTGGGGAGGCGCCACGGGCTGGCCTTGGTCGGTCCATTGCAGTCCGCCGATTTCATAGGTCTGGGGCCCGAGGCCGTGGCGGAAGACAAGCCGGAGTGTACCCGCATCATAGTCGCGCGGGGCGGCCAGCGGGAAGGAGTACTTCGCCCACGTGCCCAGGTTGCAGGGAAATACGGTGTCGAGCAGGGAATCCCCGCCGTCGGATTCGACGGCGACCGTGGCCCGGACATTGTAGAAATCTTCCGGTGCCACTTTGCGGACCCAGAGGGTCAGTGTGAGGCGGTCTCCGCCGTGTACCGTGGCCGTGTTCGACCAGGATGCGGACGAATCAGCGATGGCGCGTCCGGGCAGCAGGGTGGAAAAACGGATGGCGCTGTTGAAACCGGGTCCTTGCGCGGACACCAAATCCGCAGCCGACTCGCCGGACAAGGCGAAGGATGACGCGACATCGACCGGCAGCAGCGATTGCGCATCGACTGCGATCACGGAGACCAAGGCGGCAAGAAATACGCGGGCGAACACTGATTCCATCGTAGTCAATCGCGCAGAGTGCGGCCAGCGGCTGCGGAGTGCAGTCTTGTGGACGAGAATCGAATCCCCCATGAAAACACTGTCTCCACCAGCATACACGGCGCGCTCCCTTACGGTCGTGGCGCGGCAACATGCTGATTCCGCAGCGGCACGACCGCAAGGAAGTGCAAAAAGGGGGTGGCACGGCCTACGCCGCACCACCCCCTTCCGGTTTACTCGAATCGGACTAGAAGTTGACCCGAACGGCCAACTGGATCACGCGCGGTCCGCGGTCGGCGGTCGCCGTCCCGAACAGTGCGTTGACCTGCTTGCCGGTCGCGTCGAACTTCGCCGAGTTGTTGATGCTGGACCACTGGGCGTGGTTGAAGGCGTTGTAGAACTCGCCACGAAGCTGGAACACGAACCGTTCCTTCACCGTGAAGTTCTTGAAGCCCGAGAGATCCCACTGGTTCTGCCCAGGTCCGCGGAAGACGTCGCGGGCCGCGCTGCCGATGTAGCCCAGCGCCGGTTGCGCGAACACGGAAGTGTTGAACCATTGGTACTGGTTGCGTCCGCCGTAACCCAGTTGCGGGTTGCCGGTCACGTTGACGCGCTGGCCGTCGCCGCCGCCGATCAGGTCGACGCCGGAAACGGTGCTGAAGCCGACGCCGGTCGGAGCGCCGTCCGCGAAGGTTGCGATACCCGAGACGTTCCAATGCGCAAGGAATGTCTTGGCCACCGGATTCCGGAAGTGGTTCGAACCCGGCAGTTCATACAGCCACGAGATGTTCGTGACGAAGGTGCGGTCGTACGAGGACTCGCCGTAGTTCAACAGGCGGGGGCTCGCGTAGGTCGCAATGGTGTTGCCGTTGCCCGAACCGTAGTCCATCGCCTTCGACCACACGAAGTTCGCCTTGAACTCCATGCCGTTCGAGAAGCGGCGGTTGGCCTGGGTCTGCAGGGAGTAGTAGCTCGAGGTGCCGATCGGTTGCAGGAAGGTGATCGAGCCATAGCCCTTGTACGGGGCGAGGAAGTTGTTCGGCAGCGGCTTGCCCGGCAGGGTTGGATCCTGCGCGCTGGCCGCGAACCGGGCGCCGTAGGGGAGCTGGTTCAGGTTCTGCGCCATCTCCAAGTGACGTCCCAAGGTTCCGACGGCGGCGATGTCGATCACGATCGAGTGGCCGATGTCATGCTGGACGCCCAAGCTGAACGCATAGGTGGAGCCGATCTTGTGTTCGTCGTTGCCGAGCACGTTCGACGGGAACAGGGTCCCGGCGGTGCCGAGGAACGAGTTGAGCGTGCCGTAGTAGGTGGTCGGCGTGTAAGACAGCGGGGGCGTCGACTGGAAGCTGCCCGAGCAGCACAGACTGGGCTGGCTGGTGGGAATGTAGCTGATGCCGAAACCGCCGCGGAGGGCCGTCTTGCCGTTGCCGAAGACGTCGTACGCAAAGCCGAAGCGCGGACCGATGTCGAACGACGAGCCGTTGGTCAGTCCAAGCGGCACACCGGGCTGGCCGGCAATGATGATGCCGTCCACCGGATTGCCCACGCCTGGAACGATGCCGCCGATATATACGGCCGGGAGTTGCGCGCCGGTGGCTGGATTGACAGCCACACGCACACCGGAGCTGTTGATTCCGGGGTTGAAAAGCACCGGGGCCGACTTTGGATCCCATGAACCGGGGTTGAAGCCGGCCATCAGGTTCTTCCGCTGGCGCCACGGGATACGCGTGGTGAAACGCAGGCCCAATTCCAAGGTAAAGCGCTTGGTGACCTTCCAGGAATCCTGGACGTACTCCTCGAAGGAGGACTCGCGGTAGTCGGCCGCGTTGCGGGCCGAGCTTTCCGTGTAAGTGTCGAAGACGCCCTGGACGGCGTTGGAGTAACCGTAGCCGGTGTCGAGCGGGTTGTTCACGTCCTTGGCGAAGGCGAAGTTGCCGGAATAGGCCGTGCCGGGGTTGCCCTTCCACATCCGGGTGCGCTCGATGCTGACGCCGGCCTTCAGGGTATGCAGGCCGAGGACCTTGGTCACGCTGTCGGAAAAGGTGAACTTGGTGGTTGCGCCGTTGATCGGGGCGCGGGCGTCATAGGAGTAGCCGGCCGCCGACGGGACATCGCCGAAGCTCATGATCGGGATCACGTTGTTCGAGTTGGCCGACGGGTACCACTGTCCGAGACCGTTGAGGTTGTAAGTGGAGCGCTGGATTTTGGCATTTTCCGCGTCGCTCACCGGTCCGCCGGGCTCATCCCAGTGGTTGATGCCGAAGGTGACTTCGTTGATGAGGGTGGGCGAGATGGTGTAGACGGCGTTGATCGACGGGGTCTGGATGCGCGACTTGTAGAAGGACTTGACCAAGCCCCAAGCCGGACCGGGAGCCGCGCCGACGCCGAAACCCGTGCTGCTGTTGACGATGCTGTTGTAGTGGCCGTAGAAGCGGAACTTCTCGGTCAGGTTGTAGTCGTTCCGGAACGTGTAGTTCTCGATGTTGACGATCGGCGTTTCCTGGAACACGAAGTTGTAGTTGCCGCCGCTGACTGCCCGGTTGTTGAAGTTCGGCTGCGGGAACACGCTGAGCAACGACTGTCCGAGCGGGTTGAGCTGGCTCGCCGGTACGATGTTGCCCGGATAAGGGGTTTTGCTGCCGGGCGCGTTCACCGGAATGAGTGCCCCGCCGACGGTGACGCTCTGCGAGAAGTTGCCTGCGCGTTCAAGCGCGGTGGGCATCGTGTTCTGCTGCAGCGCCTTGGGAACACCTTGGTAGGCGTACTGGTTGTTGAAGAAGAAGAAGATCTTGTTCTTCAGTTGAGGGAACTTGCCGGGGATGTAGACCGGTCCGCCGACGCTGCCGCCGCCGATGACATAGCGGTACTTGGCGATGCGGACGTTGTTGAGGTTGTTGAAGTACGAGTTGGCGTTCAGATCCTCATTGCGGAAGTAGGTGTACAAGCCGCCGTGGAAGTCCTTGCCGCCGGATTTCGTGGAAAGGTTGATGATCGCGCCGCCGCTCTGGCCGTATTCGGCCTGGTAGCTGGAGGTCTTCACGTCGAGCTCGGACAGGGCGTCCAAGGCTTCGGTCGCGTACAAGGCACCCTGGCTGGAGGGGTCGGAGCCGTCAACGCCGTTGAGCGTCGGGATGGTCGCCGCGGCGCGCGTGCCGTTGATCGCGGAATAGTTCTGGCCGGAGCTGGGGCCGTCGGCGTCGCTGGCACCGGCAAAGCCGGGCAGGCCACGCATCAGGCCGCCGATGGACAGGCCGCGGGAAAGCAAGGCCGCGACTTCATGCTTGTCGAGGTCGGAGGAGCGCTCGGCACTCTGGACCTGGACGGGAGTGGCGTCGGCCTGGACGGTGACCGACTCGCTGGTGTTGCCGACCGCGAGGGTCAGGGTGCCGATCGCGCGCCGTTCGCCTTCCGTGATAACGAGGTTTTTCTGCTCGAGGCGCGAAAAACCGGTTACCTGGACCGAGATCGAGTACGTTGCCGGAGCGGGAACGGCCAGGAACGAGAAGTTGCCGCCCGGGGAGGACTTCGCGGAAATCACCGCGATGCCGGTATCCTGATTGGTCAAGGTTAAGGTGGCTTCGGGAATGCCCGCGCCCGAGGGATCGGCAAGCGTGCCGGAGATGGTTGCGGTTTGCTGCGCGAGGGCGACCGGGACCGCGGTCAGCGCCAAGGCTAGCAGGAACTTGCTGCTGGATTGTGTTCGATACGACATGGAATGGTTGTAACCCCTTCCGGCAAATGCTATCAGACGTAATCGATAAAGTCAATCGGGAAGGCGGACCCCTCCCCGGAGAGCGGCGACGGTCCTCGCCGCACGGCGGCAAATCGCAATTGTGTTACGCCGCGTCCATCACCAGTGCGTCCGGGGCGTGCTTGGGTTCGATGCGCATCGGCTGGCGTTTCCAGTAGGTCAGCGACCGCCAGCACCATTCCAGCGGACCAAACCGGTAATTCGACAGCCAAGCACGATGCAACTGCACTGCGAACTTCGGCCGCGAGGGTCCGTATTGTCCTGTATGACTGGATCCGCCGTCATTTCTCTTTTGGGCCTTGCGTCTTGCGTCTTCGCCCAGACCGCGCCGTTGGACGCCAAGTTGGCCTCGATCCGACAGCCGATCCTTGCCACGCGCGGCACCCTCGTCGGGGCCGGTGCCGAGACCCTGCGTGCCGCCATCCGTCCCGCGCAATTCGTTCTAATCGGGGAGGACCACGGGATGTCGGAGATCCCAGCCTTCTCCACCGCCGTCGCGAAGGAGTTGGCCCCGCTTGGCTACCGGAACCTGGTGGTGGAGGTCGGCCCCGCCGCCGGACGGAAACTGCAAGGCATCCTCGATTCACCTGCTCCGGAAGCGGCGGCGCACGGGTGGGCGCGGAAATACCCGTTGAGCCTGGCCTTCTACAACTGGCGCGAGGAGTTCGACTTCCTGCGGGCGGTTCGGACCGCCGTGGGCCCGGGCATGCGCGTGATCGGCATCGACCAGGAACTGATGGGTGCCGGCGGCCTTCTTCTCGACTCGCTCAAGACCCAATCTCCAGAGGTCGCCGCCCTGCGGGAAGCCGAGCGCGCCGCCTACGCCGCGGCAGCGAAGTCGGGCGATCCGACGGGCCTGTTCCTGATGACCGCCAAACCGGAGTCGCTGGTGGCGCTGGGCGACAAGCTGCGGGCGGCGAAACAGATCTCCGATGCCGATACGGTCGATTCGATGCTGGCCAGCCGCAGGATCTACGAGGAACTGCCGAAGTCGCAGCTGAATTCCAACCTGATGCGGGCAGCACTGATGAAGCGGAACCTGGTGGCCCAGTTGCCCCGCGACAAGGCTGGCTTGCCGGAAAAGGCGCTTTTCAAGTTCGGAGCCAACCATGTATCGAAGGGGCTCAACATGCTGAACAGCAGGGAAATCGGCAACTATATCGCCGAGGTTGCCGACGGGATGAGAGTGCCCTCCGTGCATATCCTGATCATGGCCGCGCGGGGGAAGCAACTGAGGTTTGTGGGAGTCGGCAAGCCCGCTGAACCGACGCCCTTCGACCAGACCGACCCCAGCCAATCGGATTTCCCCTTCGCCAAGGGGCTGTTCGACCAAGCGACGGGCCAGAGCGAGTGGTCGTTGTTTGATTTTCGCGCGATTCGCGACTGGGCCGACCGACAGAAGGGCTTGGATCCGAAGTTGGTGCGAATGTTGATGGGCTATGATTTCGCGATCATCATCCCGGACGGAACGCCGTCGGACGAGATGCTCCTTCCATGAACCGCGCGCGCCCAGCCGCTTCCGGCGGCTCGGCGTGTATTTTCCTTTCCCGAACAAACGCTCCCTCGCGGTCGCGGCTCTGCTGAATCAGCACGTTACCGAGCCGCGACCGCAAGGGAGTGTTCATGGGCCTGCGGCCCACCAATCCGAATGAAAGGCGGCTTACGCCACGTTGTAGGGCAGCCATTCTTGGCTGCGCCAGGCTTTCAGACTGGCATAACCGGAATGCCGGGGCCGGGTGATCATGCTTGATCGGCCCTTCGGTTATCGCGACCTGATAAGGTCGCGGCCGACAAGAATGCCCGCCCTACAACCGCTACCCCGGTCGTCCGAAACATGAACGTTCAACAGAGTGTTGTTCGAGCCATGCGCGGGCTGTTCACCCAACAGGTGAGCGTCCGATCAGCGCAAGAGCCGCCCGGCGTCGCTTGAGCGTGTTCATCAAGACTCAAGCGTCCCCGAAAAACCGTCGGATCCGGTCCAGCAACTGCATCTGGCTCTCGCGCTCCCGCAGCCGGGCCGTCTCCTGATCCAGCTTCTCCCGGATTCCGGCCAGTTCGATTTGCCGACGGGCCATGACGACCGAAACATCCTCGGCCAGCATGGGCTGCCGCCTCATCAGGTCTTGGATTCCGGCCTTGTTAAGGATGCAGCACTCCACAAGCGTCTCCGCCACCACGCTGGCATTCCGCGCTTCACCCGTCATGAGAGCGCGCTCGCCGAAGAAATCGCCGTTCGCCATCGTGCCGATCTCCGTTTCCGCGCCTCCTTCGGACGCCGACCGAACAGACACCTGTCCTTCCACGATGAAGAACATGGAATCGCCCGACTCCCCCTGCCGGATGATGTACTCGCCCGGAGCGTAGGAAAGGTGCGTCAGGTGCTCGCCAAGCAGGGCTAGATCGTCGTCGGAGACGTGCCGCAGGAAGTGGGCGCCGCGCAGGAGTTCCACATGGTCGATAGACGGCGGGACCGAACGTGGCGCGACCATCTCGACGGTATGGGGCAGTTCCCCAAACGGCATTCCGGCCCGCTTGAGCGCATAGAAGAGCCGGACGTTGACGTCCGAGAGCGAGTTCGCGTGCCGGCCGGGCTTGGTCAGCCATATGCGCGCGGCGTAGCGAATGTTGGCGGGTCCCATCTCCTCGACGACGCAATCGGGGGGCGGTGTGGACGCGACCCCTTCGATGGGAGCCGAACGCAGCGCGGCCTCCACGGCCTTGATAACCGACTGCGGGTCGTAGGCGTAGGGCATCTGCAGAATCACCGACCGCCGCTGCGCCTCTCCCAGCACGGTAACGTGCGAGCGCGTGAGGTGGCTGTTCGGGACCGCGATGGTGTCGCCGTCGACGGTCTTGAACTCCGTGTGCCGCAGCCGGACGTGCAGAATCCAGCCCGCCAGGTCGCCGCATTTCACGAACTGGTCGTTCTGGATGCTGCCTTCCAGTTGGATCGCGATACCGCTGGCAATGTTGGCGAGCGTTTCCTGCAAGGCGAGACCAAGGACTGCAGTGGCGACGGCGGACGTTGCGAAGATGCCAGTCACGTTGACGCCCGCCCGATAAAGGAGGTTCAGGAGAACCGCCAGGTAGCCCGCGATTACGACGGCCTCGGTTGCCCAGCGCGGGACCCGGACCCTACGCAATAGAAGGTTGAACAGCAGCACGCGTCCGACTTGGATCGCTGCCAGTTGCAACATGGCCGTCGACAGCAGTGGCAGGATCGGTTCGTCACCAAGCCACGGCGACGGTAGGACTCGCAGCGTTCGGATCACGGCGAAGAGCGCGACAAACACCAAGGCCCGGCGCAGTCGCCGCCGTTCCCGGGCCGTGCGCAACAGGACGGACGCGAGAAGAAAGATGCCGAGCGCGATCCAGACTTGCGTTTCCTGCACGGTCCCTGTCGGCATTCGATATTTTCCAATGATAGAAGAAGGTGGCGCGCCGAGGGCCCCGCCGGTGGTATCTTCACGGAATGCGGACCTTCTTGTATGCGTTGTTGGCAGCCGTCCCGATGCTCGCGGCGGACGTGGCAAAACCGGTGGTTTTGAAAGCGGCGCGGATGTTCGACGGCCACTCGAACGCCCTTGTGACGCCCGGCCTGGTGGTGGTGGCGGACGGGAAAATCCTTGGCGTCGGCCCCGGCACACCTATTCCGTCAGACGCCGAAACCATCGATCTGGGCGACGCGACCCTGATGCCCGGCTTCATGGACGCCCACACGCACCTTTCGATGCCCTACAACGACGATTGGAAACAGGCGACCATCGACAACTTCCGCAAGCCGATCCCCGAAGTGGCGCTCGACGCGACCGAGAACCTGCGCAAGACGCTGATGGCGGGTTTCACCACGGTCCGCGACGTGGGCTCCCACGACTATATCGATGTGAGCCTGCGCAACGCGGTCCGTTCGGGCAAGATTGTCGGCCCCCGGATGCTGGTGGCTGTCTACTCCATCGGCTCGACAGGCGGGCACTGCGACGACGCGTCGGGATTCCGGCCGGGCATCTTCGGCCACGAGTCGGGCCCAGGCGAAGGCGTGATCAACGGGGCCGACGAGGCCCGCAAGGCTGTGCGGATGGATCTGAAGTACGGGGCCGACGTGATCAAGACCTGCGCCACCGGCGGCGTGCTCTCGCTGACCGACGACGTGGACGCCCCGCAGCTGACGCAGGAGGAGTTGAACGCCATCGTCGACGAAGCGCATGCCGCGCGGCGAAAGTCGGCTGCCCACGCCCACGGGGCAACGGGGGCCAAGCGCGCGATCCGGGCTGGCATTGACTCCATCGAACATGGCTCGTTCCTCGACGCCGAGGCGCTGGACATGATGAAGGCCAAAGGGACCGTGCTGGTGCCGACACTTATGGCCGGTTGGTGGCTGGCCGACCGAATGGAGCATGGGGCGTATCTGCCGCCGGAGATCGCGGTCAAGGTTCGGCAGGCGGTGGCGTCGATCAGCTCCATGTTCCGGATGGCTGTCGACAAGGGTGTGATTATCGGGTTGGGCACCGATGCCGCGGTGGAACCGCACGGCCTGAACGCCAAGGAGTTCGAACTGATGGTGAAGGGCGGTATGAAGCCGCTGGATGCCTTGAAGGCCGGGACCTCAGTCGATGCGGAACTGCTTGGTCTCTCGAAAACCCTCGGGACCATCGAGAAAGGCAAGATCGCGGACATCGTGGCGGTGCCGGGCGATCCGATCCGGGACATTACGGCCACGCAGCGGGTGAAATTTGTGATGAAGGAAGGCGTGGTCTACAAGCGGCCTTGACGGCGCGGTATACTACGATCCAGTTACCCCCTTCTTTCTGACCGATCCCCGTGGATCGTCGACCTCCCGCTACGTCCCGCGGCACGGCATTTGATGCCATCTAGGAGACCGCAATGAGAGTTCGAATCCTCCGTGGCTTGCTGGCCTTTGCCGCAGCCACTGCCTTGACGGCCCAACAGGCACCGCCAGCGAGAAGCAGTCCCCCGCCGCCGGATCCGATAGCGCCGTTGGTGGCCAAACTCGACTTGGAGCGCTACAAGGCCACCATCAAAGGCCTGACGAAATTCGGCGACCGCCGCGATGGCACAGACCGCAACCGCGCCGCCATCGACTGGATCGAGGCGCAGCTGAAGAGCTACGGCTGCACAAACACCGAACGCATCCGCTACGAGTACAAGCCAGTGCCTCGCACGGGTGCGGGCGGGCGCGGCGGACCGGGTCGGGGCAATGCGGCCAATTCCGAGGTTGGCCCCGGCGGTTCCAGACGCCGTGGCAACCGGATTCCTGAGTCCGTCAACAACGACCCGCTGAAACAGCCCGACATCGCCCTCCGCGAACTCAACACCCAGCCCTCGACGCCGGGTCCGCGCGAGGAGGTGTATTGCACAAAGGTCGGCTCGACCCACCCCGAGGAGATGTACATCCTCGCCGCCCACATGGACGGAATCGGCTGGGGCGAGGCGGCCAACGACGACGGCTCCGGCACCGCGCTCGTGATGGAATTGGCGCGCATTCTGTCCGATCCCGACGTCCACACCGAGCGCTCCATCCGCTTCGCGCTCTGGAACAACGAGGAGACGGGTCTAAACGGCGCCCGTGCGTACGTCGACCAACGCAAGGACTTGCAGGGCATCGAGTCGCCCGCCGGGTCCGGCCAATACCCCGAACCGAAATGGCTGGGCATGATCCAGCACGACATGATGATGTTCGACCACGGGATGCCGCTGGCCGACGGCACCATCCCGAAGAAGCAGCGCCCGGAGGCGGACATCAATATTGAGTACCAGTGGAACTCGAAGCTTGCCGACGCCTCGATGGCGCTAGCGCAAAAGTTCGCGTTGGGGAACGACAAATACGCCGTCAGGTACCCGTCTACCGTTGGCCCGCACATGACCAACACGGACTCGACGCCTTTCATGGACATTACGCCGTCCATTAGCCTGCGCGAGGCGGAGCGTGGTTCGCAGCTCGGCAACGGCTGGGATCCGCAGCACCACCAGCCGACGGACCTGTACTCGACCTACGACGACGACGATTTCCGGCTCGGCCTGAATGCGGCGCAGACCACGCTCGGCACGGTGTTGCAGTTGGCGGGGCTCATCGACGGCGCGCCCATGGTGCAGCCGGGTGCGCCCGGCAAACCTGGGAAGATCCTCTTGCCGAACACCGCCAGTGCCGCTCCCCGGCCCCCGAACGACTCCGATGTGGCGTTCATGCAGGGGATGATAATGCACCACTCGCAGGCGGTCGAAATGGTGGCGCTGCTGCGCACGCGGGGCAAGGACAAGGACCTGCAGAGCCTCGGGAGCCGCATTACCATTTCGCAAACTGACGAGATGAAGTTCATGAAGCAATGGCTGGAGGAGCGGGGCAAGCCGATCGAAATGCCGATGGACCACAGCCACATGGACCACAGCATGGCGGGTATGAACCATGGGATGCAAATGATGATGCCCGGCATGCTCACCCCTGAACAAATGAAGGAGCTGGAAGCGGCCAAAGGAGCCCAGTTCGACCACCTTTTCCTCACGGGGATGATCCAGCACCACCAAGGGGCCCTCACCATGGTCCAAGACCTTTTCAATACCGCCGGAACCGGCCAGGACGCCGTCCTCTTCGACTTCGCCACCGACGTCGACAACACTCAAAGCGCCGAAATCAAGATCATGCAGGGCCTCCTCTCGAAGGAAAAGCTGCTCAAGGAGAAAAAATGACCGCACTTCGCACTTCCGTCCGTTCGGCCCGCGTTGCGGCCGCCTTCCTCCCGCTCCTCTGCCTTGCGCAGGCTCCGCCACCGGCGCCCGCACCCCAAGCGGAGGAAAAGATCCCTACGCCGATCCCCTCGACTGTTCCGACCAACCCGCGCTCCGGCAACGACGACCCGCGCGTCGGTCTCAAAGGGGGACTCTACGACGCGGGCGAGGCAGCGTCGGGCTTGGAACGGCTGGCGTCCCTGCCCAAGCCCCCTGGTTTCGCGCCAGGCAACGCCTTTGCAGCCCCGGCACCGCCCCCGGCTCCGGGTGAAGGTGGCGGCCGCGGCGGTCCGCCTCCCTCGCAGTACGGTTCCACCAACTCCGACCTCGCCTTCAGCGGCAACCACCTCTTCGTCGGCAACTACAACGGCATCAATACGTACGACATCGACAGCCCCGCCAAGGTGAAGCTGCGCGCGTCGCTGGTCTGCCCCGGCGGGCAGGGCGACGTCTCGGTCTACGGCCACCTGATGTTCATGTCCGCCGAGGCGTTGAACGGCCGTACCGACTGCGGGACCCAGGGAATCCCCCTGCCTCCCGGCTATGTGCCCCCTCCGCCACCACCTCCACCCGCCCCGGCGGCTCCGGGCGCGGCACCGGCTCCCGGTGGACGCGGACCCCGTCCCCTGCCCCCGGCCAGCCCGGACCGATTCCGAGGCGTCCGCATCTTCGATATTTCGGACATGTCGAATCCCAAACAGGTGGCGGCGGTCCAGAGTTGCCGTGGCTCCCACACCCACACATTGGTGATCGATCCCAAGGACAGGGAGAACGTCTACATCTACATTTCGGGCACCGGGGCCGTCCGGCAGGCGGAGGAGATGGGCGAATGCTCGGGCGGTGATCCCAAGACCGACCCCAACACGGCGCTGTTCCGGATCGACATTATCAAGGTACCGCTGGCGCATCCCGAACTGGCCAAGATTGTGGCCAATCCGCGCATCTTCGCCGATGAGAAGACCGGCGCGCTCGACGGCCTCTGGAAGGGCGGCAACCACGGCGAGAATACGCAGACGACGTCCGAGACCAACAAGTGCCACGACATCACGGTCTATTCCGCGATGGGCTTGGCCGCCGGTGCCTGTTCCGGCAACGGCATCCTGCTGGACATTTCCAATCCGGTGAAGCCGGTCCGCATCGCCGCCGTCAGCGACCCCAACTACGCGTTCTGGCACTCTGCGAACTTCAACAACGCGGGGACGAAGGTCCTCTTCACGGACGAATGGGGCGGCGGCGGCCAACCGCGTTGCCGAGCCACAGACCCGATGAATTGGGGTGCCGACGCGATCTTCACGCTGAAGGACCGGAAGCTGACGCTGTCCTCCTACTACAAGATGCCCGCTCCGCAGACGGAATTCGAGAACTGCGTGGCGCACAACGGGTCGCTGGTGCCGATTCCGGGCCGCGACATTCTGGTGCAATCGTGGTACCAGGGCGGGATTTCGCTGGTGGATTTCACCGACGCCTCGCATCCGGTCGAGGTGGCCTATTTCGACCGCGGGCCGGTGGACGGCACCAAGCGGGCGATGGGCGGCCAGTGGTCGACCTACTGGTACAACGGGTACATTTACGGATCCGAGATCGCGCGCGGCGTGGACGTGTTCAAGCTGGTGCCGAACAAGTTCCTGACGCAGAACGAGATCGACGCGTCGAACCAAGTGCATTTCGACGAGTTGAACGTGCAGAACCAGCCGAAGATTGTTTGGCCGTCGAACTTCATTGTGGCGAAGGCTTATATCGACCAGTTGGCTCGGGGGACGTCCGTGTCGGCCGAGAAGCTGGCGGCGTTGAACGCGGCGATTGCGAAGGTGGAGGGGTCGTCGGCGGACAAGAAGGCTGCAGCGCAGTTGAAGGCGTTGGGGGTTGGTTTGGCGAAGTCAGCGGCCACGGCGAAGAATGCGGCGGATGCCGAGCGGCTGCGGGCTCTGGCGGCGATTATTAAGCAGAGCTAGAGGTCTCACGCGAAGCTCCGAGGTGATTCTGCGAGAACTTCGTTCGATACGTGCCTGGAACCCGACAGTGGCGGACCGGGGAAGCTTGCATGAGGACGTTTCTCGCAGAGTCCACACAGAGTTTCCGCAAGGTTCACAGGACGAACAGGACGGACAGAGACGCAGCGGTTGCCGGGCAACGCCGTAGAACCTAGAATCGGCGGTTGGCCGTTCCAACGCGCGTTTTCGGATCCTCGAACAAACGCTCCCTCGCGGTCGCGGCTCTGCGGAATCAGCATGTTACCGAGCCACGACCGCAAGGGAGTGTTTGTTCGATCCATGCACACCTGTTCACCCACACGGGTGAACGAGCCGTTAGCGTAAGACCCTTGCAAGCAAGGCCTTGTTCCCCGCTCAGGTGCAAGCAACTGCCGTTTCTAAGTAGAATGATACAGATGACACTACCCTCCGGACTCCAACTGCCCGACGACCAGATCGCGCAAATCTGCCGCAGGTACAAGATCCGGGAAATGTCCGTCTTCGGCTCGAATGCCCGGGGCGACGCCGGTCCAGATTCCGATGTCGACGTCCTTGTGGAGCTCCAGCCGGACGCGCGCCTCGGCTGAGAATTCTTCGGGATCGCCGAAGACATGGAGCAGTTGCTGGGCCGCCACGTGGACTTGGGAACGAAGGACTCACTCAAGCCCCACGCAAGACCGTCCGCGTTGGCCGAAGCGGTTGTCGTCTATGCTGCGTGACGCTTTTTGTCTGCGCGAGATGTTGGGGGCAGCGGAGCAGCTTGTAGGGTTGCTTGGCTCCGAGACCATACGATTGAAGTCGGAAGCCTTAGCCTAATCGCCCCCTACTTCTTCTTCTGCACCACCATGTGGGGCGGATCGACGTTGTTCTCGTTGCAGGCGTATTCCTTCACGTCCTGTTCCGGGGCCAGAATCGACATGCGCGTGACCGTCCAACTCCCCTTCAGTGCCGCCGGGTCCTCGAAAGTCATCGACACCATCAGATGCCCGTAGTCGGGGCGGGTCATCCGCTCCACCACGTGCAACGCCTCGGAGTTGTGGTGGCCGTCGCCGTCCATCCAGCCCTTGGCGTTGAAGCCGACGCGGTCGATCACCAGCGTGTCGCCCTCCCAATGACCGACCGAGTGCCCGTACCAACTGGGGTCCTCGTCCTTCGGGTGCGCGCGTCCGTCGAGGTAGATCTGGCGGTAGGCCGGGTCATCGTCGTCGTAGAGCTCGACCATCAACTTCGGCGTTTGCACGAACTTGACGTATTGGTTGTACCAGAGGACGGCGTGGGGCAGGCAGTACGTCGCCGGGGTCAGGCTGCCGTCCGGGAGACCCGCCGGGAGCCACTGGGGCTCACCCT
The DNA here is from genome assembly GCA_903907865.1 of uncultured Acidobacteriia bacterium. Taxonomy (GTDB): domain Bacteria; phylum Acidobacteriota; class Terriglobia; order Bryobacterales; family Bryobacteraceae; genus BOG-234. The sequence continues at coordinate 32,861 of CAIVPR010000021.1, forward strand.
TGTCCATAGTCACGGGCCAACTCCAAACACCGGAGAAATCGACATGGCCGTCCGCGGTCCGCGGCGTTTTGCCCTTGGGCGCGACCCGGCGGACGCTGGAAAGTGCCGCATCCTGGCCTTCACCCGGCACGCCACCCATCGGCAAATAGCTAAGCTTGACGTCGAACGTCGCAGCACCGGTGGGCGGAACCGCGACTCCGGCCTTGTTCAAGGGGGCCAGATAGCGGATCGATGTGACTGTGACATCGTAGGTCCCCGCCGCGAGGTTCGCGAACGAGTACGAGCCCGTGCTGGTCGACAGCACCTTCGCGGGCTTGCCGGTCGCAGTGTTCTTGGCGACCACCTCCGCGAGCGGCACCGGCAGCCCGTCCGGGGCGGTCACGATCCCCTTCAACTCCCCGGCATACAACCCTTGGGATGCGAACAGCACCGCCGACAAAACAAACCCAGTCTTGATCACGCTCATTACGCCTTCTTGGCCTTCGGGGCAGCAGCCCCGCCCTTTTGCAACTGGTCGATTTCCGACCACAACACCTTGCGGTCCTCTTCCAACGCCAAGTTGGTCAGGATGACGGTCGCCGAATCGGCCAAGCCGACTTCGAGATTCGCCTTCGGCTTGCCCAGCGTCTTGCAGTCCTTGAAGAAGCTTTCCAGCTCCGTGTCGACCGGGTTCCGCGGCTCTTCCGGCATCATGACGCCCTTGGAATAGAGCCACTGGCGGGCAAACTTCATTTCCTTGTCGACGAAGGCTTCCGTCGGGCCCACTTTGTCGCGGTCGAGCAGGATCGGCACGCCTTTGGCGGCACCGGCTGCGACCATGGTCGCGCCCGCAACGTAGGCCTTCTTCTCCCCGGCCTTGGTGACCGTCGGGGGCGGCGAGGGCTCGCGGTACCAAGTCGCCAGGACGGGGTGGGTGTCGTCGCCGACCGTGATCTGCACCGCGCCTTCGGTGCCCATGATGAGTTCGCCGAATTCCGTCCGGGTCGCATTGAAGAGCGGAAGGTGGGAACTGGTCGAGATGTACATCGAGATCAGCTTCTGCTTCTTCGGGTACTTGTAGATCATCTGGATGTTGTCCATGATGTCCCGACCGTCGAACTGGTAGTCGTGCCCGCCCACGCCGACGATGGACTCCGGCGGCGCGCCGAACATCCACTCGGCCACGTCCACCTGGTGGGACGCGAGTTCCGCCGCGAGGCCGCCAGAGTACTCCTTGTAGAGTCGCCAATTGGCCATCTTCTGGTCCGCGAGGTTGGGCATCGGCTTCATCTTCCAGCCCGGATTGCGGTTCCATTGGGAGTACATGTGGGTCACGTTGCCCAGGATGCCCTTGTCCACCATGTTCTTCACGGCCTGGTAGAACTCGCTGTAGCGGCGCTGCAGGCCGACCTGCAGGACCTGCTTCGGGCGCGCTTCCACCAACGTCCGAAGTTCCGCCATCTCGGCGGGCTTGAAGACGAGGCTCTTTTCGCAGAACACGTGCTTGCCGGCGAGAAGTGCGTCCTTCGTCACCGGGAAGTGCATGAAGAGCGGCACCGCGATAATGACGGCGTCGATGTCGTTCTTGCTGAGCAACTCGCGGTAGTCGCGGAACTTGGCGGGGTTGGTGCCGATGGTTTTGGCGGAACGGTCGAGGTGCTCCTGGCTGATGTCGCAAAGCGCGACACAGTGGCCGTTGTCGATGTCGTGGAGGTGCTTCAGGAGGTAGTCGCCGCGGCTGCCGGTACCGATCAGGCCGAATTTGAGCTTGTCGCCGGTGGCGGCTTTCAGGATTGCCGGTGCTCCGGCCAGCGCGGCGGTGGCCGCCGTTGCTACTTTGACCGCGTCGCGGCGAGTGGGGTTGTTCGATTGCTCCATTTGGATCAGCCTAATCTGCCAGTGTATAACTTACCAGTGAACAACAGGGCGGGCTGCCACTTCGATGCGTCGAAGACCTCGGGCCTGGATGTGAACAGCACCTTGACAGCATCGCCCAACTCGGGATCCGGCACTGTTGAACGACCGCCGGACCCCATCAACGCCAACAGTTGGAGGGCGCCGTAGACGTCACCGGTCGCTGGAATCGAGTACGAATCCGCGTCGGTGCGTAGCGCAACATCGGTGTTTTCGTCCGACAAATGCCAAAGCAGGTAGGCGCAGGTCTCCAGAGCGTCTTCGAACCAGTCGGGGTCGGCGCACCGGTCCAGATAGATTTCGACCGACCGCCGCTCCTCGCGCGTGAATTCGCGTACCTGCAAGGCACCGGTATGGGCGGTGTTACGCCAATCGACCATGCGCGCCGTATCCCCGCTTTCCCATGGGCGGACGCGGTGGAAGTCAAGACCCTGGCCGCGGAATCGCGACTCGATCTCTCCCGTCACGTCCGCCAACAACTGTTCCGCTTCCGACGACGGGCTGAGCGAGGGATACACGATGGTCTCCCGGTGCAGCGGCACGATGGTGCCCTTGCCGATGAAGCCAAACGGAAAGCTTGTGGAGAGCGCAAACAAGTTGTCCCGATGGCACCCTCGGCGCGGGAATGTGACTTCAACCGGCGCTTCCAGGGTGCTGCGTCCCGGAATCAAGGGGAAGTAGACGGGAGTGGCGAGGATGGGGGCTAGATCGGTGTCCGGGTCGGGGCGTCCGGAGAGTTCGATGGAGAATGATGGCGTCAGGTACTTCAAGTTGCGCAAACGGACGCTCGCCGACGCGGGCATGCGGGCGGAGACGTGTTCCGGGAGCAGGAGTTCCAGTTCCAGTCCGGCGAGAACCAGGCGGCTGAGGAAGCCTGAGACGATCCCGAACGCCAGCATCGCGGAAAGCACCAGGAACAGCAGGTTGTTGGCCGAGAGGAAGGCGAAGACGCCGACGACGATGGTCGCTGTCGCGAACGCCGCGCCGGGCCAGGTGACGCGGTATTGCCATCGGCCGAGGAAGAGCTTCCGGATTCGGGCAGTGCGGCTCAACCTCCTATTATTGATGACCGCGTGGTCTTGCATCCGTCCAAAGACTTCGATCCCGTTTTCGCGGCCGTGCGGTTACCATATGTTGGGGGCCATCCGAACGGTCGCCATAGGGGGAGAGTGAAAGTCATGAAGACAAGTTTACGGGCCGCGATGTGTGCAATTCTGGCCTTCGCGCCATTCGCAACGGCAGGCCCTGTCCTGGTTTCGACCATAGACGGGTTCTACGGCGGAACCTACTACGACACGCCTTGGCTCACGATCAGCAACACCACAGCCTACTCGTTTACGAATGTGCAGATGATCCTGACAGGCTACCAGGGACTGATCAACGGGATCGTCTCGCCTACCATCAATCTTGCCGACATCGGGGCGAACTCCGTCCAGACCGACGTATGGGGGTCACTCCCAGGCGTCAGTTCATCGATTGGTCCTGGAAACCTGACGGCAGTTGATTTCGAGGACGACTACAGCAGCAATTCGAACACCAACCCGGTGGGCGCGTGCACCATCGACGACCGGCAGTACGGCGTCAGCCAGTACTACTTTTGCGCCAACGTGGGAAACTTCTACGTCACGATCACGGGGACCTGGAACAACCCGTCCTACGGGACCAGCGGCACCTCGATCTATGCCCAGTTCAGCCCCGGCCAAGACCCTTACAACATTGGCAACGCCTGCGGGAACACCGCGGATTGCTTCATCGGGTGGGAAGGGCTGGACCCGAACGGATGGTCGGAGACGGCCTATGACGACCATTCCCCGGGCGGGCCGAACGGCGTTCTGGCGAATATCTATGTGGGTGAACCGCCGGCGGTTTCGAGCGCTCCGGAACCCGGAAGCCTGATGCTGCTGGTTCCCGCGATGGGGCTGCTGGCGCGCCGTTATCGCAGGAATTGATCGGAGGCCGGGCCGACCCTTATAGTCGAAGGATGGTGTTCACCGAGGAAGGACTCGAAGCCCGGCTCTCCCTGCCGTCCGATGCCGATGTGGAGTGCATGGCGTCGATGGATGGCGACCTGCTGATTCTCGGCGCGGGCGGCAAGATGGGCCCGAGTTTGGCGAGGTTGGCGCGCAGGGCGGCGGACCTCGCGGGTGCACGGTCGAAGCGCGTGGTCGCGGTGGCGCGGTTCAGCGACCCGGACTTGGCCACCCAACTGCTGGCCGACGGAATCGAAACGGTCCAAGCGAACCTCTTGGATTTGGGGGCTCTGGACCGGCTCCCCGACTGCCCCAACGTCATCTTCATGGCCGCGCGGAAATTCGGCACCACCGGGGCCGAGCACCTTACGTGGGCCATGAACACGTATCTACCGGGACGGGTCTCCGAGCGGTTCCGTGAATCGAGGATTGTCGCGTTTTCGACCGGCAATGTCTATCCTTTGCGACCGGTGGCGCAGGGCGGCGCGACAGAGTCAACCACGCCCGCTCCGGTAGGCGAGTACGGCCAATCGGCGTTGGGGCGGGAACGGTTGTTCGAGTACGCGTCTGCGACGTGGGGAACTCGGGTGTCGTTGTTGCGGTTGAACTACGCGGTCGAGCTGCGGTACGGCGTGTTGTCAGATATCGGGCGAGCGGTCTACGAACGCCGTCCGGTGGATTTGCGGATGGGGCTGGTGAATGTGATCTGGCAAGGAGACGCGAATTCCATCTGCTTGCGGTCGTTCGAGCATTGCTCGTCGCCACCAAACGTGCTGAATGTGACGGGCCCGGAGACGCTGCCGGTGCGGTCTGTAGCGGCAAGGTTCGGGGTATTGTTCGGGGTACAGGTCGCGTTCGAGGGCATCGAAGCAGAGGTCGCCCTGTTGAACGACGCCACGAAGGCGCAGGGGCTTTTCGGGTACCCTTCGGTGACGGCGGACCAGTTGATCGAATGGACGGCGAAGTGGATTCGCGCCGGAGGCCGGACACTCAACAAGCCGACACATTTCCAGGCGCAGGATGGCAAGTTCTGACATGGATGTCCGGGCGAAGCTTCGAACCGGGCTGGTGATTCCCGCCCATCCCCTGGCCTTGACTGCCGAGCGCAAGCTGGACGAGCGGCACCAGCGGGCGCTGACCCGGTACTACCTCGCGGCGGGCGCGGGGGGCATCGCGGTAGGCGTCCACACCACGCAATTCGCCATCCGGGAGCCGGGTGTCGGGCTATTGCGCCCCGTGCTGGAGCTGGCGGCCGAGGAGGTGTCGCGGAGCGCCGCCGGACCCGGCATTGTCCGAATCGCCGGGGTCTGCGGCGGGACGCGGCAAGCCATCGCGGAGGCGGAACTGGCGGCATCCCTGGGCTACGACTGTGCGCTGCTGAGCATGGGGGCGTTGCACGACGCGCCGGTTCCGGCGTTGCTCGAACACGCGCGCCAAGTGGCGGCAGTGATGCCGGTGATGGGTTTCTATTTGCAGCCGTCGGTGGGCGGAAGGGTCCTGCCGTACGCGTTTTGGCGGGAACTTGCGGAGATCCAGAATGTGGTGGCGATCAAAATCGCGCCTTTCAACCGCTACCAGACGCTGGACGTGGTGCGCGCCGTGTCGGAATCGGGACGTGCAGACGAGATCGCGCTCTATACGGGCAACGATGACAACATCGTGCTCGATCTTCTTGGAGGTTTCGAGTTGGGCGGCCCGCCGGTGCGGATCGTCGGCGGGCTGCTTGGACATTGGGCAGTTTGGACGCGCCGGGCGGTCGAATTGTTGGACCGGTTGAAGGCGGACGGTGCGCCGACGGCCGAATTGCTGCGCCTGGCGAACCAGATCACCGACTCCAACGCCGCGTTGTTCGATCCCGCGAACGGATTCCGGGGCTGCGTCGCCGGGTTGCACGCTGTGCTGGCCCGGCAAGGCCTGATGGCCGGGACTTGGTGCCTCGACCCCGCCGAAGGCTTGTCACCGGGTCAGGCCTGGGAGATTGACCGTGTGTGCCGGTTGTATCCCTGGCTGACCGACGACGACTTCGTGGCCGCGGGGTTATCGGGCTGGCTGTCGTAAGCAGCCTTAGTGGAAGTCGGAAGCAACTGGTCCCGACCGAGCCGAGGCGGGAGTGATCGACTGCGCAGGTTCCCGTAATTGACGCGAATCCGGTCAGCCGATCATGCGTCCAGCTTGGCCAACTGGGTCTCGTATTCCGCCAATTTGGCGCGAATCGAATCGATGATTTTCGCTGGAGCCTTGCCGAGGAACGTCTCGTCGCCCAACTGCCGCTTCGAGTTGCTGATGTTCTTCACCAACTGGATCCGCTCCTTCTCGATCCGCTGTTTCCTTGCCTCCATCGCGGTCTCGGGGACGTCGATGGAGAGGTCGAAGACGGCGGTCGAGGCGATGGGACCGGTTCGCGGCACGTCGCCGACCGAGCATTTCACCCCGGCCAGACGTTGCACTGCGTTCAGGTCGACGGCCACCGAAACCCTGCCTTCGAGGGGCATTTTGGGATCGAGCCCGAGGTCGGCGCGAAGGTTGCGGGCGGCCCGGACGACGTCCTGGAGCAATCCGATTTCCTTTTCGGCGGCCTCATCGGTACCTGCCGGGTCGAACTGCGGGTAGGCTTGCAGCGAGATCGAATCGCCCTCGGCCCCGCCCATCCTATGCCAGAGTTCCTCTGTGATGAAAGGCATGATCGGATGCAGCAGCCGCAGCGTCTTCTCGAAAACCGACTTGATGTGGCCCCAGTTGCCGCTGATCTTCTTCAGCTCGATGTACCAGTCGCAGAAGTCGTCGTAGATGAAGTGCCAGATGGTCTGGGCGGCCTCGTGGTAGCGGTAGGTGTCGATTGCCTGGTTCATCGCCTGGGCGGCGTGGTTCAGCCTGGAATCGATCCACTTGTCCTCAACAGACAGGGGGGATTCGGCGTCCTCCACTCCTACTGGAATGTTCATGAGGATGAACCGGGCCGCGTTCCAGATCTTGTTGGCGAAGGCGCGCGAGCTTTCGAGGCGCTCCGGCGAGAAGACGATGTCGGTTCCCGGTGCCGCGCCAATGAGCAGCGCCATCCGGACGGCGTCGGTGCCGTACTGTTCCGTCACCACCAGCGGGTCGATGACGTTGCCCTTGGTCTTGGACATCTTCTGCTTGTCGGCGTCGCGCACCAAGCCGTGGATGTAGACCTTGTGGAATGGCACGTCGCCCATAAACTCGATGCCGAGCATCGCCATGCGCGCAACCCAGAAGAACAGGATGTCGAAGCCGGTTATGAGTAGCGACGTCGGGTAGAAATGCTTCAGGTCGTCCGTCTGATCGGGCCAGCCGAGCGTCGAAAACGGCCACAAGCCGGAGCTGAACCAAGTATCGAGCACGTCGGTGTCCTGGCGGACGGCGGACTGGCACTTCGGACACGCATCGAGATCCTCGCGCGAGGCGGTTTCGTAGCCGCACCGGTCGCAGTACCAGACCGGGATTCGGTGACCCCACCAAAGCTGGCGGGAAATGCACCAGTCGCGGATGTTGTGCATCCACTCGTTCCAGGTTTTGACCCAAGTTTCGGGGATAATATCGATGCGCTTCTCGTCGACCGCCGCGATGGCCTTGGCGGCGAGCGGCTTGGTGCGCACGAACCATTGCTTGGAGACAAGCGGTTCGACGACGGTGCGGCAGCGTTGGCACTTGCCGATCGAGAGCTTGTGATCCTCGATCTTGACCAGCAGACCAAGTTCCAGGAGGTCCGCGACGATACGCTTGCGAGCTTCGTAACGGTCGAGACCCTCGTACTTGCCGCCCGTGGCCATGATCTTGGCGTCCTGCCCGATGACCTGGATGATCGGAAGGTTGTGCCGCTTGCCCGCCTCGAAGTCGTTCGGGTCGTGAGCGGGGGTAATTTTGACCGCGCCGGATCCGAATTCGGGGTCGGCCATGTCGTCGCGGACCACCGGGATCTCCCGGTTCATCAGCGGCAGCGTGACGGTGGTCAGGCCGGCGTAGCGCTCGTCGTTGGGATTCACGGCGACGGCGGTGTCGCCCAGCATGGTCTCGGGGCGGGTGGTGGCGACGGTCAGCGGACCGTACTGGATGTGCCACATGTGCCCGTCGGTCTCCTCGTGGACGGTTTCGAGGTCCGAGATGGCGGTGTTGCAGCCGGGGCACCAGTTGACCATGTACTCGCCGCGGTAGATGACGCCGCGTTCGTACATGTTGACGAAGACTTCGCGGACAGCGCGGGAGAGGCCGGGGTCGTAGGTGAAACGCTCGCGGGACCAGTCGCAGGAGGTGCCGATCTGGATCATCTGGCGCTTGATAGTGCCGCCGGATTCCGCCTTCCACTCCCAGACCTTCTGTTCGAATTCGGCGCGGGTGAGATCGCGGCGGTAGAAGATGCCCTTGGCCTGGAGCTGGCGCGAGACGACCATTTCGGTCGCGATGCCGGCGTGGTCGGTGCCGGGGAGCCACAGCGTGGCGTCGCCTTTCATGCGGTGCCAGCGGACGGTGACGTCGATTTCCGTGTGCTCCAGCATGTGGCCCATGTGGAGGGAGCCGGTTACGTTGGGCGGGGGGATGACCAGCGAGAACACTGGCTGGCCTTCCTTGGGGGCGGAGGCATGGTAAATGCCGCTTTCGACCCACCAGTTCGCCCAGCGGGATTCGAAGAGGTGGGGCTCGTAGACTTTTTCCAATTGCATGGGAATCTTCAGTTTAGCGTGAGGTGGGAAGTTGCTATGATTTGGGTAGGATGGCGATACTTTCCAAAGCGAGGTCGCTGGGCGAAGACGGCCGGGGGGCAGGCGGCGGCACGGACCTTTCTTTTCTTCTCGGGATGTGACCGCGCTTCAGCAGATCACATCCAACGACCTCGACGAGTTGCTCTGTGACTTGCAAACACCGGACGTGCCCCTGCAAAGGTGGATTCGCCCACGCTGGATTGTGCTCTGCGAATCCGAGGCGTCGTGCCATCTCCGGTGCTGCCCAGAAACCGAAGCGCGGCACCACCGGTTACCCAGCTACCGACGTTTGAAAACATCACCTAGAAGGGGAATGAAACGTCCAAGTCCCGCGCGCGCCACCCTATTGCCTGGGTGGGCACGACTTCGGGTCGTAGGCAGGATCCTTGCTACCACCGAAATCCGTCAACGACCAAAGGAAACCCATTTTGAGCCGGTGGTCGAAGCGCGGGTCGCTGTCGAGGATTGTTCCTGGAGTAGTGTCTGGGCGCAGCCCTGGAGACGTCGACAAACGATGGCAGGTCATACAGTTGGTTTTCAGGCCTCCGGGTGTCAGTCCTTCCAAGTAGGGATTGAAGTTGACATGCGGCGATCCGTCGGCCTCCTCGGGGAACTCCATGTCATATGAAATGTTCATCAGGTAGTTGCGCCACGGACCAAGCACGGAACTCGGGCGATTGGCTGCGAACGGGCCCGCGTCTGGATGATCGTGCCACCAGAAAGTGATCCAGAACCAGTTCGGAATCTCTTTGGTTGTCACATGGAGACCCACTAACACAAAATAGTCTCCCAGCTTGGCCGCGCGGTTCAGCCGTTGGGCCTCCGCGAGGATTCCGCTGTCGATTTGTTTGTAGTAGAAGCGATCCAGAGGTACGATGGGTGCCTGTTGCACGTTCCTAGAGTCTTTCGGCCTCACCAAGGCATGGGCAAGGCCCTTGTAGCGGTCGGGATGGGTGTTTACGGCAACGTACCGAGACCATTGCTCCGGGCCGTAACTGAGGTCGGGGTTGTTTCCCCCGCGACCGGGTGTGTTGGATTCCGGGTCCCAGACCGGAATGGCCGTCAGTTCCCCTGGTTTGGTGTCCCCGGCAGAGACCAGGCGCCACACTGTCTTCAAAACGACCGACTGCGCGGGAAAATCCTTGATATGGCGATCTTCCGGGCGGGTATCGCCGAAGGCACAGTTAAGCCGAACCCGTTCAGGCTGGGTAGGTGAGGGCACTCCGGGTGGTTGCAGGGTGTTGAGCATGCCATCCACAATCGCCCGTGCCGCTGGAAGGTTGAAGAAGACCTTGGACAGCGTGGCGACTGGTGCCACACTCAACGGGACAACCTGCTTGGGCGGTTCCAGACCGAATTTCCCCTTGTCCTCTGACGGTGGCTCGGCAAAAAGGTTCGCCTTGGTGAACCAAGTAAGAAAGATCGGTGCCTTGATTTTGTTGTCGTCCTGCGAAGTCAGCCCGGCAAAAATACTCCAAGCATGCCTTCGAAGCCTGACAGTGTTCCGCGTTTGAACTGCGGCAGGCAAGTCCGAGGCTGGAAACTCGCCTTCTTCAGTCACCTCTTGGAGGTCGCCGGGCGTACGTTTCGGCCCCGGGATCGGAGTGGATTGCTGCGCCCACACCTTCGACATGAGAAGGGCCAGAATCAAGGCACTGATCTTGCGCATGGCTATCCCACCGAGTTGAAGAGTGGAAGCAATAGACGAAGGGTCGACGGCGCCGTACACTTGTCCGGATCGCCCTCGGGGTAGGGGCTGGTGTCGCTTCCGTTATCATTTGGCACAATGTTCTTGATTACTGCCCGCAGTCCGTCCACTGCCGGCGACACGTGGCCAGTCTCGGACGAGTAATCCCGAACCAGAGTGTAGGCCTTCCGGTAGATGGCGTTCGCGTCTGGGTCAAGCGGCTGGTGTATCGCAAACTCGCCCTGGGGAGTCGCCTGGTCGATCATTGATTGCTGAGCGCTCTCGTGCAGTGAGATCAGCAGGATACCCAGAATGTGGGCCTCGAAGGCACTCTCACGGGCTGACAGATCGGCAACAGCCCTCTGCGCCATCCGGATTTCATTTTCGATTTCTTCTCGTGACATGCTTGTTTTTCCTCTGTCCTATTCAAGGCTTGAAAGAAGCCGTCTGGCTTCCGCCGTCTCCGGCAGGTTGGGGTCCGCCTCGCGGCGGAGCAGTTGGTATTCGCGTAGCGACTCAGCCGCTCGCCCGGCATCGCCCAGCGTCATTGCCAGACGGCCTGATTCAAGGAGCATACTTGCCCGGATCCCCGGAAGTTCGCAGTCGGCGTACTCCCAGAAGGCACCCCGACTCCGGGTAATGTTCCCGTAAAGGAACAACGCCCGTTCCCGATCCTGACTCCCGGCATAGGCGTGGGCCAAGTATTCCCGAAGGGTCTTCGGGGAGTCCAGCCGGTCGGCGGCCTCGAATTCCCGAATTGCCTCCATCGTCCGGCCCTGCTGCATCAGCGCCTCGCCATGGATATGGTGCCGGGCTGCGTCTGCAAGGGGCCCTGGCCACGCCGGGCCAATGTCGTCGGCAAGTCGCTGCGCGTCGGCAGGGTACCCGGCCCGAGCCAGAATGGTTGCAGCCCCACGGTAAAGCTTAAGGCTGCGGAGCACTCGGACCGACTCCAGCGCATGGTTCCGAGCGGTAACCGAATCCCCCGCCCGAAGGTGCAAGGATGCCAAGGCCACGTGCTTCAATGCTGCCTCGGCAGGACGACCGGCAGCCGAGTCCGCCAAAATACCGGCGTCATAAAGCTTGATAGCCTTGGAATATTGGCCCTTCTCGGCAAAGGCTTGGGCCAGCAACGAATTACACCGACTCCTCCGAACCGAGTCGGTCACCCTGCTCGAAACTTCAAACGCCGCAATCGCCTTGCCGAAGTCGCCTTGGGACGCCCGAATCTGGCCTTCCATCTCCACTGCCTGGTCGTGGCTGAGGTCGCGCAGTTGCCCCAGCCCGGCCTCGGCCTCCGCGAATCGGCCCAACCGGATCAATGGGCCTATGATTCCGCGAACCGGCTGGACGCGCAGCGGGTCGCGCGTTGCAGCTTCCCGTTCCAATTGGACCGACTCCTCAGCACGCCCCTGGAACTCCAAGGCCGCCGCAAGGTAGTGCAGCGGCTGGAAACGGTCCGGATACAGCGCCCGCAACTCCACGAAAGCCCCCTCCGCCACCCGGTAGTCCCCCGTATCGAGCGCGTAGTTGCCGCGGAGCATCAGTTCCTCCCAGCGCGTGAGCCGCCGCTTTCCAGCAGCCCCGAGCGCCAACTGGTAGTGCTTGAACGCCTCCTCCTGCCTCCGGACGCCGTTCAGGATATCGGCCAACCGGATGTGCGCCAAGGCGAAATCGGGGTCGATCTCGATGGCCCGCTCCAGCATGGAAACTGCGGCTTCTTTGCGGCTTTCCTGGACTAGCTTTTCCGACTGCCGGTACAACTCGATGGCCTCCCAGGAACTGCTGGCCGCCTCGTCCGGCGAAATATCGTGCGCGGCGATCTGCTGCCCGGATTCACCAGCCTCGCTGCGGATGAAGTCGCCCGCCTCCCGCACCACATTGAAAATTTGCTGCTTGCCGCCGACCTGCCAGTCACGCGACACCGGCTGCGAGAACAATGAGGGGCTCGACGCTGCCTTTTCCATGCGGACCGACAACTGGTAGCCGTCCGCCACGCGCACCAGCGTCGAGAACACGACCACCGCCGCACCTACGCGCAGTGCGATCTCACGGGCCTTCGCCGGGGAATCGGCCCCGTTGCCCATCAACGACTTGGCCCGCGCGATGCGCGATTCATCGGCCAACCTCACGCTGGCCGATTGGACAAGGTGGTTCCGCAGCAGGAGTCCTGCCGAGTCCAACTGCGCGTCCTGTGTAGCGTTGTTCATTTCCGTCAGGTAGATGACTTGGCCGGAACCGATCATCGTCCTCTGTACTGTTAAGCGCCAGATGAGGACGGAAACGGACAATACCAGGAAAAAAATTTTGGCGACCGCCAGTGAGCGGCGGGAGAACCACCTGGACTCGCCTTTCGGCAGCGAGGTCGGTAGAGGCAAAGGTGGCGCATCGGGTTGGAGCGCGGCGATGAACTCGGACAAAGTCGGACGGTTCGCCGGTTCGGGATCGAGGCATCGGGCTACAAGGTTGGTCCACCTGGGGCCGACCTCCGGCGCGTCGTCTGCCGGTCGCGGGGCGGCCAAAGAACGCTTGTGGACCCCGACATTCGGATCGTCCTCGCTAAAAGGGCGGTGACCGGCCAGCATCTCATAAAGAATGATGCCCAGCGCGTACACGTCTGACGAGGCGGAATGCGGGCGACTCTTGAAAAGCTCCGGTGCCATGTAGTCTGGCACACCCATAAGCTGTCCGGTACGGGTGAGGTCAACCGCCCCAGTCTCCATGCGCCGCGCGAGCCCAAAGTCCGTTACGACGGCCTTGACGGTTTTACCGGCAGGGACCAACATGATATTCGAGGCCTTGAGGTCGCGGTGCAGGATGCCAGCCCGGTGGGCTGCGTCGAGTCCGGCCGCGATCTGACCCGCGATCCGTGCAGCCTCAGCGGGCTCGAGCTTTCCATGATCCTTGAGGTGCCGGGCAAGGGTTTCACCCGGGAGGAAGCGCATCGTCAGGAAGTGGATCGAGCTGCCATCTGACGCCCGATGCCGTGCGAACTCGTAGAGCGGACAGACGTTTTCGTGGACGACTTCGCGCTCCAGCTGGATTTCGCGCCGGAACCGCGCCAACATTTGCTCGTCGGCTGCGTACTCGGGGCGGATGGTCTTGAGGGCGACCCGGACGTCGTCTAGGATCGTGTCGCGAACCGCGTACACTTCACCCATTCCGCCCATGCCAAGAAATCCTTCGACGCGGTAACGATCCGACACCATGTCGTCGACTTGGAAAACCCGTCCTTTGACCACCGGAGGCTGGTTCCACGGCCCGTTGCCTAGGACGCCCCCGGAGTGGCCCGCGTGGGCGACCATGCGCTCCAAACGCTCCCTGAGCCTGCTGTCGTTCCCGCATTCGCGGTCCAGAAATTTCCGCAGTTCGTCAGGGGGTAATTCGGAGGCCGCGCTGAACAGACCGTAAAGTCTCGCACCTTCTTCGGGAGTCATCGCTTCGGCGGGGCCTCCGCTGAGGCCGGTGGCTCTTTGGGGCTCAGTTCCTCTTCGAGGATGTCCTTGGCATAATCCCAATGGCGCTGGACTTTCTTCTCGTACCAACCCAACTCTTCCGCGACGGCTTTCTTTGTCATTCCGCCGAAATAGATCATTACCACCACGCGGGCGGCTTCGGGCTTGATCGTGGCCAAGCGGTCGAGAGCTTGGTCGAGGGCGAGGATCGCGTCGGAATGTGCCTCGGTATACGCGAGTGCCTCGTTCAGCTCGACACGGACGGCGCCGCCGCCCCGCTTTTCGGCTTTGTGGCGGCGTGCGTGGTCCACCAGGATATGGCGCATTTCCGTCGCCGCCATGGCAAAAAGATGGGCGCGGTCATTCCACGTGACCCCGTCCTCGTCGAACAACCGCAGGTAGGCCTCATGCACCAGCGCGGTTGGTTGGAGAGTATGGTCGGGGCGTTCGCCGCGCATTTGGCGGGCGGCAAGTCGGCGGAGTTCGGCGTATACAGCCCTCAGCAACTCGTCTCGGGCGTCGGAGTCGCCCGCCTTCGCTCTTACGATCAGGGAAGTAAGGTCGCAGTCCGCCATGGATACCCATTGTACTCGAACGCTCGCTATTACCCGCGTTGTGGACTTTGATTCGTTGGCGTTGGAAGAACCCGATCACCTATCGTTCGTGCGGATCCTCAAGATACGTATACCCGTGCAACCCTTCCTCGTAGTACCGCACCAGCCGACCCGCTTCCTCATACCCCAACCGCCCCTCGCGCACGGCCAACTCCACGTCGCGCCGCAGCCGCGTCACCAGCGAATCGGTCTTGAATTGGACATAGTTCAGCACCTCGCGCACCGTGTCGCCCTTGATCACCTCGTCCAGCACCACCTCGCCCGACGGACTCAGGCGCACGTGCACCGCGTTGGTGTCGCCGAACAGGTTATGAAGGTCGCCTAGGATCTCCTGGTATGCGCCCACCAGGAACGCCCCCAAGTAGTAGTTGTCGCCGTTGAACTCGTGCAGCGCCAGCGACTTCTTCACGTCGCGCCGGTCGATGAACTGGTCCACCTTGCCGTCCGAATCGCACGTGATGTCGCCCAGCACCGCCGGATGGGTCGGCTTCTCGTCGAGCCTGTGGATCGGCATGATCGGGAACAACTGCTTGATCGCCCAGCTGTCCGGCATGCTCTGGAATAGCGAGAAGTTGCAGAAATACGTATCCGAAAGCAGCGCGTCCAAGCCTTCCAACTCCTCCGGGAAGAAGTCGAGATCCTTGGCCATCTTCTGGACCTTCTTCAAGATCGCCCAGTACAGGTTCTCCGCGATACACCGTTGGTCGATCGGGAGATACCCCAGACTGAACAGGTTCAGCGCCGAATCGAGCGCCTGCTGCGCGTCGTGGTACGCCTCCTGCATGTTGCGCGCGTTGACCGACCGGTAGGTCTCCGCCAAATCGATCAGCGGCTGTTCGGGATCGTTCGGCAACTCCTGCGGAGCTTCCTCCTCGCCCAAACCCGAGACGCCCAGCACGTTGAACACAAGCGCGCTGTGGTAAGCCACCGTCGCGCGACCGGATTCCGTGATGATCTTCGGATGCGGCACCGAGCACTCATCGCAAACCGCCTGCGCGTGGTAGATCACGTCGTTGGCGTATTCCTGCAGCGTGTAGTTGACGCTCGACTCGAAGTCCGTCTGCGACCCGTCGTAGTCAATCCCCAGGCCGCCGCCCACGTCGAGGAACTCGAGGCCCGTCGCACCTTCCCGCCAAAGTTCCGTATAAAGCCGCGCCGCCTCGTTGACCGCGCCCTTCACCTGCCGGATGTTGGTGATCTGGCTGCCCAGGTGGAAGTGCAGCAGCTTCAGGCAGTCGCGCATGCCGTGCATTTCCAGTTCCCGCAGCACCCGCAACACTTCCGTCGTGCTCAAGCCGAACTTCGACCGGTAGCCGCCCGACGACTTCCACCGCCCCGAGCCCCGGCTCGCCAGCTTGGCCCGGATCCCGATCATCGGACGCACGCCCACCTTCTCGGCATACTTGAGGATCAGCCCGAGTTCCGTGTACTTTTCCACCACCGGAATGATCTGGCGCCCGATTTTCTGGGCCAGCATCGCCATCTCGATGTATTCGTCGTCCTTGAAACCGTTGCAGATGATGGGGGTATCGTTGTCTGCAAGCGCCATCACGGCGAGCAACTCAGGCTTGGAACCCGCTTCGAGCCCGAACTTGTACTGCTTGCCGAACTCCAGAACCTCTTCGACAACTTGCCGCTGTTGGTTGACCTTGATCGGGTACACGCAGCAGTAGCCGCCGTTGTACTTATGCTCGCGGATGGCGACATCGAAGGCCTCGTGGATCTCGCCCAAGCGGTGCTTGAGGATTTCGGCGAAGCGCACGAGGATCGGCAGCGAGATGCCCCGCAGCAGCAGCGTGTCGATCAGCTTCTTCATGTCGATGGACCGCGTCGGGTCCTTCTCGGGGTGCACGAGCACGTGCCCCTCGTCGCTGACGGAAAAGTAGCCCTTGCCCCAACTGGGGACGTCGTAGAGTTCGCTTGCGTCGGCGGTTGCCCAGCGGTCGGAGGGGTCAAGCGTCGTGTTGCCTTTACGGCCGTTCTTTTCCAACTTTTTCGGAACCTCTTCAGTGTGTGGATGCGGCGAAATCGGGCTCCGCCTTCCCAGTGTCCTTCGGAATCACGGTCAAGGGCAAGGGAAATTTCGCCGCCCGCGTTTCGTCATCAATTTGTTACGGTACATCCAATTAGAGTGTCATCACGAAGGCCACGACGTCTTCTTTTTCCTGCTCGGTGAGCCGGTCCTGGAAGGCGGTCATCTCGGCCGGACCGTTATTGACCACGTCGAGGATCTTTTCGCGCGTGGCGGGTTTGCCGTCGGGCAGTTTTCCGTTCTTGACGCCCTGCAGGCCCGGCCCGGTGACCTCGTCGCGGCTGTAGGCGTCGTGGCACCGCTCGCAGTTTTGCTCGAAGACAAGTTTTCCACGGGCGGCGTCGCCTTTGGGGGTGGATTTGGGCGCGGCTGGCTGCTGGGCGACAACGAACGTACTTAGTCCCAGTGCCGCAATCCCAAATATCGCCCTCATAGTCCGATCTTACCGTTCCAGCTCCGCCGCCAGCGACGCCGCCAGTTCGACCCGCTTGCCCGAACCCTTGTCCTCCGCAATCACCTTGCCGCCTTCGATCCGGATGTCGTCCGTCTTCGAGTAACCCTCCGGCACCCGCGCGTAAAACATCAGGAACCGCGATTCGATCTTCGACTTCGCGGGCAGCCACCGGTAGGTCGGCGTACCGAACATGCTGCCCGCAGTAACTGCCTCGCGCCGAGGCACATCGTACGGCTGCGTGCTGAACTCCATCCCGCGCGCGAACTTTCCGGTCGCCGGATAGCTGCCCCAAGTCTGCAGCCACGGGAAATCGTCGCGTCGGAAGATGTAGCCGACGATCAGATGCTTCTTCGGGTTGAGCGCCGAGATCCACTCCAGCTTCCGAGCCGGGTCCAATAGCGTGGCGGTGTGGTCGAGGAAGTGCGGATTGTCCGGGATCTGGCGCATGTCGACCGTCTTGCCGTCGATTCCCGGTGCCATCGGCCACGTGAAATCCACACCCCGTGGAAGCCTGCGCGTCTGCGCGTTGTTCGCCCGCCCCGCCGCCGGAATCGCGTAAGGGCGGGTCTGCGACCTCGACCCCGAAATGTCGATCACCGTCACGCCCGATTCCGCAAACGGCGACCCCACCGTTGCATGTTCGGCCCAGTTCACCGGGCGGTCGAAGCCCAGCAGATTCTCCAGTTGCGTGCGGACGTAGACCACGTTTTCGCCCTCCACCATGCCGACGGTCCTTGTGACGGACTCCTGCACGATGGGCAGCGTCGCGGTGAGCGTCAGCGTTTGGGCACGGCCGTCGCGGCCCGGCTTGGCGTCGAAATTCTGCAGATGCGCCTCGCCGTGGCCGGTAAGCCCGGCGGCGCGTTCTTCGTCCGAAACACCGCCGAAACCGTCCACGCACAGGAAATGCCCGGTGCCGGAGTTGAACCGCGGCGTCTGGCCAAGTTCGCGAGTCATACGGGCGGCATCCCACAGCGGGTTGAGTTTGTCGGGATCGTCGGCCATTGTGACACTGGCAAACGCGGTCCCCTGCTTAAGGACGGTCAGCGACAGCTTCCCGTTCGAAAGGACGTAGGCTGGATTGCCTTCAAACGTGGCGTCGGAGACTTGGGCTAGCGAAACCAGGGACAGAATGACTAAAACCGAAAGGGCGCGCATGCCAGACAGATATATCACGCGGCGATGCGCCATTCTTAACCTGAGAGACGGTTAATCTAAAAGGATGTTGCGGTCCCCGATGCAGCGAATCATCATCGATACCGACGCCGGAGTCGATGACGCGTTGGCAATCCTCTACCTGCTGGCGTCGCCAGGCGTCCGCATCGAGGCCATTACAACCGTTTTCGGCAACGTGGACCTCAGCACGGCCACTGCCAACATCGCCGAGATCCTTACGGTTGCAGGCGCATCGGTTCCCATGATTGCCCGTGGTGCCGACGGCCCGCTTGCCGGCCAAAGGGTGGACGCTGCAGAGGTCCACGGCGACGACGGCCTGGGTGGCTGGACCCGCCGCGGCCGTGTGTCCGGCCCGGCGCTGGATCCCCTGCCCGCACCGGTCGTGATCACCCGCCTCGCCCGCCATTATCCCGACCAGATTGATCTGCTGCTGATCGGCCCGGCCACCAACGCCGCCATCGCACGACTGCTCGACCCCGAAGGCTTTGCCCTGCTCCGGCGCATCGTGATCATGGGCGGCGCAGTGTTCGGGCCGGGCAACGTCACGCCCGCTGCGGAGTTCAACGTCTTCTGCGATCCCTGGGCGACCCGGCACGTTCTCGATTCCGGCATTCCCGTCGTGATGGTGCCGCTAGACGCCACCCGCAAGGCCGTACTTACCCGGAAAGCGCTCGAAGGCGCGCTGGCCAGCCGTTCCGACGTCCGCGCGGCGTTCCTGCGCACCATTTGCGGCCACGTTTTTCGCGCCGACCGGGGGGCGCTCGGCGAAGACGGACTCTTCCTCCATGACCCGCTCGCGGCGGCGTTGCTGGTGGATACCGGGCTAGCGACCGCGACGAGAAATGTCGGCGTTGCCGTTGAAACGACACCGAGCGAAGGCTGGGGACGGACCACAGCCGTCTCTTCGGGCGCACCAGCGACGGTGGTCTTGGAATCGGATCTGGCGCGGTTCCTGCCCCAACTACTAGATAGGGTCTGCCAGTAGGACAAGAACATGATCAAGCACATCGTGATGTGGAAGTTGAAAGAACCCAAGGCCGAGAACGCCGCCAAAGCGCGCGAGGCGCTCGAAACCTGCCGCGACGCCGTTCCCGGCATCCTGAAGTACGAGATCGGCGAGGACATCGGCGTCGACGCCGGACCTTGGGACATCGTCCTCTATTCCGAGTTCACCGACCGCGAGGCGTTGGCGGCATACCAAGTTTCCGCCCCGCATGTCGTGGTGAAATCCGTCCTCGGGCCGCTGCGCGAAAGCCGGGCGGCCGTGGATTACGAATCGGCGTAGAAGGCCAGTGGGGCTCTACCCCCTGAAATACAAATACCCCGCCAGAATCCCGGCCAGCACGACTCCCGATGCCACCACTTCCCTGCCCGACCAACTCGCCCGCGTCAGTTTGCGGTCGGCATCGGTGGTGGTGCCGAAGGTTAGGCTGCCAATCTTCGCGTAGTCCGGGGCCGCCGTCGCCAGGCTAACGCCAACCATCACAACCGCCGACACCAGCGTAATCAGCACGCTGAAGTACTGGAAGTAGAAGTTGTTGACGATCCAGAGGAAACTGTCCGGCGTGTAACCCTTCTCGAAGCCCGCCATGCCGAGCGTTACCGGGGTATCGACCACCATCCGGAAGATCCCCATCGCGAAACCGACAATCATCGCCCACAGCGCACCCTGCGCGTTCATCCGCTTCCAGAAGACCCCGAGGAAGAACACCACAAAAATCGGCGGCGCGAGGTAGCTCTGCACCGACTGCAGGTATCCGTATAGCCCGTTCGCGCCCTTGATCACCGGAATCCACGCCAGCGCGATGAAAATCATCACCACGGTGGCGATCCGTCCGGTGCGCACCAACTGATGCTGCGAGGCCTGCGGACGCCACTTCTGGTACAAATCCACCGTGAAAAGCGTCGAGCAGGCGTTGAACACGCCCGCCAGCGACCCCATCAGCGCCGACAGCAAGCCCGCCACCACGATTCCCCGGATGCCGGGAGGTAGCAGGTACTTCACCATCATCGGAAAAGCCCCATTGGAAATCGCCGCAACCGGCTGGCCGTCGGGACCGATCAAGCCGGCGAGCCCCGGAACCTTGCCGCTCTTCGCGAGCGCGTAGCAAATCAGGCCAGGAATGATAAATAGGTACACGGGGAAGAGCTTCAGGAACGCAGCAAAGATACTGCCGCGGCGCGCTGTGCTCTCATCGGGTGCCCCGAGGGCGCGCTGGACAATGTACTGGTCCGTGCACCAATACCAGAGGCCGATGATGGGTGCGCAGAAGAGCATCCCGAGCCACGGGAAATTGCCGTTGAAATACCAAGCCTCGCGGATAACCTTGCCCGCAGCGTCGGTCTGCAGGACCGGAGCCCATGTGCCTTCCACCCCGGTCGGGATCAGCGGTTTCCAGAGGTTGAACATGTCCGAGCCGCAGATACGCCGCAGTTCCCCCCACCCGCCCAGTTCGATGAGCCCGTAGCCGGTCAGCAACGCCGACCCGAGGATGAGCACGCCCACCTGCACCGCGTCGTTGTAAGCCACCGCCCGCATGCCGCCGATGGTGGTGTAGAGGCCCGTCAGCACGATGACGAGGACGCTGCCGATCCAGAAGCTGTCGATCGAAACGCCCCCGATGTCGAGGTGCATTTCGGGCAGCAGTGTGCTGAAGACCACGCCGCCCGCGAAGATCCCGACCGCGATCTTCGAAATCACGAAGGTGATCAGCGAGACGATGGACAGCACGTAGCGCGACGATTCGCTGAAACGCCGCTCTAGGAATTCGGGCATCGTGAAGACCATCGAGCGCATGTAAAAGGGCACGAAGACCCAGGCAAGGACAAGCAGGCACCAGGCGTGGAGTTCGTAGTGCGCCATGGCGACACCGGATGTGGCACCGGAACCGGCCAGTCCGACGATGTGCTCCGAGCCGATGTTGGAGGCGAAGATGGACGCGCCGATGACCCACCAGCCGAGATTGCGACCGGCAAGGAAGTAGTCGGCCGCGGAATCCTTGGCGCGCCGAACCACCCACCAGGCGACGCAGAGGAGGATGGAGAAGTAAAGGGCGATCATGGCCCAGTCAAGGCCGGTGATGGACGTGGTACCGGTGTTCATGGGTACCCATTAGATCATATGGGGAGCGGGCGACGCTACCTGGCCGTTGCGGGTCCGGCGAACGACTGCGGCAACTGTTTGCGGAGATGGATGACGACGACACCAGATTCCCGAAGGCTGACGCGCCCGGATTCCAACTGCACGGGTGAATCCAGAGGCACCAGTTGACCGTGCCACGGCGCAACCTCGGTTCCCCGAATTGACGCTCCCTCGCGGTCCCTGCTTTGCAGAATCTGCCAGTTACCGAGCCACGACCGCAAGGGAGTGTTTGTTCGAGCCATTCGCTGGCTGTTCACCCAACGCGTGAGCGAACAATCAGCGCAAGACCCTTGCAATCAAGACCTAGTTCTCCGTTGAAGCGCAAGCAACTGCCGTTTTTAGGGCGAAGAGCTAAGAACCAATGGAGCATCACAGACGGCAGTGGCATTGAGGGGGACGAGGGAGAGTTGTCGTGCCAATCCTATGACCCGGTGGGAGCGCCCCGTTCCAGATACCGCGTCACCCGCTGGAATCTCATCATCCAATCGGCCGTCAAGACACAGCGAGACCGCACGAGTGCGCTGATCGTTGCCAAATCCGCTGCAAGATTCCGCCTGAAGATCGGCTCGTGGTGGGCGATGCGGTTACGCAGCACACGAACGTGATCGAGATCCTCATAAATCTCGCGACGCAACTGGGCAACCGTCTTGCCGCTGCCGAGATTGGGAAGCACACGTCTCAAATGGACATCCCAGACCCGCTTGTCGTGACGCCCGGTGAACATGTTCTGCCAAAAGACGAACTTGAGTTCCGGGATGACCTTGCCGGTTGTGGACGCCCGAGTGCGGCATGCGACGAGATCCCCGCGTGGATCGTAGCCTCCACGCGCAGAGTGGAGACTCCTTTCGAAGGCTGGCGACCACGGCCAGTTGGGGCTGGATAGCGCAGTCAAAGCGTCGGAGACAGCGTTTCTGGATACAATCTCACAGATATGCAACGGGGCCATGAAGGCACCCGAGATCTGTGCGTTCCATTCGTACAAGGCAAGGGCCGCCTCCCCTGGGTCGCCTACCGCGACAACCGCGCGCTCGTAGGTGCTGAACCGAGGTCGAGACAACGACTGGGCTATGGCTTGAACCGTCTGTGCGCTTGACATTTGGGGGCAGCGTACGTATTATAAGAATACTAGCCACGGGATTTTGTTGGCGAAAGCCTCCCCCCGAGGACATACGATAGTATAGAGCCCACCCTGATCCGGTGGGCTTTACTTCGTTTGGCGGCTGAATCCAAACCACCCCTATCCCAACATCGACGCCAAAACGAGCAACTACGCGTTGATCGCGATGGTCGGTGTACGGCAGGAAGTCGAAATCCAGAGTCTGCTCCAGCGTACACGGCGCGAATGCCGGTCGCCCGGACATTTCCAGTGGAATCAAGGCGTCCCCATAGGCATCAGCCCGCGTCTGCTCGAAGATACCGCTCAGCAGGGACGCAGACTCGGTGACGCCGCCAGCAAGAACTGAAGTTCCCTGCATGCATTGCGGATCGACATCCGCCACGAATTCGACCGGCGCTCGGGCCGCAGTTCGTACATGATCAGGTGCATCTGGAGCACCCTCAGATGAGACCACGCCGCGTGCTTTGCAGCTTTCCCGAAATCGGCAATCTCCTCGGCTAGGTGATCCCAGTCCAGACCGGCGATATCACGATTGGACAGCGCAGTGGCTTGGGTGTCGGCCCAGAGTACGGTGTCGGCATCGTAGTCTGATTGCAGCACTACGGGTGGGCCCGGCAGCGTTTGCTCCTCCGGCACCCCATCTGAACCAGTCACACCGTCCGCAACTCTCGACGTTGGCAGCATGCGGTCAACCCTATTTAGAATTTCATGATACGTCCACACTTGGTTTCGTCTCGGACGGTCGGTCCGCCGGGGTTGTCTCGCTGGGGTTGACAACAGCCACTCCATTCAGTATCCTCCCCACATGGGCGACTCCAAGCACGACGAAGAAGCTGGCGCGGCGGTGGCGGTCTTGGCCCTAATCGCGGTGGCGGCGCTGATCGTTTTGTTCGCACTTCCGGTCATAGCCGTCGGTACAGGCTTTGGAGTTTTGGCCTGCAGGGTTATCCCGGACGATCTCCGCTACCGGCTAGGGATCACGACCGACGAGGAACAGGCAAAGAAGTCATTCCTTTGGACGGCTTCTGCCACGGGCCTTTTCCTTTGCCTTCACTTGGTGTACTTCGCTTTCGGTAGCGACGGCGACTTTTCGAGCCGGTTCCAATATTCAGTCGTGGGGCTATACGTTCATGCCGTCCAGCCATATTACGAGATGTTGGGGTCGTTGCTCCTCAAGATCCTGTCCACCATCGTGGAAGCGATCGTCTGGCTTTGCAAGGAGTTGTATCTCTTGGCGGGTGGCACCAAGGGCTGAATCCCGTGCGCCTTGTTCACCCGCCACCCTACCCCAGCATCCCCGCAATCGCCCCCGCGATCTGCCGCCCGTGGAACCGCCCATTCTCGATAAAAATCTCGTTCGTGTGCATCCCCGCCACGATCACGCCCGCCAAGAACACGCCCTTCCGCTCACTCTCCAGCGTCTCCGGGTCCGTCCGGGGCTTCTGCGTCCTCGCCTCCAACGTAATCCCCGCCGCATTCAGGAACATCCAGTCCGGCGTATAACCCGTCATCGCGAACACTAAATCGTTCGCGATCTCCTCCCGGCCCGTCGGCGTATCCAGCACCACCGACCGCTCCCTAATCTCCACCACCCGCGTATTGAAGTACCCCGTGATCTCGCCGTTCTTGATCCGGTTCTCGATGTTCGGCTTGATCCAATACTTCACGTGCCTGTGGATCTCCGCCCCCCGGTGCGCCAGCGTCACCCGCGCGCCGGTCCAATACAGCTCCAACGCCGCGATCGCCGCCGAATTTTTCGCCCCCACCACCAGCACATCGTGGTTGTAGTAAGGATGCGGTTCCTTGTAGTAATGGATCACCTTAGGCAGATCCTCGCCCGGCACGCCCAGCATCTTCGGCACGTCGTAATACCCGGTCGACAGAATGATCTTCTTCGCCCGGTAAGTATCCTTGTCCGTCCTAAGCGTGAAGTTACCGTCCTCCCCGTCGAAAGCTAGAACGCGTTCGTACTGGTGGATGTTCAACTTATAGTGTTCCGCCACCCGCCGGTAATACTTCAACGCCTCGGTGCGCGTGGGTTTCTCATACATGCTGGTCATCGGAATGTCCCCGATCTCCAGCAGTTCCGGCGTCGTGAAGAACGTCATATGCGTGGGGTAGTTATACAAAGAGTTCACCAGACACCCCTTGTCGACAATCATCGTGTCGATCCCCAGCTTCTTCAGTTCAATGCCGCAGGCCAGCCCCGTAGGACCGGCCCCAACAACAATCACGTCGAACGACCCTAAGGCCGTTTCGGCATACGCGCCGGATTCCATCTAGAGCCGCCCTTCTACATCCGCCCAAGCCGACTTGAGCGCCGCCGGCAGCGCCGACGGATCCTTGCCGCCGCCCTCCGCCATGTCCGGACGTCCGCCGCCCTTGCCGCCAACCGCCTGCGCCAGGGTCCCGACCATCTTGCCCGCGTGGAACTTCGCGAGCAGATCCTTCGTCACCGCGCTCACGATGGACACATTCCCATCCTCCGCCGACGCCAGAATCACGACGCCAGACTTCCACTTGTTCCGCAAATTGTCCGCCAGCGTCCTCATCTGGTTCCGGTCCAGCCCGTCCACCTGCGCCGCCAGATACCGCACGCCGCCCTTTTCCTTCGACTGCGCCTCCAGATCACGCGCCGCCCCGCTGGCGATCTTCGTCTTCAGCGCCTCGATCTGCCGCTCCTGCGCCCGCTTGTCGGCCAGCAGCTTGTCCACCTGCTCCACCAACTCCGGCTCCTGCACACGCAGCATGCGCGAAATCCTGTGCACCGAATCGCTCGTTTGCTGGAACTGGCTCATCGCGCCCTCGCCCGTAACGGCCTCAATGCGCCGCACGCCAGCCGAAATGCTGCTCTCGGACACGATCTTGAACAGCCCGATGTCCCCCGTCCGGCGCACGTGCGTCCCGCCGCAGAGTTCCTTCGAGAAGCCCGGAACGTTCACCACCCGCACTTCCTCGCCGTACTTTTCACCGAACAGCGCCATCGCGCCCGTGGAAATGGCGTCGTCGATCCCCATCACCGCCGTGGAAACCTCGGTGTTGTTGAGAATTTCACGGTTCACCAGGCGTTCGATCTCCGAGATCTCCGCCCCGTCCAATGCCGCGTAGTGCGAGAAGTCAAACCGCAAGCGCGACGGCTCCACCACCGACCCCGCCTGTTTCACGTGCGGCCCCAGCACGCGCTGCAACGACGCTTGCAGCAAGTGCGTCGCCGTGTGGTTGCGCTGCGTCGAAAGGCGTTCCGACGCCGCCACTTCGGCCCGCAGGCTCTGCCCGATGTGCAGCGGCTCCAGCGTCCGGATCTTGTGCACCGTCAACCCCGGCACCGCCGGATAGGTATCCAAAACCACCGCCACCTGTTGCCCGGTCTCGGAGTCGAAGAGGCTGCCGATATCGCCCACCTGTCCGCCGGTCTCGGCATAGAACGGCGTCTTGTCCAGCACCAATTCGCCTTCCGAATGCGGCCCGAGCGAATCCACCAGCTTATGGTCCAGCAACAACCCGGCCACTGTCGACACCGACTCCAAATCCGTGTACCCAAGGAACTTGGTCTTGCCCTTGCCCACCAACTCCTGGTACGCCGGGGCGATGGCACCCTTTTCGCCGCCCTTCCAACTGGCCCGCGCCCGTTCCCGCTGCTGGCGCATTTCGGTTTCGAACGCGTCCCGGTCGAGCACGAAACCGCGCTCCCGTGCCATGTCCTCCTGCTCGTCCAGCGCCAACCCGTACGTGTCGTAGAGCCGGAACGAAACCGGTCCCGGCACCACCTTCTCGGCCAAGTTCGACAGCTCTTCCAGGAACACCTTCTCGGCGACCAGGAAGGTCGTCGCATACCGGTGCTCCTCGTCCTTCACGATGCGCGCCACCCGCTGCACCGACTCCATCAATTCCGGATACGCCGGCCGCATCAACTCCGCCACAAACCCGGTCAATTGATAAAGGTAGGGCTCCTGCCGACCGATCAACCGCGCATTCCGCATCGCCCGGCGCATGATCTTGCGCAACACGTACCCACGACCCTCGTTCGACGGCAACACGCCGTCGTGGATCAGGAACGCGGTCGAACGCGCATGGTCGGCATTGATCCGCAACACCGTGTCGGTGCGGTCGCTGCTCCCGTACGGTGTCCCGAAGATCTCGCCCGCCTTTTCCACGATGGGCAGGATCAGGTCGGTGTCGTAGTTCGTCAGCTTGCCCTGCAGCACGGCGGCGACCCGCTCGAGCCCCATGCCGGTGTCGATCGACGGTCTCGGCAGCGGCGTCATCGCTCCCGACGAGTCGCGGTTGAACTGCATGAAGACGAGGTTCCAGATCTCGACGAACCGCCCGCCCGCATCGTCGGGGAACTGCTCGTGCTCGCGACCCGGCGCGGCGGCCTCGGGACCGAGGTCGTAGTGGATCTCCGAACACGGCCCGCACGGACCGGTGTCGCCCATCTGCCAGAAGTTGTCCTTTTCGTCGAGCCGGAAGATGCGCGATTTCGGCACTCCCGCGACCTCCTGCCAAAGCTGCTCGGCCTCGTCATCCTCGCGAAAGACTGTGACGTAGAGCTTTTCGGCGGGGATGCCGTATTCCTTGGTGATCAATTCCCAGGCGTACGCGATGGCATCGCGCTTGAAATAATCGCCGAAGGAGAAGTTCCCCAGCATTTCAAAGAAGGTGTGGTGGCGGCGGGTGTAGCCGACGTTTTCGAGGTCGTTGTGCTTGCCCCCGGCCCGGACGCACTTCTGCGAGGTGGTGGCGCGGACGTAGTCGCGCTTTTCAAACCCCTGGAAGACCTCCTTGAACTGGTTCATGCCTGCGTTGGTGAACAGCAGCGTGGGGTCGTTCTGGGGAACGAGCGAATTGCTGCGGACCACGCGGTGGCCACGGGCCTGGAAATAGTCGAGAAAGCGCTGGCGGATTTCGTTACCGGTCACGGATGTCCTTCGGGGATGGGATACCTTAATTATAGGCGGGGGCCGCTCCCGCGTTTCATCGCCGCTCGCATCGATTTCCGTTGTGGGGCAGGATGGCATCCTGCGCGGCGGTCGCCGACCGGCGCACGCGCCCTAAGGCGCGGATTTGGTTGCGGCTCCGCTACCATGTGGGGCAGCCCAACTTCACTGCAAGCTGAGCCGGTCCCGAACTTGGGGCGGCCAAGCTTTGCCGTTGCAGGCGCTCAGCCGTGACCGCATCGGTCCGAAATCGTCGGGATGGGATGATTCTCCACCGTCACATTCTAAAATGAAACTGTGCCGCTTTCCGCCATAGCCGCCCCCACAAGTGACGCCGTCATTTCCAAGCTCCGTGCCCACGAATCGGAGTTAAAGGCTGAAGGCGTGCTTGGCGTGTCCTTGTTCGGCTCGGTGGCGAGGGGATCGGACCACCCAAACGACATCGACCTCGCCGTTCGCTTAGCCTCCGATTTCTCCAAGCCCGGATTCGCCTACTTCGGGCGTCTGGAAGAGCTCGAGGCACGCTTTGCAGGCATGCTCGGCGCACGGGTGGACATCGTCGAGGAACCCGTTCGGAAGCTCCGCCTGCAGCAACAGATTGATCGGGACCGTCTCCGTGCCTTCTGAGCGTCCCGCACAGCGGATTCTCGACATCATCGAGAATGCCGACGCGATCTCCGAGTGCGTAGTAGGGATGGACTTCGCCGGTTTCGTCCGTGATCGGCGCACCTACGACGCAGTGGAGCGTTGCCTCTCGCGAATCAGCGAAGCCGCCTCCAAGTTGGGTGACACGGCGGAAGAACTTGTTCCGGGGCAGCCTTGGCATCAAATCCGGGCGCTTGGAAACCGGCCGCCACGATTACGACGCGATTTCAGAACGCCAACTCTGGTCCATCGTCTCCATCGACCTCCCCCAACTCCGCTCCGAATGCCAATCGGCCTTGGAATAGACCTGAAGGGCCACAAGCCGCACCGCCCCTTGCTGGAGCAACCCAATACCTCATCATCCCTTCTGAGCCCGACGCGCGTGGCTTCCCATGCCTTCACCGCCTGGGTCGCTCAGTTTCCTCGCGCCGCTTCGATCTCGCGCACCGAGCGAGCAAGCTCGGGACCGTTGCCGTCCTCCAACGCTGTGAACAGGCGCTGCCACGCGTCGCGGGCTTGGGCGAAGGCCGGGTGTTCTGCGAGGAAGTGCTTCGTGCCGGTGAAGGTCCAGCCAACTTTCTGGAGAGTGCCGGAGATCTTGAGGAGGGCCTGTGCGGATTCCGCCTCATCCTTGTTCCCGGCGGCGTGTCGGCATGCGAACACCAGTCCGGCGCGGACGACTTGATGGTTTTCGTCCAATTCGCCGGTCTGGAACTGGTTCCACTTCTCTACGCATTCTTCGAACCGCTCTGTCGTCAGTTGCTTCTCCGCGAAAGCCGCGCGGGCCGACACAGTCGGATCCAACTCGACCCTGTGCTTGTTGAGGTCGTAGGCGCGGGCGAACTCGAACAAATGGTCGTGGTAGATACCTTCCAATCGTTCCAAAATGTCACTGTCGTCCGGATAGATCTCCCGCGCCCGATCATAGGCCTCCGCAGCCGGTTTCCATTCGCCGAGGGAAAACAGCGCGCTCCCGAGGTTGTTCTGGGTCCCGGCCCATGCCCGAAAGCAGCGCGGTGCCCGCCGGTCCCGCGCTCCGTTCGCCTTGGATTCGCAGCGCGAATCCGACGTTGTTCTGGGTCGCGGCCCAAGCCTGCGGCAGGTCGGCCCTCAAGCCCAGCCCCATGCTCTACCGGAACCTGCTGGCCATGGAGGTCGAGGAACAACTCCGCAGCCTCCCCATCGACGGCGCCGTCCTCATGGGCGGCTGCGACAAAACCACCCCCGGCCTCATCATGGGCGCCATCAGCATGGACCTCCCCGCCATCTTCCTCCCCGCCGGTCCCATGCTCCGCGGCAACTGGAACGGCAAACCCCTCGGCAGCGGCACCGACCTCTGGAAATACTGGACCGAACGCTGCGCCGGCACCATCACCGGCGAGGCATGGACCGAAATCGAGGACGGCATCGCCCGCTCCCCCGGCTTCTGCATGACCATGGGCACCGCCGCCACCATGACCTCGCTCGCCGAGGCCCTCGGCTTCACACTCCCCGGAGCCTCGTCCATCCCCGCCCCCGACTCCAACCACGTCCGAATGGCCATGCAGTGCGGCGAGCGCGCCGTCAAGATGGTTTGGGACGACTGGAAACCGTCCGCTTTCCTCACTATGCGGTCGTTTGAGAACGCCGTGGCTGTCGACATGGCCATCGGCGGGTCCACCAACGCCTTCATCCACCTCATCGCCATGGCCGGCCGTTGCGGACTCAAGCTCGACATGCGGGTGTTCGACGACCTCGCCACCATCGTCCCCGTGCTTGCCGACATCCGGCCTTCCGGGCGTTTTCTCATGGAGGACCTCTACTACGCGGGCGGCCTGCGCGCCCTGATGGCCGAAATGACCGAGTTCCTGCACTTGGACGAACTCACCGTGAACGGACGCACCATCGGCGAGAATATCGCGGGCGCGAAGGTCATCAATCCCGAAGTGATCCGTCCCAGGGAAAACCCACTCGTCGCCAGCGGGGGCACGGCGGTGTTGTAGGGCAGCCTCTGCCCGGACGGCGCGGTGATCAAGACCTCGGCCGCCACCCCGGCACTCCTCCAACACACCGGTCCCGCGGTCGTCTTCAAGGATTACAACGACATGGACGCCCGCATCCATTCCGAAGACTTGGACGTCACCCCCGATTCCGTCCTCGTCCTCCAAAACGCCGGCCCGTTGGGCGGACCCGGAATGCCCGAATGGGGCATGCTGCCGATCCCGAAGAAGCTTCTAAAGGACGGCGTCCGCGACATGGTCCGCATCTCCGACGCCCGC
>CAIVPR010000022.1 GCA_903907865.1 uncultured Acidobacteriia bacterium
CCCGTTGCTGGCAGTTGGCGCACCCCAAACATCCAGGTTGCCAGGTTCCGCACCAAAAGTCCAGGTCCGAAGCGAAGTTTTTTCAGACTTTTTTCGCCCGGCACCTTCGCATGGCAATCCGCGGGGCTGAACTGTTACAGCACCAGTTTGACGAAGGACTGTACGGCGAGGCCGAAGTGCTGGCCTTGGCGAAGGCGCTCAGTATCCAGCACCTCGCGGAGGCAGGCATTCTTCACTCCCGCGCGGGAAAGGTTCGCTTGCTGCGCCGGGAAGAGCTTCCTGGAGACTGGGACCCCTCGACTGTCGGTCGCCTCACGGTCTGGGAAGTGACTCAACATTTGATCCGGCGTCTGGATCAAAAGGGCGAAAAGGAAACGGCGAACCTGAAGGCCAAGATCGGTGGGATGGCCGAAATCGCCCGTGACCTCGCCTATCGACTCTACACGCTTTGCGAGCGAAAGGGCTGGGCGGAGGAGGCAGGCTATTACAACAGTCTCGTCGTCGCGTGGCCGTCCATGGCGTCGGAAGCATTTGAGCTGCAGTAGGAGATGAACGAAAAACCATGGCCATAACGAATAGCGAGCGAGTCGGCAAGGCTCTAGATCTCCTAAAGGATGGGTTGCGCCCCTTCGTTGAACGGGAGCTGAAAGCAACCTACAAAGACCGATGGCTTGATACAGCCCGGCCGAGCTTCCCGGATTGGCAACAAGGCAAAGACGGCAAGGCGCTGAATTGGGATAGCCAAGCCATCCTTCAAGTGATGTGTGACCTTTGGAATGACTGCTTCAGGAAGATCCTCGGGCCTTCGGATCGCAGCGTAGCGTTCGAACTCCGCGACGTGCGGAACAAATGGGCGCATCAAAAGGCGTTCTCAACAGACGATGCATACCGCGGCATCGACAGCGTTTCGCGGTTGCTTACGGCGGTTGCAGCGGATCAGGTCGAAGCCGCCGAGCAGATGAAGGCCGAGATCCTCCGCATCAAATTTGAGGAGCAACTCAGGAGCCAGAAGCGGAAAGAATCGAGCATCGCGGTGGAAGGCAAGCCCGCAACCGGGCTTCGTCCCTGGCGGGACATCGTAATGCCGCACCCGGACGTCGCATCCGGACGCTACCAACAGGCTGAGTTTGCCGCCGATCTCTGGCAGGTTTACCTGCGCGAGGGCTCGGAAGAATACAAAGATCCCATCGAGTTTTATCGCCGCACGTTCATCACGGAAGGCTTGCAGAAACTGCTCGCGAACGCGCTCCTCCGGCTGGCCGGGAATGGTGGCGACCCCGTGGTGGAATTGCAAACCAACTTCGGCGGCGGCAAGACGCACTCGATGCTGGCACTTTGGCATTTATTCGCTGGCGTGCCTGCCGGGCAACTGCCGGGACTGGAAACCGTGACCCAAATTGCTGGAGTCTCCCAGCCGCCTAAGGTTCGGCGCGCGGTTCTGGTCGGTAACCGGCTGTCTCCAGCCGATGTGCATACCAAGCCAGATGGCACTGTGGTGCGCACACTCTGGGGTGAGTTGGCGTGGCAGTTGGGCGGCAAAGAAGGCTATGAGATGGTGCGCAGCGCCGATGAGAAGGCTGTCAGTCCGGGCGACTCGCTGCGATTGCTTTTCAACAAGTTCTCTCCGTGCCTGATCCTGATCGACGAGTGGGTGGCGTATGCCCGACAGCTCTACAACAAGTCCGATCTGCCCGCGGGCGACTTCGACGCACATTTCACTTTTGCGCAGACGCTGAGCGAATCGGCCAAGCTGGCGGACAAGTGTTTGTTGGTGGTCAGTATTCCAGCGTCGCAGAATGAGATTGGCGGCGAAGGTGGCCTGGCGGCGCTCGAGCGTCTGAAGAACGTCATCGAACGCGTTGAGACCTCATGGCGCCCCGCCAGTGCCGAGGAAGGCTTCGAGATCGTCCGGCGGCGGTTGTTCCAGCCGATCACGGACCCTGAGCTGTTTACGGCGCGGGATGCGGTGGTGAAGGCATTCGCCGACGAGTATCGAAAATTCCCGCAGGAGTTTCCCTCAGAGGCGGGCAAGTCCGAATACGAGCGCCGCATGAAAGCGGCGTATCCGATTCACCCGGAACTCTTCGACCGGCTGTACAACGACTGGTCAACGCTCGATAAGTTCCAGCGAACCCGCGGCGTGCTGCGTCTGATGTCGGCAGTAATCCACGCGCTGTGGGAGCGGGAGGACAAAGGACTGATGATCCTACCGGCCAGCGTGCCGGTGGATGCGCCCGCTATCCAGAGTGAACTGACTCGCTACCTGCCCCCGGTCTGGGATCCGATTATCGAAAAGGACATCGACGGGGCGAACTCGCTGCCGCTGAGGATCGACCGCGAGAACCCCATGCTGGGGCGCTATTCCGCGACGCGCCGGGTGGCCCGCACGCTCTACCTCGGCTCGGCTCCGACGCAGGACGGGGCAAGGAAAGGACTCGAAGACCGGCAGATCAAGCTCGGCTGCGTCCAGCCAGGCGAGACATCCGGGACCTTCGGCGATGCGCTGCGGAAACTCTCGGATCAGGCAACCTACCTCTACGTGGACGGCAGCCGCTACTGGTATGCCACCCAGCCAAGCGTAAACCGCTTGGCCGAGGAGCGTGCCGAGCGGTATCACCCGGAGGATGTCGTCGAGGAGATCCGAAAGCGGCTCGCGGAGGAAGCCAGACACAGGGGTGATTTTTCAAAAGTTCAATCGTGTCCAACTGGCTCCAGCGATGTGGTGGATGAGCCGGAGGCAAAACTGGTCATCCTAAGCCCGGAGTACCCCCACAGCGCGAAGACCGACAACAGCGCGGGTCGGCGAGCAGCTCAGGAGATCCTGAATCGTGGGTCGTCGGGCAGGAACTGCGGCAACATGTTGGTTTTCCTCGCAGCGGACAAGACCCGGTTGGTGGACCTCGATAAGGCAGTCCGGTCCTATATGGCGTGGCAGTCCATCGATAAGGAAAAACTCCCTCTGAACCTCACGCCCTTCCAGGCCAATCAGGTAGAGCAGCGCCTGGACGGCTCGGACAGGGCGGTGAAGGCTCGGATTCCGGAGACGTATGTCTGGCTGCTCGTAGCCGGGCAGAAGCGACC
Source organism: uncultured Acidobacteriia bacterium (assembly GCA_903907865.1). Lineage (GTDB taxonomy): Bacteria > Acidobacteriota > Terriglobia > Bryobacterales > Bryobacteraceae > BOG-234. The sequence continues at coordinate 3,082 of CAIVPR010000022.1, forward strand.
GGAGACCGGCCAGGCATTCCCGGCAGTAGAGTGGCAGGAGTTCAGGCTTCAGGGGCAGGAGTGGTTAGCGGAACGGGCATCGAAAAAGTTGAAGAACGATGGCCTGTTGTATACGAGCATGGCGGGAACCATCCTGCGTTTCGAAATCGATCAGGTTCCCTTGTGGCGTGGGAATCATGTCGGCGTGAAGCAGTTGGTGGATGACTTTGCGAAGTACCTATACCTGCCCAGGGTGAAGAACGGGCAGGTGATTCTGGACGCCATTGCGGACGGCGCGGGCCGTGTCAACTGGACGCAGGAAACCTTCGCGTATGCTGACTTCTACGATGCTTCGATTGATCGTTACCGAGGCCTTGACCCGGGTCGCCGACCGACGGTCCAGTTGAACGCAACCAGTGTTGTCGTCAAACCGGAGGCAGCGCAAGCGCAGCAGCGGCAAGAAGCCGAAGCCGCGGCGGCAGACGCTCGACCCAGCCCGCCGACCGCGACAGCTCCTGTGATTACGGAACGCGGCTCCAGCGGCGTGTCACCTGGCCCGACACCGATGGCCGGGACTGTTGAACCGAGACCGGTTTCTCTCCGCCGTTTTCACGGCACCGCTCGAATTGACGCGACACGGCTCTCGCGGGATGTCGATCAGATTGCCAGCGCTGTCGTGGCGCATCTCGGCGGCTTGCTTGGGGCGAAGGTGAGCATTACGCTCGAAATCGAGGCCGAACTGCCATCCGGTGCGCCAGACAATGTGGTCAGGACGGTGACCGAGAACTGCAGGACGCTCAAGTTCGAGAACTCGGGGTTCGAAGAGAGTTAGCCGAGGTCAGCTAGCGATCTTCAGGTCCACATTCACACGGCGGCCAGCCGCAGAACCGCTTTGCCGGCGAAGGCGGCTTGCGTTCTGCCCAAGGTCGCCGAACCGGCCAGGGCCTTGGTCGTTGTCTATTCCGGCCCCACCCCCAACCCCCAGTCACAGACCACGAAAATAAATCGCGCCCACCCCCTAACCCCAACAAACCAAACCCCACACCACCCCTCCCGCGACCTCGATCCCATCCCCCAAAGTTCGTTTTCCACCCCCTCCCGCACTACAATCACGCCGAGATGGAAAACACGACCCAAACCCAAACCACCACCCCGAAAGCCCCCCGCTCCGCCGCCCAGATCGCCGCCTCCCGAGCCAACGGAGCCAAATCCCGCGGCCCCGTCACCCCC
>CAIVPR010000023.1 GCA_903907865.1 uncultured Acidobacteriia bacterium
CCGGGCTCGGACTGCTTTCCCCGTCCGTCGTCCATCATGGCCTTGCGGAGGAAACCGTCGAAAAGCGCGCCGACGTGCTGGCTGCCGCTTACCTCGCCCATCCCGAACGCTTCGTCCGCCGTCCGCCCCAACCACCACCCCGTCCCAGGGAGGCCAGGATCAAAAGACCAAAGACCCCGGACAACAATACTCAGTAAATTCGGCTTCGGGGTGTCTCAAAGTGCTTGACATGTTCCGGAACTCGAAACCCGCCGCCCCGCCTCAGGCCCCCCGCCCCTACGGCAGGTTTGCCTTCGCCATCAACGCCCGGAACCGCGGCTCGTCGCGCAGACCGTCAAACCGGACGTCGGAGCCGACGAGCCTGAAGTCGGCCTCGCGGTCGCTGTAGCCGCGTTGCAACAGCGACAGCGCCCGGTCCTTGTCCCCTAGCGCCAGGTAGGCTGCCGCGAGATCTACTGAAAGTCCCGTCCGACCGGTCGACTCGATCCGCGCCAACAGCAGCTCGGCCTCGCGGCGGTGCCCCCCCTTGGCCAGCGCACATGCGCGCATGGCACGGTTGGCCCAGAACCATATGGCAACCGATTCCGAGGGCGGGTCCGCCGTCACACTGTTGGTGGCCGCGATGGCATCCTCCACGCGGCCGAGACCGATCAGAGCGCCTGCGCGGAACATGCGGGTAATCACCGCGAAGGCTTCAATGGCCTCTGGAGCCGTCTCCTTGGGTGCGGTCGGCAACAACGCGAGGGCCAGATTGTAACGACGGGCCATAACCAAGGCGTAGACCATGTGGAATCTGTTGACGTAATAGTCCGGTTGCAGATCGATCGACCTTTTGGCTTCGATGATGGCTTCTTCATAACGGCGGAGCGGCAGCAGGACCTGCTGCGAAAACAGGTCATGAATCTCGGCATTGCGGGGATCGAGCCGGATAGCCTCCCGGAACTGCGCCTCCGCATCCGTCCAGTTGAAGTCATTCGCCGCCAGCGCCACGCCCAATGCGGCATGGGCCTCTCCAAGGCCGGGATCGAGTTCCACCGCGCGCCGTGCCTCCAACTTTGCCCGCGGCAGCAGACCCGCCCCCACCTGAATCCTGGTTGCTACGATTTGCTCATAAAGCTCCGCGATTGCGGCATGGGCGAGGGCGTAGTCAGGGTCCTTCGCCACAGCCTCGCGGAAGTATTCCACCGCTTCCTCCAGATTCTGCTCGCTGCGCCGGTGTGACAAACTCAGCCCACGGAGGTAGAGCTCATAGGCTGCGGGAGACGGGGCGTGCACCGCGGAACGGGGCGAGCCGGGCGCGAGCCGCGCCTGAACGTCGCTCACCAGCGCCGCCTCCAGATCCGCCAGTTCCGTTTTCTGCCTCTGATAACGGCGGGACCAGCGGCGCTCGCCGGTCGAAACATCCACCAGCTCAACCGCCAGTTCCAGTTCCGCCCCCCGTCGGCTCAACCTTCCCGTCAGGTACGAGCGCGTGTGGAGATCGTTGCCCACTTGCCTCGCATCGGCTTGCGGCCCCCGGAACTTGCGGCCGGCGTTCCAGGATGCCATGTTGAGCGCGGGCAAGTGAGCCAGGCTCTTCTGGAGGGATCCGGGGAGGTCGTCCGCCACGTACGCGAGGTCCGGATCGCCCGTGTCATTGACGAACGGAAGAATGGCAATGTCGGATTTCGGAATCACCAGCCACCACCCGAAAGCGGCGCAGAACGAGAGCACCACGGCGGCGAACGCCAAGCCGAGGATCTTCCAGCCCGACAGCTTCACAGTCGGCAACGGTTTCCTTGCCGTGGCCGCGCGCAGGGCTGCGGAGGTGGGGAAGCGCGCGGCAGGGTCGACGCTGAGGCTTCTTTGCACCGCCGAAGCCCAAGGCTCCCCAATTTGCTTCAACTCCGCGCGGGCACCCACGCTCAAGGCTCCGGTGACCGGGTTGAAGATCGAACGGGGCTCCAAGCCGGTGAACATCTGCGCCATCACCAAGCCCAATGCCCACTGGTCTGCCGCCGGGCTGGGCGGACCTCCCGCGAGGCGCTCCGGGGCAAGGTAGGCCGGAGTGCCACCCGATACAGGGGTGCTCCCGGCTTCCTGCGTCGACGACGATAACCCGAAGTCCATCACAACTGCGTGGGGTTTCGAATCCTTCACCGTCAGCATGATGTTGGCGGGCTTCAGATCACCGTGGATCACTCCCGAGGAATTCAGGGTGGCGAGAGCCCAGGTAATCTGTCCCGCCAGCAGCTTCGCTTCGCCAACCGGGAGTCGCGAGTCCCGGCCAAGGCGTTCGGCCAAGGTCTCGCCGGCAAACAACTCCATCGTGAGAAAAAGCAGGGAGATGCCCGACACCGAATCCGCCGGACATTCGACCACGTCGTAGAGGCGGCAAATGTGCGGGTCGGTGACGAGTCGGGCCATCCGGAGTTCGTCGATGAGATGACTGCGCGCCTCGGGATGGGCGATGAAACCCGGGTGGATGACCTTTATGGCGATGGTCGAGCCCACCAGGGTGTCCTCGGCGGCGAAGACCTGGCCCATGCCGCCTTCGCCGAGGAGGGCGGCGAGTCGGAACCGTCCGGCGAGGACGTCCCCAACTCTGATGGGGGCGCTACCGACGGAGGCGACGCTAACGGAGGCGACGCTAACGGAGGGGGCACCGTCGCAGCTCGGGTTGTTTGAGGTTTGGGAGCGGGGCGGCCGAGAGCGGGACGCCGAACCCGGAAACGTGATGGCGCTAAGGACGCCGGCAAATCGCCTCCAAGCCACGTCACCCTTAATTTCATCCCGTCCCATGAGTATTTCATTTTAGCTGAAACCGCGCGGGGGAGCCACAAGTTTCTGACGAAGATTTACGCAGACCTTGAGCTGTGCGGTCGGATTCCTACGCAACATTACGATGCGCCAATCCCCATGCGGACTAGACGGGCGTTCTCGCTGAAACCGGGAGGCGGGGCACGGACTACTTACGAAGCTTTACACAAACTTTGAGCTGTACCGACGGAATCCTACGCATCACTACGCGGAAGTTCAGGATGTTTGTGGGGCCGCCGCCACGGGGTTCCTACGCCCTGGGACTCGGGAAGGATTTCAAAAGACAATGACAAACAGCTTCACAACAAGAACATTCGCACGGATCGGGGCTCTTGCAACCCGATTCATGCCCGCCATCCTGCTCGTGGCAGGCCTTGGTGCCACTTGCGCAACTGGTTTCGCTGGCACTGTGCAGTACACCCTCACCGGCACAACAACGCAGGGCACGTCTTTCACGGGGACTCTCCAGTTTGACACCGTGACGAGCGACTTCAGTTCCTACGACATCATTGCGGCAGCCGATCCCACGGCCCAGTCTGGTGGTTTCTTGGCCCAGCAGTGGACGCCCTCCAACACTCCGTCCGTGAACGACAACAGTGCCAGCAAGCTCACTCTGATCAACAACTCGGGAAGGGCTGGAAACTACCTGCATCTTTTGTTTCCCGTCCTTACCGGCGCTGCCGGCCAATCGGTAACATTTAGCGGCGACATTCAGGAACTCGGTGGCGGATGCTGTAACACCCTGGTGTCCGGTACGGTTTCCGACGCGACTCCGGAACCGGCTACGGGCGCGATCTTTCTGATAGGCATCACGGCCATCGTCTGGCGGTTCAGGGCGGCCAGGCATCAGAGCTGGGACGGCGGTTCGAAGTAATTTTGTAGGGAAGGACAACGCCGTTCAGGCGAAGTCACGACGGCCTTCCGTTTACAAACACCACTATCGCGGTTCCATCCGCGCCTGAGACCAAACTGGATGGATCAACTGGCAGCAAGACTCTGTTCTTGCAGCCGTTCTATTTTTTTGCGAGCAGTACCGCTACAGGACTAAGGATGGACGGGGCAGGTGGGCTTCCGCAAGGATTGCTTTGAACCGCGGGCCTTGGCGGAGCGAGTCGTAGCGGGCATCGACGCCAATGTCATCGAAGGCGGGGCCGCGGATGGCGCACCCGGGGTAGGTGGCATCCCTTCCAAGAGCAAGTTATTCAAGTTGAAACCGCGCGGGGAGCCACAGGTTTCTGACGAAGATTTACGCACACTTTGAGCTGTACCGGAAGATTCTTACGCATCACTACGATTCCGTCCAGTGAGGGACCGAAAGAACAGTGCCCGTTGCGTTCTACCCGTGGATTATCGGGGTTATTCCAGCGGAATTCCGGCACCAAGGCCCAATTCATTTACGAAGCTTTACGCTGACTTTGAGCTGTACCGACGGAATCCTACGCATCACTAGGCGAAAGTTCAGGAAGTTTTGTGGGGCAGCCATTCTTGGCTGCAGCCGACTTTCAGTCGGCCATAACCGGATGTACGGCGCGCCAGCGGTCAGCGCCTTGTTTTGTGTGGGGCAGGTTGGCAACCTGCGGCGGGGTCTTCAATCGCAGACCTGTGCGGGACTTATCCAGGTGGTCGCTCGGCTGTAAGCCGTCGCCGCTGGTCAACACCGCCACGCGCCCTCATGGCGCGCCAGCGGTCAGTGCCTTGGAAGCGCCCGCGACGACGACGAAGCGGCAATGGAACCAGAAGAGAGACCTATCATGACTCGTAACCAAATCTCGCGTGTACTGAACCGGACAGCAGCCGGGCGAATCCAAGCCCGTACCGGGAGTTCCGGTTCCGGCACCGCAATCCTGGCGGTTCTTTTCGCCCTCGCCGCCGTAGTCCCGGCCTGCGCGCAGGTGGACACTACCGCCGACGTGGTTTACGGGCAGGGCGGCAACTTCAATAGGAATAGCATTAACCTAAACGGCACCAGCGCCACCAGTCTGAATGCCCCAAACGGAGTCGCCGTGGATAGGGGCGGCAACGTGTACGTGGCCGATACCACCAATAACCGGGTGTTGTACTACCCCACGGGCAGCACCACCGCCACACGGGTCTACGGTCAGGGCGGCAGCTTCACCTCGACAACCGTGAACAACGGCGGGACCAACGCCAACAGTCTCAACGGTCCGCAAGGGGTCGCGGTGGACAGCAGCGGCAACCTCTACATCACCGATACCAGCAACCATCGGATCTTGTACTACCCCGCCGGCAGCACCACTGCCACGCGGGTCTACGGGCAGAGCGGCAGCTTCACATCGGGAAACTCGAACCAGGGCGGGATCAGCGCCAACAGTCTCTTCCTTCCGCAATCGGCCGTCGTGGACAGCGGCGGCAACCTGTACGTGGCCGATGCCCTCAATAACCGGGTGCTGTACTATCCCGCGGGCAGCACCACCGCCACACTGGTCTACGGGCAGAGCGGCAGCTTCACATCGAGAAACCAGGGGACCAGCGCCGACGCTTTCAACTCTCCGCAAGGGATGGCGGTGGACGGCGGCGGCAACCTCTACATCACAGATACCAACAACCATCGGGTCTTGTACTACCCCGCGGGCAGCACCACGCCCACGCGGGTCTACGGGCAGGGTGGCAGCTTCACCTCGGGAACCGTCAACCTGGGCGGGACCAGCGCTAACAGCCTCAACTGTCCGATCTCGGCCGCGGTGGACGGTGCGGGCAACCTCTATGTAGCCGACCGCAATAACGCTCGGGTGCTGTTCTATCCTGCCGGCAGCACTACCGCCACGGTGGTCTACGGACAGGTCGGCCACTTTACCACGGGAGATCGCGGGACCAGCGCTACCCGATTCGACTACCTGTACTATGTCACGCTGGACGTTCGCGGAAACCTCTACGTAGCCGACTCCAATAACAACCGCATCGTCAAGTACAACAGCGCCTTCCCGGCGGCCAACCCACTGGATGGAACGTGGACCCAGGTCGGAAACATGTCTTCCGTCACCAATGCGATGTTCGCCGGCAATTGCAAACTGGCCGTGTCATGCAGTTTCGACAACGGAATCGATTTCTGGAGGTCATTCACCGCCCCGGACAAGATTCTGTTCACCACCGGGGACGGCCTGTACTGGGGCATGGCGAACTTCTCCGATGTCGCGGCCATTGTGGCAGCGGCCGGCGGCGTCACGACTCCCAATCTGGCCTGGATCTCGGCGGGCGAAAGCGGCACCGACCGGGGTTCCACCATCACAGGCAACGTCCTTTACCGGGGGGCGGGCAATCCGGCGGATCCGTGGGTTACCCTCAACGGCTCGTACTGCGCCAACAGCTGCAATGAAATCCTGTGGGGAGAGAATGGATACGGGGGGAATACGACCCTGATGGCCGCCCACGGCGGAGTCCAGGTCTACGTGCTCCCGCAGCAGACGATCACGTTCGGGGCCGCGCCCTCGCCGGCCATGTACGGGACGAGCGTCACGGTCAGCGCCACGGGCGGCGGTTCCGGCAACCCGGTTACCTTCACCTCGGCCACAACCGGCGTCTGCACCGTTTCCGGCACCAATGGCGCAACGGTGGCGCTGATCGCCTTGGGCACCTGCACCATCACCGCAAACCAGGCGGGCACAAGTACCTTTGCTGCGGCGGCGGCGGTCAACCAGAGCTTCACCGTGACCCAGGGCACCCAGGTCATCCAGTTCGCGGGCTCGGTGCCGCAGAGCGTGGTTTGGGGCTCGGGCAACGTCACCCTGAGCGCCACATCGAACGCCTCCGGTGCTGTGTTTACCTTCGGCACGACTTCGGCGTCGACCATCTGCACGGTGTCGGGCACCACGGTAACGGTGGTGGGAGCGGGAACCTGCGCGCTGTCGGTGACGGCCGCCGCGACCACCAACTACCTGGCGGTGACGATCCCGGTCATGCAGAACCTTGCCATCACGCAGGTCACGCAAACGATCTCGTTCGGGGCCGCGCCCTCGCCCGCCCTGATCGGCACGAACGTGACCGTCAGCGCGACGGGCGGAGCTTCGGGCAACGCGGTGACGTTCACCTCGGCCACGACCGGTGTCTGCACCGTATCCGGCACCAACGGCGCGACGGTTGCGCTGGTTGCTGTGGGCACATGCACCATCAGAGCCAACCAGGCGGGCAACACGAACTACGCGGCGGCGACCCAGGTCCAGCAAAGCTTCACCGTGAGCAACGCCCAGGTCATCCAGTTCGCGGCCACCGTGCCTCAGGTCGCGGTTCTCGGTTCGGGCAACATAACGCTGAGCGCGACGTCGAACGCCTCCAGCCCGGTATTCACCTTCAGCACGACCTCGGCGGCGAGCATCTGCACCGTGTCGGGCACAACGGTTACGCTGGTTGGATCGGGGACCTGCGCGCTGTCGCTGACGGCGGCCGCGACAGGCACCTATGCCGCGGTAACGACCCCCGTCACGCAGAACCTGCAAGTCACGGGAACAACTCCCGGGGATAGTACCGCCGACGTGGTTTACGGCCAGAGCGGCAACTTCGGCGGGAATTCCTGCAACCCCGGCGGGGTCACCGCCAACACGCTCTGCGATCCATTCGGAATGACGGTGGACAGCGGCGGCAATATGTACGCGGTCGATAGGCAAAATAGTCGGGTGTTGTACTTTCCCGTCGGCAGCACCACAGCCACGCGCGTCTACGGGCAGGGCGGCAGCTTCACCACGAATGGCTGCAACCAGGGAGGGACCAGCGTCAACAGCCTTTGCAATCCGCGACACGCTGCGTTGGACAGCGGCGGCAACCTCTACATAGCCGATACCGACAATGGACGGGTGTTGTACTACCCCGCAGGCAGCACCACCTCCACGCGGGCCTACACGGGTCTCTCTTCTCCGGGAGGGGTCGCGTTGGACAGCGGCGGCAACCTCTATATAGCCGATACCAACAACAATCGGGTGTTGTACTACCCCGCCGGCAGCACCACCGCCACAGCGGTCTACGGGCAGGGCGGCAGCTTCAGCTCGACTACCTGCAACTTGGGCGGGGTTACCGCCAACAGTCTCTGCAATCCGCGGCAGCTTGCGCTGGACGGCGGCGGCAACCTGTACATAGCCGACCAGAACAACTACCGGGTGTTGTACTATCCAGCCGGCAGTACCACAGCTACGCGGGTTTACGGGAAGGCCAGCTTGACCTCGCCAGCCGGACTGAGCGGCGGCGCCGGTCTCTGGAATCCGTACGCGGTCGCGGTGGACCGCGGCGGCAACCTCTACGTGGGCGATTCCAGCAACAATCGGATCCTGTACTACCCCGCCGGCAGCACAACTGCCACGGCGGTTTACGGGCAAGCGGGCAGCTTCACTACGAATACCGCAAGCTTGGGCGGGATCAGCGCCAACAGCCTGGACACCCCGATCGGTATCGCGGTGGACACGCGCGGAAACCTCTACGAAGCCGAACGCAACAACAACCGCATCCTCAAGTACAACAGCGCCTTCCCGGCGGCCAACCCGCTGGATGGAACGTGGACCCAGGTCGGGAACATGTCGTACGTCACCAATGCCATGTTCGCCGGCGATTGCAACCTCGCCGCGACGTGCAGTTTTAACAACGGGATCGATTTCTGGAATTCGTTCACCGCGCCGGACAGAATTCTGTTCACCACCGGGGACGGCTTGTACTGGGGCGTGGCGAACTACTCCGATGTTGCGGCCATTGTGGCGGCGGCAGGCGGGGTCACGACTCCCAACCTGTCTTGGGTCTCGGCGGGCGAAAACGGCACCGACCGGGGTTCCACCATCACCGGCAACATCCTTTACCGGGGGGCGGGCAATCCGGAGGATCCGTGGGTCACCCTCAACGGCTCGTATTGCGCCAACAGCTGCAATGAAATGCTGTGGGGGGAGAACGGCTATGTTGGTTCGCAAACGACCCTGATGGCCGCCCACGGCGGAATCCAGGTC
>CAIVPR010000024.1 GCA_903907865.1 uncultured Acidobacteriia bacterium
CCAACCGCGTCTCCATCGCCTTCGCCAACGGCTCCCGCATCATCGGCGTCCCCGGCCACCTCTCCTCCGGCACCGCCCGCCTCCGCGGTTTCGCCGTCAACCTCATGTTCGTCGACGAGGCCGCCTTCCTCGACGACGCCGTCTACCACGTCCTCCGCCCCATGCTCGCAGCCACCAAGGGCGACCTCTGGCTCCTCTCGATGCCCAACGGCCGCCGCGGCTTCTTCTTCGAGACCTGGACCTACGGCGCCAACTGGACCCGCTTCAAGGCCCCGGCCACCGACTGCCCCCGCATCTCCCGCGAGTTCCTGGAGGACGAGCGAGGCGAGATCGGAGCAACCCGCTTCCAACAGGAGTACCTATGCGACTTCGTCGAATCCGAAGACGCCGCCTTCAGCCAACTAGTCATCGACCAATCCATGGACGACACCGTCCCCGGAATCAAAATCCCCACCTGACGACGTGGCGCGCGCAATCGTGCGTGCCGCGTCGACAATCCTGTCGACGCCTGTTCTTCGGCTGGCTGCGGCAGTCCCAGCACTCCCAACTCGATCCCAACTAGTAAAGGACCCACCATGTACCACCCAAACCGAGCCCTCGGCCCACGCCCAGACCCCCGGTCCGAATCCACGTTGTGGGGCAGCCATTCCTGGCTGCGAGGTGGCTTTCAGCCACCTCATGCGCCGCAAGGCGCAGGCTCCTGCCCGACCCTACCCCTACCCCTACCCCAAAACCGAAACAATCTCGCGCTCGATATAATCCAGCATCGCCGCCGGAGCCGCATTCCCGTCAATCGGCAACCGCAGCACCCCCGCCGGAGTGAACTGCGCACCCTTCGTCCGGGCCACCAGATCCATCAGCTTCTGCGCATCCACGCTGGTCTTCTCATGGAACTTGATATTCAGCACCGAGAACCGCCGGTCTACCGCCTCGATCCCCAGCTTCTCCGCCATCGTCTTGACCGCCGAATACTTCAGCAGGCAAATGACATCCTGCGGCACCGGACCATACCGGTCCGCCAACTCCTGCTCCAGCTTGACCCGCTCCACCGGAGTCGCCGCCTGCGCGATCCGCTTGTACGCCCGCAGCCGCTGGTTCTCGTCCGTGATATACGTGGCCGGAATCCGCAGGTCCAGCCCCAGATTCAACGCGGAATGGATCTCCAGCGGAACCTCCTCGCCACGCAGCTCCTTGACCGCCTCGTCCAGCATCCGGACGTACATGTCGAAGCCGATCATATTGATCTGCCCGTGCTGTTCGCCGCCCAGCAGGTTGCCCGCCCCGCGCAACTCCAAATCCAGCGCCGCGATCTTGAACCCGGCCCCCAAATCGCTGAACTCCTTCAGCGCCGCCAGCCGCTTCCGCGCGACCTCGGTCAGTTCCGTGTCCGGCTGCACCAGCAAATAGCAGTACGCCCGGCGGTTCGACCGGCCCACGCGCCCGCGCAGCTGATACAACTCCGAGAGGCCGTAGTGCTCCGCCTTCTCGATGATCATCGTGTTCGCCAGCGGGATGTCCAATCCGTTCTCGACAATCGTCGTCGACACGAAGACGTCGAACTCGTGCCGGATAAACTGGAGCATCACCTTCTCCAGTTCCGCCTCGGGCATCTGGCCATGGCCCACGCCGACCTTGATGTTCGGGAACATCTCCTGGATCATCGCGGCCCGGTGGAAGATCGAGTCCACCCGGTTGTGGACGAAGTACACCTGCCCGCCCCGCGCCAGCTCCAATTCGATCGCGGGCTTGATCAGGTCCGGGCTGAACGGCGCAACCACCGTGTGGATCGCCAGCCGGTCCTTCGGGGGCGTCTCAATCACCGACATGTCGCGCAGCCCCAACAACGACATGTGCAGCGTCCGCGGGATCGGCGTCGCCGACATCGCGACCGTATCCACCGCCTGGCAGATCTCCTTCAGCCGCTCCTTGTGCTTGACGCCGAACCGCTGCTCCTCGTCGATCAGCACCAGTCCGAGGTCCTTCCAGACCACGTCCTTGGAAAACAGTCGGTGCGTGCCGACCACCAGATCGACCTTGCCCTCGGCCAGATCCGTCAGCACCTCGGCCTGCTCCTTGGCACTACGGAACCGGCTCAACATCACAATCCGCACCGGGAACTGCTGGAAGCGCTTCTTGAACGTGTTGAAGTGCTGGAAACAGAGCACCGTGGTCGGCGCGAGCACGGCCACCTGCTTGCCGTCGCCCATTGCCTTGAACGCCGCACGCATCACGACCTCGGTCTTGCCGTACCCGACGTCGCCGCACAGCAGCCGGTCCATCGGCTCTGGACTCTCCATGTCGCGCTTGATGTCGGAAATGGCGGCGCGCTGGTCCTTGGTCTCGGTATACTCGAAGGCGTCCTCGAACTCGCGCTGCCAGTTGCTGTCGGGCGAAAACGCGAACCCCTCGGCCATCTTGCGGCGGGCGTAGAGCTTCAGCAGCTCGTCCGCCATGTCCCGCATCCGGGCCTTGATCTTGGTCTTGGTGCGGACCCAGGTCGCGCCGCCCATCTTGTCGAGCGATGGCTTGGACTCGCCCTCGCCCCGAAAACGCTGCACCAAGTCGAGGCGCGTGAGCGGGACGTAGAGCTTGTTCCCCCCCGCGTACTCGATCAGCATGTAGTCGCCCTTGGCGTCGCCCTGCTGGATTTCGCGGAGACCGAGGAACTGTCCCACGCCGTGGTCCGAGTGGACGATGTAGTCGCCGGGTTTGAGGTCGAACTGGTCGGCCGAAAAGGCCGCGCGCCGGTCGGAGATGCCAGGTTTTGCGACCGTCTCGGTGGCGTCGAACAAATCCTCGGCACCGAAGATATTCAGGCCTGTCTCGTTGAAGACGACGCCCTTGGCGATGTCGCCGCGGATCAGCGCGACGGCGGAGCCGGTGGATTTGGCGCGTTGGCGGAGGTGTTCCGGCGGCCGCTCACTGCCGAGGTCGAGCTGGTACGGGACCGAGTACTCGCTGAAGACATCCGCCAACCGCTCGATTTCGCCGGTGGTGGGCGCGAAGAAGGCCAAACGCCGGCCCGCTTCAAGCAGCGTCTTCGACTCCCGGATCGCCACCTGCAGGTTGCCATGGAAGGCCATCGACGGGCGCGTGGAAATCTCAAATCCGATCCGCTGCTCGTCCATTCCGATGGGGTCCAGTTCGCGGACTTCCAAAATGTCGCCCTTGTGCGCCCGCTCGAGGAATTCCTCCCATCGGAAGGTCGCCTGTTCCGGCTTCACGAAGACGGCCCAGTTGGAGGTTTCGAGGCGGGTCCAGAAGCGGTCCGCCGCGCCCGAGGTCATTTCAGGTTCGTCGATCACCAGCAAGGGGCGCTCGAAGAAGTCGAGGATGGTGGACTCGCGGGGCCGCACGACCGACGTCATCATCTCCCAGCCCGCGAAGGTCTCGCCGACCGGCAGGTCGCGCCCGCGCACCCCGAGATTGCGGAGGTGGTCGGCCAGCCGGACCAGCAATTCGTTGGAGCGCTGGAACTCGGTGAACGGCTGCAGGACGCACTCGTTGAGCTTGTGGATGGAGCGCTGCGTTTCGGGGTCGAAGCGGCGGATCTCCTCGATCTCGTCTCCGAAGAACTCGATGCGGACGGGCTGGGACTGGTCGGACGGGTAGACGTCGATGATGCCGCCCCGGACCGAAAACTCGCCGACCATTTCGACCGGGTCGCGCCGGGTGTAGCCGATGCTTTGCAGGTGCGCGACGAGATCGTCGAGACCAATCTCCTCGCCGACCTTCAGGCTCAGAGTGAGCTGTCGGTAGTAGAGCGACGGCTCCATCCGGCTCATGGCCGCGGCAACGGGCAGGACCAGAATCCCGCCCTTGCCGTGGGCCAGTTTGTCCAGCGTCGCGGCGCGCGAGGAGAGGATTTCGGCGTGCGGCGATAGATTCTGGCCTGGCAGGACGTCGATGGCGGGCAGGAGGAGCGGCGTGGTGCCGCAATCGAAGAGGTCGCAGAAGGTGCGGAGAGTAGGGAAGAGGGCTTCGGCCTGCTTGTTCCCGTCCGTAACGATGACCATTGGACGGCGCGTTTCCTTGTAAAGCAGCGCGGCGTAGACCGCCTTGGCAGTGAGGGTCAGGCCGGAAAGGCGAAGGATGCCGAACCGGTCCCGGGACGCAAGTCGTGCCGCCAGCCCCTTGAAGGCGGGACCGTGGGAGAGGCCGAAGAAGAGGGCTTCAATCTGGGGGTTGCGCACCTAGGCTCTATAGCGGTCGCGGCAATCGTTGGAGCAGAAATGCCACACCTTGCCGTCGACGATCCTTTTCAGTGAAGTTTCGGTGGAGACGTAGGTCCCGCAAACGGGATCCTGCTGTAGTGTTGTAGTGCCGGAAGCGGCACGGGGCGGCGCTTGGCGGGTCGCGGATTGCCCGTGGCCGCTGGTCAGGTTCACCCACAGGCGCTGGAGGAACGCGATCACGTTCCGCAGCACGGAAAGCGCGATCAGGAAGAGGACCAGTCTTGAGAGGAACGCAAACATGAAAAAAGGGGATGCCGGAGCACCCCCTTTCAGTGTAGTCGAGATGTCTACGAGGAACTACTTCTTCTTCGGAGCGGCCTTCGTGTTCTTCGGCGCGTTCGGGTTGACGTAGCTGGTGCTCACGGTGGAACCGAGGGCCGTGATCATATCCTTGGCGCTCTGGGCATTGACGCCGTCCGGCTTCAGTTCGAGGTACTTCTGGAGGGCCTCGACGGCTCCGGGGGGCGCAACCACGTTGCCCTTGGCGTCGGTGGTGGCGCGACCGGAGAGGGCGACACCATATTGATACTGCGCGTCGGCGTAGGTCGGGTCGAGTTCGATGGCCTTCTTGAAGGTGTCCGTGGCAGCGTCGTTCTGGCCGCTGTTCACGAGCAGCGCGCCGAGATTGTAGTAGTACTTGCCAGCACCGGGGGGGTCGAGTTCGGCGGCCTTGGCGAGGTTGGTCTTGGCGTCGTCGATCTTCTTGTCCTTGGCCAGTGCGAGTGCGTAGTTGTTGAACAGACCGGCGTCGGTGGGGGAAAGCTCAAGCGCCTTCTTGAAGGCGTCGAAGGCCTTGTCGTAGGTGGCTGCTGCTTCGGCGGGAGTGGCTTGGGCCTTGCCAACATAGGCGTCGGCGAGCGCGCTCCAAACGGCACCCTGCTTTGCGTCCATTTCGGAGGCCTTGGTAAGGCTTTCGATGGCGGCGTCCCACTGCTTGGCTTCCAAGGCGGTCTTGCCAGTTTGGAAGGCGTCGTTAAGCGCCTTGTTCTTGGCCAACTGGGCTTCACGGGCCTTGGCCTGCTTGTCGAAGGCTTCCTTCTGCTCCTTCGACATGCCGCGTTCCTGTTCCTTGCTCAGCGTGCCGGTCTCGGCTGCCTTCTGGAGGGACTGTTGCTGTTCGGCGGTGGCATGGAGGTCGAAATTGAGAACCTTCGGTTCGCCGAGGCCGGAACGGAAGCCCTTGGCGGTGTCGCGGGTCTTGCCGTCGACCACGCAGGAGATGTCGTAGGTGCCGAGCGGCAGGCCGTAGTGCCCGTAGTGGCCCTTCTTGTCGGACTTGACGGTGTAGTGGCCCTTGATGTCGGTGCGGTCGAAGTTGATGACGGCATCCTTGAGCGGCTTGCCCTGTTCGTCCTTGACCATGCCCTCGATGGCGGAAGTCTGGGAGAACGCGGGGACGGACAACAGGAGTGCCGCGAAAGCGGTGAGTGTGAAGGACTTGATTAGGGACATGGCTCTGCTACCTCTGAAATTGGGCCTGGGCCCGGAAAGGACCAGCATACTACAACGACGACGTGGGCGGCGTCAAGGTGTCGCGTTCTGTTTCATTGTCGAGAAAAATTCCCACAGTATCGGTCGTCCATGTGGCGACACCGCATCCGAAGAAGTCGAGATCCTCGGTCCGTATCGGGCAGTCGAGGGCGAGGGCGGCGGCGACCACCTGACAGTCGTCAGGATCGCGCCTGGAGATCCGCCGCGCGGCCCGCACGGCACGTTTCATCTCCTCGAACTGTTGTATGCTCGTTTCCATAATGATGCGAGCCATCCTGTTGATGTTGTGCCTCCCGGTCGTCCTCGCCGCGCAGGAACCCCGACTTCCGCAACTGAAGCTTGAGGACACCTCCGGCGACCAGCGGGTCCTCGCAGAACAGATGCTGAAGCAGACCCGCTCCGGACTGACCGGTCCGTTCAACTCGATGCTACGGAGCCCGGAGATGTCCAAAGGCCTGATGGACCTCTACCTCTATTTCCGTTACAAGACCGCGCTGCCCAGAAACTTGGTGGAGATCGCGATCCTGGTGACGGGACGGGAGTGGTCGGCACCGTTCGAATGGTACATGCACTATCCAATCGCAATCTCGGAGGGAGTGGCCCCGGCGTTGCTGACAGATCTGCGGGAGGGTCGGCGACCGGCGGCCATGAAGGCCGAGGAAGCCGCGGTCTACGAGTTCGCCACCGAACTGCTGCGGACCCACCGAGTGACTGACGCCACCTACGACAAGGCGCTGAAGCTGTTCGGGGAGAAGAACGTAGTGGATTTGACCTCGCTCGTCTCGACCTACTCAACCTATGCGGCGCTCCTGAACGTGAGTCGGCAGGCAACACCCGCTGCGACGGGCATGCAGGCGCTGCCGGTCAAATAGCCAACCTGGGTACCCGGATAAACTGGTTCCATGCGAAGACCCAGGCTCGAAGGAAAAGTTGTCGTCGTCACCGGTGCCGCGCAGGGCATCGGGTACGGAATATCGGAGATGCTCGCCGACGAAGGCGCATCCGTCGTCGTCTCCGACATCAGCGTGGAAAAGGGCGAAGCGGCTGCGGCGAAGTTCCGCGAGGCGGGCGGCAAGGCTGTGTTCGTTCGCGCCGATGTCGCCAGTGAGTCCGATTGTGCCGCCCTCATGCAGGCGGCCGTCGACAACTTTGGGCGTTTGGACGGTCTTGTCAATAACGCTGGCTGGTATCCGCGGGCGTCGCTGGAAGACACCACCACCGAGTTTTGGGACAAGATCCAGGACATCAATCTCCGCGGTCCCTTCTATTGCTGCAAGTACGCGGTCCCGCTGATGCGTGACAACGGCGGCGGAAGTGTCGTAAACATGGGGTCGATCAACGGCATTCAAGGGCTTCCGAACCTTGTGGCGTACGCCTCGGCCAAGGGTGGACTGCTGACGATGACCCGTACGCTGGCCGGTGCCTACGCCAGGCAGCGTATCCGGTTCAACTACTTGATCCCGGGTTGGGTGCTGAGCGAAGGCGAAATCGCCTTGCACGCGGCCAAGGGGCACTCACTCGAATCCCTGCTGAAGACGGGCGAAACGCTGACGCTCGGCCGACATCAGACGCCGCTCGATTCCGCCTACGCCACCGTCTACTTGCTTTCCGACGAATCGGCGCAGGTCACGGGCTCGATCCTCAATGTCGACGCCGGGACCTCGTGCATGCCCATCCAAAATGCCGACCTTTATGTTGGGTGAGCGGCGAAGCTAAGCCCTGGGGAAACGGCTATCGGCGAGAAATCCGCAAGCACGGTAGGCGGGTGGGAGTCAGTTCGGGCCGAGAGAAATGCGTTTGGCGGCTTGGTGGGCTGCCGTGCGGATGACGGCCAAGGGATTCGGAGCGATCTTCCACTTCTGTTGGCTGATCGCTTCGGAAACAGCGGGAGCCATGTCAGCAGTCATGTTCACGACATCCTTGACGAACGCAATGAACTCAGGGGCGTCCTGTCCAAACTGGCTGGCCGCCTCGATCTGTGCATAGCCAGCGGGCTTCTGCGCGGTCCGCGTTGGAACGTAGGTAGACTGTGGTGCAATTGTGGGTGCACGGGGGTCGAGAAACCGCGAGACCTTGCCGCGCTTATTGTTCTTGCCGTTGTACATGCTCACAGATGGACTGCGAAAGGTCCTTGGAAGGAAGAATACCAAAAAACAGAAAGGAAAGAGTGGCGGGGACGACGGGGCTCGAACCCGCGACCTCCGACGTGACAGGCCGGCGCTCTAACCAACTGAGCTACGTCCCCGCACTGCATCGGAACTCTTTAATAGTAACACGGTCGCCACAGAAAGCGAAAGGGCCGGTATGCGGTTTCCCTCCGCATCCCGGCCCCCAGCCAAACAAATCGCCGTTGCGACTAGAACGTCAGCTTCGCACCCAGCTGGATCACACGGGGGTTGCTGCTGTAGACCTGGTCGAACTGGCCGAACAGGGCGTTGCCGGGCGTCAAGTAGTTGGTCACGCCGGAGCGGCTGGTCGCATTGACCGTGTTCACCGAGCCCGGGGTGTACTGCGCGTGGTTCAACACGTTGAAGAAATCCGCGCGGAACTCGAACTTGGTGCGTTCGCGGAAGGCGATGATCTTCGACACGTTGAAGTCGATGTTGTCGATGGGGCGGGTTGGCAGGATGTTGCGCCCGGAGTTGGCGTACATGCCCGCACGGGCCCGGATGTACTGCGCGTTGGGGTTGTTGGCGAGGTAGCCTACCGTGGCTCCGGCGGAGTTCACCAAGGCCGTCACGTCGCTGCTGGTGCCCGCAACGCCGTTGGGATTGAGGACCACGCGGTCGCCCGCCGAATCACCGTTGAGGTTGGTGTCGGTGGCGCTCTGCGGGGTACCCCATTCCGGGGCCTCGTAGGTGTAGACGCCGGAAACCTGCCAGTTGCCGATCACGTTCTTGGCGATCCAGTTGTCGGCCTTCACCAGTTTGGGAAGCTCGTAGATCGAGGTGAAGGTGAAGCGCTGGCGGCGGTCGAGAGCGGACGAGGCGCGCTCGGCGCGTAGGTTCTGGAAGTCCTGAGCACGGCGCGGCGAGAGCGTAGTCGAATTGACTTCCGCCGTCGAGTCGTCGATCAGGTGGCTCCAAGTGTAGGAACCCTTGAACAGGAAGTGGTCCGAGAAGCGCTTGCTCAACTCGGTGGCCAAGCCCTCATAGCTGGAGTTGCCGATCGGCAGGTAGCCGGTGATCGTGCTCTGGTAGCCCGAGTTGTAGAGCAAGTTGTTCCGGATGCTCGAGCTGGCCTGCAGTTGCGCCAAGGTCAGCGAGAGCCCGTTGAGAGTCGCTGCCGACGGCTGGCTGTAGAAGAGCGGCAGGTTGGTGCTTGGCGTCACGAGGGGTGCCCGGTTGATCTGGTTCTGGAACAACAGGTGCACGCCGCGGTTGCCGATGTAGCGGGCTTCAAACGTGTAGTCCTTGTGGAATACATGCTGGATGCCGAGGTTCCAAGTGATCGCGTAGCCCATCTTCTGATCCGGCAGGTAAGCGGAAGTCGCCGCCTTGGCCTGCGCTGCGGTCAGAGTTCCAGCCACGGCGTCGGGATGGATGCCGCCGGAAGCGAGGTAGTTGCCGTTCGGGTAGGCGTTGGGGCTGGAATCGACCGTAGCAGTTGCCTGCGGCGGACGCGCGTTGGTGCCGACGTTGTCGAACACCTGGTCATACGCGATGCCGAAGCCGCCGCGGATCGAGGTTGCACCCGTACCGCCCGGCGAGTAGGCGAAGCCGACACGCGGGGCAAAGTTCGTCTTCTGCGACTTCGGAGCGGCAAAGGTGAGCACACCCGGCGTGCTGGCGACGGCGTTCAGGTCGAACTCGCGCATCGACTGGGCCACGCCGTTGAACTCGTAGCGCACGCCGAGGTTGAGGGTGAGGTTCCTGGTGGCCTTGTAGTTGTCGTTGGCGAAGGCGTAGTAGGCCATCTGGTTGCCGGAGTAGGGCTTGCCGCCGACGTTGCGCTGGGCCAACTGGTCCGGGAACTGGTCGCGGAGGAACAGGTCGAGCGTCGAGTACTCATAGTCGCCGCGGACACGCTGGATGAACGTGCTGGCTGCGATGAGGTCGCGGCCGTCGAAGCCGAACTTGAACTCATGCTTGCCCTTGATCCAGCTCAGGTTGTCCACCAACTGGTAGGTGCTCTGGATCGTCCCCTGGGGCGCGTTGCCGTCGGGACCGATGCCGAGGTTCAAGTCGTTGTTGATGCCGACATTCGGGAACACGTCGAGGCCCGGGTACTTGAAGTCCGGCACCACGATGTTGTCGTTGTAGCGATTGTAGGCCATCCGGAACTCGTTGACCACCGTCGGCGAGAAGTTGTGGAACTCGGAGAACGAGCCCAAATGCGCCGTGATGGGGCGCGCGGTGAAGAAGACCGGGAGATTCGCGGCCGTGTCGATGGTCGAGGTCTTCTGGTCGATGTAGCGGGCGTGCAACTGGTCGTTATTGGACAAGTTGTAGTCAACCGACGGCATCCACTTGTAGGTGTTCGAGAAGTTCGGGGACGAAATCGGCAGGACGCCAATCGGAATGACCACACCGGCAACCGTCGTGGTGCCGGCCTTGCCCGCGGCTTGGACGGGCGCGGGTGCCGCGTACTGTTTCAGGATGGCGAGGTTGACCTGGTTGAGCGAGGAGATGGCGGCCAACTTGGCATAACCGTCGGCAGTCGGGGAGTAGCTGGCCGAGGAGGGCGAACTTGCCTGGCCGAGCGGATTGTACTCGTAGGTCCCGAAGTAGAACAGCTTGTTCTTCAGGATCGCGCCGCCAATGCGCGCTCCGAGGCGGTTCTGGTCGTAGCGCGCAAGTTTGGGAAGCGTCTGGCCGACGAATTGGCGCGCGAACGACTGGTCGTAAGCGTTCAGATTGCGGTTGCGCAGGTATTCCCAAATGGCACCGTGGACCTGGTTCGTACCGCTCATGATGACGGTGTTGAACTGGCCGCCGGAGGAGTGGCCGAATTCGGCGCTGAACTGGTTCTGCAGCAGGGTGAACTCCGCGATGGAGTCGTTGGGGGGCGAAATCACCGGTCCCGTGACGTCCTTGCGGTTGTTGTCCACACCTTCAATCATGAAGTTGTTGTTGCGGGGACGCTGGCCGCCGACCGACGGGCCGGTTCCAACGCCGACGCCGCCACCCGAGCCGACACCGGCACCGAGCAGGGAGAGGTTCAACACGCCGCCAGCACCCGCCGTGGCCGGGAGTGTGGCCGCGAACTGGGAGTTGTAGGTGTTGGACACCTGCGCCGTGGTGGTGTCGATGATGGCGATCGAGTCTGTCACTTCAATCGCTTGGGATGCGTCGCCGACCTGCAGGGTGAGGTTCACCGTGCTGGAGACGCTGAGGGCCACCGCAACGCCTTTAACGGTGCGGGTCTTGAAGGCCTTGGCCGAAGCTGTCACGTCGTAGGCCGCTACCGGCATGTTTCCGAAACGGTAGTTGCCCGTGGCATCGGTGGATGCGGCGCTTTTAACGCCGGTCAGTGGGTTGACGGCTTCCACGGTCGCTCCCGCGATCGCGGCACCGGTCGGATCCGTTACGGTTCCGACAATGCTTCCGTCGATGGTCTGCCCGAAGGTAATCGGAGCCAGACTGGCCAGCAGCGCGAGTAGGGCTGCTGGAGAGTTGAGTCGTTTGAAATTCATAAGGTCTCTTCACCATTAGCACGTTTTGGGCCAAAAAAGCCATACGTGCAACTTGTTGTAGTACCGGAACTTAGCGCGCAGGAGCGAACTCGGGCAGGTGCCCGGACTCAAATATCCTGCCAAACCAGACCCCAAGTACTACAGCTATCCTTATTCTTGACGCTTCCACGGCAGAGCGCGGCGCTTTCACCCCTTTTTTCGTGCGAAACTGGGTACCGGGTGGCCAGGACGGCTGGGCTGCCCGCCCAATCGGCCCGTCCCTGGAGGTCCGGCATGTCCCAACACCGCAGCGAGACACCTTTCGACAGCATCGAGAGCTCGCTGGAATTCGTTTCACTGTTGGGTGACGCCATCCGCGATGCCTTGGCCGAGATTGCCGCCGACATCTCCCTGGCCGAAGCCGACCTGCCCGAATCTGAAGGCTCCTCCCGGAAAATCGAGGCGTTGCAACTGGTCCGTTTCAAGCTGAAGGGACTGGACGGCCACATCGAATCCAGCCACCGGATTCTGAACGACCTGCGCACCTTGCGCAGGCTGCTACTCGAGGAAAGAACTCTCGGAAACGTCGTCCACCCGACTGCCCGCTAGGCTGCGACTCGCCACCCACCGAAGGTGTACAGTTCCGGGGGGCACCTATCGAAAGTTGGGCCAGGCCACCAACCGTGTGTGTGCGTAGCACAAAAGTGTTTCAGATTCATAAGTTTGCAATAGGCACTTGACAAAGAAAATGGACCCTGCCTATCATGGGTTGCTCGTCTGTAGTGAAAGTTTTTTCATCACCACCGGTGGTAACGTTTTGGGGGCTCTCTACGTATGATGACCTTCGCAGTCGGTGAAAAGGTGGTCTACCCGAATCAGGGGGTAGGCACGATTGAAAACATCAGCACCCGCTACTTTGAACAGAGACCGGAGAAGTTCTACCTTCTTCGACTTTTTTGTTCGAGCATGACGGTGATGGTTCCGTTCTCGAACGCCGAGTCAATCGGCCTTCGGAAACTCTCCAAAAACACGGACGTCGCCAACGTCCTGGCGTACCTTGCCGGGCCGGCGTTCGAGAACCTGCAGGACTGGAAAGTCCGGTTCAAAATCAACAGCGAGAAGATGCTCACCGGCAGCCTCCTCCAAATTGCGGAAGTGTTCAAGCAGCTCGTCCGGCTCCAAGCGGAGAAACCGCTTTCGTTCCGGGAGAAGAAGATGCTCGACCGCGCCCGCACCATGCTGATCTCAGAAGTATCCCAAGCCCGCAGCATCGCCGAACCCGAGGCGATCCAGTTGATGGAGTCCGCGCTGTCAGCCGCCGGCTTCCATTTCCCGGAACCGGCCTAACCAAGGACCCTACCCCCAACCCTGATCGCAAGCGCCGGGCACGACCTTATAATAGAGGTTGCTGCTCGGCGTTTTGCTTTTTCTCTTCACCGCCGGTTCCTGCGCGCTGTTCGTGGCGCGACCGGCTTGGTTTCCGTCCGCCATCACCGCCGAGGCAGTCCTCTACGACCGCCAGTTCGGCTGGACCCTGTGGGTTGCCGGAATCCTGTTCGTCGCGCTCCAACTACTCCTCGCTTGGACGATCCTGCGCCGGTCCCGAAACGCTGCCCCTGTTCCCAAGACCACCGAGACAAAGTGGGAGATCGGCTGGACCATTGCCGCTGTAGCGCTATTTGCCGGGCTGGCCGTCGCCGGATCGCGCAGTTGGGCCACAGTGCCCTCGCGTGACGCAGACCGGGAAACCATTGAGGTCTATGCCCACCAGTTCGCGTGGAACTTCCGCTACACGGGCCCGGACAGGCGTTTCGGACGAACTTCCATCGATCTGATCAGCGATTCCGGCGGCAATCCTTTCGGCATCGACCCGACCGACCCTCGCGGCACCGACGACTTGGTCACGGCGAGCCTGCGGGTACCGGTGGCCCGCGATGTGCTCTTGATCCTCAAATCGCGCGACGTGATCCATGACTTTTTCGTCCGCGAACTGCGCACGAAGCAGGATGTGGTGCCGGGGATGGAGATCCCGCTGCAGATTCGCATTGAGAAGGCGGGGGAGTACGAGATTGCCTGCGCTGAACTCTGTGGACTGGGGCACAGCCAGATGCGGAGTCTACTCATCGCCATGCCCCCCGAGGACTACGACCGCTGGAAGCGCGGCGAGTAGCCTAACTGAGAATCGACGGTGGGGGTTCCGGTTTGCGCCTGCTGTGGATTGCGGCGACGACGACCCCCGCTGAGATGCACGCGACTGTAAACCAGCGAAGCCACCCGTCGGCCATGGCCACGAAGACCACGGCTAGCACGGCCCGGAAAGCGATCCCCTTGGTCAGGAAGGACGGCGCGGCCCTACGGCTTGACCACAGGCTTGAGATCCGCCACGCTCTTCTTCTTGCCAAACTCGAACCGCCTTCCGACGATGAACTTCAGGATTAGATGGTCCGTCGAAGAGGTCATGCCGACCCCGATCCCGGCGTTGAACTCCCAGTTCGGGTTCAGGTCCAAGTCCACGGCGGCGAAAACCTGCTGCTGCTGGTCGCGGAGTGGGTCGAAGCCCGTGATGGGACCCATGGCGCCGTAGTACTCGATCCCCGCGTTCACCTTCTTGGAAAATTCGTAGCCATACTTGAAGTTGGGCGAGAATCCCATCGCCTGCGAGGTCCCCGGGCCGTGGAATGACCGGTCGAACGTGGGGTTGAACGAGAGGTAATGCCTGCCGATCGTCTTGTCGATGATCGGGCGCAACTCCAGCGTCCACGTATCCGGCGAGTACTTCGCCCGCTGGTAGCCAACTTCCGCCGACAGGCTCAAGCCCACCGGAAACTTCCATTCCTTCGGGACCGCGATTCTAGGCCGGATGTGGTCACCGACCCACCCGTAGCCACCTTGGACCGGGTTGTAACTGGTGAAAATGTAGAATCCGGTCTCGAACCAGTCCGTGATGCCGTGGGTGATCTCGATGGTCTCGTGCAGGGCGTGGTTGGTGGGAAGCAGCCCGTCCTCGACCTTTTTGGAGCCGTTCAAGGTGATGTTGCTGTGCAATTCCACCATGGTTTTGCCCTTTTCCATGGTGTCGGCCCCGTAGACCTGGATCTCATAATTGTCTTGGGCCGACAGGCGGCAGACTGCGACTGCGGCGGCGAAAACGGCTGTGCGGAATCTCATGAATCTATAAGAATCATAAGCGACGCCGCTTTCCCGCCCGCCGTTACTTGTCCGTCTCGAACTTGATGCTCGTGTCCGCCCCGAACTTTCGGTAGTTGCGGAACTCGATCACGTTGCGCGAGCAGTCGCTCGTGCCGCGAATGCAACTCAGCGTCTCCGAGTGCGCCGGCAGCAGGTACTTCACGTCGGTTATCATCACGTAGTCGTAGTCGAGCGCAGTCTCCACTTGGTCGAGCGCGAAGGAGCGGGGCATGTTCTGCGCCGACATTTCGATCCGCAGGACCCGGAAATTCTCCTTGTCGATCCAGATCGTCCCGGTGTAGCCCGGCTTGTAGGATTCCGACGACGCGTGGATGTCCCAGTTCGAGTTGCGCTTCTCCACCGTGAAGTCGTATTTGAAGGCCGCCCGGTTCACGATGGTGGTGGAGCGCTTGTTGTGGAAGTCGGCGTCTGTGCCGGGCGACAGGAGATTCAGCTGGATCGTCTGGAACTCGCCGGTCGACCACGAACCGGAATTCTCAACGGAGTCCTTGGGAACCTTGCCGTTGATCAGGATGTTCTTGTACGACTCCTTGCCACCCTCGCTGACCACGTCGGCAGTGACGATGTCCTGCGCCTGCCAGGAGGTCTTGTTGCCTCGCGTCGTTTCCGTCTGGTACCGGGTGGTGTACTGCTTGACGATGTAGTTGGGCAGCGATTCGGTGAACGAGTAGGCCGCCTCGCGGGCGCTGCGAATCACCGGATCGCCGGTCTCGGGTGCGCCCCGGCCAAGTTGGGAACGGCTGAAGGTCGTCTCGTCGTCCTCGCGGACGTTTTGTGCCTGGCGCTCCGCCGGACCGACCACAATCGGTGCCGGAAGTCGGGTTACGCCGTTCGATTCCTCGGCCTTGATGCTGGGCCGGGCGCTGGGCGCGGACGGCGGGGGCGCTGACATCGCGACCGTGTCGCTAGCACTGGACTGGGCGGGACGGCCGCGGCGGAGCACCGGGGGGCCCGGATCGTCGGCAGACCGTGGCGCGGGGGTGATGGGGCCGGCGGACGGGGAGTCGGTCGCTACTGCGCGGCGGCGAGATACCGTCACGCCGGTGTCCTCGTCGGGCGTGATGATCTGGGCCCGGGGCGTGTCTTCCCTCGATGCGGTTTGAGGAGCCGAATCCGAATTGGCGCGGCGCATGATGGGGCGGTCGGGATCGTCGGAAGCGGGAGTTGCGCTCTTCGTGGGGGCGGAATCACCGGAATCCGAAGATCGTTGGCGGCGCAGGACGGGACGGTCAGAATCGTCAGGGGAACTGGCGCGTGACGAGGCGCGTCCGGAATCCGACGAGTCGGAGTCTGCAGACGGCGCACGCTTCAGCTTTGGCTTGTTTGAGACCTTGTCGTCGTCGCTCGTGTTGCCCAAGCCCTTGCGGAGCATCAGGACGTTTACGGCGATGTAATAGCCGTTGTAGTCGCGGTTGGCGTCGATCTGGATCTCGTCTCCGGCGTCGAAGTCACCGTAGCGGGCCTGCTGCCGACTGACGTCGTAATAGCGGGTACTGCGGTCGAGCGTGACCATGATGTCCCGCCCGTCGCCGGGATCCAGCGCAATCTGTGTCGTGGCGATGCGGCGGATCTTGCCCGACAGCGTGTCGGTTGGTTGGTTGCCTTGCCGACGCCGCTGCGTCTGGCCGGGAAAGCCGACGCCACCGCCTTGGCCGGGTATAGGGATTCCGAATTGGGCCGCAGCCGGAAAGTCGGCAAGTGTGGCCAACAAGACCAACGGAAGCGTAAGCCTGTAACGCACAAGACGGTGTGACGGCCCGCCAGCCGCGCGAGTTTCAACGCCGCTACTCATACCGCAACTCTAGCGCTCCTGAAGGCCGGGGTCAACCGGTCGCCGCGTTTCCGCCAAGAAACGTCATGGGACGAACTTTACGTAGCCCCAAGTTTCGGGCCGGTGCATGTCGACAACCCCTTGGGGCGACCAGACCCAGTTGTCTTCCTTGCCGGGTAACTTTCGATACTTGCCGTTGACGACCTCGATCCGCCACTCCACGCGCGAGAAGTTGACCCTCCATTCATCGCCGTTTTTGGGCAAACCCTTGCCCGAGCGCTCCGCAAAAGCCGACCATGGAAAGGCCAATTCGACCGTCCAACCTTTGTCCGGCTTGCCGCCCGGCCGGTTGATACTACCGTTCACGAGCACGGCGGACTTGAGTCCCGGGATCTCCCAGCTGTTGTCGGCCTTGCCTTGTTGCCGGTAGGGTTTGGGAAGGAAGAGGTCCCAGAACGTGCCGAGGGCGTTGATCTCGAATTCGAAATACTTGAGGCTGTCGCCGGTAGGGTTGAGGAAGACCTCGAAATCGTTGTCTTGGAAGATGACGGAGTCGTGTTCGCGAAGGGTGGCCCAGACATCGGGCTCCTCCAATTCGGCGGCTACGTAGAAGTACTGGTCGTCCCACAGCATCTTGGCGCGGGTGCGGAACCGGGGTGCGGGTTTGGCGCTGCCTTCGATGTCCTCGAAGGCGTCGGTCCAAGGGGCCTTGGACCATTCGGAGGCAGGGAGCTTGCCGTCGATCCGAATGGTTCCCGCGCGATGGCACTCGTAACGCTTCGGCAAGGACTGCGCGTTGGCCGCGAGGGCGATAGCGAGGAGGAGCGACAGGGCGGACATAACTCCACTTTGCCACTCCCGATCCTCAGCGGGCGGCGAAGGCGGCGAAGTAGGCGCGCAGTTCGTCCCGGATTCGGCGGAACGAGGCGAGGCGTTCTTCTCCGGTACCGGTCGACAGCGGGTCTTCAAAACCGTGGTGGATGCGTTCGGCGGTCCCGAAGAAGACCGGGCAGTTCTCGCGCGCGTTGTCGCAGACGGTGAAAACGTAGTCGAAGTGCTGTCCGTCGAATTCGGCGACCGATTTCGAACGGTGCGTGGTCAAGTCGATTCCGATTTCCGCCATGACTGCGATGGCCTCGGGCCGGACGATGCTCGCACGGGTGCCAGCGCTCTCAACGTCGAACTTGTCGCCAGCGTCGTGCCGCAACAGGCCTTCCGCCATCTGGCTGCGGGCGGAATTCGCCGTGCAAAGGATCAGCACTCTTTTTTTAGGATTCATATGCTCTCTATGTAAGGTTTCGGGCGGGGACGAGCCACCGGAATAGAATCGTTGCGGCGGCGGCCCCGGCCAGCTGCGCGATGATGAAACCCGGCACATCCACCGGGCGGATTCCGGCAAAGGTGTCGGTGGCCGCCCGGGCAAGCGTGACGGCGGGATTGGCGAACGAGGTGGACGCCGTGAACCAGTAGGCCCCGGTAATGTAGGTGGCAACGGCGAACGGCACGGCGGACGGGCGGCTGCGCGAGCAACCCCAGATGACGGCCAACAATCCAAACGTCGCCACGAATTCGCTGAAGATCTGAGCGCCGCCCGCCCGTACATGGCGCGACGCGGTAAAGACCGGCTCTCCGAACATCAAGTGCGCCGAAGCGACACCCCCGAATGCGCCCGCGACCTGCGCCGCCAGATAGCCCGGCACATCCCGCCAAGCCATTTCCCCCTGCGAGGCCATGGCCAAAGTTACCGCCGGATTCATGTGCGCTCCCGAGACCGGGCCGAATGTCAGAATCAGCGCCGCCAGCATCGCCCCGGTCGCCAGCGTATTCGCGAGCAGCGCGATGGCGACATTGCCGCCCGCCAAGCGGTCCGCCATTATGCCGGAGCCGACCACCGTCGCCAGTAGCAGCGCAGTGCCGATCGCTTCCGCCGCGTAGGACCGGGCCGCGTTCAAGAGCAGCATCCCGGTGCGCAACAGGTCTTCGGTTTCGTCGCGCGGACGAATGCGCTCATGAACTTCCCGTCCACCAAGGGCGCGATCGCATCGACATCGACACCTTGCCCGGTCAGGAAGGAACGGGCATCCTCGATGTTGTAGACACGGGTCGGCTCGATTTCAATTCCGTCGAAGCCGGCCTTCGCGAGTTTGGCGACGTATTGGTAGTCGTCCAGCGCGCCCGCGATGCAGCCGACCCACAGCAGCATGTTCTGACGCACCGACTCCGGCACCTTTCCGCGGGTCACGACGTCGGAAACCGCGAACCGGCCTCCGGGCTTGAGGACACGGAACGCTTCGCGCAACACCCGGTCCTTGTCCGACGAAAGATTGATCACGCAATTGCTGATGACCACGTCCACCGAATTGTCTGGAAGCGGGATGTGCTCGATTTCGCCTTTCAGGAACTCGACGTTTTCCACCCCGGCGATGCGCTGGTTTTCGCGTGCGAGGGCCAGCATTTCGTCCGTCATGTCGAGCCCGAACGCCTTGCCGGTTGGCCCGACCCGCCGCGCCGAAAGGAGCACGTCGATCCCGCCGCCGGAGCCGAGGTCCAGCACCGTCTCGCCCGCCTTCAGTTCGGCAAGTGCGGTCGGATTCCCGCAGCCCAACGATGCGAGGACCGCGGCCTCCGGCAATACGCTTGTCTGCGCGGTGTCATAAAGGTTGGAGGTGATGGGGTCGCAGGACCCTGGCATCGCCGACCCGGCACCGCAACAGGAACTGCCGCCAGAATGTACCCTGAGCGCAGCCTGTCCGTACTTCTCTCGAACCGTTTCCCTGATTTCCATGGTGGCTCCTAACAGCAAAGATTTGTGATCGTATGGGGTTCCACCGCTTGGTTCCTCGTGCAGCACTCGGCATAGAGGAAGCCGAGCAGTTCGCGCAGGCCGTCGGCATTGGCCGAGTACCACAGGAACGTCCCATCCCGCCGCACGCGGACCAACCCTTCGTTCTTCAGCTTTTCCAAGTGGTGCGAAAGCGTGGACGCGGCGATCCCCAGTTCCTGACCGATGTCGCCGACGACCATCCCACCTGGATGGGCGGCCAGCAAGAGCCGCATGATCCGCAAGCGGGGAGCGGTCCCCATGGCGGAGAACATGTCGGCGAAGCGGGTGATCTGGTCTTCGGTGGGCGTCATTCGATATTTCTATATTTATAGAAGCATAGATGGATGCCGGACTGCAAGTGGGAAAAACATGCGAGGTCCAAGCGTTGCCGCGTGGGGGGGTGTCTTCCCCATCAACAGCTCACGTCCAGCTGCGCCAACCGCCGCTCGTGTCCTGAAAGGCAGACCTTTCGGAATCGTCAGCTCCCTGAAATTTTGGCCGGAAACAGCGGAATTTGGAAAGGACGTGCGTGCCGCCGTTATCCACTAATGGATGTGAGATTATCAGACTATGGAGCGCGACGTGACCGGAGAAAATCGGGACTTTCGCCGAGATCCGTTGACCGGTTTGTCGGACGGAACCGAGCTCCTCCACTGTGCAAGGGCCGCGCAGGAGCAACACCGGGAAGGGCAAGACCCTCCGGCGCTTCTGGTGGTCGACTTGGATGGATTCAAAGCTGTAGTCGACGGTGCCGGCCACAAAACCGGAAACTTGGTCCTGCAGCGGGTCGCCAAACGCCTCCGGGATGCGTCCGGTTCCGACATGTTGGTTGCCAGGCTGTGGGCCGACGAGTTTGCCATTCTGATGCCGGACGGAGCCGAGGCCGAGCGGCTTGCCGAGCGGCTCCTCGCCGTCATTCGGAGACCGTACGCGGTCGGCGGGCAGATTGTAAACATCTCCGCCAGTCTCGGAATAGCCATGCTGGCACCGGGCCAAGCCGTCGAGGAATGGATTGGCAACGCGAGCATCGCGGTTCGTGAGGCTCAGCGGGGCACCAGGGGTCGCCGCGTCACGTTCGCCGACCGCATGCGGGAGAGCGCGAGCCGCCGGTTCGTGTTGGACCGAGACCTGCGGTCCGCAGTTACCCTGCTCAACCCGGAACTGCGGTACGCGCGGGAATTGAGTCAGTTCGTTCTGGAATACCAACCGCATTTCCACTTGCAAAGCCGTCGGCTCGCGGGCTTCGAGGCTCTGATTCGCTGGTTCCATCCCGAACGTGGACGCGTCGGTCCGGACGAATTCATCCCAGTGGCCGAGCGAACCGGGTTGATCTGCACATTGGGAACTTGGATCCTTCGCACCGCTTGTCAAGCCGCCGTCCAATGGCCGGCGTGCGACGGCGGGCAGCCGCTGCTCAGCGTCAACGTCTCCCCGCTTCAGATCGCGGAAGGGAATTCGTTCATCCAATCCCTCCGTGAGGTCCTTCGGGGATCTGGTCTGCCACCAACCCGTCTGGTCCTGGAGATCACCGAGTCCGCCGCTTTACCGGACGCCCTGCCCGTGTTCGAGGAGATTCGGGCGATGGGCATCCAGCTGAGCATCGACGACTTCGGAACTGGTTTTTCCTCGCTCGGCCACCTCGCAAGGTTCGGCTTCGACCGGTTGAAAATCGACCGCTCCTTCGTCCGGGACCTTTCCCTGTTCTCTTCAGAGACAGCAACCCCCGTCGGAAACGGCACATTGAGCCGCAGTGACCAAGCAGTCTGGATTGTTCGCGCGATCACCGGCTTGGCCCAAGGACTGGGGTTGTCGACACTTGCCTAGGGCGTTGAGAACCCAGACCAAGAGGAAATCTTGCGGAGGGCCGGAGTCGACGAAGCGCAGGGCTTCCTCTACTCCCGTCCTTTGGCCGCCGACCGGGTTCCGGCGTTCATCGAGGGTGCCAGCGTTTTCGTGTTGGATAGAGGAAAACCGTGAGCCACGAGATTTTCAGTCTTGCCTACGTCAGCAGGAGTGAACTGTCTGGGTCCGGGGACGTGCTGAAAGCCGAGATTCGCGCCATACTTGCATCGTCCCGGCGTAACAACCATCGGCTGGGCGTGACGGGTGCCCTCCTCTATTCCGAAGGTTGGTTTGCGCAAATCCTCGAGGGCCCGGTCGACGCCTTGGAGTCACTCTTTGAGACCATCGGGGCGGACCGTCGCCACTCCAACGTGACGATCCTGCACTTCCATCCAGTGGAGGAGCCGTCCTTTCCGGCTTGGTCCATGGCGTATGCCGGTCTGGACCCGGCAGGGAAGGGCCGGGCGGAGGAGGTGAGCGCGCTTTCCGCTGCGGACCAGATCCCCGCGACGTCCACTGGGGCTTCCTTCGTGGCGACCCTGCACGACTTCATTTCCTGCCAGGAGCAGGGGTTGGCGGAACAGACTCAGCCGGACCCGGCACCGCCCGCGAACGGCTAAGCGACCGCAACCGATCCTTCCATTGGCCGATCCGGCGCAGCGGTCTGCGGGGACGGTCCGGACGCACTAGAGGGGCCGAATACCTCCCGTGGAACTGTTCCACTGGCGACATACAATGTGGTTTGGCAAGTGCGGCTCCATTCACCCAACTCCTGCGCCACCTCAAGGATGGCGACAAGGCTGCTTTAGACCAGCTGATGCCCCTTGTCTACGCCGAGCTGCGCCGTTTGGCCGACAACTACCTGCGCAATGAGCGTCCCGGCCACACCCTCCAGCCGACCGCCTTGGTCCACGAGGCCTACATGCGCCTCGCTGGCCAAGAGCAGCCGGACTACGAAAGCCGCGCCCACTTCAGCGGTGTCGCCGCCCAGGTGATGCGTCAGATCCTGGTGGACCACGCCCGGCGCCGCAACGCATCCAAGCGGGGGGGCGGCGTGCGGCCGCTGTCGCTCGACGAAGGCATTGACGCGGCCGAGGAGCGCGCCGGCGACCTGATCGCCCTCGACGACGCGCTCACCGCCCTGGCCCAGCAGGATCCGAAAAAGGCCCGCCTCATCGAACTCCGCTACTTCGGCGGGCTCACCGCCGAGGAGGCCGCGGAGGTCACCTCGCTGTCGGTCCAAGCCGTCTACCGCGAGATCCGCATCGCCAACGCCTGGCTGCGCCGGTTCATCGAAGCACCGGTCCAATAGTTTATTTTCACGACCCTTAAAAACTACGCACATTCTTGCGCCCTGCCAAATAGGAGGATGTACTGCCGGATCCGAATGGACCGGCGGAATCAAGAACATGCGAATGTTACATGCAAGTCGGAGGATCGGTGTGTGCCTACTGGCAGCCGTTCCACTTTTTGGAGCGGCCTCGATCACGGTCACTCCGAGCAACGAGTCCGTCGCAATCGGAGGGACCCGGCAAATGACCGCCATGGTTTCGGGCCTGGCCAATACGGCGGTCAACTGGTCCGTCATTGGCGCTGGATCCATCGACGCCAACGGGCTCTATTCGGCACCGGCAATGATGCCAGCCAGCAACTACGTATCCATCCTGGCGACCAGCATGATGGACCAAACCATTTCCGGCTCCACCGGGGTCTTCCTCAAAGGGGCAGGACCGGTTCTCACCAGCCTGTCGGTCCAAGTCTCGGGCGGCTACATGACCCTGCAGGTCTACGGCAATGGTTTTCAACCCGGAGCCTGGGGCTACTACGGCAACGTGGGCACGTCAACAACCTACGTGTCCCCAACCCAAGTGACCGTCAACGGCTACGTGACGGCGGGGATGACCGGCCAAGTCTACGTGAAGAACACCACGTCGATGCCTTCCAACATGCTGAACCTCACGATTCCCGGCGGCAACGCCGGAGCCGCACCGGTGGTGTCGCCCGCGACCATCAGCGTGGTGCAGGGGATGACGCAGCAATTCAATTCGACCGTCCAAGCGGTCACTTGGTCCGCCACGGGGGGAACCATCACTGCTTCAGGTCTCTTCACGGCACCGGCACAGGTGCCGAATCCCCCAACCATCACCGTCACCGCCACGGATGCGACCAGCAAGAGCGGAAGCGCCACGGTTACCATTCTGAGCAACGCGCCACCCACCATTAGCAGCGTCGCCCTAAATCCGATTCCCGTCGGCGTCTTTTCGACCTCCGCAACCGGGACGGGCTTCACCGCCACATCAACGGCCTCGTTGGGCGGAAAGGCGCTCTCCACGAGTTTCGTGTCGTCCACGCAGCTCGCAATCAGCGGTTATGCCTCCACCGGCGGCACGAGTTCGATATCCGTGAGCAACGGACCGATCGCTTCGGCACCGTTCACCGTGCAGGTCGGCGTCGCCAATCCGCAGGTTTCCGCTGCCGCCGCCCGACGGTTCCTGGAGCAGGCGGCCTTCGGACCCAGCCCGGCGGATGCCCAGCATGTCCAGCAGGTCGGCCTCCAAGGCTGGCTGAACGAGCAATTCGCGATGCCCCGCGTCTCCAACTTTCTGAACTTGGGCAACGTGAGCAGCATGGGACCCCGTTTCATCGCCAACGCGACGATGAACCCCGACCAACTCCGCCAGCGCGTCGCCTTCGTTCTCAGCCAGTTCTTCGTCACCTCGCTGAACAAGATCACTTGGCAGACCGACATGGAGACCTTCCAGGACATGCTCGCGGCCGACGCGTTTTCCAATTACCGCCAGATCCTTGGCGATGTGACGCTGAGTGGCGTCATGGGCGAATACCTCGACATGGCGAACAGCCCCAAAGGCAACGCCAACGGCAGCGTGGTCGCCAACCAGAACTACGCCCGCGAAGTCCTTCAGCTCTTCTCGATCGGAACGGCCCTACTGTTCCCCGACGGAACGCCGCAGGTCGACGGCGTCGGCGTGCCCCTGCCTGCCTACAACCAACAGACGATTGCTGAGTTCGCCCGTGTTTTCACCGGTTGGTCGTACGCTCCTGCCCCGGGAAAGCAGGGCTACTTCGGCAACTACATCTACACCGGTGCCCCGATGGTCGCCTATCCCGCCTATCACGACACCGGGTCGAAGACCCTGTTGAACGGCGTGGTGTTGCCCCCCAACCAGACGCCGCTTGCGGACTTGAACGCCGCGCTCGACAACATCTTCAACCATCCGAATGTCGGGCCGTACCTCGCCAAACAGTTGATCCAGCACTTGGTGAAGAGCAACCCCAGCCCGGCCTATGTCGGTCGCGTAGCCGCAGCTTTCAATGACAACGGCAACGGCGTGCGCGGGGACATGAAGGCGGTCGTCACGGCAGTCCTGATGGACGTCGAGGCCCGCGCCAACGATATCGGCGGCCAAGACCTGGTTCTCGACGGCCACCTGCAGGAGCCGGCCCTGTACATCAGCGGCATCATGCGGGCCCTCTCGGCGAGCATTTCGGACCAAAACTATTTCGCCAACGACCTCCGTTCGATGGGAGAGGACATCTACAACGCCCCAAGCGTTTTCAACTACTACTCGCCCTTCTACTCGGCTCCTGGCGCGCAAGCACTGGGTCCGGAGTTCCAGATCTACTCGCCCTACACGGCGGTATACCGCGCGAACTTCATCTCCAGCTTCTTCTACAACTACTCGGCACTGGTGCAGACGTCGGGACCAGGGGCCACTGTAGATCTCACTCCCTTGGCCGCTTTGGCGGGAACACCTTCCGCCCTGGTGGACGCACTCGACATCACGTTCACCCACGGCACGATGCCGGCGGCGATGAAGCAGACCCTGGTTGGCGCAGTGACGACGGAGGCTGGCGGCAATTTGCGCCGAGTCCAGACCGGAATGTACCTGCTCCTGACCTCGGGATACTACAACGTCTGGCACTAGGCGGAACCTGGCTACCAAGAACCTCTAACGATCTACACACAAGGAATTCACAATGTTCATCAAATCCAGAAGAGACTTTCTGAAAGCCGGCCTCGGTTCCGTAACCGCGCTGGGCACCTTCGGCAGCATGTCCAAGTTCGGCGAAATGAACGCCTTCGCGGCGGGCGGCGGCAACTACCAAGCCCTCGTCTGCATCTTCCTCGCGGGCGGCAACGACGGCCACAACACGGTGATCCCGATCTCGACCGCGGCGCAAGGGATCAACCTCTACCAATCCGCCCGCGGGAACCTCGCGCTCCCGCAGGCGTCCCTGCTTCCCGTGCAGAACGGAACCGACGTCTACGGACTGCACCCGAAGCTGACGGAGATGCAATCCCTCTACAACAGCGGCAAGGCAGCCATCCTGACCAACGTTGGAATGCTGGTGGCCCCCGGCCTCGACCGGCAGAGCTACTTGAACGGCGCAGCGGTCCCGGCCAACCTCTTCTCGCACTCCGACCAGACCAACCAGTGGCAAACCACGGTGCCAAATGGCCTGATTGGAACCGGTTGGGGCGGCCGGTTGGCGGACGCGGTGCAGGCTCAGAACGCCGGCGCTGCCTTCCCGCCGGTGGTCGACGCTTCCGGATGCGGCCTGTTTTGCACCGGCAACCAGAATTTCCCGTCGACGGTGCCGCCGGGTGGTGCGCTGCAGATTTCCGGGACCCAAAACAACACGGCGCGGCAGCAAGGCATGCAGTCCCTGTTGAGCTTCGACAACGGACTGAAACTGGTACAGTCCGCCAACGGCATTGTCAGCCGCGGCAACACCTACGCGAACACGTTGAACGGCCTGCTCGCTGCTGGTCCGGTCATCAACACCGTCTTTCCGGCCGGCAACGGCTTGGCGGCGCAGCTGAAGATGGTGGCCCGGATCATAAGCGTGCGTGCCCAACTCGGTCTCAGCCGGCAGATCTTCTTCTGCACGCTGGGAGGTTTCGACACCCACAGCTCGCAACTCGCCAATCAGGACGCGCTGCTGGCCCAGGTCAGCCCGGCAGTCGCCGCCTTCTACAACGCGACGGTGGAATTGGGGGTCGACCAGCAGGTCACAACGTTCACGTCGTCAGAGTTCGGGCGCACACTCCAGCCCAACTCCAGCAGCGGGACCGACCACGCGTGGGCTAGCCACCACTTCGTCGTCGGTGGTGCCGTCAAGGGAGGGGCGATGTACGGGAACTTCCCGGTGCTCGCGCTCGGCGGCCAGTACGACGCCACTGGAGGCGGCGCGATGATCCCGACAACATCCGTCACGCAGTATGCGGCAACGCTGGCGCAGTGGTTCGGGGTCGGCGCACCGAATTTGCCCTCCATCTTCCCGACGATCGGCAACTTCCCGAACAGCAACCTCGGGTTCCTGGCTTGATCTGATGGACCGAGACCGTTCCACGCTGGTTGAGGAACTGTTCTTCCGTGCGGCGGATCTTCCGCCGCACGAGAGGGAACGGTTCCTCGACGGGAGCGGGCTTGACGACGATCTCCTGACTGAGGTCCGGTCCCTCTTGGCCCACGACCGGGCCGCCGGAAGCATGTTTTCCGCCGTGGTTCCCCTGAACGCCTCCATGCTCCTGCCATGGTTCGGCGGCGCCCTCGGACCGGATGTTTGAGACGGTTTTTTTCGCCTCCCCCCTAAAGTTTTTCGCTCCTCCTGCCGATAGGTACTATACGGACCACTGGTCCGGTCCCAAATCGCCTTTCGCTATGGGTCGTATCAGTACCGTCGATCAAACTTTACGAAACTTAGACCGGTCCAAACGCACTAATAGATTAGGGACCACGTTCTAGGAAGTAGGGGAACATGACAATGGAAACGCCAAACATGCAGGCCATCCGCAACGAAGCGATCTTCGCAGGAGCGATTGATCCGGCGACCCTGCGCTTCAAGATTGTCGAATACTGCAAGTGGAGCGGAGAGCTGCTAGGCGTCCGCAATGGGAACATCGGCCTCGAAGAGGCGATTCACACCACGAAGAAGATGATCGAGCGCCGTCAGGACTCGCACTTCTGCCTCGAACCAGTCGGCTACATCCAGTAGCCTGTCTACATCGGGAACCGCGCGACGGACCGCTGCCAACCAGCTACACTGGACTGAAACCGGTCCGCCATGTCCGAAAACTTCAACAACCTTGCAGGCCGCGAACAGGGCCTGAAGCGCGATCTCACGTCAGGCCAATTGACGATGATCGCCATCGGCGGCGCGATCGGCACTGGCCTTTTTCTGGGCAGCGGTCTCGCAATCGGGCTGGCCGGTCCTTCGGTCGTCCTGAGCTACGGGATTGGTGCCTTCATCGCACTGCTCCTGATGGGCTGCCTTGCGGAAATGACCGTGGCGCACCCGACCCCCGGCTCGTTCGGTACCTGGGCGGAGTTCTACGTCCACCCGATGGCCGGATTTCTCGTCCGATATTCCTACTGGTCGGCTATCGTGCTGGCCGTGGGCACCGAGGTCACCGCCATCGCCGTCTATATGGCGCGCTGGTTCCCGGGCGTCCCCGGCTGGATCTGGATCGTTGGCTTCTCCGGCATCTTGATCGCCGTGAATCTGCTGGGTGTCGGCGTCTTCGGCGCGGTCGAATACGCTTTCGCCGCCCTCAAGGTTGGGGCGATCATTATCTTCATCGTTACTGGCGCCCGGTTGCTGTTCGACATCGGCCCGGTCCACTACACGGCCCACGGCGGCGTCTTTCCCCATGGCGTCTGGGGGATGTGGGTCGCGGTCATCGTCTCGATCTTCAGCTACCTGAGCATCGAGATGATCGCCGTTGCCGCCGGCGAGGCCGCCGACCCGAAAACTGCCATCACCAAGGCGTTCCGGTCCTGCGTGGCACGCTTGGCCGTGTTTTACCTGCTGACCTTGGCGCTGATTGTCGGCATGGCCCCGTGGACAACTGCCGGAAAAGGCGAAAGCCCGTTCGTGACCGTAATGGCCCGGACACACATTCCGTTTGCCGCCGACATTGTGAATCTGGTGATCCTCGCGGCGGCGCTCTCCGCGATGAACAGCCAACTCTACATCTCGACGCGCATGATGTTCAGCTTGGCGCGGGCCGGACAAGCTCCCAAATCCCTCGGTGTACTGAACCGACGAGGCACTCCCGCCTCGGCTCTTGCTGTTTCCACTGCGGGAATCGCCGTTGCGGTCCTCGTCAACGCGTTGGCCCCGGACACCTCCTTCACTGTGATGATGGCCATCGCGATGTTCGGGGCCATCTTCACGTGGACCATGATCTTCGTCACGCACCTGTTCTTCCGGCGACGCCACAAGGGAGAACACCTCGCCTTCCGAATGTGGGGCTACCCCTACGCGACTCTGGCTGGGGCGTTCCTCATGACCGCAATCGTCCTCACCACCGCCTTCACCACCGAATTCCGGATGACGCTGGCATACGGGATCCCATTCCTACTCGTCCTGGTCGCGGTCTGGCGCGTGCGGTTCCAGCGCTAGGCTAAGAACAGATGGACCCCCTCCTCCACTGGCGTAAGGAATTCCCGATCCTCGCCCACACCACCTACATGATCAGCCACTCGCTGGGTGCCATGCCCCGACGCGCGTCGCAGGCCATGCAGGAATACACGGACACTTGGGCCACTCGCGGCATCCGCGCCTGGGAGGAGGGCTGGTGGGACATGCCCGTCGCCATCGGCAACCTCATCGGATCCATAATCGGCGCGGGCAAGGGCGAAGTCGCCATGCAGCAGAACGTGTCGATCTGCCAGTGGATCGTCACGTCCTGCCTCGATTGGTCCGGCCCCCACAACAAGCTAGTCACCGACGGACTCAACTTCCCTTCGAACGACTACATCTACCACCGCCTCGAAAAGCAGGGGGCGGAGATCCACAGCGTCGCCTCGCCCGACGGCATGACCCTCTCCACGGAAGCCATGCTGGCCGCAATCGACGAGCGCACCCGGCTTGTTTCGGTTTCACATGTGGCGTTCCGCAGTTCCTGGGTGCAGGATTTGGCCGCCATCACCAAGCGCGCGCATGAAGTCGGGGCCATGGTCGTCGCCGATCTGTACCAGTCGGCAGGAATCCTACCCGTCGATGTCCGCGCCCTCGGAGTCGACTTCGCCACCGGCGGTTCCGTCAAGTGGCTTTGCGGCGGACCAGGCGCGGGCTACCTTTATGTACGGCGCGACCTCTGGCCCGAGCTGGAACCCGCAGCCACCGGATGGATGGCGCACCGCGAGCCGTTCGGCTTCGAACGCGGCCCCATTGACTACGCCCCGGACATCTTCCGTTTCCTCAACGGCACGCCGGGGGTTCCGGCGCTCTACGCCGCCAAATCGGGTTACGAGATCATCAATGAAGTCAGCGTGGAGGCTATCCGGGCGAAGTCTGTTCGCCAAACGACGCATCTGATCGGCCTCGCGGACGAACACGGTTTCCCCGTCCGCACGCCGCGCGACCCGAATCAACGGGGCGGCGTCGTGATCCTCGACGTCCCCGAAGGCAAGGCTGTAACCAAGGAACTCGCGCGGCGTGAAATCCTGGTGGATTACCGTCCCAAAGCCGGTATCCGCATCGCGCCGCACTTCTATACGACCGACGAAGAGATCGAGCACACCGTCCGCCAGATACGGAAGATCGTGGATGGTGGACATTCTTGATATGCCGCCACCGCCGGGTGGCAAACGAATTCCGTATGGAGACGATCCCAACCAATTTGGCGAACTGAGGTTGCCGACCGGTGACGGGCCCCATCCGGTCGTCATCTTCATCCACGGCGGCTTCTGGCGGGAAAGATACACCCTCGACCACGCCACCCACCTCTGCCAAGCGCTGGCGGACGCCGGTTACGCCGTCTGGAGCTTGGAATACCGCCGGATTGGCCAGCCTGGGGGTGGGCATGCCGGAACCACCGCTGATATCGAGGCCGGTGCCAGATTCTTGGCCCAACTTTCCGGACTCGATTTGGACCGGGTCGTAGTCGCGGGCCATTCCGCAGGTGGTTATCTCGCGCTGTGGCTGGCATCCCGACGGGCGATTCCCCTTCGAGGCGTGGTTGCGCTCGCCGCCGTGTCCGATCTGAAGCGCGCCCAAGACCTCCGGCTCAGTAACGGCGTTGTCGACCAGTTCCTCGAAGGTGCCATCCCGGCCCCGCTGGCCCCGATCCAAATCCCGCAAATCTTGTTCCACGGTACCGAGGACGACATCGTTCCGTTCGACCTCAGTCGTCAGTTCGCGGCCGAGCGTCCAGAAGCCGGGTTGATCCCACTCCCCGGCGCGGGCCATTTCGAACTCATCAATCCCCGCACTCCCGCAGCCAGGGAGGTCCTGTTGGCAGCGGGGAAACTGCTGGCGACGACACCGTAGCCGAGCGGCTCGTAAGCAAGCCGTTCGCATCCGAGGCTCGGCAAAGTCGCGTTGCGGCCTTTTTGCTCTTGCATTTTCGGCAACGGCCCAAATCACGCCAGGCACGGTGACGGGACGGGTCGCTGGTTCCGGTTCTGGAAGGTCCGGGAAGCGCGCCGGTTCGAGTTCGCGCTTCAGTGAATCTTGCGAAACAACCGCATGAATCTTCCGTGAGAGACCGTTGGAGAGGCACCGCTCGGACGCAAAGTTTGAGACGCTAGATAGGTGCGCACCAAGATTGCTATCCTCGCCACCATTTCCCTCGCCGGTTTCGCCGCCGTCACCACCATCTTCCCGGTCCTGAAGTCCGACGTCCATATCGGCAAGCAACCCGCTGGCTTTTACGTCCTCCCCACCAACCAACTCCTCCAGCCCTGGGGCGAGCAGTCCATCATCAAAGGTCGCCCCGTCGACGCGGCGCTCAGCTCCGACCGTACGCTCCTCGCAGTCCTCAACACCCGCGGCATCGACATTTTCAACGCCTCGACGGGCACGCCGACCGGCACCGCCACCAGCAAGGCCACCTCCTACACCGGCGTCGCCTTCCGCCCCGGCACTCCCGAGCTCTGGAGCACCGAAACCTCGCGCAGTGGCAATGACTTTCTACTGGTCACCCTCGTCTCGCCCGTCGGCGTCCCCGGCAAGAGTGAGGAGATCGCCCTCGGCAAGCACGCCGTCCCCACCGGGATCGCTTTCTCGGCTGACGGCAAGTTTGCGTGGATCGCCCTGAGCCGGTCCAACACGGTCGCCGTCTTCGATGCCGATTCGCGCAAGATCGTCCGCGAAATCGAGGTCGGCGTGGCACCCTTCGGCGTCGTCTACTCCGAAAAGAAGCACCGCGTGTTCGTCACCAACCGCGGCGGACGCCGCCCGAAGGGTTCGGAGACCACCGCGCCCTCCAGCGGGTCCGAAGTCTTGACCGATCCGACGACGGGCTCGTCCATCTCCGGTACGCTCACCGTGATCGACACCGTTTCCTTCGATGCCAAGGAGATCCCCGTCGGCCTCGCCCCGTCGCAAGTAGAACTTAGCCCCGATCAATCCCTGCTAGTTGTCGCGAACGGCCACTCCGACAGCATTTCGCTCATCGACACCACTACGCTGAAGGCTACAGAGGTCAAGGTTCCGGCCTACCCGGCGGGGGTCATTGGCAGCCAGCCCATCGCCGTGGCTTTCGCCCGCGACGCCAAATCGATCTTCGTCGCCTGCGCCGGAACCAATGCCATCAGCGTGGTGACGCAGAAGAGTGGCAAATGGTCGGTGGCAGGGGCGATTCCGACCGGCTGGTTCCCCTCCTCGGTGACCCCGATGGACGATGGCTCCCTGCGCGTGGTGAACCTGAAGGGCGTGGGCAACACCGCCAACGGAAGAGGCGCATTCATTTCGACCGCGTACCAAGGTTCCTTGGAGCAGATTCCCGCGTTGGACACCGGTCGCCTCGCTGCCGCCACCCGCGAGGTGGTCGCCGCCAATTCCCCCAAGTTTGAGCCCAACGGCGGTGTCGCCAACCTGCAATCGCTCGGCATCCAGCACGTGGTCCTGATCGTGAAGGAAAACCGCACCTACGACCAAGTCTTCGGCGACCTCAAGCAGGCTAACGGCGACGCCTCGCTGACCATGTTCGGCCGGGACGTCACCCCAAACCACCACGCCCTCGCCGAGCGCTACGTGATCCTCGACAATTTCCACACCGGCGGTGCCATCAGCTTCGACGGCCATCCCTGGCTGATGCAGTCCTTCGTCAGCGATTACACCGAGCGCGCCTTTGCAGCCTCCCCGCGCGGCTACGCATGGAACATGGCCGACTCCCTCACCGTCGCCCCGACCGGCTTCTTCTGGCAAGGTCCGAAAACCCCCACCCTCCGCATCTACGGCGAGTTCTGCCTTCCCGCCAAGTGGGACGCTAAAACGCAATCCGTCATCGACATCAACGAATCCGAGGGCGGCTTGAAGTGGACCGACTACTGGAAGATGTACAAGGCCGGCACGCTGAAGGATTTCGTGGCCTCCAAAAGCGGTGTCCCGGCGCTGCAGAAGTACATCGACCCACGCTCGCCCGACAACGACACCAATATCACGGACCAGATCCGCGCCGACGAGTACCTGCGCGAACTGGCAGAGTTCGAAAAGAAAGGCGAGATGCAGCAGTTAACCGTGCTGACCCTCACCTCCGACCACACCAACGGCACCTCGCCGACTTCGCCCACGCCGAAGGCCATGGTAGCGGACGATGATTTGGCGCTGGGTCGGATCGTCGAGGGCCTCTCGAAGTCGAAATTCTGGCCTTCGACCCTAATCCTTGTGGTCGAGGACGACGCGCAGAACGGCCTCGACCACGTGGACGGACACCGCACCGTGGCACTCGCCATCGGCCCGCACATTCGAAAAGCTGCGGTGGATTCGAACTTCTACGACCACTCCAGCATGATCCGGACCATCCAGGACATCTTCCGCATCCCGCCCCAGACCCGCTTCGTGGCTGCGGCGCGCGCGATGAACTCG
Source organism: uncultured Acidobacteriia bacterium (assembly GCA_903907865.1). Taxonomy (GTDB): domain Bacteria; phylum Acidobacteriota; class Terriglobia; order Bryobacterales; family Bryobacteraceae; genus BOG-234. Next base: position 32,832 of record CAIVPR010000024.1, read on the forward strand.
GTGTTCACCCCGACCGCCGACACCACGCCGTACAAGGCAATCCCGAACAACATCCCGCTGGACCAGATGAACCCGGCCGTGCGGGGACTGAACGGGCGCGAGAAATGGGCTGCGGAACAGTCGCTGGCCATGAACTGGAAGGACCCGGACGACATCCCGTCGGACGTGTTGAACAAGATTCTGTGGTGGAGCACCAAGGGGTACGACAAGGAATACCCGGTTTTGGTGGGTCGCAAATAGGTGTATCGTGGGGAGGAAGGCATCCTGGATCGAGCTGGCCAACCCCCGTACGCGCCGTCCGAGGCGACCAGGGGCCGTGCGTCAATTCCTTGCCGCCAAGTCAAGACTCAAGAAGGACAAGCCTTAGGCATTTTTACAGCCTTGTCCCTGCGCCAAGATCCAGCGTCCACTGGCATTGGTAGACGAAACTGTAGCCAGTGCGCGTTCAGCGTGCGCTCAGTTATGTACCTTGTTCCCAGATCAGGATCAGGAGTAGGTTCAGGATTTCGTCGTTGCTCATTGAGGCTTCCTTCTTGTGAACGCTCGTGGTGTGTACACCCTTAATATGGCCGGTGAACGGTCATCCGTACGGGTGGAAGGCACCAGTCAAAATTGCCGGTGCCTTAATACCAAACCGTCGAATCTACCTCCATCGCGGGAGCGCCTGCTAGACAGCCACTTCCTCGTACGTCTCGATCTCTTCGCGTTCCGCTTGGTGCCGGTCAAGATACTCCTGGCACTTGATGCAATAGGCCGCCCACGGCACGGCGTTCAAGCGCTTGGGGGCGATATCCTCCTCGCACTTCGCGCAAATACCGTAAGATCCGACATCCAAGCGGCCCAATGCCCGCCGGACCTGCCGCAGCATGGCCGAGTCGCGGTCCAGATTGCGGATGGCCAATTCGCGCTCGCCCATCAACTGGACTTGGTCCAGCGCGTCCGGCGCATTTTCGATCACGATGTCCTCGCGGTTGCGGGCTGCGCCCGTCAGTTCCTCTGCTTTTGCTTCGAGGATGCCCCGAAAGCGTTGTTGCTCTTGCTCCGTCATTTGTAAACTCCTCTACCCGTTCGGGGGCGCCGCACGCTGCGGCCACGTTTGCCCCACGGGAGAATAAGTGAGGTTATCACAGAATTTTTCTCACGGGAAGTAGAGAAAAATTTCCATGCGGTTCCGGTACTGGAACCAAATGTTCCGGGGCCGCCTGCTGGCCGATCCCCGAAACCGTCGATGTTGGCACCGACTTGCGGTGCCCCAAATGGAAATTGCCGCCGGGGCGGCGATTGCGGAAACCGAACTAAGCCGTTTCCACCAGCGCGCGGAGGTTCCGCCCGCAGATCTTGCTGCCTTCAAACTTGTTGCCGTCGGGGCCGGGCCAGTGGGTCTCCAAATGAATATACCCCTTGTAGCCATCCGCGGCCAACGCCCCAATCTGGCCGGTCCAATCGATATCTCGCTCACCCAACGGCCCCCAGATCGGCTTGTGGCCTTCCAAAGTGCAGTCCTTTGCGTGGACATGCGCGATGCGGGTTGGATCTAACAACTGGTAGCCGTTCGGGAAGGGTATTTCGCCCGAACAATACGCATTCGCCGGGTCCCAAACGATCTGGAGATTCTCGTGGTCGATGGCTGCCAACACGCGCGCCGTCTCCTGCGCGGTCGCGATGTTGCAAGCATGTTCATTTTCCAGTCCGATGATCAGGCCACGCGCGGCAGCCTTGTCGGACAGATCCTGCAGGGCGTCAACCACCCGCTCGAAAACCGCTTCCGGTTTGATGACGCGCCAATACGAAAAGACGCGCACTATTTTTGCGCCTGTCAGCGCCGCAATTTCGAACGCCCGCTCGGTCAGCCGCGCTTGGTCTTCGAAAGTGTGCTTGGCATTGAACATGTCCTGCTGGAAGCGGGCATCCACGTCCGGAGCGTCCGGCAGGGTGCACTTCAAGAGCGGCGACGCGATGGAAACCACCTGCAGGCAGTTGGCTCGCAGGACGTCCATCGTTGCGGAAATCTCGCCGTCGGTCAAGTCCATGATGTTCTTGCCGTTGACCACCCGCAGTTCTGCGCCCTTCATCCCGAGCTCGCGCATGGCTTCGGCGGCTACGGTGATGTCGGAAGAAAACTCGTCGGTGATCGCACCGATACGGAAACGTTGCATTGAGGTAATAGTGTACCAAATTCACTCTGCGCACCGACTGGTACTCGCAACGGGGCCAGCCCAACGCGACCACGTTCCGGGGTTGCTAGAATCGCGGTGGCACTTGAGTATGACTCTCTTCGATCTCCACGATCCCGGCCAATTGGACCGCTACGAACTTCGCGACCGCCTCGCCGATCTCGCCGCGCGGGGCGTGCGCATCGGCGGCAGTTCGTGGAAGTACGAAGGCTGGCTCGACCAAATCTACACCCGGTCGCTCTACCAAACACGCGGACGCTTCTCCAAGAAGCTCTTCGAGGACACCTGCCTCGAAGAATACGCCCGGACCTTTCCCACCGTCTGCGGCGATTTTGCTTTCTACCAGTTCCCGCTTCCCGCGTTCTGGGAGAAGTTGTTCCGCCAGACCCCACCGTCGTTCCGATGGGGCTTCAAGGCACCGGAACATGTAACCGTGTCGACCTGGCCCGTCCAACCACGGTACGGGGCCCTCGCGGGCTTGCAAAATCACACCTTCCTAGATGCTGGGCTGTTCAATCAAGCCTTCCTGGGCGTCTTGGAACCGTGGCGCGAGCAGGTCGGGGTAATCGTATTTGAGTTCGGGACGTTCCGGCAACGGGATTTTGCGGGCCCCGCCGATTTCGTCCGCGCGCTGGATCCTTTCTTATCCGGGCTTGCGGCAGGGTGGCGCTTTGGAGTCGAGATCCGAAACGCCGACTACCTCGTGCCCCGCTATTTCGATTGCCTCCGCGCGCATGACGTCGCCCATGTCTACAACGCTTGGACCCGGATGCCGGAAATCGCCGACCAGATGGCGATTCAAGGCTCGCGCACGTCGGACCTGATTGTGGCCCGAGCCCTTTTGCGCCGCAATCGCCCCTACGAGGAGGCCGTGCGCATGTTCGAGCCCTACACGAAGGTTCAGGATGTCAACGAGCCCGTGCGCAAGGCGTTGCGGGAACTGGTCCATGTCGCGCTGGTGGATGGCAATCCCGCCTTCCTGTTCGTCAACAACCGGCTGGAAGGAAACTCTCCCGGGACCATGGTCGCCATTACAAGTTGATTGCTATACTGGTTCTTTCGCCAGCGGGTCCACGGCCCACCGTCGAATTCCTCCCCCACGGGGGCCTGTAGCTCAGTTGGTTAGAGCGCTACCTTGACACGGTAGAGGTCTGCAGTTCGAGTCTGCACAGGCCCACCATTTCCCATCAGTACACGATCCCAGAAGCACGCGCCAAAGCGCTTGCCACGAGGCGTCAGGAATCTGCTAAAATCCTAGGTGCCTGATTCTTCGGAACGGAGTGGACTGAAAATGTTCGAAACAAAAGAAGACTCTTTCGTGGAGCCTCTGCCCGAGCACTACACCAGCGGCGATGTTGCCCGCATTGCGGACGTAAGCCTTCGCCAACTCCAATGGTGGGACGAGCAGAATGTCGTGTCACCCCGTCAAGTCGGACACCGGCGTGTCTACCTTCGGCAAGAAGTGGCCGAGGTCTCGGTGATTGCCGAACTCCGGCGCAAGGGCTTCTCGCTTCAGAAGATTCGACGAGTGCTGAAGTTCCTCCAGCGGGAAATGGGCGAGAGGCTAGGTACCGCGTTCGCCACCGATGCCGAAATTCACCTCCTCACGGACGGCAAGCATATTTACTTGGAAGACGAGCCGGGACGCGTAATCGACGTCTTGAAGAACGCAACCCAGCCCATGTTCCTGGTATGCGTGACCGACCAGCTTCGGCGCTTCCGGGCGACGACTCCGGGTGCCGAGCCCGAAGCTAAAGCGGTCACCGAATCGCTACCAACGAGGAAGCCCGCGGTTTCCGAACGTCGGCGTCCCGCCGCTCGAACCGTGACCACGCGAACCGCAAAAGTCGGCTGATTCTCTTTAGCCCGTAGCCGGAACCGGCAGTTGCAATTCCGCCTTCACGGAGGCCGCTCGTGGCGTCCGCGACTTGTGCGTGTAGAGATCCGCATCGGCACGTTCGATGAGCATCTCGAGCGTCTCTCCGGGCCTGCTTGCGGCGACACCGACGGAAGCGCCGAGAACCACGTCGCACGTCTTGCCCGTTTGGCTCAGTTTGTGGCAAGACGTCAGCCGCACCCGCAGTTCCGCCGCCCGCTGTTCCGCGACCTCGCCCGTGCAACGCAGGAGAACGAGGAATTCGTCTCCGCCCCATCTGCAGACCATGTCCATCGCCCGCACGCTGTTTGCAAGCAGACTTGCGAACGAGCGCAGCACCTGATCCCCGCACCCATGTCCCCAACGGTCATTGATCTGTTTGAATCCGTTCAGATCGATCAGGATGACACTTGACGGGTCCTGTTCCCCCAACTGCTTGCGGAGCCTGGCTTCTCCTTCGCCCCGGTTGAGCAACCCGGTGACTGCGTCCACGGAGGCCCGCCGCGCGGCCTGCTCCAAGCGCCCTTGGAATTCCGTCAGCTTCGCCTGCATCTCGTGGATCGCTCCCGCGCTTTCCTGCATGAGCGACGCCCCGAACTCGCGCAGCTCGGCGACCTGCTTGGCCAAATCCTCCCGGATCCTCCCCAAGTCGGTTCCCCGCGACACCAACTGGAGGCGCATGGCGAATTGCTTGATCTTCAGGGACTGCCTGTCCCCGTGCGTCGCCAGTGTTCCGACCGCCTCCGCCAGCGACGAAAGCAGCCCGCGCAGATCCTCATCTCTGCCCGCCTGATGAGCCGAGGCCTTCGCCTGGAAGTCCGACAGCAACGTGCCGACCCGCACTTGGCTCCGTCCGAGTTCTTCGGGCCCGGGGTTGTCCGATACGTCGCGCACAACTTCCCGCAAGGATGACCGGAGAGATCCTGTTATCTCTGGAGTGACCTCAACCGCGGCGTCCGCAACTGTCGTGAGCGCGGCCAGGTAGCATTGGACCGCAGCCCGGAACCGAAGTTCGTCCCGTTCTAGTCGCTGGATGCTTTGTTTTAACGAGATCATGCCCTTGCGGCGTTGGCCTTCACTGGTACTATCGGCGGGCGCAAGCGAATTCTTTAGGGCTTCCGGAGTTATTTTGTCTCGGTCGGCAACAACTTTTATTTGGACTTCCCTGGTCCCCGCAGCTCCGCCTGCAACTGACGGAAGGCGGAATCCTCGAATGACGTCTTGATGCGCTCCAAGCCCTGGCTCCGCGCATCCCCCGCCCGGGGGCCGTCCATCCGTAGGCACCGCCCCAGGAGCACGGTCGCGTCCTGGTCACCCGCCGACCGGTCCAGCACGGCCCGGAACCGGTCTGCGGCCTGCGCGAACTGGCCCTGTTTCCACAGCGAGTAGCCAGTGTTGAACCAGTAGTCCGGATCGGCCTCGTCGCCTTCCAGCGCCTTCTTGAACTGGTCGAAAGCCGCAGGATCGTTGCGCCGCGAGAGCGCCGCGCCCAAGTTGTTGTACACCTCGTTCAAGGGAATTTCCAAAAGAACGGTGCGGAACTGCCGCACGGCCCCGTCGAAATCACCCTCGTGATACTTGCAAATGCCGAGCAGGTATGTGGCCTCGAAGTAGTGCGAATCGTTGCGGCTCACTCGGGCTAGGTATACCGAGGCCCCCCGGTAGTCCTTTTTTGCGAATGACAACCGCCCCAGCTGGAAGTTGGGCTGGGAGAACTTCTCGTCCAGCCGCACGGATTGGGAAAACAGCTTTGCCTGCCGCTCCGGTGTGGAGGCGATCAGGCCCCGGACGTAGCTTTCCATCGCATCCAATCGCACCGGGGGACGGTCGCGCATGAATTCGGCCTCTGTCGGAACGCTATCCTGGCGCAGATTGCCAAGGATCAACCACGCGATCTTCACCTGCATCTGGCTCAAGGTTTCAAGCGGCCCGGACTGCTCATACACAGCCATCTCGTGTAGCTTGCGCAGGTCCACCACATGTACCACCACGCGCAGGTTGGACGCTGGACCCGGCGTTGTCCCAGGAGCAGCCCCGTCGACAGCAAACTCGCCATAGAGGACCGTTCCGGCATCCAACGTGTCGCCGATTTTCAGCACCGAGGCCTTTGTCAGCACCACTCCGGTGCGCAGGGAAAGCCGCCGGTATGCCTCTTGGCGTTCCTCCCGCGCCAGCAGCAGCAAGCCTGTGGCCGAGAGTGATTCCCGAATCGTCTCCGAAACGCTCTCGCCGATCCAGTCCAGTCCCGGTGCCTGGGCATGGTTGAGATTGAACAACGGCAACGCGGCGATGGTTTCGGCCCCGTCGGCGGTGGCCGAGACCAATGTCGCGAGCAAAATCATGGCGGGGAAGCGGCGCAAGCTATACGTTATCAACTTGACGGGGACCCTCCACGAAATCCTCTACCCGCTCGCACACCCGGAAGGCGACCGCCGGATCGTCCCCGAAACCACTGAAAAACTCAAGCCCAGGCTCTTGCCGGAACCAAGTCAGCTGGCGCTTGGCGTAGCGGCGCGTGTCGCGGCGGGCGTAGAAAAGCGCATCCCGATAGTTTGATTCGCCCTTCACGATCTGCAGAGCCTGCTTGTATCCGATTGCCTCGAACGGCTTGCAGGTTTCGGAGAATCCGCGCTTGAGGATGGATTCCACCTCCCCGACGATCCCGTCGGCGAACATCTTCTCCAAACGGTCTTCGAGCCGGGTGTAGAGTTTCTCGCGGTCCGGGAACAGGCCAATCTTTAGCACCCGGTATCCCTCCAAGGCGTCGCGACCTTGGGAATACACCTCCTGGACCGGCTTCCGGGCGCTGTAGCAAATCTCGATGGCCCGGATGTTCTTCGGCAGGTCGTTGGCGTGGATGCGGGAGGCCGCCTGCGGATCCAGTCGCCGCAGGAGTCGGTGCAGCAAGCCGGGACGGCTCTCCTCGCGGCCCGCGAGGCGGTCCCGCATGGATTGGTCGCGCTCGGGCCCCGGCGCAAGGCCCTCCACCAGCGCCCGGAGGTAGAAGCCCGTGCCGCCTGCAAGGATCGGCAGTCGGTCGCGCGACGTAATTTCCTGTAAGATCTGCCGGGCCGCCCTCGAATAGTCGCCTGCGGTGAACACCTGATCGGGGTTTCGCGCGTCAATCAGGTGGTGGGGAATGTCGCGCCGCTCTGATGGCGGGGTCTTGGCTGTGCCGATGTCGAAATGCCGGAAGATCTGGACGGAATCGCAATTGATGATTTCGCCCCCGAACCGCTCCGCCAGTACCAGCGCCAAGTGGCTTTTGCCCGATCCGGTGGGGCCGACAACCGCAACAAAAGGGGGAATGCTTTGCAACTGTTTGACCAAGTCCGCCGTTATACAATGAGGACGGAAGCTGCACGCTCCGGTCGCCTTCTCTATTCTAGGTTAAGCCGAAGGTCGCGCGGGATGCAAGGAAGGCGAAATACGATGATTGGTCACGCGAGAGCCGCGTTTATTACAGCTGTCCTGGCAATTGGTGCCGCGCAACTTTCTCTTCAGTCAGCGGTCGCCCAGGTGCCTTCCCAAGCCCCGGCCCCGCTTCCCGCCAAGCCGGACGAACGTTCCTCCGCCTACTACAACTTCGCCATGGGCCACCTCTATGGGGAACTGGCCGGAGCCTACGGCAATCGCGGCGAGTACGTGAACCGCGCCATCGATTTCTACCGCCAAGCGATGAAGCTCGACCCCGACGCCAACTACATCGGCGAGGAACTGGCCGACCTCTACGTTCAGGCCGGACAATTCGAGCGCGCGACCCAGCAGGCCAAGGACCTCATCAAGGCCAACCCCAAGAACGCCGCAGCTCACAAGATCCTCGCCCGCATCTACGCCCGTCAAATCGGCGATCCCGACCAAAACCAAGGCAAGCTCGACCAAGCGATGCTCAAATCCGCCATGGCCGAGTATCAAGCAATCACTGAAATCAACCCCAAGGACGTGGAGAGCCTCTCCATGCTGGCCCGCCTCTACCGCGTTTCCCGCGACGACGCGAGCGCCGAAAAGGCCTACCGCGCCATCCTCGCCGCCGAGCCCAACGATGACGATGCCCTGACCGGCCTCGCAGCCGTCTTTGCAGACCGCGGCGATCTTACCAACGCCATCGGCATGCTCAAGATGGCCGTCGATAAGAATCCCGACCCCCGCACCGTCACCACCTTGGCCGAATTCTACGAGCAGAACAAGGAATACTCCAAAGCCGCCGACACTTGGGAAATGGCGCTGCCGCTGACCAACGACAACCTGCAAGTCCGCCGCCATCTGGCCATCAATCTGCTCGCGGCCAACCGTCTCGATCCGGCGTTGAAGGCTTTCACCGCGTTGGCCAACGAGGATCCGAAGAATCTCGAACTGCAGATGCAACTCGTGGAGATACTCCTCCGCAAGCAGGATTTCGCTGGAGCCCATACCGCCATCGACAAGGCGAAGGCCCTTAGCAACAGCCCCGAAGTACGGTTCGCCGAAGCCGGCTTGCTCGACGCCGAAGGCCGGACGCCGGAGGGCATCGCGATCATCCAGTCCATCTTGGTCGACACGCGGAAAACGCAGTATTCCGACCAAGAACGCGGCCAGAGGATCCAGTTCCTGGAGACTGCGGCGCGCATGCAGCGCGTCATCGGGAAGACAGCCGACGCAATCGCGTCGTTCCGGCAGATCTCGGAGTTGAATCCCGCCGCAGCCGCCCGCGTCGAGGTGGAGATCATCGAGACCATGGTGGCTGCCAAGGACTACAAGGGTGCCAAGCAGGCTTCGGACGCCGCCGTGAAGCGATACCAAGGCGACCGTCTGGTCATGATGGAGCACGCCGCGTTACTGGGCCAACTCGGCCAGTACGATGCAGCCATCGCCGAACTCCGCGCGTTGCCCGATGCGTCCAAGGATCGCGATGTGCTCGTCCAGATCTCCCAGGTTCAAGAGAAGGCCAAGAAATTCGCCGACGAGCGCAAAACCTTTGACGCCATCGAGGCTCTCTCGACGACGGACCAAGAGCGCCAAGCCCTCGACTTCATGCGCGGCGCGATGTACGAGCACGAAAAGAACTTCGATGCAGCCGAGCGCGAGTTCCGCAAGATCCTCCAGCGCGACCCCAACAGCCCCGGTGCCCTCAACTACCTCGGCTACATGTTCGCCGACCGCAACATCCGTTTGGACGAAGCACAGCAGATGATCGCCAAGGCCTTGGAGCTCGATCCGGGCAACGGTGCCTACCTCGACAGCCTTGGCTGGGTGCACTTCCGCCTGAACAAGCTGGACCAAGCCGCGGACGAGCTCCGCCAGGCCGTCCTCAAATCCGGCAACGATGCTACGGTCCATGACCATTTGGCCGAAGTCTACGCCAAGCAGGGCAAGATTAAAGAAGCCATCCAGCAATGGGAAGCCTCCGTGGCGCAAATGAAATCCGCCGTGCCCAGCGACCAGGATCCGGAAGAGTTGAGCAAGGTCGCCAAAAAGCTGGAGTCCGCCAAGGTCAAGGTCGCGGAGAAGAAATAGCCACTCAAAAAAACTTTCGCGGGAATGAAATACTTCCCCTCCCGGCTCCATATCCCTAGTGAATGGCACGGACGGGAGCGATAAGATTTCCTCGGCGGAGTTATGAATCCAGTGACTTGGACGCGCAGTTGGTCCGCCTGCTGCAAAAGCCGGTCCCGCTGTCACACTTGGTGGAGGTCGCCTATCCCGAACTTCTCAGGATGGCGGCGGGTCGACTGAGCCGCGAACGCCGGTGGCATCGCTGGGAGCCCGCTGCCTTGGTGCATGAGGCCTATATCCGTTTGGACGCCCCCGGTCGCTGCTGGGTCAACCCCGGCCATTTCTTCGGCACATGGAGCGAAACCATGCGATTGCTGCTGATCGACGACAGCCGGCGACCGCTTTACGCCTCCATTTATATCCGCATCGAGGATCTCCCCGGCGGCGATTTGCGGGGTTCCATCGAACAGCGGTCCATCGACCAGCTTGCAATGGACGCGTCGCTTCGGCGCCTCGCAATCGAGCACCGGCGTCTCGCCGTGTTGGCAAAGCTGATGTTGCTCGGCTTCACCCAGGACGAGGCCGCCAGCCGCATGGGCATCGCCCTCCGCACGGCTAAGCGGGACGTACGCGCGTGCCGAACGTGGTTGGCCAACGATCTTCACGCGATTGCGGCCTAGCTACGCCTCAACCGGCGGTGAGTCGGCCTATTCAATATCCAGACACTCAGCCAATTCCCGGGTCAGAACCGCACCTTCTTTCAGTACCTTCCACCCCGATCCTGAAATGTCGATCGTAGTGGCCCCCACGCCCCCGCAAAATCCGCCGTCCAGCACCAGATCGACGCGCCCGTCCATCATCCCGAACACTTCGATACCGCTGCTGCACGTCGGATGCCCCGAGATGTTCGCGCTCGTTGCAATAACCGGTTGCCCCAACCTCTCCAGCAAGCCGTCCACCACCCGCGATTCGGCATGCCTTACGCCAAGACGCCCCGTGTTCCCTGTAGCCCGCAGCGGTATCCCGGCGGCGGCCTGCAGGATCATCGTAAGCGGCCCCGGCCAGAACTTGCGCGCCAGCAGCCGGAATCTCGGCGTGATCTCCCGTGCCAATTCCTCCACCATCATCGCGTCGCTCACCAGCATCGGCAGCGCGCGGTTGATCTCGCGTCCTTTGGCCCGGTAAACCTCGCGCACGGCACGCAGGCTGAACGGATCGGCCACCAGCGCGTAGAGCGCGTCGGTAGGAATCGCGACCACACGACCGGCGCGGATGGCGTCGGCAGCGCGGTCCAATGCATCCCCGTCCGGGGACTGCTGGTCAATCTCGATTAGATCGGTAGGCACCCGGAGCCAGCGTAGCACCCCGACGGCCATAAAAACAACCGGTTCAAGTACAATGACAGTTACCGACTAGCGGCGGCGACCACGTAGCTCGTACCGGCCGCATTTACGGGAGCGCACAGGCCCGTTTCCCTGCGCCCCGAACGAAAGAGGAAGCATGTCTGCGGCACAACCGGCCCATCCGGTCAACCAGCTTCTGTTCCAAGGCTACGACCCCGGCAATTTTTACGACGAACTGATCGCCCCCAACGGCCTCCCGAGGGAGTGCGCCGCCGCGATGTACGAGCACTTGGCGTCGATGCCCCTCGACGTCTTCGAGGAACGGCGCAAATTGGCCGACCTCTCGTACCTCGTGCAGGGTATCACCTTCACGGTCTACAGCGACGGTCGCGGCACCGAGCGTCTCTTCCCCTTCGACCTCGTTCCGCGCATCATTCCGCACCACGAATGGGCGCTGATAGAGCGCGGGCTAGCGCAGCGCGTCACAGCTCTTAACCTATACCTGCGCGACATCTACAACGAGCAGCGGATTCTCAAGGACCGCATAATCCCGCGCAACCTCGTCTATTCCTGCAAGCACTTCCGCCGCGAAATGGTGGGCCTGTCGGTCCCCCGCGACATCTACGTGCACGTCTCGGGCATCGATCTGGTCCGCGACTCCCGCACCGGCGAGTACTTGGTTCTCGAAGACAACGCCCGCTCGCCAAGCGGCATTTCCTACGTCTTGGAAAACCGCCTCGTGATGCGCCGCACCTTCCCGACGGTCTTCGAGGCCTGCGAGGTGATGCCGGTCGACCACTACCCCACCGAGCTGGTCCAGATCCTTCGCAGCCTCTCGCCGCGCTCCGGCGACCGCCCGGTGATCGTCCTGCTCACCCCCGGCCTCTACAACAGCGCCTACTTCGAGCACTGCTTCCTGGCACAGGAAATGGGCATTGAACTGGTGGAAGGTCGCGACCTCGTGGTGGCCGACGACGTGGTCTACATGAAGACCATCCGCGGCCTGACGCGCGTCGACGTGATCTACCGCCGCGTGGACGACGACTTCCTGGACCCCTTGGCCTTCCGGGCGGACTCGCTGGTCGGCGTACCCGGTCTGATGAACGCCTACCGGGCCGGCAACATCGCCCTCGCCAACGCGGTGGGTACCGGCGTCGCCGACGACAAGGCCATCTACGCCTACGTCCCCGCCTTTATCAAGTACTACATGGGCGAGGAGCCGATCCTCAAGAACGTAGACACCTACCTCTGCTCCGATCCCACACAGCTCTCCTACGTGCTGGACCATTTGGGCGAGCTGGTGGTGAAGGCGGTGGGCGAATCCGGCGGCTACGGCATGCTGATGGGACCGTCGGCGGACAAGAAGACCATTGAGGACTTCCGGCAGCGCCTTATTGCCGACCCCCGCAACTATATCGCCCAGCCGGTGATTCCGCTTTCCCGATGCCCGTCGTTCGATCCGGCGACGGGCACGATGAGCCCCCGGCACGTCGATCTGCGGCCCTACTGCCTGTACGACGGCGAAAAGACGACCATCGTCCCCGGCGGCCTTACGCGCGTGGCACTGCAGCGTGGCTCGCTGGTGGTGAACTCGTCGCAGGGCGGCGGCAGCAAGGATACTTGGGTTCTGAGGGGGGAAGAATAACATGATGTTGTCACGCATTGCCGACTCCCTCTTCTGGATCGGCCGTTACATGGAGCGCGCCGACAACACCGCGCGCATCCTGGACGTGAACTACCATATGCTCCTGGAGCAGCCTGCGGACACCTACCAGCTCCGCTGGCATCCGCTCATCACCGTCACTGGCGAGCGCACCCGCTTCTACCAGCGCCACGACGAGGCCAACGCGCACGCAGCGTTCGACTTCCTCGGCTACTCCGAGGACAATCCGAACTCGATCGCCCAGTGCATCATCCACGCCCGTGAAAACGCGCGCACCATCCGCGACCGCATCTCGCGCGAGTTGTGGGAGGACATCAACGGCCTCTACCACAAGATCAACAAGCTGCGCGACGAGGGCGGCGACCTATCCCGCTTCTGCGACGCCGTCAAGCGCGGCGGCCACCGCTTCCACGGTGTCTGCGACGCCACGCTGTCGCGCGACGAGGGCTGGCACTTCCTCCAAGCCGGGTGCGCCGTGGAGCGGGCCGAGATGACGGCGCGCATCCTCGACGTCCACTACCACCAGTTGCTGGAGGGTCCGCAGATCCTGTCGGAAGCCCGGCACGCATGGATGGCGGTGCTGAAGTCGGTGGCGGCGTACGAGCTTTACAAGCGGCAGTACACGCAGATCGAGCCCCCGAAGGTAGCGGAGCTGCTGTTGCTGGACGCGCGTCATCCCCGCTCGGTGCGCTTCAACCTTGGCGTGCTGCAGAATTCCCTGTACGCGATTAGCGGTTCGGTGCCGGGTACGTACGCCAATGAGGCGGAGCGGCTGACGGGCAGGGCGTACGAACGGCTGACCTACGACAGCATCGAAGAGATCTTCGAGGGCGGTCTCCACGAGTATCTGGAGGAGCTGCAGGGGACCTGCCGGACGATCGGCGCCGAAGTGACCCAGACGTATTTCTATTACGCCGTCGTTGCGTAGCGCTCGGTTGAACCAGCAGAGCCGCGACCGCAAGGGACCGGCCTTCTGCCTATTTCCCGGAGGAACCTGATGAACCGCTACAAACTAGTCCACGTCACGCAGTTTTCCTACGACGGCCCAGTGTCGGAGAGCTACAACGAGCTCCGTCTCCGCCCGCGCCACGACGAGGGCCAGAGCTGCCTGTCGTTCCGCGTCTCGACCAACCCGTCGGCGCGCGCGGTCGGCCATCAAGACTTCTTCGGCAACTGGGTGCACCTGTTCCACATCCTGCCCGAACACCGCCGCCTGCGCGTCGAAAGCGAGGCGGTTGTCCTAGTCCACCCGAAGGACCCGCCCACGCCTTCAGCTGTGACCGTGGCCGAGATGGACGCCCAGCATGACATCTTGATGGATGACCACTTTGACTGGATGTCGTCGTCGCGCTACTGCCCGCTGTCGGATTCGCTGGGCGACCTGATCGCGTCGGCGGAATCGCGCTGTGATGGCACGCTGTACAGCTTCGTGGTGGAGGCCTCGTCAGTGATCCACGAGGGCTTCAAGTACCAGCAGGGGGCGACGCATGTGCACTCGTCCGTGGCGGAGTGCTTGGAGAGCCGCGCCGGGGTGTGCCAGGATTTTTCGCACATCCTGATCTCGCTGCTGCGGACCCGGGGTATTCCGGCGCGGTATGTATCGGGGTATTTGGTGCCGAGGCAGACGGCTGATGATCAGGCAGCGATGGAACGGGTGATCGGCGGCCTCGCGTCGCACGCCTGGGTGCAGGCTTGGATTCCGGGGATGGACTGGATCGGGCTGGATCCGACCGTCGGCTCGTGGGTCGAAGCCCAGCATATCCGGATCGCCTATGGGCGGGATTACGGCGACGTGCCGCCTGTGCGTGGGGTTTACAAAGGGCATGCGGGACAGAGTTTGTCGGTGGACGTGCTGTTGCGCCCGGCGTTGGACCACGAGGGCTCCGAGATTTTGGAGGAGACCGCAGCGGTCCCGCCGCCGGATCCGCACGAGGACGAGATGTACCAGCAGCAACAACAACAACAGTAGGCTTCGGGTGGCATCCAGGTCCGTCCGACGCAGTGCGACCTAGACCCAACCGGCTCGGTAACATGTGGTTTCTGCCGAACCGCGACCGCGAGGGCGCGTTTGTTCGGGGAACTGAAGGCGCGCCTGCTGCTCGACTAGCTGGCGTTGACGGCCGCCTCCGCCAAGGGAGCTTGTAATGCCACCCGTCTGCTCCTGACCCGGCCTAGAATTGAAACAGGGGCTCCCTTCCACATATCCACCGGGCGAATGCTGGGTCAGCCTAGCTTCTCACCCCGCCCCCAAACCAGCCTGCACCCAAACACCACCAGAAACGTCCCCGCCGCCCGGTCGATCCACTTTTTCGCCCGCCGGTAAGCCGTCTGCGACCGCACCGTCGAAAGCACCACCGTCAGCATTGCGTACCAGAGCGTTTCGTTCACCAGAATGATTCCCGGCAACGACATCCGGATCCACCCGGGCCAAGCCGGGTCCAGCACCGCCGCAAAAATGCTGGCGAAGAAGACCATCACCTTCGGGTTGGAGATGTTCAGCGCCAAGCCCCGGCGGAAAGCCTCGGCACCCGTCAACTTACCCGTCGAGCCCGACGTTTCCGGGCCCGCATCCTTCGCACGTCGCCACGACTGCACCCCCATGTACAGCAGGTACGTGCCGCCGCCGAACTGCAGCAGCTTGTACAGCCACGTCAGACGCACGAACAGCGCCTCCAGCCCGACCAGCGCTGCGATGGCCCAGATCGTTGCCGCCACGCCCAGCCCGAGGGCATGTAGCACGCCCACCCGCCGTGAATGCTGGACCGAAAGTTGGACGGTCGCCACAAACGCAGGGCTTGGACTGGCCACGGCAAGCAGACGGACCCCCATAAAGGCGAGCAGGGAAGGCAGGGAACGCATTTCCCATAAATGTAGCAGCGATAGAATGACGTCAGACCCTCCACTCCATGTTGTTTGCCGTCCTTCTGATGCTCGCCGCTGTCCCCGGGTTTGACGAGGCCTTCCGGTCGGGTCTGCTCGCGCTCCAGCGCGGGGACTTGAAGGGTGCCGAAACCGGACTGTCCCAAGCCGCGAAACTGGCCCCGTCCGACGGGCGCGTCTGGGTCGCGCTGGCCCAGGTGCGTCGACGTCTGGGCGACGAGGCCGGTGCAGAATCCGCCGCCGGTCAGGCTGCAAAGAACGCTGCGGGGAACAAGCCGCTGCTCGCGGCCCTCGGCACGTACTATTTCGAGGCCGCCAAGCCGCTGCTCCAGTCCGAACAATTCGCCGAGGCCGCCAAACTGCTCGAAACCGCCCGTACGCGCGTGCCGGGCGATCCGCAGATCGAATTGGCGCTGGGCGTCGCCTGCTACGGACTGCGCCACTTCGACGAGGCCGCCGCCGCGTTCCTGCGCACCATCGACATCGACCCCACCATCGAACAACCCTACGTCTTCCTCGGACGCTTCCCCGACCAAGTGGCGTCGCGGTTGCCGGAGATCACACGGAAATTCGAGGCCTACGAGAAGGCGCACCCCAAGAGCTACCTCGGGTACTTCCTGCATGCGAAGGCGCTGAATGCGGGTTCTGCGGACGCCGAGGCATCGCTGAAGCTGCTGGAGAAGGCCGTTTCGCTGAATGCCAACGACTCGGCTGTCCAGTTCGAACTGGGCACCGTGCTCGACCGTCTGCGCCGCTACGACGACGCCGCCAAAACCTACGAGTCTGCCGCGACGCTCGATCCTTTGGACGCCCCTACCCAATACCGGCTGGCGCGGGTCTACGGTCGTCTGGGTCGGGAGGCCGACGCGCAACGCGCCCGCGAGGCCCACGAAAAACTCACCCGAACGCAGGATGCGAAGCGATGACGAGGCGTGAATTCGCGGCGGCCATCGCGGCCGCGGGGTTGTTGCCATCGAGGTCGGTGCAGGCGGCCCCGTTCGAGGTGCATTTCCGAAAGCCCAATCCGTTTGATCCGCTGCTGAAGCTGGCTGTGCCGGGCACCGACGAGTTCGCGGGCGAAAAGGTGGCCGCGGAGCTGGAGGACAGGCTCGTGCGCATCTTCCAAGGTAAGGAATCGGCCCCGAACTCCCTGCAAGCCTTGGTCGCGAAGGTACGGAAGGACCCGAGTCCCCGCTTCCGCTTCTTCTCCCTGCCAGATGACATCGTGCGCTTCGAGATCACGGTGCGTGGCGAGCACCACGTCGGCACTTGGAAACTGCCCGACTTCCGGGAGCTCACCCACGCCACCGCCGTCTCCGAGCAGTCTTATTTCATCGACGCCACCAGCCACGTCTTCGGTGGCGTCCCCTCCTTCCGCGACCAGATGCTGGGCGGCAACAACTACTGGCGGGCGCGCCTCGATTCCGCCGTCGGCATCGACGTCTTCGGGAACCAAGGCATCGCGGCGGGCGATATCGACAACGACGGCGTCGACGAAATCTACGTCTGCCAACCCGGCGGCCTCCCCAACCGCCTCTACAAATTTCGCCCCGACGGCACTGCTGAGGACATCACCGAGCGCGCCGGCCTCGCGATCCTCGACGAATCCACCTCGGCGCTCTTCGTCGACTTCCGCAATTCCGGCCACCAGGACCTCGTCGTGCTGCGCGGCAGCGGCCCGCTACTGTTCCTGAACCAGGGCGACGGAACCTTCAAGGAGCTCCACGACGCCTTCCATTTCCGCACCGCCCCCCAAGGCTCGTTCACAGGCATGGCCGCCGCCGACTACGACCGCGACGGCAAGGTCGACCTCTACCTCTGCTGCTACGTCTACTTCCAGAGCGAGGACCAATACCAATACCCGGCCCCCTACCAGGACGCCCGCAACGGCCCGCCGAACTTCCTCTTCCGCAACCAGTTGACGAAGGAAGGGGGTGTCTTCGAGGACGTCACCGCCGAGGTCGGCCTGAGCGAAAACAACGACCGCTTCTCGTTCGCCACCACCTGGATCGACCTGGACGGCGACGGCTGGCCGGACCTCCACGTCGTCAACGACTTCGGGCGCGACAACCTCTACTGCAACCGCAACGGCAAGTTCCGCGACGAGGCGGCTGCGGCGGGGGTCGACGATGCCGGTCCGGGCATGAGTTCCTCGTGGTTCGACTACGACGGCGACGGTCGCCCCGACCTCTACGTGTCCAACATGTGGACCGCAGCCGGGCAGCGCGTGATGGCCGATCCGGCCTTTACCGCTAAAGACCGCGATCCCGCCGCATGGCGCAACCACGCCAAAGGCAATTCGCTGTTCCGCAACCGGGACGACGGGACGTTCGAGGACGTCGGAGCGGCGCAGAATGTCGAAATGGGGCGCTGGGCTTGGGGTTCGGGCGGTTTCGACTTCCGGCTGAACGGGCACCCGGACATCCTCGTCGCGACTGGCATGGTGACCAACGGGAATGGCCCCGATTTGGAGAGCTTCTTCTGGCGACAGGTGGTGGCGAAGACGCCAGCGGCGGCGGGCGAGGCCCCGGCGTACGAAAACGGCTGGAACGCGCTGAACCAGATGATCCGGGAAGAGTCGTCCTGGAGCGGGCACCAGCCGAACGTGTACTACACGTGGGGCGAAAAGGGGTATCTCGACGCGTCCGGGGTGAGCGGCTTGGATTTTGCCGACGACACGCGGTCGTTCGTGGTGACGGATTTCGATGGCGACGGGTGTCCGGACATCATCCTGAAGAACCGGCTCGGGCCGCAGATCCGGGCGATGCGGAACAATTTGGCGCAGGCGCGGCCTCGGACTGGCGTCCGGCTGCGCGGGGTGAAGTCGAATCGGGACGCGATCGGGGCGCGGGTGGAGGTTGGCGGAGCGGCGCAGTGGGTGCAGGCGGGGTCGGGATTCCTGTCCCAACATGGAAAGACGCTGTATTTCGGGGTCCCGCAGGGGGCGGGAACCATTTCGGTGGTTTGGCCTTCGGGGCTGAAGGAGGAGTTTCCGCTGCGGCTTGGCGGCGTGAACACGCTCACCGAGGGCTCTGCGGAAACGGCGTTCCGGCCGTTCGCGGGGCGCCGGGACTGGGCGGTAGCGCCCGTTATCCCCAGGAATGCCCCGGAGTCGGCCGATGTCTGGCTGCGCGAATCGGTTCCAACGCCGGAGCGGCATCCCGGTCCCGCGTTCGTGGTGCTGCATACGGGGCAGTCGGCGAACGGCATCGACCTGACTAAGGCGGGTGACGACATCCCCGCCATCTGGGCGCTCTTCCGGCGCTACCTTTTTGAATACCGCAGACCACTTTCCCCGCCGATGACGGTGCTGATCGACGCCGAGAGCCGCGCCCGCAAGGTCTACGCCGGAATCCCGACCGAGTCCACCATGCGCGCCGACCTCCGGCAACTCGACCGCAGCCGCGAACTCGCCACCCCGTTCGCCGGGCGGTACTACTCGGAGCCGCGTCGAAGCTATTTCAAGTTCGGCGCGGCCTACTACTGGGCGGGATATCCCGAACGGGCCTTGCCGTATCTGGAAGAGGCCGTCCGCGCGCGCCCCGACAACTGGAAGGCGCTGATCGCCGCCGCGCGCATCGAGCAGGAGTTGGGCCGTCACCGGGACGCCGTCGCGACGTTCGAGCGCGTCCTCGGAGTGCGGCCAGCGTACGCCCCGGCGATGGAGGGTGCCGGCGAGTCCCTGCTGAAACTGGACAACCGTGAATCCGCCAAAACGTCCTTCGAGCGAGCGGTGACGGTCGATCCGCAGTGCGCCGACGCCTGGAACCAGCTCGGGATCATGGCCGGGGAGGCGAACGACCTCGGCGCGGCACGGCAGCATTTCGAGAAGGCGATCGCGGCGCGGCGCGATCACACCGGGGCGATCAACAACTTGGGGGTCCTGTTCGCGAAGCTCGGCCAGGCGAATGATTCGATTGCGGCGTTCCGTTACGGGATCTCGGTGGACCCCGACGACGAGCAACTGTACATGAACCTGGCTCGGATTTACGTGACGACGGGGCAGCGGGACCAGGCAACCGCCGTGTTGCGGCAGTTGATGGAGAGGAAGCCGGGGAATGCCATGGGGGCGCGGGCTTTGCGGGAGTTGGAGGGGCGGTGACGGGGACAATGCGGGCAAGCCCCAGCCGGGAATAGATTACCCGAACAATTCGCTATGCGACCCAAGCCGGATCAGCCGCAGGCTCTCAGTGTCTGGCTTTTCGTAAATCAACAGCAAGTCGGATTTGAGGTGGCACTCCCAGGGTTCCGACGAACTGGCCGACGAGTACATGGTCGCGAAATCTCGCAGGCAGGGGCTGGTCGACAACCAGTAGCCCCAAAAACGTTTTCCCGCAGTGAGTCCAACCCCGTTGCCGCCCGACGGGCGGCCTTCTCGCGCTTGTAGTCGCGTTTGAAGGCCGCCGATCCCTCAATCGTCCTCATTCAGATCCGCCAACAGCGCGGCAACACTGGAGAAGCGCTTGCCCTTGCCCGCTGCCAGCTCAGCCATTGCTTCCCGTGTCGTTGCGTTCGGAACCTTCTCGTCAAACGGTAACCGCCGTTCGTCGGCAGCGTGCAACATCATCATTCGGATGGCGTCCGATACGGGCAGTCCATGGATGCCAATACCAATTCGGCACAGTCCTTGGTAGCGCCATCGATCCGGGCCCTGACGGATGTATCGCCGGTCTTCAAGTTGGTGTCCTTTCGTTCACCCACAATTGTAGCCCCGGACCGGGTTGAGGCGTCCGAGTCCGGCACGATAGCATAGGGCAAGGAGTGTCGATCATGGCAAATCTCAACTGGTCGCAGTGCCCCGCCGTAGAAAGTGTGCCGGGCAAGGTAAGCGGGGCGTGGGTGTTGCGGGGCACGCGGATGCCCGTTTCGGCGATCTTCGAGAACATCGAAGTCGGGGCCAACATCAATGACCTCATGGAGTGGTTCGAGGGGCTTGACCGGGATCAGATCAAAGCGGTGATTGCATTCGCGGCCCGCAGTCTCGACCGAGCGCCAGTCACGATGTAGTATGCGGATTCTTTTCGATCAGGGAACCCCGGTGCCAATCCGGCCTTATCAGGAGGGGCATTCGGTGACCACAGCTTTTCGGCAGGGCTGGGATGAGCTCAAGAACGGTGAATTGTTGGCAGCCGCCGAACAGGCTGGGTTCGAGGTGTTTGTGACAACGGACCAGAACCTGAGCTATCAGCAGAACCTCGCCAACCGATCGATTGCGATAGTCGTACTCGGTCAGCAGCAGTGGCCGACCGTTCGGCCGCACATTCAGCGTGTAGTCGATGCCGTCAACGCAGCGACACCCGGCAGCTTCACTGAGGTTGAGATTCCCTTCAGGTGAAGTCTCCCCGACGATGTGGCGTACCCTATGGGGAGGAGGAGCGCAGATCATGGCAAGTCTTGATTGGTCACAATGCCCTGTCGTGGAGAGCATCCCTGGCAAGGTCAGCGGTGCATGGGTGTTTCGTGATACGCGGGTTCCGGTTTCGGCGATTTTCGAGAACTTGAAAACGTCGCCCCTTGAAGAGGTGCTGGAAAACTTCCACGTCACGCGCGATCAGATCCAGACCGTCCTCGACTTCGTGGCACGGACAATAAAATACTTGACGGTGAACGATGCATTTGAATTGTGACTTTCTGGGATATTATTCAGCTCTCGGCGTCAAACCATCTGCGACCTCCGAGGAAATCAAGAAGGCCTTCAGGACGAAGGCCCAAGAAGTTCACCCGGACCGAAATTCAGCTCCGGATGCGACCAAGCGCTTTCAGTTTCTGAACGACGCCTTCCAAACATTGAGCAACCCAGAGGCCAGGGCACAGTACGACGCGGAAGGTTCTGCATCCTTGGCCGAAGACAACGGGCCCCCCGTTTTTGAGCCGCTCATTTGTTCGGTATGTAAGAAGATCTCCGCACAGCCCCGTTACGCCATCTACTATCAAGTCGTCAGCTTCATTGTCTTCACGCAGCGTAGCGTGTCTCAGGGTATTTTCTGCTCGGCGTGCGGAGCGAAGGCGGCGTACAGAGCCTCCTTGGTGACCGTCTTCTTTGGCTGGTGGGGTTTTCCGTGGGGGCCAATCTGGACACTGCCAGCGCTCGTTCGGAATCTGTTAGGGGGTACACAGCCTCCAATGAACAACTTCAAGATCCTCTGGTGTCAGGCGATGTATTTTGCTTCGATTCGGCGCATCGAGATCGCCTCCGCTATGGCGCTGGACGCCCTAAACTTTGGAGCGAAGCTGTCGTCCGCTGAAAGAGCGGACGCCAACGTCAATCAGCTTCTAGAAGCACTAGGCTATCTGCTCGCAGTGGCGAAATCCGGCACCTCAACTCTCCCCAAGGTGTGGGGCTTTGGCTCCAAAACATTCAAGGTCCAAGCTATTGGTGGCGTGATAGTTGCTGTCGCAATCACTGTCGCAGTGGCAATGATTGCCAACACGCCAAGGACTGCTTACCGCCACACCCCGCCCACTGGAGCACAGGAGTCGAAGGCACCCGCACCAGCTCCAGTCGCTGTCTTTGACCAGCCAGAGGTGCCATATCCACCAACCGGCAGAATCAGGACACTTCGGGTACGTCGCCCTGAGTCGGAAATGGCACCACTAAAGATCGTGACCGCAACTGGTGGGTTTAATTACTATGCAAAACTCGTGGGTGTCGAGACTGGAAAACCAGCGCTAATACTGTTCGTCCGCGCCGGCGACACGGTAGAAACGGAACTCCCGATTGGTTCTTACTATCTGAAATTCGCAGCAGGCGAAAGATGGTACGGCGAAGACTTTCTGTTTGGTCCCGACACCTCCTACAGCAAAGCAGACGAGCCGCTGCTTTTCCGCATCGAGGGTCACCGGGTATTTGGCCACGTGATAGAGCTGATCAAGCAAGTCAACGGAAATCTGAGAGAGACGCCGATCTCCCCCACAGATTTTTGAACTGGACTCTTGTACTTCTGATAAGGGATATGGTCATAACAAGACTGAGTACACTTTTCCCATCTTCGAGCCGCAGCGCTTTTGGGAGTTAGGCTTCTTGGTAGTGTAGTCGCTTTTGGACGGCTCTTTCGATATCCCTAATGATCCTGGTCAGGCTCTCGTTGCTAATTGTCTCAATCCCGGAGGCTTGAGTCTCCCAATCCCGCGCCCTCTTGCCGCAGTGGTAGAAGCTGGTGGCGTGCGCAAACTGTTGATGCGCCGCCCTGAATTTTTCGCGGAGCTCGTCTGTCATAAAGATGCTGTACTTAGTCAGGTAGTTACCAAAGAGCCTCAGCTTCTCGTTCGCGTCGTCCATATTGACGCCCGCCATGGACTCCTTGAAATAGTCACTGCGCCTATCCGGGTCGAGCCGCCGCACCCTCTGTGTCAAGCTTGATGAGTCATCCTGTGTGACAAGAATTAGAGTGCAGGGCGGGAAAGGCAAACCTCATCATGACAAAGAACGGTTTTACAAGCCCGGCCCCGGTTCCGGTGGGTATGGGGACATTCAACGCGGTGATGCGCGACTTGGACGGGACCCCGGCTCCGCGGCCCGATCCCGAGGTGGTGGCCCGCGCCAAGCGCCGGCGGTTCACTGCGGAATACAAGCGCCGGATTCTGGCCGAGGCCGACGCCGCCAGGGAGCCGGGCGCGGTCGGTTCGCTCCTGCGCCGCGAAGGATTGTACTCGTCCATTCTCGCCTCGTGGCGGAAGGAGCGCGAGGCTGGAATCGAGGCGGCTTTGGCTCCCCAAAAGCGCGGCCCGAAGGCCATGGGTGAAGGCGAGGCCGCGGTTTCGGAGCAGTACCGGCAGCTCAAGCGGGACTACGACCGGCTTGCCGAGCGTCTTCGGAAGGCCGAAATCGTGATCGACGTTCAAAAAAAAGTGGCTGCCCTGTTGGCTGGAACGGTTCCGGCGGAAACGGGGCTGCTCTGATGGCCGGGGTTGCCGAACTGGCCCCTGTGGTCGGGGTCAAGCGGGCATGCGCCGCGCTGGGCCTCCCCCGTGCTTCTTTCTACAGGAGGACCCGTGCGGACGGGGCGGCCGGCAGGCCGCCCGTCCGAACGGCGGTCCAGCCGAGGGCGCTTTCCGGTGCCGAGCGGGAAGCTGTCCTGTCGCGGC
Source organism: uncultured Acidobacteriia bacterium (assembly GCA_903907865.1). Classification (GTDB taxonomy): domain Bacteria; phylum Acidobacteriota; class Terriglobia; order Bryobacterales; family Bryobacteraceae; genus BOG-234. Next base: position 56,325 of record CAIVPR010000024.1, read on the forward strand.
TGCGCGAGGAGCGTTTCCAGGACGTTTCCCCCGCCGCCGTGTACGCCACATTGCTTGACGAGGGCGAATACCATTGTTCGATCCGCACCATGTACCGGATTCTGGAGGAGGAGGGGGAAACCCGCGAACGGCGGGACCAGCTGGTCCATCCTCCTTACAG
>CAIVPR010000025.1 GCA_903907865.1 uncultured Acidobacteriia bacterium
AGTCGCGCCATGGCTACCTCGCCGTCGGCGCTGCGGCTGCCGAAACTGGTTTTGCGCCACTGGACGGCGCACCGGAGGGCGCGCTCGGCGGAGTTGTTGGTGGGCTCGACGCCTTCGTGCTCGATGAACGCGAAGAACTTTTCGTTGTGCTGGAACAATGCGCGCGCGAGGTTCCGGACATCGCGGTCGCCGCTGTCGAGGTTCCGGTGGGCCAGCGCGAAGAACCGCTTCTGGATCGGGATCGACTCTAAAACCAGTTGCTGGCGGGTCAGGGGGGCACCGCCAGAGGCCGGGCCGCCGCGGAAGCGGTGCCAAAGGCGGAACAAGCGGGCATGCAATGCCAACGCGTCGCGGCAAAACCGTTCGGCGTCGGTAGTTTTGGCGATTTGAAGGGCTCCGAGGATATTCCGCTTGAAGTGCGCCCAGCAGAACTGCAATTCTTGTGCTCAATCTGTCAGAAGTGATGTCCAACTTCAAGATAGAGAACGGGATGCTGCGGATACTCGGCCACCGGAAGTCGCAGGTCGGAATCTCAGGGATAGTCTTCGCAGCGCTGACGATGGCAGCGGCTTGGGGTTGCATTCACGTATCGCTCTCTCGGTTGGATCCGGGAGCGTATTCCCAGCCCCTCTCGGTCGTGGACGGCATATATTTCAGCGTGACGACGTTCGCCACTGTTGGCTATGGCGACATCTATCCGCGCACACCGCTAACTAAATTAGTATGTGTCGCGGAAATTCTGACAGGCTGCCTCACTCTACTCTTCGGAGTTAACCTTGGAATGGCCGTATGGGTCCAAAGGTTCTCTGAGGCTAAGGCAATCAAGCCTCCCACAGTTACTACCGCGCCAAATGACGAAAGCGCGGCCCCTGCGGTCGGGAACGACTAACGACAAGCGTTGAGACGATAATGCCCTGAGAATTCCCGCAGAAAAGCTATCTGAAGCTAGATCTCTTTCCTGGTGATGGGAGGGTGGAGGGTGGAAACTCACGACTGATGGTGTCGAGAGCGACCAGCATGCCGGACCAGCGCTTACCGCCAAATGGCGTATGGCTTGATCTGATAGAGGTTCGGTGTAGCAGTCAGAACACCGAACACCCCAATCGGAATGTCCCGGTCGTCGAAACCTCGGAGGAAGATGGCGTCATGACCACTGGCAGCCATGCCGCGGGCTGATGCTGGCATCTTCAAGACACTTGCGGAAAGGGTCACAATACGACTGGGCTTCCGATTATAGTCGACACGCTCGCAATATCTGCCAGAACCAGAAAGTTCGAGCATCAGGTAGCCGTCTTCATTGACCTTAGCAGCGCCGCCGGCGGTCTGAAATTGCGGTGCATCAAACTACTCCCGAATGTTCACGAACACACTTGTTTGACTCTTATCCGCGGTCCGGGCCGCTTCTCCGAGATCTGTGAACAGGATGGGCTTGCCGACTTCGTTGAGGGTGGACAAGAGGACCGCAAGGTGCTGCTCCACGGTTTGAACGTGTTTCTGTTGCTGAACGTTCTTCTGGGACACGCCCACCTCGGCGTTCACTTCTAGTTCTGGCCCGCCAAGAGCCTTTAGAAGAAAACTCTTCAGCTTGCCGGTGACGCCCGCCTTTCCTGTACCCGCTCTCTCGACAGAGGTCGAGCTCTCTGATTCCAGCCGATCAACAGTCTGCGCAAGTAGGCCCTCAACGCCAGTCGCATCAAGGTACAGATAGGCCAGAGGCCTCGCAAGCGCAGATCTCATGGGCACCATTCTATAGCTTGAATCGTTCAACCGCCCAAAGCTCATGGGACGGCTCATTCTCAACGCCAGAGGTTCTGTTGGCACCGCGTGCGTCCCAAGTCCTCATTGTGGTGCAGGCGTAGCCTTGGTTTAGCGCGTAGTTTGAGTGTAGGTTATGGCGGTGCCCCCCTTCTCCGGCGCGGCGTCCGGAAGGGGCTTCGCGATCCGGTCGGCGCGAGATGGCCCAAGACCGACCGGGTGTCTCCTTGTGGTGGTCAGGGTGTTGTCGTCGGGACACCATCACAGTGCGGGCCGGGATTACCATGGAGAGAGGTCTCCCATGCCCACATTTCACGGATCGATTACGACTGCGGACGGTTCCGAGGCGATCCGCCTCGATCACGCCCTATTCCAGTTGCATCCCGAGTTCAAAGAGAAGGCCAAGGTGCGGGCCCATGTCATCAGTCATGGCTGCGCGCTCATTTCGGTGGTCGAGGAGCCGGAAGCCTACGCCGACATCGAGGACGACCCGATGGTGGCGGCGTACATCGGATTCCTGGACCGGGACATCGACCGGTTCGCTTGGGATGGCGGTCTGACCCCGGCGTCCATTGAGGAGATCACTAGGCTGACCGCCGGGATCGTCGTCGATGACAATGAAGTGATTCCAGACGATATCACGCTCTAAGTCCATGACCCCAAAGCCCTTCGCGGAACGAAACGGCTGGCAACTGTACGCTTGCCCGGCGCTCTCAGCCATCGTCGATGGCCTAAGACTCGCGGTCCGGGCACTCCACACGCAAGGCTCGCGCGGGGGCGACTCCCGTGCCGTGGATTCCCACCCAAAGATGCGGCTGTTGGAACGAATCCGGTCGTTGATGCTGGACGAGATTCCTCGGAACCCGAACGCCGCCGAGTACCAACTGGGCAACACGATGGGTCCGAGGTACAGGCATTGGCGGCGCGCGAAGTTTCTCGGGCGCTTCCGGCTGTTCTTCCGGTTCAACACGACCCAAAAGGCGATTGTCTACGCCTGGGTGAACGACGAGAACACGCTCCGCAAGGCGGGATCTGCCACCGACCCCTACGCGGTCTTCACTCGGAAGCTAAACGCTGGCGACCCTCCCGACGACTGGGAAGACTTGCTCCGCTCCACTGCCAACTGAAATCTACCGGAACAGGACGTCGTCATGGAAAAGGGCATCAGCGCAAAAGCGTCCTACTGATAGCGAGGAAAGAACGGCCGCGATGCCGCGATATTCTCCTTCTCCGTGTACTCTGTCAGCGATTCGCCCGTCATGATGCGGTTGCGCCTGTCGATTTCGCTCCGGAATTCATGGTCCAGATAGAGGTCGGACCGTGTGGCCGAACGGGTCAGGCTGGCACGTGGGCCGAGATACAGCACAGCGTCGGCGGTCAGACCGGAAAAGTTGGCGTTGTAGGCCTCCCAGGATTTGCGCTGCTCTGGTGTGGCCTTGGGCGGCAGCTCGACAATGCTACAGCCAAGAGGCAGCAGCCGCTTTTTCACAGCACCCGCCACCTGCGCCAGAGCGGGCTCCCGCCAGGCGCGTGTGTCGCGCTCGAACCGCGCAGTGCATCGTTTTTCCTCGAAGCCGACATAGGGCACGACGACGAACCAAGCGCCGGGCTGCTTCGCCTCGATTTGGGCGCGCAAGTTGAAATACTTGCCGGCACCAAACATTCCCATGTGGAGGCCACCATAGATCACCAGCGCCTTTTTGCCCTTCGACAGGATTTCGCGGGCGATTAGATCCGCGGGATGCTTGTCGCGCTCCTTCAATAGAGGCTCCCAGTCAGCCTTGGTCCTGATTTGCGACCAATCAATCGGAGGGTCGCCCAACGACACCTTGATCCGCTTGTCCGGCGGCAGCGTCAGGTTCACGGCGCGGAGGGCAGCATAGACATTGATGGAGCCGATGTACGTTACGGTGGGAGTCCACCCGACTGGGTCGCTCCACACTCTGCGCAGTTCGGCGTAAGGCA
>CAIVPR010000026.1 GCA_903907865.1 uncultured Acidobacteriia bacterium
CATGGCTTTTGACCACAGCCGCCGGAGGTGGTTTGGAACCCGCTCCTGCAAGCCGGTTCCGAGGGGCCTCCCCTCATCGGTTCAGCAGCACATCGCTGCAGGGCTGGTTAGCCCCTTCGCGCCTCGTGGCGCACAGTCGTCGACAAACCGGCTTGGCTGAGCGGGAACACAGATCACGATCTCATCTTACTGCGCCAAATTGCGTTCCGACGAAGATGACCGCTCAATTGTCAGCCACAAGGGACCTACGCCCGCCCATCGCGCCGGATACGGGCAAGGCCATGAAGTCTCAGTAACCGCTCGCCGACACACCCCTCGGTGTGAGTTGCAAACACGGTCCACGTCCATTGCGGAGACGCCCTACCCCAACGCGCGGTTCAACATGTCGAGCGCCATCTGCCCCGCGAATGCCCTGACGCGCGGGCGGTCGCTGGAGGGCCAGACCCGGTGAAAGGTTTCCGCGCCGTTCGGACCGGCGATACCGATGTAGACCGCACCTACCGGGGACTGGGGACCGTCGGACGTCGGGCCCGCGTTGCCGGTGATGGAAACAGCCCAGTCCGCACCGGTCTTCTCGCGTGTGCCGATGGCCATCGCCTCCGCAGTGTGCGCGCTGACGGCACCGTATTGTTCCAGGATCTCCGTCGGGACGCCCAAAAGCTCGTGCTTCAACCGCGTCGCGTAGGTGACGAAACCTCCAACAAAATACGCCGAACTCCCCGGAACCGAGGTAATCCGTTCCGCCAACCCGCCGCCGGTCGCGCTCTCCGCCACCGCCAACGTTTGTCCCCGCTCCTTCAGCTTCCGCCCGACAATCTCTTCCAACGTGGAACTGTCGCGGGCATAAATCCGGTCCCCCAGCGCTTCCTCAATCCGCCCCCCAACCTCCGCCAGCAACGCCAAGGCCTCGGCCTCTGTTTCGCAACGGGCGCGCAGGTGTACCTGCAGGTCACCGTTATGCGCGAGCACGGTCGTCGCCGGATTCTCGTACGGCTTGTAGATGGGGGCGATGGTCTGGTCGAGGTCCGATTCCGACATGCCCGAAATCCGGTAGACCTGGGTGCGGATCACCATCGGGGGCACCATCGCCCTTAAACGCGGCAGGCACTCGCGGGTGAACATTGACTTCAGTTCGTACGGCGGACCGGGCAAAATCATCACCACCGAATCGTCATCGACGATCCACTGGCCGGGCGCTGTGCCCCGGTCGTTGGAAAGCACTTCCGCCCCTTCGATGACCATCGCCTGGCGCTTGTTGATCTCCGGCATCACGCGCTTCATCCGCCGGAAGCGCTCCTCAATGCCGTCGGAAATATCGGCATGGAAGATCTGCGGCCGACCCAAGGCTGCTGCGACGGCGTCGCGGGTCACATCGTCCTCGGTCGGCCCGAGCCCGCCGGAGATCAGCAGGAACTTCACGTCGGCCAACGATCGGCGGATTGTAGTGGTCAGCCGTTCACGGTCGTCGCCGACCACATGCTTGGCCACCACCTCGATGCCGAGGTTGTTCAACTCGCCCGTCAGAAAAAGCGAATTGGTATCTACGCGCTCCGGCGTGAGCATTTCCGAGCCGATGGCGATGATTTCCGCGTTCATGGAGTTCCCCTGGACCTAGAATCCGAAGACTTTGTAGCCGCGCACCCGCACATCGACGCGGTAGACGGCATTTGTGGTCGTCACCATCATAGATCGCGAGGGCGAGAACGCCAGCCCGACAATACCCGGGCCGGACAAGAAGTGGCTGACTGTCTTGTCGGTCTCGATTTTCACCACGCCCTTCCGGCCCATGTGGGACGCGGCGCAATAGAGGTTGCCGTGGTCGTCGAAGGCCATACCCTGCGGGCGGCCGAGGCCCCGGTAGTAGGTGTCCACGTCGCCATTCCCCGAAATGCGGTAGATCGAATCGAAGCTCGACGTGGTCGGGCCGGAGACGTAGAGGTGCTGGTCGGGGCCCCACGCGAGGTGATAGGCCGAGACCGACGGCTCCAGCGTCGCGTAGACGAAAATCTGCTTGTTCGGCGCGATCTTGAAAATGGTGCCGGAACGGTCGCCCACGTAGAGGTTGCCCTCCTCGTCGAAGCAAATGCCGGTAGCGATGCCCATGCCTTCGACGAAAACCGACATGCTGCCGCCGGGCGTGCACTGGTAGACGGTGCCGTCGAATCGGCTGGAGACGTAGACCAAGCCGTCGGGACCGATGGCGATGCCGGAAGCGTTCATCATGTCGCTAATGAAGGCGCGGACGTTGAAGTTGAGGTCGATGCGCTGCACCGCGACCGGAACCTTCTGGCCGCGGGAGCCGGAGAAGGTGGTGTAGATGTTGCCGATGGAGTCGATGGCGGGGTTGGTGACCGGATGCAGGTTCTCGGCGATGGGGATGCCGATGTCGCAGATCCAGACGGCGTTGCTGTCGCCGCTGCGCCCCACGACGAGGTCGCCGGCGGACGCGTTTTCGGGGACTTTGACGATGACAAGGGAGTCGGACCCGATCACGATAGGCGCGGGGACGGCACCGATGGTGACCTGCGGGCGCAAAGCAGCCATTCCGTCAGCGAGTCCTTCGCCCCGGATCTGGATCTCGCCGCCGGTGATCGCGGCTTCGGGCTGGACTTGGTGGATCTGTGGTTTTCTGGGAAACATTCTGTGGAGGGCGAAGTTTGTGTAACGCGGCTACCGTTTAATAGAGATACCACCCGGCGGCGAACAATACAAGGGCTGCCATGGCTCCGGCGGCCACGTCATCCATTACGATGCCCGTGCCGCCCTCCAGCCGCTCGAAATTGCGGACCGGCGGGGGCTTGAGGATGTCGAAGGCGCGGAACAGCGCGAACGCAATCAGCATCGACCGCCAGTTGATGCGCGGCGCGCCGGCAAGGGTGATCCATTGACCCACCACCTCGTCGACCACCACGATCTGCGGATCCTTGCGTCCCGACTCGCGGGCGACGATTCCAGCGGACCAGATGGCGGGAAATATGGCGACGATGCCGAGCGCGAGGAAACCCCATCGGTCGAGGCCGAGTTCGGCCAGCGGCCACGCGAGAATGATCGCGGCGAGCGATCCGGCGGTGCCGGGAGCCTTGGGCGAGAAGCCGGAACCGAAAAACGTCCCGAGAGTCCAAGCAAGGCGGTTCCTGGAGGCCATCAAGCCTCGTCCGCGTGGTCGAGCGGTTCCGTCGAAATGATGTAGTTGCCCGAAGCCCAGTTGCCGAGGTCGAGCAGACGGCAACGCTCGGAACAGAACGGGGACTCGGGGTCGCTCAATTTGACGGGCCTGTGGCAAATCGGGCACTTCATAATCAGTTCCTCAACGGAGTGGAATGGCGGCGGACGGCGCGCCGGCGATGTTGATCAGGGCGGTCGGCGGTACATGCACCGGGAAGGTCGCGATGGCGTCTTCGGTCGATTCCAGCAGGGTCCCGACGATGTCGTAGTCGTGCGTCTCGGTCACGCGCAGTCGACGCATCTGTCCGGGGCGCGGCTCGGCACCCTCGAAGTCGTTGATCAGGACGTAGCCGTCGATTTCAGGTGCCTGGGTGGACATGCGCGCCTGCCAGAGCAGATCGGTGTCGGCGGACGGACCCTCCACCAGCACATCCACGTCCTGGCCCACCAGCCGTTTGTTGCGCTTCTTCGAAATCTTGCGCTGGATCGCCATCAGCCGGCGCTTGCGATTGTTGATGGTGCGGCCGTCGACCTTGCCGTCAAGCTCGAAGCTCTTGCTCGAATCCTCGTCGGAGTAGGAGAAGACGCCGAGGCGGTCGAGCTGCGCAGCTTCGACGAACTGGCAGAGAGTGTCGAAATCCTCGTCGGTCTCGCCGGGGAAGCCCGCGATGAAGCTGGAGCGGATGGCAACGCCGGGAATGGTGCGGCGGATCTTTTCGATCAGCTTGAGGAAGATGTCGCCGCTGGCCCCGCGCTTCATGCGCTTGAGGACCGACGCGCCGGCGTGCTGCAGCGGCATGTCGATGTACTTGACCAGCGAATCGTGCCCGGCGATCGTGTCGAGCAGCTTCTGCGTAACCTTGTTGGGGTAGGCGTAGAGGAAGCGCACCCATTTGGGCTGCGGCGTTTCAATCTGCGCGAGGCGGGCGAGGAGCTGCGCGAGGCCGTCCTTCATGTCGAAATCCTCGCCGTAGCAGGTCGTGTCCTGCCCGATAAGGTTGATTTCGCGTACCCCCTGGCCGAACAGGCGGGTGGCTTCCGAGACGACGGACTCGAAGCGGCGGCTGCGGAACTTGCCCCGGTACTGGGGGATGACGCAGAAGGTGCAGGGATGGTCGCAGCCCTCGGCAATCTTCATGTAGGCGAAGTGCTTCGGGGTGGAGAGCACGCGCGGCGTGGAGTCGTGGTAGAGATATAGGCCGTTCGGGTCAACCGGGGCTGGGTTCTCGATGCCCTCGCAAACGGCGGCGATGCTGTCGATTTCGTTGGTCCCGATGACGGCGTCCACTTCGGGCATGTCCCTGAGGATGTCGCCCCGGTAGCGTTCGACGAGGCAGCCCGCAACGACCAGGCGCTGGGCGCGGCCGACCTTCTTGTATTCGGCCATTTCCAAGATGGTGTCGATGGACTCCTTCTTGGCGGGGTCGATGAAACTGCAGGTGTTGACGACAAGCACCTCGGCTTGGTCGGGATGGGGCGTAAGCTCGTGGCCGCGGGCGGCGAGCTGGCCCATCATGACTTCGGAGTCGACCAGATTCTTGGGGCAGCCGAGGCTGACAAAACCGATTTTCACTTAGAGAATTTCAATCCTGTAATCTTCGATGACCGGATTGGACAGGACGTCGCGGGAGATTGCGTCCAGATCTTCACTGGCATCGTATGTGACCTCGAAGAACTTGCCCTGGCGGACCTCTTCGATGCCTTTGTGTCCGAGGCCGTTCAACGCGGCGCGGATGGTCTGGCCCTGGGGATCCAGGACGGACGGTTTGAAGGTGACGTAAACCCGTGCTTTCACTTGTACCAGTTTATCGTGCGGGGACTCGCCGACCCGTGTTTGAACAATGTCGTAAACGGAAAGTCGGGAATCGGCCCCGAAATGGCGATCCGGTTGGCCGAAGCGTTCGGCAGCACTGAGGAGACGTGGCTCCGGATGCAGATGGCATACGATCTGGCGGAAGCCCGCGAGGGCGACGAGCCGCGGCTGGACGTGCGATGTAGATGGAGCGCGTCGCTTCAAAGTTCTGCGGTTCACCAAATCACCGATTCCCCCCGGCAACTAGCCCAGATACAGCTTGATGCGGCGGTATTCGAGATTCCCACGGCGCACAGGTCAGCCTCGTGGCAGTTCAAAGCGCGGAGGGCGGCAACCACGTTCGCGCCCCGCTGGGTGACCGTCGGAAGTCCGAACACCAGCACCGCCATCGCAGCAACCAGAAAACGGTAAACGGGAGTCCCAAACGCCAGCCCCCGTTCTGAGTTGCCCTGTTCTATACTCGTGGAAACCCATGGACCATCGCGATCAAGGTCTCCGGCGCGAACTCGGCACCCGCGACCTCACGCTGTTCGCCATCGCGAGCATCGTCGGCGTGCGCTGGGTGGCGGCTGCCGCGCATGCGGGCACCGGATCGATCCTGCTCTGGCTCCTGGCTGCGATGTTTTTCCTCATCCCGCTGGCGAACGCCGTCGCAACCCTCACGGCGCGGGACCCGGGTGCAGGCGGACTCTACCTCTGGGCGAAACGCGATTTCGGTCCCTGGCACGGCTTCCTCGCCTTCTGGATCTACTGGCTGGCGACCGTCATCTGGTTCCCCGGCGCGGCGATGTTCTATGCAGGGGCGTCGATGTCGGCGCTCGGTTTCGTGCCCGGCCGGGGACTTCTGCTGGCCGCGTCCTTGGCAATGATCTGGTTGGCGCTCGGGGCAAACATGATCGGGGTGCGTTTCGGACGGTGGACCGGGCTGCTGGGAACGTTCGGAACTTGGGCGATGGGTGTCCTGTTCGTCATCGCAGCCGCGCTGGTCTGGCACCGGAACGGGTCGGCGAACGCGTTCGTGCTGATGCCCGGTCTGAGCTTCGACACCATGAGCTTCTGGGCCTCGATCGCATTCGGCATGACCGGCATTGAGCTGGCCGGAATGATGGGGGCCGAGATCCGCGACCCGGCGACGAGCATCCGGCAGGCCGCGCGCATCTCGTCCGTGTTCACCACCCTGTTCTACGCTGCGACGACGGCCGCCTTGCTCGTCATCCTCCCGGCGGCACGGATCAGCGACCTGAACGGCTTAGGCCAAGCGGCGCAGCACGCGGGCTCCATCCTCGGGACTACGTGGATGGCACCGATGGTGGCCGGGTTTGTCCTGTTTTCCGCGATCGGACAGTTTGCCGGCCTGGGGTCGGCGGTCGCACGCATGCCGTTCGCGGCAGGGGCGGACCACTTGCTGCCACGGTTCTTCGCCCAAGTCCATCCCAAGTGGGGCACACCGTACATTTCCATGCTCGTGTTCGGAGTGCTGGCGTCGGCGTTGTTGGCCGCTGTGCAGTTGGGCGACACCGCCCAGGCCGCCTACGAGACCATCGTGTCCCTGACGGTGATCGCGGGCTTCCTACCTTACCTCTATGTATTCGGAAGCGCTTGGCGCGAAGGACAACGATGGGGCGTGTTCGCGGGCGGCGGAGTCACCGCCATGGCGCTCGCTTGCGCCGTCATTCCCGGTGCCGAGATCCACGATGTCTGGCTCTTCGAGGGCAAGCTCGCACTGGCGACCGCCGCTCTATTCCTCTCGGCTTCGGCGGTCTACCGGCGGCGCGCCTGACCAGCCGAAACAATCAAATCGCCGAGCCCGTCAACCCATCCTTATCTTCCGCAGAAAATTCGTGCGCTCATGCATCGGTTTGGCCATCAGCCGCCGGATCTGGTCTTCGAGATCGAGCTCGCTTTGGCGCTTCAGCGCCTCCAGAAATGGCTGTTGCTGGTCCTTGTTAGACGCGCCAGCAGCGGTTCGTAACCGCTCCAGAACCAGCGCACGTCCAGCCGCGCCGAAGAGAATCCGCAGCCAACTGCGGTCTCCGGTGCAGACAGCATGCCCACAGAGGCGCCACTAAGATTGCGCCGAGGTACTACAATGGCAATCATTGCCGTCTGCAATCATTTCCGGCCCCTGCACATACACGAAGGCAAAAGCCGGTGCCAGGCTCGGCCTGTTTTGCCTCCTAGCATTCGCTGCCGCATCCGCCCAGGGTCCGGGCTTCACCCACATCCCCGCCGACTCCCTGCGCGACATCGTCGCCTACCTCGCATCGGACGAACTCGAAGGCCGCGCCACACCGTCCGCCGGCCTCGAAAAAGCCGCCGATTACATCGGGGAGCATTTCCGCAAGGCCGGATTACAACCCGCGCCCGGTGCCGACGGCTACTTCCAGCGCGCACAGTTCGTCGAAATCACCCCCGGGCGCGGCGCGGAAGTCGTCCTCCGGTCCGCCGCCGGCGAGATGGCGCTCACCCCCGACTCCGTACATGCCCGCCGCGCCCTTGACATCCCCAATGCCCGCGTCCTTGCCCTGCCGGACAACCTGCCCCGCGACGGAATCGAAGGCCGGATCGTCGCCGCCCTCGCGGGCCGGTTCCCCTACGATGAAGGCCTCGAAGCCGTCCAAGCCCTCCACCCCGCCGCGATCCTTCTGATCGGAAGTCGCGCCCTGCCTCCAACGCCATCCTACCTGGAGGACCGGGACGCACTTCCCTGCCCCGTCATCCACATCGTCAACGACGAGGCCCTCACCGCGCTCGAGGACAACCAGCTACTGTCTGTCGCCATCCACGTTCCGCGTCCCACGGAGAAGCCCGTCGCACTCCGCAACGTGGTCGGCCTCCTGCCGGGCAGCGGTCCCGGCACCGTCATCGTGAGCGCTCATTACGACCATGTCGGCATGGCCGATGTCGGCTCCGACCGCATCTTCAACGGCGCAAACGACGACGCCAGCGGAGTGGCCTCGGTGGTCGAGATCGCCCGTGCCCTGGCCGCCATGCCGACGAAGCCAAAGCGCAGCATCATCTTCATGGCTGTGTTCGGGGAGGAGTTGGGGTCGCTCGGCTCCCGTTATTACGTGGACCATCCGCTCCGCCCCCTGCGCGACACCGCCGCCGCGATCAATCTGGAGCATCTGGGCCGCACCGACGGCTTCGACGGCCCCAGACTCGCCACGTTCTCATTCAACGGCCCGTCCTATTCGAATCTGCCCTCGATCCTCGCCGACGCAGCGAAAACCGAGCATGTCTCCGTCTACCGGAAGCCCGACGGCGACACCTACTTCAACCGCAGCGACAACTACGCCTTCGCGCTGGCCGGCGTGGTTTCCCACACCGCGATGGTCCTGTTCGAATTCCCCGGCTACCATCAGGTGGACGACGAAGCCGACCGGCTCAACTACCCGAACATGGCCGTGGTGGACCGGGCCCTCGCCGCCGGAATCTGGGCCGTCGCCAACGCAACGGCTCCGCCAAAGTGGAACAACCGGCCGGAAACGCAGCCGTTCCGCCAGACGCAAGCGGGCCTGACCCCGCCCGCTCTCCGCTAATTCCGCACGCGTCGAGAGGCGCTAGTTAACTTCTTTGCAGCGTGACACGATTTCCGTGTGATGCCTGGCCCGGTCTATGTTTGTTCGAGCCATGCGCAGCCCTCCACCTAATAACGGCACTTGGCAGTGTCTCGGCGCATTTTCGGTCCCCGAATAGACGCTCCCTCTCGGCCCCACCTCCGCAGAATCACCATCCTACCGAGCCACGACCGCAAGGGAGTGTGTGTTCAAGCCATACGCATCCGTGCACCCAACGGATCACATCAACAAACCGGTACACCCGCCAGCGGCACGCCCGAAAATCAGTCCTCGGGCAACCTACTGCCGAAACTCGAAACTGAGCGGCGCGATTGCTTTTACCGGTTGTCCGTTCTCCTTGAATGGCGTGAATGCCCATTCCTTCACGGCTTTGGCACATGGCCGGGTGAGGAATGGGTTGCCGGATATGATCTTCACGTCTTCTACAGTTCCAGTGGGACTGATGGAGACTTCGAGTTCGACCTTGCCGGTCGCCTTCATCTGCCTTGCCGCGTCGGTGTATTCCGGAGGCGTCCGCTTGGTTGCGGCGCGCTTGGCATCGGCCTCCGTCACTCGCAGTTCCGCCGCGCCCGCCAAGCAGCAGGATCCTGCCAAAAGAAAGGATGCCGTGACCCGCACCGCCCATACCCGCCAGATCCGCTTGAGAATGTTCTTCATTGTCATCTCCTTATAACCGCACTATCCTGTTCCCGTCCCGCCGACTCACGCGCGGGTTCGCCCACCATCGAGACCAGCGCAAGCACCATATCCCCGAGGGACTCGGCATGGCGTACCATCTGGACTCCCGCTTCGGCGCTGTCGTTGGCAGCCACCACGCTGGACTGTGTCACTTGTTCGAACTGTTGCAACGCCTGGCCAATTTGATGGATCCCACGTGCTTGCTCCTGGCTGCTTCCAGTTAGTCGCTCGGCCATGGTCCGGACCTCAGCCGAAGCGCTGGTGATTCCACCCATGGCTTTGGTCACGCGCTCCAGCTTGTTGCCACCTTCCGCCGACCTTGCGATGGATTCCTCGATCAACTGCGCGGTTTCCTTGGCCGCAGCGGCGCTGCGATGGGCCAAGTCGCGCACTTCGTCCGCAACCACGGCAAACCCAAGCCCACCCGCACCGGCGCGAGCTGCTTCCACAGCGGCGTTGAGTGCCAGAATGTTGGTTTGGAAGGCAATCTCGTCGATTACCTTGATGATCTTGCGGATGCGGTCACTGGACGAGTTGATTTCCTCCATGGCCACGGTCATGTCATTCAGCGCACCGTTGCCGTCGGCAACAACTCGGTCGGCACCACGCATCCGTTCCGCCATTTCTAGCGACACCTGTACGTTTTGCTGCGTGGTGGTGGTAAGTTCTTCCGTGGCTGAAGAGGTCTCTTCGACCGACGCGCTCTGACGGTTCGCACCGTCAACGAGCGAACGGCTTACGGACGCGACACGGGATGAACTGCTACGCAACTGCGTGGAGGCTTGACGCAGCCCAAAGGCCACCGATTGCAGCCTGCCGGAGATGCGCCTGACAAAGGCGATAACCAGTCCGCCAGCGCCTGCGGAGCACAGAAGCAGGAGGACTGTGATCCACTGGAAGCGCGATTTCTTGTCTGCGGCTTCGGTCACGGCCTGATCGAAGGCTCCAGACTCCCGCGCCATCAGCTTTTCGGAGCTCTCGCTGAGCCGCTTCATCTGGGGAATCATGGTCTGATTGAAGAAGGACATCGCCTGATCAATCTTGTGATCGTCCATCAGAGCGAGCATCCGATCCGAATTGGCGCGCAGGGGTTTGAAATCCTTCTGCAACGTCTCCAACTCTGTTCTCAGCCCGGCGTCCTCCGTGGAACGCAATAAATGGTCGATGGTCGTGTTGACCGAGTCACCGGCCGCTTGGAGGCGACTCTTGAGTTGACTGGCCTCATCCGTGTCGGAGAGTGCGGCCGCCAACGCGAGGCCGCGGGCCGCCCCCTGCAACTCCGCAGCGCCACTCCGCAGTTGGCCGGCCAGAATCTGGCGCGATCCATTTATCCGAATGGCGCTGGTCAGAGCATTCCCCAGTTCCAAGGACAACAGGCCCATGGTGCAGGCCAAGGCGAGCATCACCAGAACACAGGCGGTTAACTGGGTGTTGATCTTGGCTTTGTCAATCATCGGAGGTTCTCCATTTTCGGCTAGAACGAGAGTCGCAGCCCAAGTTGGACTTGCCGACTCGTACCCAGACCGACATTGCGGCCTATAGTGGAGGACAGCGCCCCGAAGCCCGGCGCGGTAGCGGCGGAAAATGCCTGTCCTGGTTGCATGGTAGGAAGAGCATTGGGCAATGTCGCTGATGGGTTGGCGAAATTGGGATGGTTGAAAATGTTGTAGACATCGGCGCGGAATTCGAGCGCACTAACTTCACCAATGCGGAAGCGGCGGGTCACTTGCATGTCGACCTGCTGGGCACCCGGACCGACCAGGGCATCGCGCCCGAGGTTGCCGTACTTTCCGACCGCCGGAATGGCAAAGGCAGCCGGATTGAGCCACAGACCCGAAGACGTTCTTAGGTACGGATCCACACCGGGCACTAGGTCTGGACGGCGCTGTTTTCTGGTCGAGCCGCCACCCGGCGTATTGATCACGTAGTACGCCCCGCCGCCAGCGGAAGAAACCACCCGACCGTTGGCATCGACGATCAGGGTGTCCGGCCGGGTAATGAGCACATTGATGGGCAGACCGCTGCGCGCATTCAGGATGCCGCCAATATTCCACGGGCCGGCCAACCAGCCCATCACCCCGCTATTCAAGTAGCGGCGGCCCTTGCCTACAGGGAGATCCCAAGCCATATTCACGTTGAGGTAGTGGCGCACGTCAGCGGAGTCCAAAGCGCGGTCGCAAACCAAGCAGGAAGGATCCTGAATGGTGGAAGCCTCTGCGGTCCCTTGCGAGACACCGATACTCTTGCCGAAGTTGTACTGCGAGCCTATCGTCAACTCATCAACGAACCGGCGGCTAACCGAGACCTGCAGCGCGTTGTAGTTGTTTGTCCCGCCGCCTGTTTTTGTGTCGATCTCGGCGAAGGCGTTGTTCTGCCGGGTTAAGGTGCCTTTCACTGGATCTACACCCGTAATCAGGTTGGATATGGTCCGGGTGAACAGGTTGCGGCCGAGATTGCCGATGTAGCCGACCTGCCCGACCATCTTGAATGGAAGCTGCTGCTGCACGGACAATCCGAACTCGATGACCCGGTTCGGGAATTTGTAGCCGCCCACATCAAAACCGCGGGGAGACAGAGGCGCTGCGGCACCGCTCTGCAAATCGGCCGGCGTGACCGGGTACTTCAGTCCTGTCACCGTGAGACGGACGGTATCGTTCTCGATCGGCAGCGTCATGTCGCGCAGTTCGCCGCTCGAGTGAAGGATGGCCCCGCCGAGGCGGACTACGGTCGTGCCACCAGTGAAAAGAGGGGACCAGGCGACCCCGATGCGGGGGCCAAAGAGCTTGGGATCGGTCTGGTAGAAGGGCGTCTTGGGGTCGAGGTACTTGAGCGTGGCGCTATCGAAGAGCTGCACGTGGTTGTCCCGTTCGCGCAGGGTAGTAAAGTAGTCATAGCGGAGACCCAGATTGATGGTAAGCCCGGGACGCAAGTGCCACTCGTCCTCAATGAATAGCCCGTAGAGGGTTTCCTCCGCCCAATGAACTGGCTGGTCGCCGACGTAGCTGATGGAGACGCCGGTGTTGGCCAGGAAATTATTGAGATTGGAATAGGTATAGGCAGTGCCGCCGAGAAAGTTGTAGGGCACGGTGAGCTTGCGCACTTCGCCACCCACCTTGAGGTTGTGGTTGGCGCGGCGGATGCCATATTGCTCGCTGATGTGAATCGCCCGGCCGCGGATGGTGGCATTGCGTCCGCTCGTGCTACTGGTCAGGGCACCAATGCCGCCCGCAGCGAGGTTGGTGAGCCCTCCAACTGAAAGCGCGGCCTGCGCGAGCGGCGCGAAGGGCGTCGACAAGGTGTAGGAAATGGGCGACTTGTTGAATCCTGCGCGGAATTCGTTGAAGGAACCGCTGGCGAAGGAACTGGTAAGCGCCGCGGCCCAGTTCTCGGGATGAACATCGGCCGAGAGCTCACGATCGGTCACCGAGGCATCCGGGGATTGCCAAGTACCGTTGGTGCGCATATAGCGGAGGAACAGGTGGTGCTGCTGCGTGATGTTATAGTCCAACCGCCCGGTGAAGTTGGTCTCCCCTAGGCTGGCGATGTTGCCCCGTTGGGCGATATCAATGTCGGGATTTGCCGTGTGGCGTGTGCCGATAGGGTAGATCCCCAGCAGTGGTTGAACAGCCGGGACGGCACGTAAACGTGCAGCTTGGCTGGGCACGTTTTCAATCACGTTGGATCCCGCAGTCTGGCGCAACCCCTCGCCGTTGACGAAGAGATAGAGCCGCTCTTTGGGAATGATGCCGCCATGGAGGGTACCGCCCCAGTTGCCGCCGAACTGGTTGAGACGGAGGCGGAGCTTGTCGGTGCCGTCATAGAAATCGCGGGATGCCAGCTTGTCGTTCCGCAGATACTCGAATACCGCAAGATGCTGCTGGTCGGCGCCGCTCTTCGTGACCACATTGACCACGGCGCCGGCAGCCATACCGGTATCCGACGGCTCCAAGCCAGTATCGATGCGGAACTCGCGGATCGCGTCGAGCGAAGCCTGCAACCGGAACTGCGGTCCGACGCCTGGCAAATAGCCCGGGTTGGGATCGAAGACCGAGGTGGCGTCGATGCCGTCGAAGGAATAGCGGTTGTCGGAATGCGAGGCGCCATTGAAGCGCAGATTGGCGAAATTGCCATCGGTAGCCGTCGCTGCGCCGGGCGCAAACAGGCTCATCGAGCCCCAGCTACGCCCATTGAGAGGCATACCAGCCACCTCTGAGCCCGTTACGTTGACCCCGATCCGCGCCGAGGAGGTATCGATGGTCGTCGCCTTGTTGGCGATGGCCACGACCGTGCTCTCGGCCAGCGAAGTAAGGATCAGCTCGACCGAGCGCGACTGGCCCACGCCAACCTCGACGATCGCGGAAAAATCGCTGTAGTCGGGCGACGCCGCCGCGATTCGCCAACTCGAGGCTGCCAGAGGTGGGAAGGCGAAGGTGCCTTCGACCCCACTAGTCGTATCCAGCCACTCGGTCTTCTTGAGATTGGTCGCTGTCACCTTGGCGCCAGCGAGCGGCTTGCCGTCGGGAGATTTGACGATACCCGAAATGTTGGCGGTCTGCGCCAGACCGAGGCCGTTGTAATGGACCCCGTTTTCTGGACAGGTCTCCTATGAGGAAGGCGGCATCGAAGATGAAGGAGAGACGATGCCACGAATCCGAAAGAACTACGCACCGAGCTTGAAGGCGAAGGTGGCGATTGAGGCGATCAAGGGGA
>CAIVPR010000027.1 GCA_903907865.1 uncultured Acidobacteriia bacterium
CCGCCCCAACCCCTCCCTTCTTTCGAAGGAAAGCATCGGTGCCTTGGACTGGCCTCGAAACTTGCGGCTCCCGGAAAAATCCAGCCACGACCCTCGCGGATAAACCACATCCGCAACGGGCCGTGGACTGCTTACATCGGCTTGCCGTCTAAACTTGTGTTCTATTATAAGAACTGATAAGGAAGGCTGTTAACCACTGGCTGCCGCCCCTACTTCAGGCGACGCCGCTTGTTACCATTCCCAACGCTTGGCGGGTTTCTTTTCAGAATGTCCGTCCAAGAACAGGTTAACATTTCCGACTGCGGTGCGCAAGGCCTTTTTTTCGGCGCTTGCCGTTTGCCGTCGGTTTGTATAACCGCCTGAAACAAGATTAGCACCGCCTGTTTGGAAAGCGCAACAAAAAAGTGAAGGGGGACGCGGATTTTTTCTGCGCCCCCCTCGAACCACCCTGGCGATGCCCCGCGGCGTCGCCTAGTTGCCTTCGCCGCCACCACCTCCGCCGCCCATGTTCCAGCTGCCGGCCAAGGGGTCCGCGCCATTGCTCGGGGCTGCACGCAGGATGGGCTCCACGCCCGCCACCAGCGCCGTTGCCGTCAGCTTCGCCGCGTCCTTGCCCGTGGCTCCGGTCACGATGAGCGCATCGCCGGCCTTCAGGTCCGCAAGCTTGATGGCAGGCTGGGCCTCGATCATCTTGCCGATGTCCATGCCTCCCCTGCCCCGTCCGCCGCCGAACCCGCCGCGTCCGCCCGGACCACCGGGAGGCATTCCGCCCGGACCGGCACCCTGCGGAGCGCCCCCACGGCCTTCCCCGCCCGGAGCGCCGCCACCAGGGGCACCGCCGCCGGCTCCCGGCATGCCGCCAGGAGCTCCACCGCCCCGCCCGCCCCGTCCGCCGGCCTGCTGGAAGGTGGGATTCAGCATCCGCGCCACCATCAGTGCCGCCGCGTCGTCGAACTTCTTGAGGGAGGTATCCCCTCGCAAGGCAATGGTGATCGGCTTCTTCGACGCCGCCTCCGTCCCTATAATTTGGTTTCCCGCCACATCAATCGACTTCACCACAACCCCGAGCGTCTTGAACGACCCGAATCCGACGCGGTCGGCCTTGATCGACGTGCCGTCGGCGCTCTTGGGTCCGAGCACCAGCAACTGGTCTCCCACCTTGACGCTACCGACGGCGCCGGACTCGTACGCCCCGGCATCGGGGTTGTACTGCCGGAAGTCGACCTTGCCGGAAATATCCACCGCGATCTCCTTGGGAGCGGTCGGGTTCATCGCCCGGACGGTGATCTTGATTTCCTTGCCGTCGATGGAAGCCACAATGCCGGTCTGGGCGGACTTCCACTCGTCGCGCGACTTCTGCTGGTGCGCGGCCAAATCCTCCTGCTTCATCACATAGACGGTGCGGGCCGGCTTGCCCGTGGGATCCGCCGTCAGCACGCGGGCGACGACCTTGTCCCCGGCGACCGCATCCGCGGCTCCGGCCGGCTCCGCCTTCTTCATGTCGGTCTCGCCCGCGGCGACCTTCATGAATACGGTCTTGTCGTCGAATTTGATGGTGGTTTCCTCACCCTTGTCGGTCTTGACGGTGAGCACCTTGGCCGCGGCATCGGCTTTGCCGATGGTTCCGAGCACGCTCACATAGGGCGATTTGGCCGCCGGCGCGGCGGCGTCTTGCGCGAAAAGCGCTGCCGGGGCGCAAAGCAGCCCCAAGGCGACGGGTATTTCAACAATCCTCATGTACACAAGTATGAACCGATCCGGGCGGGTGTGGTAGTGTCCCTCCGCAAGGCACGGGTAATAAATGGTAAAGACAGGCGTCGGAAGGCGGATGAATCCGATTCCGCAGGGTCGCCATCACACAGTCATACAATGGAAACGGGTGCAGCCAAGGCGAAAATGCCGGAGCTTCACCCCCTGGTCTCCCATCACAATGCTCACCTTACGCGACAAGTCCGACACCAGACGCCTCCCGATGATGCCGATTCGGGACGTCGTCATATTCCCCCACATGATGACCCCGTTCGTTGTGGGCCGCGAATCGAGTGTCCGCGCCCTTGAGGAGGCCATGGCGGGCGACAAGAAGATCTTCCTTGCCACCCAGCACGACGCGTCCATCGACGAGCCCTCCCCCGGCGAAATCTACAACATCGGCTGCGTGGTCAACATCGTCCAGAGCCTGAAGCTGCCCGACGGCAACATCAAGGTGCTCGTCGAAGGCGTCGAACGGGCCAAAGTGGTTTCGGTGACCGACGACGAGGGTTTCTTCCGCGCCGTGGTCCGCACCTTCCAGTTCCGCGTCGAACCCGGCCAGCAGCTTGAAGCCCTCACCAGCCGCGTCACCCAGCTGTTCGAGCAATACGTCAAGCTCAGCCAGAACCTGAACTACGAGACGATGGTCGCGGCGATCCGCGTCGACGACCCCGGCAAGCTCGCCGACACGGTCGGAGCCAACCTCCAGCTCACCATCGAGGAAAAGCAGGAACTGCTCGAAATCTTCGACCCGATCGACCGCCTGACGCGCGTCGCCGAGATGCTCGATATCGAAATCGAGAAGCTCAATGTCGACCGCACCATCCAGGGCCGCGTCAAGCGCCAGATGGAAAAGGCGCAAAAAGAGTACTACCTCAACGAAAAGATCAAGGCCATCCAGAAGGAACTCGGGCGCGGCGAAAAGAGCGAGATCGACGAACTCAAGAAGCGCATCGAGATGTCCGGCATGACCAAGGACGCGACCGAGAAGGCCATCGCCGAACTCCGCCGCCTCGAAAACATGCCCCCGATGTCGGCCGAGTCGACGGTTTCGCGCAACTACCTCGATTGGCTGCTCGCGGTGCCGTGGAAGAAGCGCTCCAAGGAATTGCGCGACCTCAAGTTCGCCCACGAGGTACTGGAATCGGACCACTACGGCCTCGACAAGATCAAGGAGCGGATCCTCGAATTCCTCGCCGTCCGTCGGTTGGTGAAGAATCCGAAGGGCTCGATCCTGTTGTTTGTCGGGCCTCCGGGCGTCGGCAAGACGTCGCTGGGCAAGTCGATCGCCAAGGCGACCGGGCGGAAGTTCGTCCGCATGTCGCTGGGCGGCGTGCGCGACGAGGCTGAAATCCGCGGCCACCGCCGCACCTACATCGGCGCGCTGCCCGGCCAAGTGATCCAGATGATGAAGAAGGCGGGCACCAAGAACCCGGTCTTCATGCTGGACGAGATCGACAAGATGTCGACCGATTTCCGGGGCGATCCGTCGTCGGCGCTGCTCGAAGTGTTGGATCCGGAGCAGAACGGCGCGTTCGTGGACCACTACTTGGACGTCGAATACGACCTGTCGCAGGTCTTCTTCGTCGCGACCGCCAACGTGCTCCACACCATCCCGCCCGCCCTGCAGGACCGGATGGAGGTGATCCGGCTGTCCGGCTACACCGAGCTCGAAAAGCTGGAAATCGCGCGCCGCTATCTGGTGAAGAAGCAGACGGATGCGGCGGGACTCGACGCCGACAAGGTGCAGTTTACCGACGAGGGGCTTTCCAGCCTGATCCAGTTCTACACCCGCGAGGCTGGCGTACGGAATCTGGAGCGCGAGGTCGGCAACGTCGCCCGCAAGGTCGCCCGGAAGGTGGTGACGGCTACGGACGAGGGTTCGGAGAACGCCAAGATCGTTGTCAACGCCGACAAGGTGACCGAGTTGTTGGGTCCGGCGAAGTTCCGCGACATCATGGCGGAGCGGCACAACCAGATCGGATCGACCACAGGTCTGGCTTGGACCGAGGTCGGGGGGCAGATCCTGACGACGGAATGCATCTTGATGGAGGGCAAGGGCAAGCTGACGGTGACCGGCAAGCTGGGCGAGGTGATGCAGGAATCGGCGCAGGCCGCGTTCAGCTACATCCGCTCACGCGCCCACCAGTTGGGGCTGCCGAGGGATTTCTACCGGAATCTCGACGTCCACTTGCATGTGCCGGAGGGGGCGATCCCGAAGGACGGGCCGTCGGCGGGAATCACGCTGGCGACCACGATCTGTAGCGCATTGACCAAGATCCCGGTGCGTGGCGACATCGCCATGACGGGAGAGATCACGCTGCGCGGCAAGGTGCTGCCGATCGGCGGCCTCAAGGAGAAGCTGCTGGCGGCGCACCGGCACGGAATCAACGAGGCGATCGTGCCGGCCGACAACCGCAAGGATCTGCCGGATCTCCCGGACTACCTCAAGGGCGTGATGAAGCTGCATTTTGTCGAGCACATGGACGAAGTGTTGCGGATCGCCTTGGAGAGGGAGTTGGTGAGTTTGCCGATGACCCCGGGGACGGTGGATTTGGCGATGACTCCGGAGACGGAATTCGCGCATTAGGGTCGGGGATTGCGGTGGGCTGGGCGGGCGTTTAACAGGCGTCGCGCCCGCCCGCTGCCAGGCCTACCGGATTTCCACCAGCTTCTGGCCAGCCTGGAGAAGCCTGACTGCCTCCTGCCACTGACGTTCAAAAGCAGCCAGCAGTTCGCGTCGACGGCAGTTGCGCAACCGTACCCATAGAAGTGGCGGTTGCTGTTGGTAGAATGCCCGTTTCCCCACAAACCGGGTGAAATCGCGATCCTTCGAGACAATCACCCAGCCCCGCTCGGTGGCCAGACGCCAGAGTTCCGGGTCGGTCGCAGAGGACATCATCTCGTCTGCTACATGCAACGCATCGAAGCCAGGCGGCGTCGCCATCCACCGCACCAGCGCGGGTGGAAGCTGGTTGTCTACGAGGAACGTCACGCGGACAGAGGGATTGGTTGATTCCGTAAAGTGTATTCCACGACGGCGAGAATGTCTTCGCGCTCCAAGTATGGATAGTCCGACAGTATCTCCTCAAAACCGGCACCGGCTTCGAGTAGGTCGGAAACATCAGAGACCCGGATGCGCATGCCCCTTATGCAAGGGCGTCCGCCGCACTGGGCCGGATTTACGGTTATTCGGGCTGGACTTGAGGGGCTCATCCAGTTTTCATCGTAACGTTTTCACACCCGAACCACCCACCCCCGCCGCTTCATCACCCAAGCCGCCAAAAACATCAACCCCGTATACGCCAACGCCCACAACAAACTCGCATTTTCCGGCGAAGCGTTCGGCGCGAACACCGAATCGTAGATCCGGTCGTGCCAACCGCTGAACCCCAGCGCCTCATCCAGCAGTTCGGAAAGCATATAAATCGTGATCGGATTCAGCCCGATCATCACCAACGGCTGCACCGCCCGCTTGTGCCCCAGCACGTCCACCACCCACAGGAACACCGACAGCAACACGAAATCCATCCCCGCCATCAGCAGCGTGAACGACGGCGTCCACAGCTTCTTGTTGATCGGCATCCAAATATTGCAGATCTCCGCCAGGATGATCAACGCGCCGCCCAGCAGCACCATGTTCGGCAGCCGGTCCACCAGCGCCTTCGCCGACTTCAGCATCTGCCCGCACACCACCCCCAGCAGCGCCGACGCGATCGCGGGCAGCGTGCTCACCACCCCCTCCGGGTCCCACGTCTTCGTATGCCGGTAATTGTGCGCGCCGAGCACGATGCTGTCGATATAGTGCGCGAAGTTCCCGGCCTCGTCCAGTCGCCCCGCGCCGAAACCAGGCACAGGCACGAACACCATCAGCAGCCAATACGTCGCCAGCAACCCGACAATCCACAGCACCTGCCCCCGCAGCTTGGTGTGCAGGTAGATCGCGGCGGCGGCGAAATAGCAGATTGCGATCCGTTGCAGCACCCCCAAAATCCGCTGCGTCGAGGGGTCGAACCGCGGCGCCGCGTAAACGATCAGCCCCAGCACGAAAATGATAACCGCCCGGCGCAACACCTGCAGCAGCAACGCCGATTTGGTCGCGCCAGCCGCCAGCCGCTTCGACAGCGACAACGTCAGCGCCACCCCCGCGATCCAGACAAAAGAGGGAAAGACCATGTCGGTCGGGGTCCAGCCGTTCCACTCGGCGTGTTTGAGCGGCGCGTAGGACTCGTGCCCCCCGGCGTTGTTGACCAACACCATGAACGCGATGGTGAGGCCGCGGAAGGCGTCAAGCGCAGTAAGGCGATCGGCATGGGGGGCGGAACTCGGCATTTCAAGATCTTACATTGCCCGGTGGTCCGGCGTGACCGTGTGGCCCCCGCGTCCCGCCCGGCTTGCGCCCGAGCCCCGAAAGTGGAATAGTGACAATTTGGTTCTACTTCTCTTCGGCCCTCCCGGTTGCGGCAAGGGTACGCAATGCCAGATGATCCTCGACTGGCTCCCGTTCAAAATCCCTGCCATCTCGACAGGCGAGATGTTGCGTGCCGAAATCGCGGCCGGAACCGAATTGGGAGAACGCACCAAGGCCGTGATCGCCGCAGGCGGGCTCGTCGGCGATGACATCATCGACGCGCTGCTGGCCGCCCGCATCGCAAAGCCCGACTGCAAGGACGGTTTCCTGCTCGATGGCTATCCCCGCACCGTCCCCCAAGCCGAATTCCTCGACCGCCTGCTCGCCGAGCGCAAGATTCCAGCGCCGATTGTGATCCATTTGGATGTCAGGCTCGACGCGCTGGTGGGCCGCATGATGTGCCGGCGCATGTGCGGCGAATGCGGCCGGATGTTCAACATCCTCTCCAAACGCCCCCGGGTTCCGGGCCGATGCGACGCCTGTGGAGGCCCGCTCACCGTGCGCAAAGACGACCGCGAGGAAGTCATCAAAGAGCGTCTGCGAACTTATGAATTGCAGACACAACCAGTCCTGAACCACTACACGGACGGCGACTACCACCACATCCCGGCGGACATGTCGACGTCCTACATCTTTGACGAGATCACCCGCGTGCTCGGCCCCCGCCTCCCCGTAGGGGTCAAAAAGTGAATCCGGCCTATTTGACAGACGCCTCGGGCTACAAAGGCACCGCCGACGAGGTTTTCGCCCCCACCGACGAAGCGGGCGTTATCGACATCCTGAATCGCGCTTCGGCGGACGGGATACCCGTGACGCTGGCAGGTGCCGGCTCCGGCCTGACCGGCGGACGCGTGCCCCAAGGCGGTTGGATCCTGTCGCTGGAAAAGTTCCGCAAACTGGAAATCGGCCAAGGCCGCGCGCGCGTCGGGGCTGGCATCTCACTGCTCGAACTGCGCGACGCCGCAGCCCCCTCCAAGCAGTTCTACGCCCCCGACCCGACCGAAATCACGGCCTGGGTGGGCGGCACCATCGCCACCAACGCCAGCGGCTCGCGCAGCTTCAAGTTCGGCTCTACGAGGAGGCACGTGTTGGCACTCCGGGTCGCGCTGATGGACGGCACCGTGGTCGAGTACCGGCGCGGCGACAAGGTGGATTTCGACGTACCGGCGATCCCCATGCCCAACGTCACGAAGTGCACCGCCGGATACCGGCTGGAGCCCGGCATGGACTGGATCGACCTCTTCTGCGGTTCCGAGGGCACGCTCGGCGTCGTCCTTGAGGCCGAACTCCAGCTGCTTCCGATCCCTAAGGAACTGTTCCAGGGCGTGGTCTTCTTCGACAGCGACGAACGGGCCCTGAATGCGGTCGACGCATGGCGCGGCGTTTCCGACCTCCGGATGCTGGAGTACGTCGGCCTGAACGCACTCGACCTCCTGATGGGCCGCTATCCCGAAATCCCCGCCGACGCCGCCGCAGCCCTGCTGATCGAAGGCGAGGACCTCGACGGCTGGGAGTCGCGCCTAAGAGCAGCCAAGGCCTTGGTCGAAGCCTCGTGGTTCGCCAACACGCCCAAAGACCGGGAGCGCTTCCGCCGTTTCCGACATTCCCTGCCCGAGCTGGTGATCGAATACGTCTCCAAGCGCGGCTTCATGAAGATGGGCTCTGACTTCTCGGTGCCGATCCAAAAGAACCGCGAGATGCTGGCCTACTACATCGAACGGCTGGAAATGGAGATGCCCGGCCAGTACGTCGCCTACGGGCACATCGGCGACGCCCACGTGCATGTCAACATGCTGCCAGCAACCAAGGCCCAGTCGGATCTGGCCAACGCTCTGCTGAAGGAATTCGCCGCGAAGGCGGTCGAACTGGGCGGCACCGTATCCGCCGAACACGGTCTCGGCAAGCGCAAGGCCGGGATGCTTTCGCTGCAATACGGGCCGGAGCATATCGAGGCGATGAAGTCCGTCAAACGGCGGCTGGACCCCCAGTGGCTGCTCGGACGCGGAACTTTATTTCCGATTTGATTGTTTTTCCACCCCCACGTGCGATAGGATAAACCCCAGTCCGACAACGTTTTCGCTCGAAAGGTTGGTTTCCCGTGGGGAGAAATTCGATCATCCGCCTGGCACTTTGTGCTCTTTCACTTTTCCATTCCGCCGCTTACGCCCAGAGCGTGACCGGCCAGATTTCCGGCACCGTCGTTGATTCCGGTGGTGCCGCCGTCGTCGGGGCATCCGTCAAGCTCACCAACGATCTCACCAAGGTCGTCCGCGCCGAAACGGTCAACCCTGACGGCCAGTTCCTTTTCACCAACCTCGTCCCGGGCAACTACAGCGTGCGGATCTCGCACCAAGGCTTCAAGGCGTGGGACCAGCAGGCGATCAACGTCTCGGCCGAGGAGCGCGTCGCCCTGCACGACATCCACCTCACGCTCGGCGACGTCAACACCACCGTCGAAGTGACCGCCGACGTAGCCCGTGTCGCCACCGACAGTTCCGACCGCTCCATCACCATCGACACCACGCAGATCGAAAACACGCCCATCAGCGGTCGCGACTACCTCGGCATCCTCCGCACGCTGCCGGGTGTCCAAATGGTTTCCACCAACGACGCACCCGGCTGGGGCAACTCCAACTCCAACCCCGTAAACGGCGGCCAGGCCGGACAGTTTCTGGTGACGCTGAGCGGCATCGCCAGCCAAGACAGCGGCTCCCCCGGCACCGGCGGCTACCTCGCGCCGAACATCGACGCCATCGGCGAGGTGAAAGTGATGGTCTCCAACTATACTGCCGAGTACGGTGCCCGTGCCGGCGGGCAGATGAACGTCCAGATCAAGAGCGGCAACCAGAAATTCCACGGCACCGGCTACTACTTCTTCCGGCACGAGGAGTTCGCCGCCAACGAATTCTTCAACAACAAGAACGGCGTCACCAAGCCAAAATACCGCTACCAGAATCCCGGCGGCACCATCGGTGGCCCATTGTTCGTACCCGGCCTACCCTTCAACAAGAGCCGCACCAAGCTCTTCTTCTTCTTCTCCGAGGACTTCCTCCATACCTATGTGACCGGTGGCGTCAACAACTACACCATGCCATCGGACTTGGAACGCGCGGGCGACTTCTCCAAGACCGTCACGTCCACCGGCGTCCTCATCCCGGTCAAGGACCCAACCACACACGTCGCCTTCCCCGGCAACGTCCTTCCGAAAAGCCAGATCAATCCCGCCGGCTACGCGCTCATGAACCTCTTCCCGCTGCCCTCGGCGACGGATCCCTCGGGCCAACGCAGGTACAACGGCCAGTACCAGTTCAACCGCGAGCAACCGCGCGAGGACCGCATCCTGCGCCTCGACTACAACCTCGGCCCGAAGACCAGCTCCTACCTAAGCCTGATTCAAGACTTCCAAGCCGACCGCGGCGTCGGGGCGACCCTCAACGGCGGCGGCGGCTGGGGCCAGTACGCCAGCAATTACGACATCCTTTCCGCCGGTTTCTCGTTCACGGTGATCCGGACCATCAAAAACAACTTGATCAACGAATCGGTGGTGGGCATAAACCGCGCCCACCAGATCGTTTCGCCTTCGGACCCCGCCAAGTTCGCAGCGGTGAATCAATTGCCCGCGCTGAAAGGGCCAGACGGACAACCGGTCACCCTCCCCCACTTCTTCCCCGGCAACTTCCTGAACCTGATCCCGAACATCAACTTCACCACCAACGGCGCACAATCGGCCGGACAGGGCGTAACCGCACCGCCATCATTCGGACGCGACAGCCGCTGGCCCTTCAACGGCACCGATCAGATCCTGAACATCAGCGACAACCTCACGTGGATCAAGAAGAACCACACGGTCAAGTTCGGGGCCTACTACGAGCACACTTCGCGCAACGTGAGCGTCTACTCGACCTACAACACGGCGGGCACCTACTGGTTCGGCTCCGACACCGCCAACCCCTACGACACCGGCTATGCCTACTCCAACCTGCTGGTCGGCACCGTGCAAGCCTACGGAGAGGACAATATCAAGCAGCTCAACCACTCGCGCTACAACCAGGTGGAATGGTTCGCGCAGGATTCGTGGAAGGTGGCCAAGCGGGTCACCATTGACGCCGGATTGCGGGTGCAAATCCTGCAGCCGACGTATTCGCAGGGGGCGACGCTGGGCCTGTTCCAAGGCTCGGCCTATAGCGCCACCAAGTCGGGCCAACTGCTCTTCCCCGCCCTGGTCGCGGGCCAGAAGGTGGCCGTCAACCCGCAGACGGGGGCGGTCTACCCCTTTGCTCGGGCCACCTCGTTCGATCCCTCGTCGTACCCTGCCAACGGCCTGCCGTACTCGGGAATCGTCCAGTTCAACTCGAAGTTCTTCCACACGCCGCCGCCCCAATTCGGTCCGCGGATCGGCTTCGCGTGGGACGTTTTCGGCAAAGGCAAGACGGCCCTGCGCGGCGGCTTCGGCATCTTCTACGGTCGCGCCTACGGTGTCGACACCATCGGCGCAACCTCCGCCGGTGTTGGCCCGATGGCCGCGCCGCCCGCCTTCCGCTCGCCCATCTACTACAACACGAATTTCGCCAGCCTGTTGAGCACGCAGGGTTTCTACGGCGCGCAGAACGTCAACGGTGGCTCCCAGGACTACAAGAACCCGACCACCTACAACTGGAGCTTCGGCGTCCAGCAGGACGTCAAGCACGGCATCATCCTGGATATCGCCTATGTCGGCAACGTCTCCCACCACGGGTTCGGCACCGCCAACGACGCCAACGCCGTGCCGCCGTTGACCGACTGGACTCCCCAGGGCGGTGCGGTCAAGGCCTATCTGGACCCCACCAGCACCAATGGCACGGGAGCCTTCTATGCCACCAATCTGATCCGGGGTATCAGCGGCTACGAGGGCTACGGGTCCATCTCAACCTTCACCAGCCTCGGCGAATCGTCCTACAATTCGATGCAGGCGCAGGTGAACCGGCGGTTCGGCAAGCGCCTGCAGTTTTCGACCAACTACACGTGGTCGAAGACGATCACCTTCTCGCACAACCAGTGGGTGTCGGACAACCTGACCAAGAACGTGGTCGGACGTCCCCACGCGGTCAACTTGAACATGGGCTACCAAGTACCCAACGGCAGCCGCCTCTGGAAGAATTTCCTCACCAAAGGCGCGCTCGACGGCTGGCGGTTCGCGCTGGTGGGATCCATCTTCTCCGGCACTCCGATTACCGTGGGTTGCGCTGCGGCTAGCGCCCCGATCGGCTACTGGACCGGGACCCCGACTGGCGGCATCCCATTCCGCTGCCAGATGTCCGGCACCAACTACTGGCTCCCGGCAAGTTCCACCGCGCCCTCGAACATCGACCCCCGCCTCTGGTATCCGTTCGACGCCAAGGTATTCTCGCTACCCGGCATCAACTCGCTGGGGATTGGCAACACGCCCCCGACTCTGACCTACGGGCCGGGTCTGGAGAACTTCGACGTCTCGATGCAGAAGTCGTTCAAGGTGTTGGAGGGCAAGACCTTGGAGTTCCGCGCCGAGGCGTTCAATTCGCTGAACCACTTCAATCCGGCGAATCCGAACACGTCGCTGACGTACAACTTCACCACCGGGGCGCAGACCAACGCGTCGTTCGGCGCGATCACCGGGGCCCAGCACAACGCGCGCCGGATGGCCGTTTCACTGAAGCTGCGCTTTTGACGCTCAGGCCGCTTTCAGCGATAATGAGCACATGACGCGCGACGAGGTACTCGCGAAGTTGCGGGAGCACGAGTCCGCCCTGCGGGCACACGGGGTTGTGCGCTTGTCGCTGTTTGGCTCAACGGCTCGAGGCGATGGCCGTCCAGATTCGGACATTGATCTTATGGCCAAGTACGACGACACGAAGCGCATTTCCCTGCTAGATATTGTCGGCATCCAGTTGGATCTGGAGAGCGTTCTGGGCAGACCGGTGGATCTGGTTGAGGAAGGTCGCTTGAAACCGCGCGTGCAACGGAGCGTCGAGCGGGACGTGGTGAATGCCTTCTAAAGATCCACGTACGCGTTTCGAGGACATCCTCGAGAACATCGCAAGAATTGAGACGCACCTCGTCGGATTCGACCGCGACGCGTTCTTGGACGATCCCAAGACCTACGACGCGGTCGAGCGTTGTTTGGAGCGGGCGTGCGAGGCCAGCCGTGCGCTGGGAGCCTTGGCCGAGGAACTCTGTCCCGAGATCCCTTGGGACCAAATCCGCGGCTTGGGGAACGTGCTACGCCATGAATACGACCGCATTGATGGCTACCGGATCTGGGATATCGTGGAGTTTCAACTACATCCGCTCAAGACCGCAGTCACGCGGGCATTGGCGGAACTGGGTGAAGAGCCCGAGTAACGAAACGAGCTGCCCACCCTCCACCGCACCCAATGTGATAAGTCTTTGGGGATGAAGTTGTCGCGCATTCCCACCCTCCTCCTCCTGGCCGCCTCCGCCCTTACCGCCGCCAAACTCCAAATCTACGTCGCCAACAGTGACGACGACAAGATCACCATCATCGACCCGGCCACCGACACTGTCTCCGGCGAGATCCACGTCTCGGCCAATCCACACGGCATCGTCCCCTCGCCCGACGGCAAGCGCTTCTACATCTCCAGCGAAAGCAAGGACGTCCTCGACGTGGTGGACCGCGCGACCTCGAAGGTCATCAAAAGCATCCCCATCGGCCTCCGCCCCAACAACGTCGCCATCACGGCGGACGGCAAGCGGGTCTACGTCTGCATCCGAGGCAAGTCGTGGGTCGACATCATCGACACCGTTTCCCTCGAAAAGGTGAAAAGCGTGGAGGTCGGCAAAGGTCCGCACAACGTCTACCGGACGCCCGACGGCAAATCCATGATTGCAACATCCATGGACGGCGAGAAGCTCACCGTGATCGACGCCAAGACCGAAAAGGCGAAGTTCGAGATCCTGCCCGGCGGCGTACCGCGCCCCGTGGTCATCGACGCCAGCCCCGACGGCACCATCCGCCGCCTGTTCGTGCAACTCTCAAACCTGCACGGTTTCGTAACGATCGACTGGGCCACGCGCAAGCAATCGGCCAAGATCATGCTGCCCGAAGCGCCCCCCGACGCCAAGCCGCTCATCCCCGCCACGTTCTCGCACGGCATGGCCATCTCGCCCGACCACAAAACAATCTGGGTCGACAGCATGCTGAACAACACCGTCAACATCTTCAACATGTCGGACCTGAAGCAGATCGCGACAGTGCCGGTGGGACGCGGCCCGGACTGGATGGTCTTCACTCCCGACGGCAAGAAATGCTACGTGTCGAACGCGGGGGCGAATTCGGTGTCCGTGATCGACGGCGCAACGTTCAAGGAACTGAAGCGCATCCCCGTCGGGAAGGTACCCAAGCGCATCATTGTTTCCGAATAGGGGCTTCCGAATAGGCGTTTACGGCCCGAAACCCAGCGTCTCGAAAACCTTGCGGAGATACAAACGCACCACGCCGCCCTCCACCCGCACAAAGACGCTCTGTTCCTTGAGCCCGACCACCTGCCGAACAGCACCTGGAATCCACAACTTTCCATCGGCGGATAGACTCGCGACGAAATCCTCGTCGCCGTCGGCATCCTCCTCGGGACCAACCGGCTGCAGTTCAATACAATGGTCGTTCAACGGCACGGTTCGAAGCAGGGTCCAAGTGTTGGCCATGCAATAACGGTGCACCGGCGCGGGCATCTGGAGGGTCCCGGACTGCACACGCCCCATGAACGTCCCTTCCGGGGCTACCACCTGTTCCGGACTCGTCTCGAAGACCGCACCCATGAGCCGAGCGTACCATGTGAATTCATGGCAATCTTGGAATCCGGGCCGCAGCCGCCTTCAGCATTTGACAGCCCGAACGCCACCCCGCTTGTCCGGGTGGACCTCGACGGCACCGGCATCTGGTGCAAGCTGGAATACCTCAATCCCAGCGGCTCCACCAAGGACCGTATCGCCCGGTACATCCTTGGACACGCCCTCTTGAGCGGGTTGGTGCGCAAGGGAGACCTGGTGGTCGAGGCATCCAGCGGTTCCACCAGCATCGCCATGGCCCTTGCCTGCGCGCGGCTCGGCCTGCGCTTCGAGGCCGTGATGCCGGAAGGCGTCACCAACGAACGTACCCTCATGATCCGCGCCTTCGGCGGCGGCATCCGCTTCACGCCCCAGGCCGACGGCATCGTGGGTGCCCTGCGCGAGTCCGAGCGTATCGCCGCGGAGCAGGGCGGCTTCCTCCCCCGGCAGTTCTCCAACCCCCTGAACGCGGAAGCCCACCGCCTCGGCACGGCACGCGAAATATTGGACGTGCTGCCATCGGTCGAAGCCGTGGTCAGCGGCGTCGGCACCGGCGGAACCCTCGTCGGCCTGTTCGAAGGCTGCCCGGGCTCCATCCCCGTCTTCGCCCGTCCGGTGGACCACCTCACCTCCGACCCCGAATGCTGCAGCTTCAGTCCCCGCATCCCCGGCGTGGTCGAATGCGTCTCCCAACTCTTCCGGCCCGACCGTATGCCGACTCTCGAAACCGTCGAAGTTTCCGCCAGTGACGCCATCCACGCCGCTCGCCGCATCATCGCCGCAGGCTACCCGGTCGGCCCGAGTTCCGGCCTGAACTACTGCGCCGCCGTCCACATCGCGCGCCGCCTCGGTCCCCGCGCCAACGTCGTAACCGTCTTCCCGGACCGCATGGAACGCTACTTCAGCGGTGAACTGTTCCGGGGCATGTGACGGCCCGATAGAATCGGGGTATGGAACTCAAAGGCAAGCGCATTGCGATGCTGGTCGACCAGATGTACCAGGAGATGGAAGTATGGGTGCCGATTTACCGGCTCCGCGAGGCCGGCGCGGAAGTGGTCACGGTCGGTGCCGAGGCGGGCAAAGTCTACCCCAGCAAACTCGGGTACCCTTGCACCGCGCAGATCTCCTATGATGTCGCCCGCGCCGAGGACTTCGACGGCGTGATCGCACCGGGCGGCTTCGCCCCCGATTTCATCCGCCGACACCCAACAGCCATCGCGTTTGTGAAGGAAGTTGCCGCACAAGGCAAACTCGCCGCCGCCATTTGCCATGGACCCTGGGTTCTGTGCTCCGCCGACGTGCTCCGGGGCAAGCGCGCCACATCCTTCTTCGCCATCAAGGACGACGTGGTGAACGCCGGCGCGATCTGGGAAGACGCCGAAGTCGTCGTCGACGGCAACATCGTGACGTCGCGCAAGCCGGACGACCTGCCCGCGTTCTGCCTCGCCTGCATTGAAGTCGCAGCCAGCGGGCCGGTGGCCTAGGACGTCCCGTGGCCGAATTTGCCATTGAAACCGACGGACTCACGAAGGTCTTTCCCGGAGGTCTGCGCGCGGTCGACGAGGTCTCGATCCGCGTCCAGTCCGGCTCAACCTTCGGCCTGCTGGGCGCGAACGGGGCGGGCAAGACCACTTTCGTCAAGATGCTGCTCTCTTGCTGCGAACCGACGTCGGGCGACGCGAAGATCTTCGGCAACAACGCGCGCCGCCCGGAGTCCCGTCGTTCCGTCGGCTACTTGCCGGAAAACCACCGTTTCCCCACCTATATGACCGGCTGGGACATGCTCGATTTCTACGGAGCCCTTTCCGGCATGGACGGCTCGGCCCGCAAACGCCGCATTCCGGAGGTCCTCGAATTGGTCGGCTTGGACGAGCGGGCGCACCATCTCCGCCTCGGCAAATACTCGAAGGGGATGTTGCAGCGGGTCGGCTTGGCCCAGGCGCTGATGCATTCACCCAGCCTGCTCGTGCTGGACGAGCCCAGCGACGGTGTCGATCCCGTCGGACGCAAGCAAATCCGCGACGTGCTGCAGGAACTCGAGCGCAAGGGCGTCACGGTATTCCTGAACTCCCACCTGCTGGCCGAAGTCGAGGTCTTCTGCCGCGACGTCGCCATCATCCAAAAAGGCAAATTGGCCTTGACCGGCAACGTGCAGGACTTGACCCGGGGCAGCGGTTATCGAGTAGAGGTGTCGGAAGTGCCGGAGGCCTTGCGGACAGAGGTCCGGGGCCTCGCCTCGGGCGAAACCGAAGGCACCGGCACCATCCAATGGATGTTTGGTAGCCGCGAAGCCGCCAACGGGGCGGTCGACCGCCTCCGGGCCGGTGGCTGCGAGATCGAATCGTTGTCCCGCACCCGCAGCACGTTGGAGGAAGTGTTCATCCGCACCGTCCAACCTACGAAATCGGAGGCTGGACAATGAACGCCACGGCATGGACCGCAACGGTCGCGTTGATCCGCGACACATTCCGCGAAGCCTTCGCGCGCCGCGTCTTTTGGGGCTTCTTCGGAGCGGCAACGGTCATCCTGCTCTTCCTGTGGTTCATCTCGCGCATCGACGTGGTCCAAGGGGCCAATGCAAGTGCGCTGCTAATGGGCCGCAACCAACCGAGTCCCGACGTGGAACTCATGGTCCGCCAGACGCAGAGCTTCATCGCCATGATCCTCTACTACGCCGGTATGGGGCTGGCCGTCTTCGCCTCGGCGGGACTCGTTTCCGCCATGTTCGAGCCGGGCCGCATTGAACTGCTCCTGTCCAAGCCCGTCTCCCGCACCCATCTTCTCCTCGGCCGCTATGCCGGGAACCTGCTGGTAGTGGCGACGAACATCATCTACCTGGTGGGTGGGTCGTGGATCATTTTCGGCCTAAAAACGGGTGTCTGGGGTGCTGGATTCCTCCTGTCGAGCCTCTGCACCATCTTCGTGTTCTCCGTCCTGCTCTCCGTGATCGTCCTCGTGGGAGTGGTCTGGGACTCGGCCGCGATCGCCATTATGGTGACCTTCGCCCTGATGATCGCGGCCCCCATCCTGGCCCAGGAGCAGACCATCGTCCGGCTGCTGAGTTCGGAGTTTTCGCGTGACGTGGTGAGGGTGCTGCATTTCTGCCTGCCCCGAACCTCGGAGATTTCCGACATCGTGAAGCAGTTGATCATGGGCCAGCCCGTAAGGAGTTGGGAACCCATGTGGACCACCGGCGCGTTCGGCGCGGCTGTCTTGTGGCTCGGCATCCGGGAATTCCGCCGGAGGAGCTATTGAGGCTTGGCTTGTTCTTCCTGCTCGGCGCGCTCCCCATCAGCGCCCAGCCGCCGGTTGACGCCGTTTTGCGCCAGATGGTGCCCCCGGCCTCGACGTCGGTTCTCGGCATCCGCATGGCAAGTCTCCGCAATACCGACTTCTACCGCCGGATGATGCAGCAGGGAAAATTGCCCATGTTCGAGCGTTTCGGCAAGGAGACAGGCATAGATCCTCGCCAGGATGTGCGGGAATTGCTCTTCGTCAATACACCCTCCGGCGGCGTCCTCATGGCCCGCGGCACCTTTACGCCATTGACGAACCCCGTCGACGCCGCGGCACGCTTGCGCGACGCGAAACTGACTCGCCACGGGCAGTACATCGTTTGGAGCAACGGCCCCGGGGCATTCTGTTATCTGGATGCCACGTTGGCCGCCGCTGGCGACACCCGGTCTGTGGAAGCAGCCTTGGACGAGTGGACTTCGGGCACCCACAAGGCCGGAACGCAGTTCCTCGACAAGGCCAAGTCGGTCGATCCCGCGAGCCAAGTGTGGGGGTTTTCGACGACCTTCGGGGGCTTCCTTGCCGCCAACCTGCCAAGGGCCGTGTCCGTCAACGGTTCCCCCGCCCTGGACTTCTCCAAAATCTTCCGGGGCCTCGAGAACATTTGGTTCGAGATGGACTTCTCCAAAGGGTTCAAGGCCAACCTCCATGGACTTGCCGCCACGGAACGGGATGCCGAGAACCTTCGCGACACCGCGCGCGGCCTGGTCGGGCTGGGGCGGCTCACCACACCGGAAAACCGCCCCGAACTACTGCGAATGTGGGACGGCGTCACAGCGGAACAGCGGGCGCGCGCAGTAGCCGTCCGCGCCGATGTCCCATTTGAATTGCTGGACCAACTGGTGGCGCTGATGGGGACCGCCGATCCCAAGGGTCGCGCCCGTTAGCCTACGCGCTCGCGCGGATCTCGTCGATCTGCGCCAAATGCCGCGCCGCGTGTCCCGCCATGATGAGCAGGTACTGGTAGCCGCTCACCACGCCGAACAAGGGGTGCTTGGCGGTGACGAAGTCCAAGTCCACGTCCCACGACACAACGAAATCCGCAGTGGCCCGGCGCGCGCCGGACCACGCTTCCAGCGCCGCCGCCAGACTGCTGAATTCGCCAGTCGGATGAACCCTCTCCGGCGCGGAAGCCGGGTTTTCCCTGCTGTGGATCCGGCGCGACAACTCCGCTTCCTTCTCCGCGCTCTCGAGCGAGGTGTCAACCGGACGGGCGGACTGCAACAGCCGCAACATGCCCCCCTCCGCGCGCCCGACATGCTCCACGATCTCGAGGATTGTCCAACAGCCTGGTCCACGGGACTTCGACGCCTCGGATTCGGAAATCGAAGAAACACGCGACGTGAACACAGTGCGGTTCTCTTCGAGGTGCGCCAGGATGGCCGACTTTCTTTGGCTGGACATGCTGAGGTAAGATTAACATCGCCATGCGTAATCTCGCCCTGCTCGCAATTGCCTCATTCCTGACAATGCCGCTCCCCGCCGCCGAGCGGATAACCACGTCGGCCCCCAAGCTTGTAGCCGAATCGGGGGCACGCGAGGGTCCGTCCTGGGACCCGTTCACCGGTACCCTGTACTTCGTCTCCGGCAACAATGTCAACAAGTTGAAGCCCGGCGGCAAGGTGGAACACTTCCGCACGGATGCGCCCGGCGCGAACGGGTCGATGGTGGATCCCGAGGGTCGCGTCGTAGTTTGCGAAGCAGGCGGGCGCAGGGTCACCCGGACGGAGAAGGACGGCTCCCTGACCGTGCTGGCCGAGACCTTCGAGGGCCACAAATTCAATTCGCCGAACGACCTGTCAGTCGACGCCAAAGGCCGGATCTACTTCACCGACCCGCGCTACGGCGGCAGGGACACCATGGAGATCCGTGACAGCGGGGGCCAACTGGTGGAAGGCGTCTACCGTATCGACGCCCCCGGCAAGGTCTCCCGCATCCTCACGCACGAGGTCGAACGCCCGAACGGCATCCTCGTTTCGCCTGACGGACGGCACCTCTACATCGCCGACAACATGAACAACAAGGACGGCGGTGCCCGCAAACTCTACCGGTTCGACTTGAACCCCGACGGCACCGTCTCCCCAAACAGCCGGAAGCTCATCTTCGACTGGAAGAACGCACGCGGCCCGGACGGCTTCAAGATGGACCGCGCGGGCCGTCTCTACGTAGCGGCCGGACTCAACAAGCCAAGCCGGTTCGAGACCGCCGACGAACTGAAGGGTGGAGTCTACGTCATCTCGGCCGACGGCAAGCTGCTGGAATTCATCCCCCTGCCGAAAGACGAAAGCACCAACTGCGCCTTCGGGGACAAGGATCTGAAGACGCTCTACATGACTGCGGGCGACCAGTTGTGGAGCGTCCGCGTGAAGACGCCGGGCCGCATCAGCGCCCAAAAGCTGAATTAGCCCCCTAGCCAATCACTCCACCTTGGCCGACACCCGCGAACGACCGCTCCTCACAAAGCCGAGCCGCGACCGCAAGGGAGTGTTTCTTCAGGGCACAAAAAAAGGGCGGCACCCGGAGACCTGCTCCCCGGATGCCGCCCTTTCATTTCCCGCAGTCCCGCCTAGAAGATAATCTTCAGCGCCAACTGCACGTTAAACGGTTCGCCGGCACCAATGCCGGTCGCGCCGTTCGCGTCGCCGATCGTGTCACCGATCCGCCCGAAGCTGCCCGAGCTGAACGTACCATTCGGATTCGGCAGGTTACGGCGGTTGAAGATGTTGAACATCTCCACCCGGAACTGGCTCGAAATCCGCTCGGTGATCGGCGTGTTCTTAAAGACCGAGAAGTCGACAGTCGCGAACCCCGGTCCATGGAACTGGTTCCGCTTCTCGTTGCCGAACGTGCCCGGAGCCGGAGTCGCGAAGGCCGCCGGATTGAGCCACTGCACGTAACCGCCGCTGGTGATGGAGTGGTCCGTGTTGGCAAACGGGTCGCCGACGACATCCACGCGGTCCTTGCCTTCGAACGTGCCGCTGTAGTTCTTGCCAGCGGAAACCGTGAACGGAACGCCGGTGTAGAACGACATCAGCGAGTTCACCTGCCAGCCCTTGACCAGCTTCTTCGGTCCACCGGAAAACGGCAGATCGTAGCTGAGGTAGCTGGTGACGGTGCTACGGACGTCGAAGCTCGAGTTGCCGTAGTCGCCGCGCAGGTTCGTGCTGTTGGTCGGAGTCTGGCCGCGGACGGCGGAGGCGTCGTCCTGAGCATGGCCGAGGGTGTAGTTGAACTTGCCGATCAGCCCGTGCCAACCGGAGGTGCGGATGCTGGCGATCAAGCCGTCATAGTGCGAGTTCGCCCCGCTTTCCACCTGGTTGATGGTGGCGTAGTTGGGGAAGGTCGAGTAGAACGGACGCGTCACCGCCTGGGCATTGCGGTTGGCGTTGATGCCCAGGGTGTTGGCCGGAATCTGGTTGACGTCCAGCACCGTGAGCAAGTGGCGTCCCAAGCTGCCCGCGTAGCCGAACTCGGCAACCACTCCGTTGCTCACCTGATATTGGGCGGTGAGGGAGTAGTTCTGCAGCGAGGCGATCTTGAAGTCCTGGTCCACCGAGAAAATACCGTAAGGGGGCGGAGGAAGCTTCGGATTGCCGAAAACGGGCTGGCCCGAAACGATGGTGTAGTTCGAGGTCGTCGTCGAGAAGATCGGGCTGGCCCCTGCCGGGTTGTAGATGACGCCGGTCGCGCCGCTGTTTGGCGGACGGTTGTCGCCGAAAGCGTTCAGTGCCGGAGAGTCATAGTAGACGCCGTAGCTGCCGCGAACAACCAGTTTGTTGCTCTTGCCGGGCGTGTAGGCGAAGCCGAAGCGGGGCGCGATGTTCCCGTAACGCTTCGGGAAGAGCGACTTCAGGCCGCCGTTGCCGCCCACGAACACGATTCCCTTGCCCGGCTGGAAGACTGAGAACCGGCCCGAGTCGTCATAGAACGGTCCGAAGTACTCCCAGCGCAAGCCGTAGTTGAGCGTCAGGTTGTTGTTCACCTTGTAGGTGTCCTGGCCGAAGAACGAGAGCGTGTTCATCTTGTACACGTCCTGCATCTGGCCCACCTGGATGCTGGAGGAGAGCACCTTGCCCGAGAGGAAGTCGGCCAAGCTCTTCAAGTTGTTGGAAACCGAAGCGTCGTTCGCCCACGGCCCTTGCGTGCCGTCGAAATTGAACGTGCCGAGCGAATTGCGCTGGTAGAACACGTCGAGGTTCGCGTGACGGATCTCGCCGCCGAAACGGAACTGGTGTTTTCCCGTGTTGTAGCTGACCGTCTCCGTCAAGTGGCCCGTGGTGTCGATGCGGCCGAGCGGCGGCGTCAACCCGATGGAGTCGAAGCCGTTGACGTTGATGTTCGGCGAGCCGTGCAGGCTGCCGCTCACGCCCGTATTCAAGCCTGCAGCAATGGGGTCGAAGCCGGTGTTGAAATCCTGGAACGTCTGCTTGAAGTAGTTCACGCCGACCAAGGTCTGGACGACCAGCGACGGAGTGATCACGGCATTCTCAACCAGCGAGAAATTGTGCATGCGGCTCGGCGCGACCTGGTAGTAGTCCTTATAAGGAGATCCCACCGGCGCGGTCTGTGCGCCCGTGCCCACAAAGTAACGGAACGCCAGGTTGTTCTTCTGGTTGATCGCGTAGTCGATCTTGCCGATGCCGTTGTCGCTGAAGTTGTCGCTGACGTCGGACCCGAAGTAGTTGTTCGTCGTCGCAGGACCCGTGCGGCCACGACCGGGCCAGAACGAGAGCAGGTTCGTCGCCACCGGATTGACCGGCACGTTGTACTTCTGAAGGACCGCCGTCGCCGCCGTCACCCAAGCCGCCGAGGGCTCGGTGGCGCTGTTGGCGTTGCCGACGATGAACTTCTGGCGCTCGTAAGTCAGGAAGTAGAAGAGCTTGTCCTTGATGATCTTGCCGCCCACGGACGTGCCGAACTGGTTGTCCTTGAGCTTCGGCTTGGCCGCTCCGGCGGGCGCGAACGGGGTGTTCTGGGCCAGCGCGTCGTTGCGGTTGAAGTAGTAGAGTGTTCCGTGCAGCGAGTTCGTGCCGGACTTGATCACCATGTTGACCGATCCACCGCCGTTACGGCCAGCCTCGGCGTTTGCCTGGCTCTGGACAGAGAACTGGTCGATGGCGTCGATGGGCAGCAACGTGCCGGCCACGCCGGAGACGCCGCCCTGGTTGACCGCGACGGCGTTGTGCCACGCGTCGTTGTTATCGGCACCATCGATCTGCTGGTTGGTCTGCATGGTGCGCGCGCCGTTGAGCGAGCCCGCGCCGTTGACGCCCGGAGCCAGCTTGATGAGCTGCGTGAAATCGCGCCCATTCAGCGGCATTTCCTGGACGGCCTTGTTCGGGATTACTTGGTTAACGGTCGAAGTGTCCGTTTCGATGCTCACCGTGGTGGCGCTGACTTCCACCGATTCGGCGGCTGACTTCACGCGCAGCGAAAGCTTCAAACTGGTCACCCTGCCAACCTCGACGGCGACGCCATCCATCTTGAGGCGGTCAAAACCGGCAAGCGAGGCGGAAAGGTCGTAGAGGCCGAGTGGAAGGTCGGGGAACGTAAATTCGCCAGCCTTGGATGTGCTGCCTTCGCGATGGAGGCCTGTGCCTTTGTTGGTGATTTCGACCGCGGCTCCGGCCACAACAGCGCCGGACGGATCAGTGACGGTACCGATGATGCCGCCCCGGAAGGTTTGCGGCAGGCAGGGCAGCGCGCTGAGAATGAGCAGCGTGCCCGCCAGAATTCCTGATTTCATAAAACCCCTTGTACACGATTGGAAGAAGTCGTTTCAACCAAGGCCAGACGGGGGCTGCGTCAAAAGGAAGATGCGGCTGAAACGCTAATTGGAGGATAACACGCTACGGGTTTGTTTTTCCGGCTTGTGGACCCGGAATGCCATTGGAGAAGAGGGTGAGCGGCTTGGGAGCCTCGATGGGCGGGAGCTTGCCGCGCGAGCGGGCGATGCTGATCGACGCGAGACCGCCATTAAAGACGAGTAGGAAGGCGCTCCACCACACGATTCTTCCCCGGAGGCCCCACAAGAGGAGGCAGAACAGGGTGCCGATCAGCGCGCCGAGCAACCAGTAACGAAGTCCCTTCGACATCGGCCCTATTCTACTCCTCCCTCAGAATGCGCGCCAAGCCGCCATCGAACGGCGCAGATTTTCCTCAAGGTCGCCCTTGACGTTGTAGCACTGCAGGGCGATGGGCCCCTGATACCCCAATTTCCTAACCTTGGCCACAAA
This sequence comes from uncultured Acidobacteriia bacterium, assembly GCA_903907865.1. Lineage (GTDB taxonomy): Bacteria > Acidobacteriota > Terriglobia > Bryobacterales > Bryobacteraceae > BOG-234. The sequence goes on from CAIVPR010000027.1 coordinate 23,491, forward strand.
AGCCTTGGTGTCGTACGCGCCCCGGTCCAGCGTCTGGATGAGCCGGTCCCAATCTCCATCATGCTCGGCCCCGTTGATGCTGACCATGAACGTGTGCGGCAGCGCCTGTTTGAGCCTCGCGTCCAGATTCGCCTCGTCACCGCTGCGCAGCCAGTGGCAGAGGTTGAATACCAGCCCCAGATTAGGCCGGTTGGCCTTCTCGATCACCCGCAGCGCGTCCTCGATCCGCGCCACATGCATTCCGTAATGCGGGTACAGCGCCATCTTGAGCCCCGCCTTCGCCGCCATGTCAGCCACTTCGCGGACCACCTTCACCGCAACCTCGTCCCCCGTCGCGACCTGCTTGTCCGGTGTCTTGCCGTTGATCGTGAACGTCACCAGCGCCCCTGTGCCGCGCAGTTGCTCGATGGCGGCGGGCAATCCGGGGTCGTAGCCCGGCTTGGCGTCCGATAGGTTCATACCCGTGTAGATCCCGACCACCTTCAGCCCCGCGGCCTTGTGCAACGCCACCAGTTCCGGGATCTGCCGGGTGCCGGAGTAGAAGATGCCGGCATAACCGGTCTTTTTGGTCAGTTCGACCTGCTGCTCCACGGTCAAAGCACCGCGACCGGCACCGTTGTCGAAGACGTAAAGGGGGCCGTCTGCGGCTAGCACGAGTCCGCTGAAAAGCAATGCCGTTGTAAGAAGTCTCATTATGATTCCCTTCTACTGCAGCGCGTCCACCACCGGCTCCTTCGGCGAAGTCCCGTCGACCGGATTCACCTTCGCGCCCTTCGGAGCCGCCACCGGACCCTTCAACAGCGGGTCGTTGGTGCGCGCCATCCATTTCGCCAGACGCCCGCGCATCTCCCCCAGCGCCGCCGCCGATTTCGCGTCGGCCACCAAGTTGTTCTGCTCGGCGGGGTCAAAGACGAGGTCGTACAGTTCCTCCTGCGCCAATTCCCGCTGCTTCCAGCCGTATTCGAGCCAGAGATCTTTGCTCGGACCGTCGTCGCAGTTCGGCAGCACCGCCGTCGCACGCCCCGCGAAGCGCCTGATGTACTTGTAGCGCTGGGTGCGGACGGCGCGGACCGGCTCGTACGAGGCGTGGTAGTTGACCTCGGCGAAAACCTCGTCGTGGATCTCCTTCTTCTCGCCCCGCACGGCGGGCAGCAGCGATACCCCTTCGAGCCAGGCCGGTTTTTCGATCTGCAGAACCTCGCAGAGAGTCGGAAAGACGTCCAAGTGCGAAACCATCGCGTCGCAGACCTTGCCTCCCTGGAAATCACTGGCCGCCGGTCCGCGCATGGCCAGCGACACGCCCCAACCCGCATCGGTCAGATTGCACTTCATGCGCGGGAACGCGATGCCGTGGTCCGTGGTGCTGATAACGAGGGTATTCTCGGCGAGGCCGTTTCGTTCGAGCGCATCTAGGACCATGCCGACGCCCCGGTCGAGCAGCCGGGCGCTGGCGCGGAAACCGGCCATGTCGCGACGTGTCTCCAGCGTGTCGGGCATCGGCGTCGGCGGCTGGAGGTAGCGGGGATCGTCGTCGGCGGTGGGCTCGGGGTATTCGCGGTGGGTTTCGAAGAAGCCGACATCAAGGAAGAAGGGCTGCGAAGGCCGCGAATCCAGAAACCTCGCGGCGACCGGCGCGACCACGGCGGCGGCGGTGCCCTTCGGGCTGATGACCTCGTCATATCCGATCTTGGCCGGGTCGCTCGCGACATGCTGTAGTCCGGCGAGCACGGACCGATACCCGGCCTTGCGCAAGGTGTGGACGATGTGCCGGTTGTAGTCGGTCAGTGAGAAGCCCCGGTGCGCGAGGCCGAGCATGCCGTTCTGGTGGGCGCACTGGCCGGTAAGCAACGAGGCGCGACTGGGCGAACAGGTGGGCGCGGCGCTGAAAGCCTGGCGGAAAAGGACTCCCTCGGTGGCGAGCTTGGCGATGCGCGGCGTGGGGACGTTGTGCCCGTAAGGCTGGAGGTAGCGACCGGAATCGTGGGAGTGGATGTAGACGATGTTCGGACGGTTGGCGGGTCGCGTTTGCGCCTCAGTCTGGGCTGCAGCGCCCAATCCGGCGACCCCCAACCCGGCAGCGCCTCCGATGAACTGTCTGCGGGATTTCACATGCAATATGATATGACGCCGAGCCTCGGGACCCTACCCCTCCTCCAACCACCGCTCAAACCTCCGACCCGCCAACCCCTCCGGCGGTTCCACAAACCGGCCCTGCTGCAACATATCCTCGACATAGTCATACACCAACCCCACATCCGACTCGCTATTGATCGAGTGGAACCACAGCGAATGCCCCCGGAACTGGAGCAGGATCACATTCGCCAGCGGGCACGGCCCCAGGCACCCCGACACCGTCAGGTGGAACCGACGCCGCAATCCCCGCTGCTTCCACTGCCGCTTGAAACTCTCCAGCGGCAGCGCCGGGAATCCCTTCTCGGGGCGACCGCAGCAGCAGCCATGGCAGACAAACAGGTGCCCGTCGTGCACCCGGATCGGCCATTTCGACCCGTCCGCCCGCGCAACCCGGTTCATCGGACTCTGCCTGTACTGGTAGCTCACCCGGAATCCGGGCCGCAACTGCACCGGCTGGCCGTGCGGCGTGTGGCGGTAGGCGTCGGCCCAAGCTTCCTTGCGCTCGAACAGCGTCGGCACGTCCAGCAACCCCTTCGACAAAACCAGTTTCTCCAGCGCCGCCAACCAGTGCTGGTAGTATTCCGTCCCGTCGTCGGGCTCGCCCTGTTCCACCGCCGCGGCCAGCTCGGAAGCCAGCGCCTCGGCCCACTCTTTCCACGTAAACACGCCCTGCGCCGACAGCCGCACCGCCATCGCGAACGCTTGCGCCTGCCACGGCTCGGCGAACACGGGACCGTCGGCGTCCCGCGGCAAATCCGGCAGATCCTCAAACCCGGTCAAGGTAGCTGTCCCACAGGTCGATATACACGAAGTCCCGCTCCGACGCCTGCTCCCCCCACAATTCCCGCGCCGCGAACCGCACTGAATAAAGGTGCTGCCGATTCTCCCCCAGCCCGTGCGCGTTGGTGTCGGGAAACACGTGTACCCCGTGGTCGACCGCCACGCACCCCGACTTCCCCCGCGCATACCGTGGCAACCGCGTATGACCAATCGGGTTTATGTTGCGGGCGCGCACCTGGTCGCCCAAATGGAACAGCGGCGGAATCCCCGGCTCGTAACTGGGCGCGAGGAACCTATTCAGCGCCACCGCCGGAACCTGCTCCACCGTCAACGGCGGCGTCGCGCGCACCGACCCCGGCGCCGGCCTCCCCGTCTCAAGCTCTTCGCCAGTCACCAAACCGGTCTTCACCAGCAAATCCGCCAGCCGCACGAACCACTTCTCGTAGTAGCTCATCCGCAGATACTCGGCGGGCGGGATCAGCTCGATGTGGAACCGCCCCGTGTCGATGTTCCACTTCCGCCACATCCCGATCGCGCGGGTCATCACGAACGTGCGCCCCTCCCACTCCTCGTGGAAGACCGGCTCGTCGCGCTCGACCTCAATGGGCCCCATGCCGTGCATCCCGCCCATGTCGTGGATGCCGTTCATAGCTTGGCCACCCCGACCCCCGCCTTGGCCACTCCAACCATAGCGTCCCGGGATACCAAGTCCGCCAATTCCTCCTCCGACATGCCCTCCGTGCCCGCCGGACGCTCCGGCAGCACCAGATATCGCAGTTCGGCGGTGCTGTCCCAGACCCGCACCTCGACCTCGTCCGGCAGTTCCAACCCGAATTCCCGCAGCACCCCGCGCGGATCGATCACGGCGCGCGACCGGTACGGCGCGGACTTGTACCAGACCGGCGGCAGCCCCAGCACCGGCCACGGGTAGCAGGAGCAGAGCGTGCAGACGACCATGTTGTGGACCTGCGGCGTGTTTTCGAGTACCATCATGTGCTCGCCCTGTTCGGGGCGGTAGCCGAGTTCCGCGATGGCCTCGGGGGCGTTGGCGAGGAGGCGGGCCTTGTAGGCGGGATCGGACCAGGCGCGCGCGACGACCCGAGCCCCGTTGCGCGGCCCGACCTTGTTTTCGTAGGTGTCGACCAGCGCGTCAAGCGCGGCGGGGTCCACCAAGCCCTTCTCGACCAGCAGGGACTCGAGGGCTTTGACCCGCAGGCTCATGTCCGAAGGGACCAATTGGTGTGTGTGATCCGCCGCCATTGGTGCCATCATCGCACGGGAGGGGTGGGGGGGCAGCCATTTCTCGTTACAAGCCGCTAGCGGTAGTCCTTGATCGGTTGCAACTGAGCCGATGATTTCTGATAGCGCGTTCCCACCGCCGCGCCCTCAGCTGGCCAGTCTCAGCGGCTCGGCTTAAGCACACTGTCACAGGTGACCTGATACCATCAGCGTTCAGGCGACAATTAGCCGCTTCCGGAGCAAAACGTCGTGAACCTCGCTTCCCTACCATTCTCCGCAATCAATCTGGCGGATCCCTTCTTTGACAGCCTGAAGGCTGACTACAAGGAGTTCGCCGATTGGTTCGCCAAGAAGTCCGCAGACGGCTCCAGCGTGTACGTCAGCCACGCCGAGAATAGCGTCAACGGATTCTTGTACCTGAAACGGGAAAGCGAGGCCGTCTCCGATGTTGAACCGCAACTGCAAGCCCTGCCGCGGATCAAGGTGGGAACATTCAAGGTCGATGCGCATGGCACCCGGCTTGGTGAGCGTTTCATGAAGAAACTCTTCGACCACGCAATGGATCTTGGCGTTGAGGAAGCATACGTGACCGTGTTCCCACGACACGGCGCGCTGATCGAACTGCTAAGACGTTACGGGTTCAAACAGGCCGCCGTCAAAAGAACCCACAATGGCGACGAATTGGTCCTTGTCCGCAGCTTCCAAACCTTCAGCAGTGACATCGTCCTAGACTACCCGTTCTTCTCGACCGCAGGTCGAAACTTCGCGATGCTGGGCATCTACCCGAACTGGCACACCCGCCTGTTCCCAGATTCAAAGCTGCACAACGAGCCACCAAACATCGTTAGGGATGTTTCCCACACCAACAGCATCCATAAAGTCTACCTCTGCGCGATGGAGGGAGTTCTTGGCCTCAAGCATGGGGACGTCCTGCTGATCTATCGCACGAAAGACAAGAACTCGTCCGCGCCAGCTCACTATACGGCAGTCGTAACCTCCGTATGCGTCGTCGAAGAGGTGCGCCAGCTTAGATCATTCGCCAGTGTGGATGAGTTCATTCGCTACGCCGATCCGTACAGCGTCTTCACCAAGGCCGAATTAGAGGATCTGTGGAAGACGAAGCGATACCCAAATGTGATCCGATTCACCTACAACGCAGCCTTCAAGCATCGGGTAACCCGCGCTGAGCTGCTCGAACAGGTCGGAATCCCGGCTGACGCGTACTCTGGATTCCAGTCCCTAACCCTGCCACAATTGCGCCACATCCTAGCCCTCGGAAAAGTCCATGAAAATCTTGCTATCGATTAAACCGGAGTATGCGGAGAAGATCCTCAACGGCACGAAGCGATTCGAATACAGGCGATCCGTCTACAAGAACCAAGCCGTCCGTTCGGTTGTCATCTATGCCACCAAACCGGTAGGTAAGGTTGTGGGCGAGTTTGAAGTGGGCGGGGTCGTCTCGGATACGCCCGCAGGGCTTTGGGGCACAACAAGAAGGCACTCCGGAATCACGAAGCAGTTTTTCATGGAATACTTCGAAAACCGCTCGACGGCGTTCGCGATACAAGTCCAGAACCCTGTGCGCTACGACAAACCGCTGGACTTGAGCGACGTGGCCGGATCGTCTCCGGCACCCCAGTCGTTCCGGTACCTGATTCCGAATGGGGAATAATCAAAAGGGGCCGACCCGCGCAAGCGGACCGGCCCCCACCCACTCAAACCTCCGACCCGCCTACCGCGACCCGTACTTCGGCGTCTGCAAATACCCCGAAATCTGGTCCTTGCCCACCGACAGCACCACGATCTGGTACAGCGACTTCGCCACATAGAACTGCAGCGGCTCGTTCACCGTGCGGTCCTTCTTCTCCACCCGCTTGTCGTCCGCCATCACGATCACGTTGAACCGGTTCTTCTTCGGGTCCGACTTCTCCAGCAGCAGCTGGATGTCGCCCACCTTCTGCATGTTCTTCTGCTTCTTCAGCGAGAACTCGACAATCGTCACCTCGCCGCGCCGCCGCAATTCCTCAATGTCCTTCGCGCTCGTCGCCACAAAGCCGTTCGTGACACCCAAATCGCCCGCCACCTTCTTCAGGTCCGACTTCGTCTTGTCCAGATCGCTCTTCGTACCCGCCAGTTCCGTCTTCACGCCCGCCACGTCGTTGCCCACGTCCGCAACCTTCGCGTTGGCCTGGTCGGCCTTCTGCTTCACGTCCGACAGCTGGCTATTGGTCTGCGCCACGGCCTGCTGGGTCTGGCGGTTTTCCTGCTCCAGCTTGCCGGTCTTCTCGTCCGCGTAGCTGATCGCTTCCTTCTTAGCTTGGTTGGCGGCCTGGTTCAACTGGCGCGCCTTGGAGTCGAGGTCTTCCTTCAACTCGTCCATGTGCCGCTTCTGCGCCGCCGTCATGGCGGTGCTGGACTCGCGGATGGTGTCGATCTCGTTCTGCAGCACACCCTGGGTGTGGACCGAATCGGCCGAGGCCTTCTTCAGGTCGTTCACTTGGAAAATGAGGAACCCGTTCAGCGCCAGCGATGCGCAAACCGCGCCGATTCCCAGCGCCTTCATCAGGCCGGAACCTTCCGGCGGCGGACCGTAGCCCTGGGGCGGTTGGGGGGGATAAGAGTACTGCGGTGAACTCATTTGGTAAGGGACCTCGTTTCTAATCAGTATAGACAGCACGGTTTGGGGCGCGGGTTTCGCCCCAAACCCTTAAAGTTCCTACATGTGCAAGGGGAAGGAGGCGCCCGGTCCCGGTACCGTCACCTCGATCCCGTAGCGCGCCCGGATTTTGCCCGCCAAGGCCTGCGACTGCTCCGGTTCCCCGTGCACCAGAAACACATGCTTGAGGCGCGGCGTGATCGGTTTCATCCACGTCAGTAACTCCTCGGAATCGGCGTGGCCGCTCAACTCGTCAAGGCTTTCCACCTGCGCCCGCACCTCCACCGGCATGCCGAAGATCTTCACCTGCTTCAACCCATCCTTCAACTTGCGGCCCAGCGTGTGTTCCGCCTGGTAGCCGGTGATAAGCACCGTGTTCCTCGGATTGCCGACGCCGTTGCGCAGATGGTGCAGCACCCGCCCGGCCTCGCACATGCCTGCGGGGGAAATGATGATGCAGGGCTTGTGGAGGTCGTTCAGCTTCTTCGATTCCGCCGCGTCCCGGATATAGATCAGCCGATGGAAGCCGAACGGGTCCCGGCCCTGTTCGAGGAACTGCCGCGCCTCCTCGTCGAAGCACTCGGGGTGTGCGCGGAAGGCCGTCGTCACGTTGACCGCGAGCGGGCTGTCGACAAATATCGGCACGACTGGAATGCGGTTGGCATCGATGAGCTTGTGGAGCAACAGGACCAGTTGCTGCGTACGTCCCACCGCGAAAGCCGGAACAATCAGCCGACCGCCACGTCCGATCGTCTCGTTCACCACGGCCTCCAATTTGCCGATGGCCTCGTCGTCATGCGGATGCAGTCGCCCCCCGTAGGTGCTCTCCATAATGAGGTAGTCGCACGGCGGCAGCGGCTCCGGATCGCGGATGATCGGCAGCCCCGGACGCCCCACATCGCCCGAAAACGCCAGCCGCACGCCCCGGTGCTCCAAGACGACGGCGGACGAGCCCAGCATGTGGCCCGCGTCGAACGACTCCATCGTGAGTCCGGACGCGATCCCGGTCGGCGTCCGGTAGGCGACCGGCCGGAAGTGGTCCATCGTTGCCTCGGCATCGGACGTGTCGTACAGCGGCTCCACCGCCTCCTCGTCGGGATGGTGGCGGTTGACGAACTCGGCGTCGGACTCCTGGATGTGCGCCGTGTCGCGCAGCATCGACTGGCAAAGGTCGATGGTCGCCGGCGTCGTGAAAATAGGGCCGGTAAAGCCCTGCTTCACCAGTAGCGGCAGCCGTCCCGTATGGTCGATGTGGGCATGCGACAGGACGACCGCGTCAATGGAGTGGGCCGGGACATCGAGCGTCCGGTTGCGCCGCTCGGCCTCCTTCCGGCGACCCTGGTAGAGGCCGCAGTCCAGCAGGTAGCGCCGGTTGTCGACTTCGAGTTCGTGCATCGAACCTGTGACGGTTCCGGCGGCGCCATGGAAGGTGATTCGCATTTTGTGGTCCTGCATGACATCCTACATGAACGGTTGAAATATTTTTCATCCCTTGAAACCTTCCCCGCCCCTGTGGATACCTCGATTGTGGACAGCGCAACGGACAGACAAACAAATCCCGAAAGCTTCCACGGCCTCTGGGAACGGCACGCGCGCGACCTCTACCGCTTCTGCTTCTGGCTCGGCGGCGACCGCGGCACGGCGGAAGACCTCGTTTCCGAGACCTTCCTCCGTGTCTGGAGTTCGTCGACGCCAGTTGCGGAACTGACGGTCCGCGCCTATCTCTTCTCCATCGCCCGCAACCTCTTTCTCCAGGGACTGCGCCGACGCAACCGGGAACGGCCCCTCGAAGCCGCGCCGGAAGCGTCGCCCGTGTCCCTGGAGCGCGAACTGGAAGAGCGCGAGCGGCTCCGGCAAACGCTCGAAGCAATGCGGGAGCTGCCGGAAATCGACCGCTCCGCGCTCCTGCTGCGTGCCGAGCAGGGGCTGCCGTACGAGGAGATCGCGCTGATCCTGGGTCTGCCGGTCGCGACATTGAAAGTGAAGGTGCACCGGGCGCGCATGCGTCTGGCGCAGAAAGGGAATACAAAGTGAAACTGACGAGGGATGTGGTGCGGGATCTGCTGCCCGTCTATCTTGCGGGCGAGGCCAGCAACGACACCAAGGCGCTGGTGGAGGATTTCCTCTCCCGCGACGCCGACCTGCGCGCCGAGGCCGACGAGGCCATGGCGGTTCCGGGCAGCGCATTTTCGGTTGGAATGGGCGAAAAACTGGAGTGGGAGACACTGGCGAAGACCAGGGGACTGCTGCGGCGACGTTCGATGCTTGCGGGCATCTCGTGGGGCTTCACGCTGCTGCCCCTATCGTTCGGCTACACCCCGCGCGGACTGGAGTTCGCGATGTTCCGGGATTACCCTTGGATCGCGCTGGCTTCCTGCGTTTGCGCCATCGCGAGTTGGGCCGCGTTCCTGATGACCTGCCACCGACTGCAAACGACCGGCTTCGTCTCGCCGGTCCGGATGGCCACACGGGTGGTCTGGGGCTTGCTGGGCGCTGCCCTCAGCACCTCACTCGTATTGACAGTCGGGACATTGCTGGGTCGACACCCGAATCCGGCCTTGACGATAGCGGTCGGGAGCGCCATCGCCGTCGCCATCGGAGAACGGCTGAACCAGGTCGCCACAATAGACGACCTGCAGCGCCCGGTATCGCTGTTCTCCGGCTCGAACCGGCCCAAATAGAGTCTTGCGGGTCGATCCGGGAGGCGCCCTCGGGACCATTCTCTGGGTCCCGAGGAATGCCCATCAATGCGCGACGACTACGGCTGATGCTCTTGCTGGTGTTGGCCGACAGCGGCGTCGCGATGGGCCGTGTACGCCTTCATCCGCTCCTTCATCGTGTCGATGCGATTGCGCGCGTCCGGCATGCCGAGCGCCAAGCTTTCCAAGTTCGCCCCGAAGAGCGGGTTCCCGAACGCTTCGCGGATGCCCGGCAGAATCGCCTCAAGCTTGGCGTAGACACCGATGAATTCGCCGTTCGTATCGTAGAACAGCTTGGGGTCGATGGCACCGTTGGCCACCAAGGCCCCGGCCATGTCCCAATAACTGATCACCATGCGGATCAGGCCGCTGTTGGGACCGAACATCGCGGCCATGAATTCCTCCACCGTGGCCGGGTTGAATCCGAAGAAGAAGTCACGGGCCTTGCGCAGGGTTTCTTCACGGCGCAATTCGTACAAATTCAAGATCAGTTGGGCGCTCTCGTATTGTGTGGGCATCGGCATCTTGGATGCCGGGAACCGCGAAAGGTCGCAAGCCTCGCGCAAAACGCGTCGCGGAGTAGAATGGGGCCAAACCCCTATGGCAAGAGGACCCCTTTCCCCCGACGAAGTCCGCCAATACCACCTCGACGGCTACGTGCTCGTGCGCGGCATGTTCGATCCGGAGGAGATCGGCCTGCTGCGGCAATCCGCCAAAGCCGACAAGGCGCTCGACGACCACGCCTTCGGACGCGCCGACGACCAAGGCGGCGTCATCCGCCTCTCGCTGTGGAACCATCCAGGCGACGGCATCTACGGCATGTTCGCGCGCTGCCGGTCGCTCGTGGATTCCGCCGAGTCGCTGCTGGGCGGCGAGGTCTACCACTACCACTCAAAAATGATCATGAAGGAGCCGCGCGTGGGCGGGGCCTGGGCATGGCACCAGGACTACGGCTACTGGTATCAGAACGGCGTGCTCTTCCCGCTACTCACCAGCGTGTTTGTCGCGGTGGACCGCGCCACGCGCGAAAACGGCTGCCTGCAGGTACTGAAGGGGTCGCACCTCGCGGGACGGATCGAGCACGTCCTAACCGGCGACCAGGCGGGTGCGGACCTGGAACGAGTCCACGAACTGGCGAAGCGGCTGGAACTGGTCCATGTAGAGATGGAGCCCGGCGACGCCATCTTCTTCGACTCCAACCTGCTCCACCGCAGCGACCAGAACCACTCCGAGCATCCCCGTTGGTCGATGATCTGCTGCTACAACGCCGCCCGCAACGATCCATACAAGGACGCGCACCACCCCCGCTACACGCCGCTGGCGAAGGTGGACGATGCGAGGATCCGCCAAGCGGGCGAAAACACGGCGGACGTGGCATGGCTGGACCCGAACCGCGACGCCAGCGCAAAGAGCCTCACCCAAGGGACCGACCTTGCCTCTGAGTAGACGTTGGCGATGCTCCTGCGGCCATTCACGAATTCCTTCGCTCGTGTGAGAATTTTCCCGCCCGCGGGCACTATATCTGTGGCGGGAGTGGATGCAGGATTACGACGTCACATTAAAACATGGCCTGACACAGCCTGGCAGCGCACTTCTGGCGGCACTGACCGGGACGACGATACCAGCGGAACCCGGAGTCCGATGGCTGAACGTTGAGTTGCCGAGGGTGAGCAATCCCCGGGTGGACCTCCTGGGTGCGTTGTCCGACGGCCGGTTGCTCCACTTTGAATTCCAGAGTCGCAACCAGAAGGATCTGGTGCGGAGGATGGGAGAGTACCTGTTCGCCATCTGGCGCAAGTACGGACGAATTCCGGCGCAGATCGTGCTCTATGTGGGCGAAGAGCCACTGCGCATGGAGAGGGCTGTCCGGGCAGAGGGACTGGATTTCCGGTTCCACATGGTGGATGTCCGGGAACTGGATGGCGAGGCGTTGCTCGCCAGTCCGAACTTGAGCGACAATGTAGTTGCGGTGCTGACCGCGCTGGGCGACGCGCCCGGAACAGTGCGCCGGATCCTGGAACGGATTGTGGCCGCGCCTGCGGCGGAACGCAGCGGTGCGCTCATGGAATTGTCAATCTTGGCGGGTTTGCGGAAGCTAACGGGTGAAGTGAAACAGGAGGCGATGAAGATGCCGGTAACGGAAAACATTTTAGACAACGAGATCTTTGGTGTGCCGTTCCGCCAGGGCCGCGCGGAAGGAAGGGTCGAAGGGAGGGTCGAAGGGCGCATCGAAGGCCGAGTGGAACTACTGCTGGACAGATCGAAAATCGATTCAAGGTGGTGCCGCCAGGATTCCGGACGCGTCTGGCCGCTCTGAATCCCGCGCAGTTGCGGGCCGCCGGGCTTCGGCTGCTCAACGCCACCACCATAGAAGATCTTTTCGACCGGTAGGCCAAGTAGCCCTACTCCTGAATCGTGGCCCCGGTCCCGGCGATTTGGTAAACCGTCTTGCCGGACTTGACGGAGGCCGGATTGAATTTGCGTCCCGCTTCCTGGGCCTCTTCCTTGGCCTGTTCCACCAGTTGCTCGCGCGTCATCTGGTGCTTTTCCAATACGCCCTCGGCGATGGCGGTCTTGCCCACCGAATCCTTCGGGAACACGATCACGCCATCCTCGACCTTGATGCGCAGCAAATGGCCCTTGTCGTCGGTCAGGTTCATCCAACAACCAGCCATCTCGCAGACTTCCACCACCTTGCCCTGGACTTGGACGGTCTGGCCGACCTTCGAATCGGGATCGGCGTAGAGGGTCTGGAGACTCACAGGCGCGCCGACGGTCAGAGGCTTACCCAGTTTACGTTCGGCGGCAAAAGCGGAGAGGACGAAGATCGCGGCGGCAGTGAGGATGGGGCGGATTCTGCTCATACTTCCATTATGCCCCCGCCTCGATTCGGTGAGATGATGGGCTGAACCGGTCCATGACGCGAGACAGATGGCAACTGATCGAGGAACTATTCTCCGGCGCAATGGAGTTGGAACCCCGTGCTCGGGCCGGGTATCTCCGCGGTAAAACCCAGGATCCCGGCATTCTCCGCGAAGTCCAGGAACTGCTCGACAACGCCACCGGCGAGGATCTCCCCATGTCCGCGCCCGCCCGGCTGGCCGTTGAGGTCTCGCAGCCTGACGTCACAGGAGACCCGTTCCTCGCGTGGGTCGGAACCCGGATTGGCGACTACCGCCTGCAAGACCTGATCGGGCGCGGCGGCATGGGCGCCGTCTACCGGGCGCGCTCGGAAAGTGGTCCCGATGCCAACCAGGTGGCACTGAAAGTCCTCCACGCCGGACAGGGCTCGCCCGGTTGGATGGACCGCTTCCGCATGGAGCAGCGGATCCTTTCCAGCCTCGACCACCCGCACATCGCGCGGTTTCTCGACGCCGGTGAAACCGCCGCCGGAGTACCCTTCCTCGTCCTTGAATTCGTGGACGGCCTGCCGATCCACCGCTATTGCAACGAAAACAACCTCTCCCAGGAAGCCCGCTTGCGACTGTTCCTCCGGGTCTGCGAAGGCGTTTCCTACGCCCACCGCAACCTGGTGGTGCACCGGGACCTGAAACCGGGCAACATCCTGGTCACGGCGGACGGGACCCCGAAGCTGCTCGACTTCGGGATCGCCAAGCTGCTCGACTCCGACACCCAGCCCACCGTGACGGCGCTGCACGCCCTCACGCCCGACTACGCCAGCCCGGAGCAGATGCGACGGGGCTTCATCACAACCGCCAGTGACGTCTACTCGCTCGGCGTGCTGCTCTATCAGTTGCTGACCGGGCGAAGGCCCTACAGCACGGCGGATCTGAGCGCAACCGACGTCGACCGGATCGTTTGCGACATCCCGCCACCCCCCGCAGGACTGGGAGACGACTTGGACAACATCCTCGCCAAGGCGCTGCGCAAGGAGCCGGAGCGGCGCTACAGTTCCGTCGCCGAGTTCGCCGCCGATATTGGAAACCATCTCGAATACCGACCGGTCTCGGCGCGCCCGGACACCGTCTGGTACCGCACGGTGCGGTTCTTGCGTCGAAACCGCTGGCCGATCCTCGCCGCAGCCCTCGTACTGGCGACACTTGCCGGCGGGGTGGTTGCCCGCGACATAGAGGCGCGGCGGGCGCAACGAAGGTTCAACGAAGTACGGGGCCTAGCGGCGGAACTCCTCAGCCAGGTCGATCCCAAACTGGAGCATGTCGCCGGCGCGACGGCCGCGCGGCAGGAGATCGTCCGCCTTTCCCTCCGTTACCTGCAGACACTGTCGAGCGACGCCGGCGACGATCCGGCTCTGCAGGCGCAGCTTGCCGACGCCTTCATCCAAGTCGGCTCCGTGCAGGACGACATGGACCGGGCGACCGACGCGGTGGCAAGCTACGACCATGCCCGCAAGATGGCCGAACAATTGCGGTCGCGCCTGGGCTCGAACATCCAGACGCTCGCGTTGCTCGGCAATGCCTACCGGTCTCTGGGCACGGAACAGGTTTATCTGGGACAGGTGCGGGAATCAACAGCAACCTTGGAAAAGGCCGTGGCCGTCTTCCGGGAGCTCCAGACCATAGGCGGTCACGAGGAAGCAAACATGATCCCGACGTTGAACCGGCTGGGCCGCAACCATGCGGTTGCAGGCCATACCAAGGTCGCGGTCCAGATGCTAGAGGAAGCGGCGCGGGTCGCCGAGGATTGGAACCGCGCCAATCCCGTTCCAGACCGCAGGATGATCCTCATCAGCGCCTACCTGAATCTCGGAACCACCAAGAAGCTCCTCGGCGACTTGGAAGGTGCCCGCGCCGTCAACATGCGCGCCGTTGCCGCGTCGGAGCAGTTGTTCCAGTCCAACCCCGGGAGTGCCCTCTATCGCGATCGGCTGGCGCAAGCCTTGATCGGGGCGGTGCTCGGCGCGCAGGTTCCCATCGAAGTGATCGGTGTGATGGCGACCCGTGAGGAGGCCGACCGGGCAGTTGCGGTGGCTGCGGAGAACTATGCCGTCGACCCGCGAAACGCCTCCAACGCGAACGTGCTGGCCCTGGCCTACCGCCAGCAGTGCTACTTCCAGTCGGGTGCGATGGCGCTACTGACGTGTGGCAAGAGCGCCGAGATTCTTCGAAAGATGGTGTCCCTGGACCCCGAAAACTCCGGTTTCGTAAGCGCCCTCGCGCGGACGCACGGAGTAGCCGCTTTCGTGCTGGCGCGGGACCAAAGGTTCCCGGAGGCTCTCACCGAGATCGAGAAAGCCCGCGATGAGTTGGCGAAGCAGCAGAACCCGCCTGACGCCCTCCCGATGGCCGTACAATTACTGCTCCAGTCCGCGGCCATCCAATCCGCCCTGGGCAACTTGGATGCGGCGGCGAAGTCCGTCGAGGAGGCAAGGACACGTTGCGGGGAGTGGCGAACAGCCCAGCCCGACGACGCTCGCGGGGACAAATATCTGGCGTTGGTTCTAGCCGCATCCCAAGACGTCCAGCAACGTGCGCTAAAATCGAAAAAACGATGGCCCTGACTCAAATCAAATCCCAATTGATGAGCGCGTCGGAGATCGACCGCACGCTGGTCCGCCTGGCGCACGAGGTTCTCGAGAAAAGCCAGGACCTCGACAAGCTCGCCTTCATCGGAATCCGCCGCCGGGGAGTGCCTTTGGCGACCCGTCTCGCCGCCAAGATCAAGGCCCTCGAAGGCCGCGAGATCCCGGTCGGCATCCTCGACATCAACCTCTACCGGGACGACTTGTCCACCGTCGGCAGCAAGCCACAGTTGAACGCCACCGAGATCAACTTCCCGGTCCAGGGCAAGGAAATCATCCTCATGGATGACGTCCTCTACACCGGCCGCACCATCCGCGCCGCACTCGACGCGCTGTTCGACCAAGGGCGTCCGGCCCGCGTGCAGTTGCTGGTGCTGATCGACCGCGGACACCGTGAACTGCCGATCGAAGCCCGCTATGTCGGCAGAACCGTGCAGACGGCGGACAACGAGATCATCGAAGTGAAGTTCCAGGAAGTGGACGGCATCGAGAAGGTCCTCCTCTGCGAACGCGTGCCGGAATAGGAAGCGATGCAATCCGGACTCTTGGACATTGAAAGCCTGGAGCGGGGCGAGATCGAAGCGATTCTCGACCGCGCCCGCTTCTTCCAGCCCCCGCCCAACGACACCTACCGCCGCTTGGACGTGCTGAAGGGCAAGACCGTGGTCAACCTGTTCTTCGAGGCGTCGACCCGCACCAGGGTCAGCTTCGAAATCGCCGCGCGTCGGCTGGGCGCGGAGACCCTGACCATCGCGGCGCAGGGATCGAGCGTTTCAAAAGGCGAGTCGCTGGTTGACACCCTGAACACCTTGGCCGCGATGCGCCCGCATGCCATCGTGATGCGCCACGGAGCGTCGGGCGCGCCGCATTTCCTCGCCAAGCACCTCAAGATTCCGATTGTGAACGCTGGCGACGGCACCCACGAGCATCCGACCCAAGCGCTGCTGGACGCGCGCACGATCTTGGACCACCGGGAATCGCTGACCGGCCTGCGGGTCGCCATCATCGGCGACATCGCGCACAGCAGGGTGGCGCGGTCCAACGTGCACTTGCTGTCGAAGTTCGGCGCGGATATCGTACTTTGCGGGCCGCCGTCGCTGCTGCCGCGCGAGTTGGCGGACATGGCTCCCGGCATTCAATTGTCCTGGGACATGCGCGAAGCACTCGCTGGAGCAGACGTCATCATGATGCTGCGCGTGCAACTCGAACGGCAGCACGAGGCTCCTATGTCGGCCGGCGAGTATTTCCGCTTCTACGGCTTGCGGCTGGAGCATCTGCAACTGGCCAAGCCGGACGTGATTGTGATGCACCCTGGACCGATCAACCGCGGGCGCGAACTGAGTTCGGAGGTGGCCGACAGCCAGAAGTCGGTGATCCTGAACCAAGTGGAGAACGGCGTGGCGGTGCGAATGGCAGTGCTTGAAAGAGTCTTAAGCCGATGAGCGATTTGTTGATTTGTGGCGGCCGCGTGGTGGATCCCGCGTCTGGTTTCGACGGTCCGGCGGATGTCTTGATCCGGGACGGCGTGGTGGCTGCCGTCGGAGTTGGCTTGGACTGCCCCGTCGGCGTGGCGCGGTTCGACGCCACCGGGTCCATCGTGGCACCCGGCTTCATCGATATGCACGTGCACCTGCGGGAGCCGGGCATTGAACATGCCGAGACCATCGAAACGGGTGCGCGCGCGGCGGCTGCGGGCGGCTTCACCACCATCTGCTGCATGCCGAACACGATTCCAGTGAACGACAGCGCGACTGTGACCAGCTACATCGTGCAGCGGGCCAAGCAGGTCGCCAAGGTGAACGTCCTGCCCATCGGCGCTATCACCAAGGGCAGCCTCGGCGAGGAACTTGCGGCCATCGGCTCGATGCGCGAGGCCGGAATCGTGGCGATTTCCGACGACGGACGTCCCGTAATGAACGCGCGCGTGATGCGGCGGGCGATGGAACTGGCCATGGCGTTCGACATCCCGGTGATCGACCACTGCGAAGATCTCAACCTGTCGGCAGGCGGAGACATGCACGAGGGCCCGCAGTCAGTGCGCCTTGGGCTGCGTGGAATTCCCTCGGCGTCCGAAGACGTAATGGTGGCCCGCGACCTGCTGCTCGCGGAACTCACCGGTGCCCGGTACCACGTGGCGCATTTGTCGACGCAGCGGTCCGTAGCGATGGTGGCGTTCGCGAAATCCAAGGGAATCAAGGTCACCTGCGAGGTGACGCCGCACCACTTCGCGATCACCGATGAGGAACTGGGAACCTACGACAGCAATTTCCGCATGAAACCCCCACTGCGCCGCGACCGCGACGTGGAGGCGATCATCGAGGGCATCGTGAACGGGGTGATCGACGCCATCGCGACCGACCACGCGCCACACGCTGGCAGCGAGAAAATGCAGGAGTTCGAGCGATGCCCGTTCGGCATCACCGGACTGGAGACCGCGATCGGGCTGTCGCTCTCGGAGCTTGTGCACCCGGGGCATATATCAGTGATGCGGCTGGTGGAGCTGTTCACAACCGGTCCCGCAGGTGTGCTGAAGTTGAGGTGCGGCACACTGGCCCAAGGCGTGGCCGGGGACGTCACGGT
Organism: uncultured Acidobacteriia bacterium; assembly: GCA_903907865.1. Classification (GTDB taxonomy): domain Bacteria; phylum Acidobacteriota; class Terriglobia; order Bryobacterales; family Bryobacteraceae; genus BOG-234. Next base: position 41,078 of record CAIVPR010000027.1, read on the forward strand.
GTTCGATCTGGATACCGAGTGGACGTTCGACGCCCAGCAGTCATGTTCGAAGAGCAAGAATTCGCCTTTCGACGGCAGGGTGTTTCGTGGCGGTCCGGTGGCTACGGTGGTGAACGGGGAGATTATTTGGCGTCGGTAGGGGTAGCTGCAAGGCGGGCTTCCGCTCTGCGCTGGACTCAATGCATCCCGGACATGGTCGAGGCACATGCGATTCAGACTGTTTGGCTCACGAATCCAATCCTGAAGCCTCGACCTCTGGACTTAGTAAAACGGCATTAATTCTGCGTAGGTTAACAATTACCAAGGCATCCGTTACCGCAAAAGCGAGGATCAATATCCACCTTGACGGCCAACTCGCAATCCATTCTGGACCTGACCACTCGGCTCGTACTGATGGGAATACGTGACCTAAGACAAAGATGCAGACCCCAAATGGACCAAGGATGGTCAATAAGACGACTGCCCGGCCTAGACCCGAAACCATCACTCCAAAAAAAGGAGATGCTGAGATAGCAGCTCGATGGCTCGGCAGCAAGGTGCGAATCTGTAACAGATAGGCGAGCAGATAGACAACGAGTGAGAGCTCGACTAGGGCCGTTATCATCAGGGTCAGACTTCCGCGCAGTGATTGGCCGAGGATGTCGATCTTCATTTTTGATTTTTCCGCTTCCTCATTTCGCTTCTCAACCAAGAACGCGCTGGCTGCCGCGGGTGTGCGGAAACCTATATCGCTCCAGAGGGCGCGGAGGTTGGGAATGTGTAAGCTCCTAGCACCATCCCCCGGATCCCCAAGACCGTGCCCCTTGAGTGTTCCAGAACGGTCTAGATCGATCCACTTGCGTTTTGCAGCATTTGATGGCGTTACTTGTGGAGCCGGGGTCTGCCCGTCGATGCGCGAGTGCTGAACGCTGAGGATCTTGCCTATTCGACTCTCGTAATGAAAGTCGATCTGGCAGACCGCCCCTCCAGTTGAGTCAGGGCGCGTCTGACTTATGTTCACATCAACAGCGAGGACTGTCGGCGTGGACCTATTAGAGCGGCCAAACAGGTTATTCAAGGCTCTGAACACGTCTTGGCGCTCGGCGGAGCAATCATAGAATTGACCAGCTGTGCCCAGATAGACCGCGTCGGCCCACTTCACTTGTGCGTCCACTGCTACCTGCGGGTTCTGTGCCGCGTCCAGAGTCGCAAGACTATCGGGCTCGACATGTTTGATCACAACGCTTACTTCTGGAATGTGTCTTTGCGTTAGCCAGGCAAGCGTCGATGCTTTTAGGTCCGACTCATCGTATATAGCGGCATAAGCGTCATCGGTCTGATCTGCAAGCTCTTGGATAGCGTCTTCCAACGATTGGAGCTCGCGTTCCGCCTCGCCGTACACATCACTCGGGCGATGAACCGAAACCGCTGCAACGAATAAGCCAAGCGCGACGGCAAGCGTAAGTCGGTGGATCAATGTCACGGCTTCTAGCGTTTTGTCCATAAGGCTCGAAAGGCTTGACGTTTTGAAACCACCGGTCACCGGTGGCATGGTCTCGTACTAGCCGAACGACCGGAGCAAGGGACCGACGGGACCCGGCCAAGGCCGTGGACTCGCATTTGGCCAGTCTTGACGCAGCCACTGGAGGTTGGCAGCCTATGACTCTTTGTATACCACTTTTCGACGTGGTTGTCATCAGCGGACATTCTTAGCAACCTGTCCGCGCCAGCGTCCGTGGCGACGTTTGCTAGCGGTCGCAAACAGTTCGTTCTCACGTCAGGCCAGCCGGCGGTACTGAGATTGGGGCGGGGACAGTCCGTTTCGGGTGCGGCTTGTGGTGTCGAGTGTTCGATTTGAAGACGGCGAGAACGTTTGGACGCGTGTTCCAATAATGAAGCGCGCAGGACGAATGTAGGGCCGCGCAAGACGGCATCAAGCAGACGCAAAGCGGGACGTTCGGGCTTGTCACCGCCCGAACGAGGACATTGGAGTCTAGCGTAATCTTCACGCCCGGCGGCTACGCCCACCACGCACTGCGGCGAAGGTATTTTCCTCGGCGGACAGTTCCTGCCCGCGCAGACCGATTTCCCGTGCCTGAGCCACAATTTCACGATGGAGCGCGTCACGCCCGCCCTCTGCAAGAGGACCGTGCGGTCTCTAAATATTTACACTAACGTCTCATCGGAAGCCAGCGCGCGGCCCAACCAGCACTCAAACAGGACGTTCGACGCCCAGCAGTCATGTTCGAGGAATTGGCGATGCCGGGGTCTCGCTTGTAGAGGGAAGAAACAACGCTTGGATTCCCGATAAGAGTAGTGCGCACAGGGACAGAACGAATGCGACTCCAGCGATAGCGAACAGCCATCCGGCACGGAGTTCTTTTTCGTACGGCCATGCCTTAACATAAACAATATCTCCCAGGGCGAACATGATGTATGTCAGCCCAATGCCGCAGGCGACAATAGCGATTAGAAGCAGTATCCAGCAAGCGAGCATCGAGACCTTGGCCAGCCCCGATGCGGCTCCAATTCCGATGATCTTTTCGGAAAACGTTACAGACGCTACGAATACCGCCACTAGCAAGGTTAGGAACGATTTTGCGAGGTCCTTTGACTCCGAATAGTCAATCTTGAAAAAGCGATCTACCATCTCCTGCGCGCATGCTTTTTGCGCGGCAGCGTCCGTGGGGTGCTCGCCAGGGCAGATCGGCTCACGCGATGAGGGAGCCGTAATATCCGAGTACATTTGGCCTACTGCCAAGCCCCATGCGAGCAGCACACAAGCAGCGAGACAAGAAAACATGATTGAGAGCTTCTGCGATGTCATAACTGAAAAAGTGAATCACGAGTGCTTTTGGTTTCCTCCGCATACCTTGATGACGTTGCTGATGCCGAAGTGGAGTGGCTCAAAGGCCCCAACTGCGGTGCTGAAGCTGAAGCGGCAGTTGGCCAAGGGCCTGGCCTGGAACGTCACGGTGTTCGATTTGAATACCGAGTGGACCTTCGACGCGCAGCAGTCTTGTTCGAAGAGCAAGAATTTACCGTTTGATGGTTCCGGGGCGGGCCCGTGGCAACGGTGGTGAACGGGGAAGTCGTTTTGCGTGGGTGCTAGCATACAAGCATGGTCGCTGAAAAGACGTTCTTGAAGGCACCGCTTCTCAAGGTGCCAAGGTTCGATCCTCTAATGGAGGGAGCCTGTGCTCGCGCCAAGGCCGCTGCAGAGGAGTTGGAGCGACTGGGCATCGCCGACCGATTCGGCAACCGAATCCGTACCGATCTCCCTGAGGATATGCAAGTCGGGTCTGATCGTGACTTTGGCGGGTAAACGCTGAACTCATTCCGGCAACCGAGGATGTACATCGTCCCTGGCCCTCCGGGCCGTCTATGACAACGGGGTTTGGACGGCCCACGCCACCATTCTCTTGCAAGCCGAACGTGGCGATTAATTTATCTATCGGATGACCTTCCGCCTTGGCCCTCCGGTGCGTTGTCGCGGCTTTAAAGACCACAATCTCCGGGCAGCGCCGGTCACACTGGACACACAAGTCGGGTCACAATTCTTTTCACCCTTTCTTCCCAACCAAATCAACAACTTACCAAAAACATAGTTCGGAATCGCCCCCTCCAACCAGTAACATCGTTGCCGAGAGGACATTCCATGCTCGATTCAACAACACTCCAAATCACGGCACCCTCCCACCTGGCCGCTCTCCTCCAACGCGAAATCGCGCGTTGCATCACCCGCATCGCCGAATGCGAATCCCGCGAAGCGGCCCTCGGCGGCACCGCCCTCAACCCGCCCGACCCCAAACTCCGCGCCGCCATCGACCGTGATCGCGACCGCGCTTTCATCTCCCTCAGCCGCGCCATGAAAATGCTCCGCGACCTCCAAAAGGCCCACCCCCAACAGGCACAACCTTCAGCCGCAGAATCCGCACCCCAGGCCGAAGTCCGGACGGAACACCCGCAGGTCGCCCGCGGAGCCCGCTGCCCGTGCGGTTCCGGCCTCAAGTACAAACGTTGCCACGGCTGGGCAGCCCCCGCCACCCAGAGCCCGAAGAAACCTCCAACCCATTCACACAAAAGCACTTCCACCCCAAACGGCTTTGAATTTTCTTTCGCTCCAAGCGCGCCCACGGTGGGCAACCTTCCGGCATCCCAACCATGTCACTCCGCCCGGAGGACACCCTCTCGCGGTACACTCAAGCCGGAGAGCCTCGTAGGCGAATCATATGGAAACAGCTAGACTGGAAGGCCGGTTCCCCAAGGGACCGCACGGGAATCGGGCAGCCGGATTGGGCTTGATCGCGATCGTGGCGACGGTATTTGCGCTCATGGCTGGGTCGGGCTGGGCCTCGGGCCTCGTGATCCAGTATTCCTGGTGGAAGGAAATGGGCCAAGTAGAGACTTGGTTCAACCTATACGCATATTCCACGCTGCCGGTGGCGGCCGCAACTATCCTCGCATGGATCGTGCTCCTGATCGCGCACGGACGGGGCGTCAGTTTCGCCGGCGGACGCACCAGCGACTACCCCATCTACTCGCGGCTATCCAAACTGGCCCTGCTCTTCGTGGCATTCCTCGCCGCCGACGCCAGCATCGACAATTGGACCGTCCTGCGCTTCGTCGGCAGCCGCGGCCTAACCGGCGACGCCACCTTCCACGACCCCGTCTTCGGCAAGCCCTCCACCTTCTATCTTTTCGACCTCCCGTTCTGGACCGACCTCCGCGGCTACCTCTTCGCCCTCGTGGTACTGGCGATCCTCGTCCACTGGATCACCGCCCGCGGCTGGCAACTGCGGTTCAAGTTGCCGGAAATGTCTGGCGGAGCCCTCGACGTCTCGATGTTCCGGCTGCCAGGCGGCCTCGAATCGCGGTTCCTGAGCATCGCCGCGTCATTCTTTCTGGTCGCGCTGGCCTGCCGGTACTACCTGAACCGCTTCGAAATGGTCTGGCACCAGCAAAAGTTCATGGTCGGGATCGACTACACCGACGAGCATTTCGCCCTACCCCTCTACTGGGTGGCGATCGGCGCACTCTTGATCGGCGCCGTGCTGGTCCTCGGTCGGAGATGGATCACGGCTGCGGTCGTTTCGGGCGGGGCGATCCTCCTCTTGAACGTTGCACCGGGACTTGCCGGCTCGATCCTGGTCAAGCCGAACGAGATCTCGCTCGAAAGGCCCTACATCTCGGCGCACATCCAAGCGACGCGGGCGGCCTACGGGCTGTCAGACAAGATGAAGGAGGTCGAGGCCAAGACCACCCCGAACGCTCCGATTGACGTGGCGAAAAACTCCGCGCTTCTGGATAATGTCCGCCTTTGGGATTGGCGTCCGTTCCACGACACGGTCACGCAGATGCAGGCCCTCCGGCCCTACTACGCCTTCCATGACACCGATGTCGACCGCTATATGGTCGACGGCCAGTACCGGCAGGTCCTCCTAACCCCACGCGAAATGGACATCAGCCAGTTGCCCGGCGACCGCTCCAACTGGATCAACCCGCACTTCATCTACACCCACGGCTACGGCTTGGTGCTGGCCGAAGTCAATAAGCTCACGCCCGAAGGACAGCCGGTCTACCTCATTGAGGACATGCCGCCCAAGGTCAATTCGAAGACCTTGAAGGTGGAGCGCCCCGAACTCTACTACGGCGAGGTTCAGCACGAGCCCGTTTTCGTCGACACCGCCCAGCAGGAATTCAACTATCCCCAAGGCTCCGACAACGCGCTCACCCGCTACCAAGGCAAGGGCGGTTTCCCGATCTCGTCCCTGATGATGCGCGCGGCTGCGGCCCTGCACTACGGCGACTCCAACATCATCCTGACCGGCTATCTGACCGACCACAGCCGCATGATGATCCACCGCCGCGTCCGCGACCGTCTGCACACCCTGGCCCCCTACCTCCAGTGGGACCGCGATCCCTACCTGGTTCTGACACCCGAGGGCCGCATGGTCTGGATGGTGGACGGCTACACGACCTCCGATGCGCATCCGTATTCACGCGAAATCGACTCGATGGACGGCATCAACTACATCCGGAACTCCGTCAAGGCCACCATCGACGCCTACGACGGCGAAACTCACCTGTACGTGTTCGACGCTTCGGACCCGATCATCGCCTCCTACCGGACGCTCTTCCCGCACCTGTATGAAGACCAGTCGAAGATGCCCGCCGCGTTGCGCGACCACATCCGCTACCCGGAGGAGATGTTCGAAATCCAGGCGCAATTGTACCGGTCGTACCACATGAAGAACCCCCAGGCGTTCTACAACAACGAGGACATCTGGGAGCTATCGCGCTATTCCTCGGGCAACGGCGAGCCGAAACCGGTGACGCCGACCTATGTGATCGCCACGCTGCCGGGCGAGACCAAGCCCGAATTCCTGCTCATGACCACGTTCACGCCGCTGTCGAAGGAAAATCTCATCGGCGTCATGCTGGCGCGGTGCGACGGCGAGCACTTCGGCGAGGTCGTGGTGATGCAGATGTCGAAACAGGAGCTGATCCTGGGGCCGATGCAGATCAACGCGCGCATCAACCAAGACCAGACCATTTCGAAGGATCTGACGCTGTGGAACCAGCAGGGGTCGAGCGTGCTGCAGGGGCAGACGCTCGTCCTGCCTGTGGGCGACAACTTCGTCTACGTCTCGCCGCTGTACCTGCAGGCGACGCAGGCTCGGATGCCACAACTCAAGAAGATCGTTCTGGCGGTGGGGAACCGGCTGATTTATGCCGACACGTACGAGCAGGCGCTGGCAGAGTTGGCGGGCGGCGCGAAGGGGGCACCGGTGGCCGCAACTGTGGTCTCGGCGGCGGGCGCAGCCACGGTCCAGCAGGTTCCGACAGGCGATCCTCGGATTGACAGCGTGCGGCAGCACTTGCGGCGTTACCGCGAGTTGGCGAGCCAAGGAAAATGGGCCGAGGCTGGCCGCGAGTTGGAAGCGGTGGAAGCCGAGGTCAACAAGGGAGACAAGAAGTGACGTTGCGGGTGTGTCCCGAGGTAAGTCTCGGGCGTAGCATGGCGGCCGTGTCCGTCGGTTTGGCCATTGTGGTGACGGTGCTGGGCGTGGCGTCGCCGTATGCGACGAAGGCGTTCGGGCTCGAGACGTTCGAATCGTTCAACTTCGGCTACGTCATGACGAACCTTGCGTACACCGTGGTCGCAACGATGGTGGCAGGCTACGTGACCGCATGGATCGCAGGGGAGCGGGAGATTCGACACGCGGCGGTGCTGGCGAAATTCCTGTTCGCCCTTGCGATATTGGGGGTGGTGCGGCACGGCGAAACGCATCCGGGCTGGGCGGAGTTGATTCTGGGCGGCTGCGGACCGGTCTCGGCACTGTTCGGCGCAGCGCTGCGGCGAACCATGCGGAAGTTGCCTGTAGAGTTCGACGAGACCCGGTAAATCGGCCACGAGCAAGCTTCTACCGCTGTAACCTCTGTAGCGCGTCCACCGCAGAAGCCAAACGGTTCTCGATATAGACGTTCCCAGGGAACCTTTGGTTCTGATCGGCCCATACCGCCACCGCCCGCTGCCGACGGACCAACGCCGATTCCGGTTCCGCAGTGGCGGCGACGTCCAGGATAGCGGCCACAGTGAATGCGTTGCCCGGAGTCGCGGCCTCCGAAAGATCCTGCTCCGCTCCCGCAATCGCCCGGGCGAGGCGTCCTGCGACCGCCTGACGGTTCCCCCGGGCGATTTCCAACCTTGCCCAGGAAAACTGGGGGGATTCCGGGTTCAGCAGTTCCGCAGCCTTCAGCATGGACTCGGCACCAGGGAAATCGCCCTTTGCGCGCATGGCATCCGCGGCCACGATCTTCATCCACGCAACGTTCGTGCCACCGACCGGTCCAGTCGCGTCCAAGGCCTTCGCGGCGGCAGCGGCATGCCGGATTGCCTCGTCCGGCTCGGAATAGCGAAGCAGATATGCCAAGTAGCCGTGGGTCCGGCCGGATTCATTCTTGGCGGAGGCGTCATGGCCGTCGGCTGCAATCGCGGCCTCGTACTCGCCGAGTACCTGCTCGAAGAGCGCCCGCGCCTTCGCCGTGTCGCCGAAGCTGGGACGGTCCGCAGCACCTTCCGCCAGCGCGAGAAAAATCAGACCGTTCAGTCTAGTGGACCGGATGCCGACATGGGCCGGCGCCTCCGCAGCCAAGACGTCGGCAAGCTGCAGGGCTTCCATTTCGTTGGCAATGGCCTCGGAAAACCGCGTAAGCTTGGACTGGAAATACCCCAAATCGACCAGATTCGCAACCAGTGCCCAACGGTTTTCAAACGAGGGCGAGACCCTCGCCGTCTCCCTCGTCAGGGGAACCAGCTTGGCCCTGATCTCAACGCTTCCCAGCAAGTCGCCGGATCGGCCCAGCGTGGAGGCTAATTCCGAGAGCGCGCGCCTCTCCGCATTGCCGGGCAACCCGTGGCTGCGCGCAACCCCTTCGCGATTCAGTTGCAGGGCCGTCGGGTATTCCTGGAGCGACCGGTGCATCGCAGCCAAGTCGCATATCTGGATGACCATCATGCCGCGCTGCAGTTCCGTCAGGCGGCCTTGGTCGGCCAAAGGACGAGCCAAGGCCAACGCCTTCCGATACGACGCCATCGCATCACCAATCCGGCCCAGACTCGGCCGGACGGTGGAGCCTTGGACCGCCCCTACTTTTCCATAGGCGACAGCCAATTCCCACTGCAGGCCCGGGTCCCCGGCAGCGTCCCCCGCCAAGCTGTTCAAATACTCCTGCGCGGTGGAGACGATCATCTCCCGCGCCTTCACATTGCCCGGAGTCTTGGCGATCTCGTCATGGAAGTCGAACAGGAACCGGTTCGCTAGTTGACGAACCTGCTGGAACCGGCGATCCGCCCGCCGCTGCGCAGCCAGACTGAATCCAAGCCCCACCGCCAGACTGACCACCACCAAGGTCGCCGCCGCCAGTTGCCACCAGTTGCGCCGGACAAACTTCTGCGTTCGATAGCCGACGCTGTCGGGACGCGCCAGGACGGGCCGATTGTCCAGATATCGCTCGATGTCCTCGGCCAGCCGTTGCACCCCATTGTACCGACGCTCCGGCTCCTTGCGCAACGCCATCAGCAGGATGTGGTCCAGTTCGTCGCCCAAGCCCGGCGCGACGGGTGTCCCGGTGCAGATGACCCGATCCATTTCGGCTGCGGTCCCAGAATCGAGCACATACGGTTTCCGACCGGTCAGGAGCTGGTAGAGGATCACCCCCAGCGCATAGACATCCGAGGCGGTGGTGATCGATTCCCCGCGCACCTGCTCGGGACTGGCATAGTCCGGCGTCAGGGCCGTAAAGGCAGTCCGCGTCGACCCGCCATCACTGGCGTCCAGCAGCTTGGCGATGCCGAAATCGAGAAGTTTGGGCTCGCCCGCCGCCGTCACCAGGATGTTGGCTGGCTTGAGATCGCGGTGCACCACCAGATTCCGGTGGGCATACTCCACGGCCTCGCAGACTTTCAGGAACAGGCGGAGCCGGGCAACCCGGTCCAGGGATTCGGCGTATCGCGTGATCGAGACGCCTTCGACGAATTCCAGTACCAGATACGGGCTGCCGTCTTCGGTTTCGCCCCCGTCGAGGAGCCGGGCGATATACGGATGCTCCAGACCCGCCAGCGTCTGGCGTTCCCGAACAAAACGGGCCCGCGCAACGTCGGAATCCAGTCCTTGGCGGATGATCTTGATGGCGACCTTCTTGTGGAAGTCGTCCACGCGAACCGCTTCGTAGACCACGCCCATACCGCCCTCGCCGAGGCGGCCCACAAGCCTGTAGCGCCCGAAGCCGTCCTCGCGGGAGCTTACGCGCGGCGGAAACATGCTGGCTGCGTGTTCGCCGATTGCGCTCTGGATGAAGGTCTCCGTGCCTGTCTCGGCCAGGTAGGGCTCCACTTCGCGACGTAGTTCGGGGTCGCCCGCGCAGAGCTTCTCAAGGACGCCATCGCGGTCGCCTTCCGCCGCCGATTCCACCGCTTCCAGGACCGATTTTAGTTGCTGCCAGCGTTCGGGTGTCATGCGGCCATGTACTCTTTTAGCCACACTTGGGCCATGCGAAGATCCCGGATCACAGTACTGCGCCCGATGTCTAGAAAGGCCGCGATCTCCTCATACGTGAGCCCCCCGAAGAAGTACAATTCTACGATCCGCGATTGACGCTCGTCGAGGCGGGCGAGTTCGTTGAGCCCGTCGTCCAGCGCTACTAGGTCGCGGGAACGCTCCGGCGCGAAGATGGTCGCGTCTTCCAACCCAACTGGGTGGAGCCCCGCGCCTCGTTTCTCCGACCGTTTCTTGCGGGCGTGGTCCACCAGAATCTGGCGCATGTAGTGGGCCGCGATCGAAATGAAGTGGGAGCGGCCCTCGAACTGTGGCTGGTTCTGCCTTGCCATCCGCATCCAGGCCTCGTTGACCAGCGCGGTCGGTTGGAGGGTGTGGCCTGTGCGCTCGTTGCGCATGTAGGCTGCCGCCAGCCGCCGTAGTTCGGACTCCACCAACGGCATGAGCGCCTCAAGTGCCGCAGCATCACCGTCCTTCCATTGAAGAAGGAGGTGCGTGACGTCGTGTTGTGGAGCCCGGTCCATCTGAGGTGTAACTAAGATGATACCGGGCGGACGGGCTGGTTAGTGAGCCGCGTCTTCGCCAAACACCCCGAACGGCAGGTTGCCGTCGGCGTCGAAGGGCAGCGCGTGCGATTCCTGCAGGATTTCCAGCAGTGGATTGGCCTCGATCTCGGCGCGCATGTTGGCGCTGAGCGCGATCGGGCTCAACTCCAAGGTGTTCTTGATCCAGCAGAGCCGGGCTTCACCGATGTCGTGCTTGCCCACAGTCCGCGCGATCCGCTCGATGCATTCGCGGTCGGAATTCCAGTGGATCGGGATCTTCGCGGCGGACGGGGTGGACGCCGTCAGCGCGTTGATCCAGGTCGGATTGCTATCCAACTTGGCAAGCAAACGGTCATGCACCACGTCGGCCAGCCCTAGACCCACGCCGTTGCCATAGCTCTTGTTGCTGAGGTCGCGCAGGAAGATGCGTTCAATGTGCGGGGTGTTCGGCCACGGGTTGTACTCGCCCTGGGTGCCCCGGTTGGAAACCTTGGTGTCCATGCCCGCGCCGCTGATGTGCTTGCCGATCTCGTCGATCACCAGCACGTCGATATCAAAGGGAAGGCCTGGAGCCCAGCTCTTGCAGACTTCGAGCAGTTCCTCTTCCATCCGCAGCATCTGGTCCACCGGCAGCGCGGAAAGCCGGGCCGTATTGTGGTACGCATCTTCCAAGATCGCGATGCCGCCCAGCACCTTGCCCGTGCCCAAAACCTGCTTGCCGACCGAGCGGATCACCGCTTCCATGCCCAGCTTGTAGGCGTGCGTGTGGTAATTCTTCGCGCCGGACCACTTGCCAAGGCCGATGCCCATCATCTTGAACAGGCCGCTTTCGATCTTGCCCGCGAAATCAGTGTGCTGCTTGACCCGCCCGACCAGCATGATGCCGTCGGATTCCGAGGCGTACTTGTCGAGGAAAGCCTCGATGCCCTCGGGCGTGCGTCCCAGCGAGATCACTTCGAGCGAACTCTTGACCGGGCAGCCCATGGTGCCCTCGTGGATTCCGTAGTGGGCGAGGACGTCCGCCTGACCCTCCGCCGTCGCCGCGCCGTGGCTACCCATGGCCGGGAAGATGAAGGGGTTCATGCCCTTCGACTTCCAGTAGTTGACCACCGCACCGACAATCTTGTCGATGTTGCTGATGCCCCGGCTGCCCACGCCGATCGCCACCGACGCGCCCGGTTGCAGGTTGTTGCCGAACCCGGCCCCGCCGAGCTCCTTCTGGACCGTGCCTTCGATATCGGTCAGACGGCGGTCCGGGAAGTTCTGCTTGACGAGGAGCATGTTGGGGAGCGACATAAGGGTCGATTATATCAATCCTGCAGCCGGGCTTTTGCTAACCGTGGCGCGACTGCGGCGTCGAAAGGCTCATGAGAACCCAACACATCCTGTTTCTCGCGCTGCCGATGGCCGCGTGCAGCCTGCTCGGGCAGCAGCCCACCATGTCCTGCAAAGAACGATCCAACTGGACAGGCAAGGGCTCCAACAACTTCTGCGAAGTGCGCGAGACCACGATCGCGGCCATCGCCACGCTAAACGTGGATGGCCGCGGCAACGGCGGCGTCAGCGTCAAAGGCGCAAACCGGTCGGACATTCTGGTCCGGGCGATGGTCCAAGCGCAGGGGGCGAGCGATTCGGAGGCGAATTCGTTGGCCTCGCAGGTGTTGGTAAACTCGTCCGCGGGCATGGTGGCAGCGAACGGGCCGGCAAAGGGGAACTGGTCGGTCTCGTATGAGATCTTCGTGCCGACGAAGACGAATCTAACGCTGAAGGCGACCAATGGAGGCGTGTCTGTGGCGGGTGTCGAGAGCTCCATCGAGTTCCACGCTGTGAACGGCGGTATCAGCTTGAAGGATGTCGGCGGCTATGTCCACGGCGAGACGGTCAACGGCGGCATCAACCTCGCGGTCAGCGGGGACAAGTGGGTGGGCCAGGGGGTCGACGTCGCGACAACCAATGGCGGCGTGAGCATGAACGTGTCGGAGCGGTTTTCCGCACTACTGGATCTGGCCACGGTCAATGGCGGGGTGAATGTGCGGTTGCCGAATGCTCCGAAGGTGGTGGGTGGCAAGTTCAGCGGAGCGCTGGGATCGGGCGGACCGCAGATCCGCATCCGGACGCAGAATGGTGGGGTTTCGGTGGGAAGCCCGACGGCCAAGAAGGCCTAACGCCGATTCGACAATTTGATGAAGGAGCCGGGAGCAATCCCGGCTCCTTCCGTTTTGTGGTCTATCGCCTAGCTTCCATGGCCAAGCCTGCGACTTCGGCAGCCATGGGTACGTCGTCCCGGCGGAGTTCCTCCGGCCGCGCAGCGCGCGGCTCAAACGAGTATCCAAAACCCCGGACCGAGTGGATCATCCGCGGACCGGCGGGGTCTTTTTCGATCTTCTGGCGCAGCCGGAGGATGTAGACATCCACCGTGCGGTCGGTGATGGCGCGGTCCTGCCCCCACACGGCGTTCAGCAACTGGTCGCGGCTGAAGACGACGCCCGGACGGGACATGAGGTATTCGAGCAGGCGGAATTCGGTGGCCGTGAGTGCCAGCACTTCGCCGTTGAGTCGGACTTGGCAACTGCTACGGTCCAGTTCGACGCCGCCCGCCTTCAGGATGCGGGCGGGCGCATTCTGCGTCCGGAACTGCAGCTTGATGCGCGCAATGAGTTCGCGGATGAAGAACGGCTTGACGATGTAGTCGTTCGCACCGAGTTCCAAGCCGACGATGCGGTCGGTCTCGGAAGCGCGGGCCGTGAGGAAGATGATGGGGGTCTGGGAAAGTTCGGAGTCCGCGCGGATGCCCTTGCAGATGTCCAATCCGTCCGAATCCGGCAACATGATGTCGAGGAGGATCAGATCCGGGTGGACCCTGCGGCACAGATCCAGCGCCCCGCGGCCGGTCTGGGAACCGGCGAGCGTGAAGCCCTCCTTCTCCAAGTTGTACTTCAGCAACGCGTAGAGGTCCGCGTCATCTTCGATAAGAACAATTCGTTTGGTCACGACATCTTAAGAGTAGCCGCGTTTACGTTACAGTGATGTTACATGATCATCAAATACCTGTGAACCCGTTGCTCACTAGATTTCAAGATCCGCATGCTCCACCGGCATGGTGAAGTAGAAGGTGGAACCCTGCCCCGGCGTGCTCTCGACGCGCACTTCGCCGCCATGTCCCTTCACCAAGTGCTTGACGATGGCCAAGCCGAGACCTGTGCCGCCCAATTCCCTGCTCCGGGCCTTGTCCACGCGGTAGAAGCGCTCGAAAAGCCGGGATTGGTCGTCTTCCGGGATGCCCGCACCGGAATCTCGGACGTAAAACTCGACCCATTCGGTGCCATCGGCCCGGATCAAGGGTTTGGAACCCGCCTCGATGTGCCCGCCCTGGGGCGTGTACTTCACTGCGTTGTCGAGCAGGTTGCTGACGACTTGGTAGAACGCCTCGGAATCGCAGAAGATCTCGGAATCGGCGGGACCGGGCTCGTGGCGGAGCACGATATCGCGCTTCTGCGCAATGGGCCGGATGGTGTCGACAACGTCGGCCAGCAGGTCGTTCACACGGAACGAGGCGAAGCGGAACTCCTGGGTCCTGAGCTCGAGCCTCGAAAGGGTCAGCAGGTCGGCGGTGAGGCGCGTCAGGCGTTCCGTGTTGTGGCGGATGATGTTGAGGAACTTGATGTTGTGGTCGGGGTCGTCGAGGGCACCGTCGATCAGGGTCTCGGTGTAGCCGAGGATCGAGGCCAGCGGTGTGCGCAACTCGTGGGAAACGTTGATGACGAAGTCCTTCCGGACACGCTCGAGGCGGTCGAGTTCGGCATGCTCGACCTGGAGTTGCTGGACGGTGCGTTCGAGATTGACCGCGGTCTCGTTCAGCTTTTGTCCCAGCAAGCCCAGTTCGCCCCCTACGCCCTCGTCCAGCCGGGCCCGGAAGTTGGCATTGGCCAACTCTCCGGCGTACGCGATCACGTTGCTGATGCGCCCGGCGAGGCGCCTCGAAAGGACGGCGGCGATGAACACGGCAGGGAGGAACGCCAGCGCCACCGACTGCAGGATCCGCATCCGGATGATGCGAACTTCGTTGGTGATGGTGGAGAGCGGCATCGCCAAACGCAGGGCCCCCTGCGGCATCGGCAATGCCACATAAAGCATCTCGATGCCGACCGTCTTGCTGGCACGGGTGCTGATTCCAACCCGGCCCTGGAAGGCCTCGATCAATTCGGGCCGGTTGCTGTGGTTCTCCATGTTGGCGGGCTCGGCCTCGGAATCCGTGAGGACATGGCCATCTCGGGAAATAACCGTCAGCCGGGCCTGCGAGGCCTTTGCCAGGTCTCGAATTGCAGTCTGGTCCAGATCCCGGATCGGCTGGGACTCGATCAGAATCCGGCCCTTGTCCTGCAATTCGTACTGCAGGTGGGTGACAAAATAGCGTTCGGCCACCCGGGAAGCGAGGAAGTCGGCCGAGATCAGCGCCACCAGAATGAGGCACACGATCACTCCGAGGAGTTTGAGGAAGATACGGCCAGTCATGTGTTTTTGGGGAGGCCTAGGCCTGGGTTTCGAATCGGTAGCCGAAGCCGCGGACCGTCACGAGGTAGACGGGCTCGTCGGGCTTGGTTTCGATCTGCTCGCGCAGACGGCGGATGTGGACATCGACGGTGCGGGGTGTGACAAAGTGCTGCTCGCCCCAGACTTCGCGGAGCAACTGCTCGCGCGACCAAGCCCGTCCGGTATGGGTCAGGAAAAACTCCAGAAGCCGGAACTCGGTCGAGGTGAGTTCAATCTCCTTTTCCTTGCCGGAGGGATCGTGCTGGTAGACGCGGTGCGCACCGATGTCGATCCGGAAAGGCCCGACCACGACCTCCGTCTGCTTGGGCTCGGCATCGGCCTCGCTGCGGCGGAGGTGTGCCTTGATGCGGGCGACGAGTTCCCGGGGGCTGAAGGGTTTGGTGATATAGTCGTCGCCACCAATTTCGAGGCCGAGGACGCGGTCCACCTCGTCGGCGCGGGCGGATAGGAACAGCACGGGGACGCGCGACAACTTGCCGCCTTGGCGCAGGCGGCGGCAGATGTCGAAACCGTCCTGACCGGGCAGCATGATGTCGAGGACGATCAGATCGGGCTGCCAGCTTTCCAGTTCCTGTACCGTGCCTTCCGCTCCGGGCAGGATGCGGACATCGAAACCTCCTCTCGTGAGGTTGTAATCGATCAGGGATGCCAATTCGGCCTCATCCTCCACCACGGCGATTCGTTTTGCCATACGTTTTGTCTTGGGGGCGGCTTTCGCTGACGGCGCGTTAGCTTCTATTGTCTCTCGCCGCGCGGCATTGCGGGCAGGGACAAATGCCGCGCAGGTGGTCGTACGAATAAATTCCGCTGCCGTGACCGTCGTTCCACGCGATCCGGAGCGCGTAACTGCCCACCGGCTCGATGGCGTCCATCTTGAGACGGGGCTTGTACATTTGGAATGGATTGGGCGGTTCTTCGCTGGTCTTCTTGCGGGGCTCGGTGCCGTGCGATCCGGTGCAGTGGGCACAAGGGCACCAGTCGCGGAGGTATTCGGTGCCGAAGGAACTGTGGTGGCCGTCCTTCCAATCGATCTCAATGCCTTTGGACTTCGAGATGGCGATGTGTTCGGGGTCGGTTGCCTGGTTTGTGCTCATGTGTTCTGTCGGTGGGGCTAGGTGTGGTGTGGGCGCTCGACGTCCCGGACACCCGAAATCCGGCGCATGGCGCTGCAGAGCTTGTCGAGCTGCTTGCGGTCGCGGACATCCACCGTCATTTCGATGGTGGCGCCTTCGCCCCGGTCTTCAAAGTTGGTTTTTGCCTCGAGGCTGCGGACATTGGCATTCTCGGCGGCGAGGATGGTGGTGAGTTGGTGGAGCAGGCCCGGGCGGTCGTCGGTCTGCACGATGATCTTGACCGGAAAGCTGTCGCCGACGTTGCGCTCCCATTCGACGTCAATTCGACGCTCGGAGTCGTACATCAAGTTCGTGACGTTGGTGCAGGACTTGGAGTGGACGGCGATTCCCTTCCCCCGTGTCACGTAGCCGACGATTGGATCGCCCTTGATCGGGTTGCAGCACTTGGCGCGGTAGACCATGATGTCCTCCACGCCGCGCACGCGGATGATGGCGTCGTCGGCTTCGCGCCCACTGCGGGGTCCCGCCGTTGTCGGGGCCGGAGGGGGTACTGGCGGGGGCGGGGCCTCGACCACTTGGTCCGGAGCCGCTTTTTGGAGGACCTGGCGCGCGGAAAACTTGCCGTAGCCGAGGGCCGCGTACAGATCCTCCATCTTTGCGGCACCGTATTCCGCGGCGACCCGTTCGAGATCCGCCTTCGCAATGCGGGAAAGGGAGACGCCCAGCCGCCGCGCCTCTTTTTCCAAGAACTTCTGCCCGATTTCGATCGCCCGCTCCCGCTCGCTGGCGTTGATGAAATGCTTGATCTTGTTGCGGGCTCGGGAGGTCTTGGCAATCGAGAGCCAATCCTTGCTGGGGACGTGGCCGGGCTGGGTGAGGATATCGACAATCTCGCCGTTGCGGATTGCGTAGCGCAGCGGCACGATGCGGGAATTGACCTTGGCTCCGACGCAGGTGTTGCCCACCTCTGAGTGGACGGCGTAGGCGAAATCGATGGGGCTGGAGCCTGCGGGCAGGACGATCACTCGCCCCTTGGGGGTGAAGCAGTACACCTCCTCCGGGTACAGGTCCAGCTTCAACGTGGAGCTGAACTCGGAGGGGTCCCGCATGTCCTGCTGCCACTCGACCAGTTGGCGGAGCCAGGCGATGCGCTGGTCATCCTGGACGCCGCGCTTGCCTTCCTTATACTTCCAGTGGGCCGCGATGCCTTCCTCCGCGATCCGGTGCATCTCTTCCGTGCGGATTTGGATCTCGCAGTGCTTGCCATCGATACCGACGACCGAGGTGTGGAGGGATTGGTAGAGGTTCGGCCGCGGGATCGCGATGAAGTCCTTGATGCGCCCCGGTACCGGGCGCCACTCGTTGTGGATGATGCCGAGCGCGCCGTAGCAGTTCTTCACGGAATCGGTGATGATCCGCATGGCGAGGAGGTCGTAGACCTGGTCGAGGGAGATCTTCTGCCGTTTGAGCTTCTGGTAGACGGAAAACGCCCGCTTGACCCGGCCTTCCACGCGTGCCGGAATGCCTTCCTTTTTCAGTTCGTCGACCACGGTCTGGCGCATGCGCACCAAGTAGTCCTCGTTGGCCGCCCGCTGGCTCTCGATGGCTGTCGAGATCTCCTGGAAGGCTTCGGGGTCAAGGTGCCGAAAGGCGAGATCTTCGAGTTCGCCGCGCACCTTGCCCATGCCGAGCCGGTGCGAAATCGGCGCATAGATTTCGAGCGTTTCCTTGGCGATCCGCTCCCGGCGCTCCGGGCTGAGCGCACCCAGGGTCCGCATGTTGTGGAGGCGGTCGGCGAGCTTGACCATGATCACGCGGATGTCGTTGACCATGGCAAGGAGCATCTTGCGGTAGCTCTCGGCTTGGCGGTCCTCCGCGGAAAAGAAATCGATCTTGCTGAGTTTTGTGACGCCGTCGACGCAACGCGCTATTTCGTCGCCGAACACCTTTTGGACATCGGCGCTCGTGACGACGGTGTCCTCGACAACGTCATGGAGGATGCCGGTCGTTACACTTACGACGTCCATCCGCATGTCCGCGAGAATGCGGGCCACGGCGAGGGGATGGGACAGATACGGCTCGCCCGACGCGCGCAACTGACCCGCGTGGAACTTGGCCGCGTAGTGGTAGGCCTTCTCGATGAGCGAAGAGTCGTCGTTGGGGCGGGCTTCGCGAAACGCCGTCAAGACCCCTTGGAGTTCGCGGTCGAGCACCGACATGTCGGCGGGCGGGACAGGCGCAGCAGGGGACGGGGGGGTAACGATGTCGCGGCCGTTCCCTAGCTGGGGAGTCACCCTTTCATTCTAACGGGCGCGGCAACCCCGAAGGTCGAGACGGGCGCAGGCTCACGGTTTGGGCGTATTGCCGGTTGGAGAACCCCCGGCCCTTTTCGCCCACTCGTTGGCCTGGCTCATTAGAGTTTGATATTGCGTCTCGGTATCCGTGAGGTCGGCTTCGGCACGTAGAAGTTGCACGAGGGCGACCATGGCGTCGACATAGGCGGCGTCGTCGGAGATTGCTTGTTTGACCGAAGCAATGCCGTCCTCCAAACGCTCCCAATACTGGGCCTTGAGTTCCGCCCGCAACTCGTCGTCCGGCAGCGGGCCCGGATCAGTCTGTTGCATTTCGAGGGTAACGCGGGCCTCACGGTCCTTGTCGATGAACTCGAGCCAGGCAATCAGGCCCAAGGTGGTCAACGCACCCTTGTTGCCCGGATTGATGCTGAGGACCCGGTGGACCCACTCCGTGGCGTTGGGGAGGTCCCGCATCTGGAAATACAGGCTGGCCATGGAATCCGTGGCGGTGAGATTCTTGGGGTCGCGGCTGAGCACGTCGCTTAGCGCATTGATGGCGAGCTTGGCGTTTTCCCGGTTGTCGGCGGTGTCCTTCCCGGGCACGTAGAGCTGGACGTAGGCAGTGGCCAGGTAGACGCGGGCTTGGAGAAGGTTCGGGGCCATCACGATGACCTTTTGGAACGATTCCGCGGCGGACCGGTATTGCTCGGCGGAAAACTCGCGGACGCCCACGTTGAACATCTCCCGCACCGCCGGAGTCACCTGCTGGGCGGAAGAGGCAGAAGTGACCAAGGCGGCGATGGCCAGAATCCGGAATGGAAGCTTCATACTTTATAGTGCACCACAAAATGAAACGGACGGGAAGCCTTGGGGCCGCCCGTCCGTTCGGTGAACAACTGTTTGGATCGGTACGAGACTAGTTGGTCCCGGCCTTGGCCTTCCGCTCGGCCTTGGTCTTGGTGGTCTCAAGGGCCTTCTGCATCAGATCGTCGGCCTGCTTGACGTCCACTGCGCAAGCTTCCTTGGTGTCAACCAAGTCGGCCCGGTAGCGGAGCAACAGGTTCTTGTACGACATGGCGTTCTCGTACTCGGGATCGATCTTCAGCGCTTTGTCTTCGGAATCAATACCGTCGGTCAGCGACTGCCAGAACTTCTCCTTGAGAGCGGCCCGTTCCTTGGCGTCCTTGATGGGGCACGGATCCTCGGGCTTCATCTTGTTGTTGTTGCGCGCCTCGCGGTCCGGTCCGATGAACTGGGTCCACGCGATTACACCGAGAGTGTAGAAGGCGGCCTTGTCCTGCGGATTGATTTCCGTGACCTTCTTGTTCCACTCGACGGCGTTGGCGAAATCCTTCGTCTGGTAGTACAAGTTGGCAACAGACTGGGTCGCAAGGAGGTTCTTCGGATCGGTCTTCAGCACCTTGCCGAACTCTTCCATGGCGGCCGCGGCAAACTTCTTGTTCTCCGGCGTTTCAGTGCCGGGAATGTACTGCTGCACGTAGGCTGTCGCCAAATAGAGGCGGGCGACATCGAACGTCGGGTCGAGGTCGATGGCCTGCTTGAAGTTGTCGGCGGCATCGGTATAGTTGCCGGCCTTGAAGGAATTGACACCCTGGTTCAGGTGGTCGCGCGCCTTCAGCTTGGAGAGCGCGTTGCAACCGGTACCCAGCAAGGCCACGACAGCCAGCGAGGCCACGGCGAGGGCCGTCTTGAGGGGCGACGTCCTGAGATTCATCCCGAACATTATTTGCCTTCCTCCACTTTCGGTGTCATGAGACCAACCTTGTCCACACCGGCGGCATGGGCGATGTCAATCGCACGGGCCACGGACTGGAACTCGATCTCCGGGTCACCCTTGACAAACACAACCTTGTCCGCACGGCTCTTGAAGATGTCGAACAAGCGCTTCTCGAGATTGTCCCAAGTGACTTCTTCCTGGTTGATCTTGAGGTTCGACTGCTTGTCGATAACGATCACCACGGTGCGGCTTGGATCGTCATCAGACGGCGTGTTCGGTGGCGGCGGCTGGGGCGCAAGAGCGTCCAGACCATGCGGCGTCACCGGCGAAATTGCCATAAAGATGATCAGCAGGACCAGGAGAATATCGATCATGGGCGTCATGTTGATGTCGCCCTTGACGCCCCCGCCGCCGCCAACTGCCATTGCCATATGAATTGCTCCTTAGATTTTGGCGCCCCGTGTGCCGGGGCCGGAATTCTTAACCTTGAAACTGCGCTGGGCCCTAACTGCGCCTGGAAATGCTACTTGCCGCCGCCGACAGGGATCTTCCGTCCGTCGAGCACCTGTTCCGTCAAGAGTCCAACTTCGTCAACGCTTCCCGCACGGAGGTTGTCGACAACATCTTCGACCTTCTCGTACTTGGCACGGGCATCGGCGTTGATGTACACCAACTTGCTCGGGCGTCCGGTGAGGAGATCCTTCACCTTGGCGGGCAATTCGGCGGAGTCAACCTTGTTCAGACCGGGGCTGAGGAACACCTGGCCGTCGCGGGTGATGGCGACGATGATGGCGTCTTCCTTGTCCGCGTCCGGCATGCTGATCGGATTGCGGGTCAGGGCTTTGTCGACAGGGACGGACTTCGAGAGCATCGGCGTGATGACCATGAAGATGATCAGCACGACTAGCATCACGTCGACCATCGGGGTCACGTTGATGTCGGCTACTGGTGGTGGAGCCTTTTTCTTGTCCATTTCGTCTCTCGTGCTTCCTGATCTGTTGCCAATTCGGGTTGCTTGGAGGGTACGGAGCCTCGGGCGGAGTCTCCTGCGGCCACGCTACAGGCGCGACCGCAGGAATTCCTCAATCAACTCGAGCCAAACCGTACGACGCGGAAACTACTTGCGGCCAGCGCGCATTTGGGCGCGCTTCAGGAAGTAGTCGACGAGTTCCGAACTGGAGTTGCCCATCTCGACGTCGAACGCATCCACGCGACCGGTGAAGTAGTTGAACATCCAGACGGCGGGGACGGCGACGAACAGACCGAACGCGGTGGTCACGAGCGCTTCCGAGATACCGCCGGCGATGGCGCCGATACCGGGGGTCTTCTGGGTTGCCATCGTTTGGAACGCGTTGATGATGCCGGCGACCGTACCGAACAGACCGACGAACGGGGCGGTGGAACCGATGGTGGCGAGGGCGCTAACACCACGCTTCAATTCGGCGTGGACAATAGCTTCGGCGCGTTCCAAGGCGCGCTTTGAGGCTTCGATCTCTTCGCCGGAGATTTCGGCGCTGCCCTGGTGGGCCTGGAATTCCTGGAGGCCGGCAACGACGACCTTGGCGAGGTGGCTCTTCTTGAAACGGTCGGCGATCTTGATCGCCTCGTCCAGCTTGCCCTCACGAAGGGCGCCGGCGACGGCTGGCGCAAACGCGCGGCTTTGCTTGCGGGCCGCGCTGAACGCCATCAGGCGGTCGATCATGACGCCGATGGACCACGCCGACATCAGGAACATGACGATGACAACGGCCTTGGCCAGATTGCCCATCTGCGACCAGAGGTGCTGGATGTCCCAGCCCGGCGCCCCGGCTTCTTGCAACAGCATGAACGCTGAAACCTGCATCTGTAGAAACATGTGTCTTTTCTCCTGCGAGTTGATTGAATTACTGTCTGCGAGCGTTAGAGAACCAAGCGTTGAACCACCTTGACGGTGAGCCCTGCCATTACTGGCTGAGCGTGAAGTTCACGTCGATGGTCGTGATCACTTCGACGGCGTCGCCGTTGAGAAGCGTCGGCCTGTACTGCCATTGCACAACCGCGGCCTGGGCAGCGGCAACCAGCAGCGGGGGGCCGCTGATGAGCTTGAGATTCTGGATCGTACCGTCCTTGGCGATCATGGCCTCGAACTTCACGGTACCTTGAACACGTGCCGCCTTTGCGAGCGGGGGATAGACGGGCTTGGGCTGACGGATGAGGTTGGCCTGCTGCACGTTTCCACCGACGCGGATCGGCTTGTTTTCCACCGGCTTCGGCTTGGGGGCCGGAGGCGGAGGGGGAGGCGGAGGAGCCGCCGGGAGGCCGCCAATGATGCCACCGAGCACGCCGCCCGATACGCCGCCGGGCACGCCGCCCGGGACACCACCGACCACGCCGGCCACCATGGGGGCCTCGTCCTCGGTGATCATCTTGATTTCCTTGGGAACGGTCTTCGGAGCGACGATCTGGTTCAACACCATCGTGCGCTTCACCTTGACCACCTTCACGGCCTGGGGAGGAGGCGGAGGGGGAGGAGGCGGAGGCGGCGGAGGTGCCGTCAGGAAGGTCGAAAGCTGCGCCGCCGGCAGGGCCTCGAAGTAGATCAGCGGAATGATCACGAGGATGATGACCGCGACGACCTGTATCAACAGCGACAGGAGGATCGTGTATGGCTTGCTTGTTTTTCCTGTACCGTCAACGAATGTCTGCTCAAACATGTTGCCCTCTCTCACGGAGCGTTGCCGCTTCCGTTGTTATGATTGCGCCTCTTGGACGCGTCCTGCGACTCTCCGACGTGGATGCGGGTTGCGCATTCGCGTGCTAACCATCATATGCCCCGGCCCGGTATGGCGGGGGAAAACTACGAACGAGCCTTTGCCCCCGCAACCGCCGGAGCCTTCTTCTTCCGGCCATCCGCCCAGTTGTGCCAGAACAGCACCAGCGGGCTCGCCACGAAGACCGACGAGTACGTCCCGATGATGATCCCGATGACCAAGGCCAGCGAGAATCCGTGCAGCACCGGGCCGCCGAACAAGAACAGTGACAAGACCGCGAGGAATGTCAATCCAGATGTCATGATCGTCCGGCTCAACGTCTGGTTGACGCTGCGGTTGATCACGTCCTGCAGCGTCTCCTTGCGGTTCAGCTGCAGATTCTCCCGGATCCGGTCGAAGATGACGATGGTGTCGTTCATCGAGTAACCGACCAGCGTCAAAAGCGACGCGATCACGGTGAGGGTGATTTCCTTGTCCATGAGCGAGAAGATGCCGATGGTGATCAGCGTGTCGTGGAACACCGCAAGGACGGCACCCACGCCATAAATCCACTCGAACCGGAACCAAATGTATACCAGCATGCCGCCCAGCGCAAGCAATGTCGCATTGATCGCCTGCTGGCGGAGGTCGGCACCCACCTTGGGTCCGACGATCTCGATGTCCCGAGCCGCCGTATACGGAGCAACGTAGCTCTCCTGATTCAACACCGTAAGCACCTGCTGGGTCAAGCCCGGAACCGCTTTCAGGTCGTCAATCTTTGTAAGCAACCCGCCGCGCTCGTCCCGGTACTGCATGACGGAGGCCGACAGCTTCTCCACTTCGACCTGGGAGAGCTGCACGCCAGCGCGCTGAAGTGGCTCCAAGAGCCTCGACGCCAATGCGGAGGAGCTCGAATTGTTGAGATCCAGCTTCCCGCTGCCGGGCTGGCCAAACGTCTTGGCCAACGTGTCGACAACGATCTGCCTGTTCCTGCCCAGCGAGTTGTCGTTCTCGCCCTCCGTGCCGATCACGATCTCGTTCGAGCCGTTCTCGAAGGTCTGGACCGTAGGGACCGACGCCAACGCGGACGTCAGCACCTGGCGCACCTGTTCAACGGGGGGCGTTCCGGCGAATTTCACCGTCATCAGCATGCCGCCCTTGAACTCGATGCCGTACTTCGGGCCGCCCTTGATGCCAAGACTGACAAAGCCCGCCGCCGTCAACACCAGCGAGGCGATGATGAAGGGCCACTTGTACCCGAGAAAATCAAAGTTTGTGTTCTTGAATAATTCCATCTATGACTGTCCGCCCGGTTCCAGGCAAACGGCATCATTGGTTTCAGACACCGCCACCCGTCTCCTGGTTCCCGCTTTCTTCTCAAAAACCGTCGATTGCCGACCGCCCATCAAGGCTTTATCCGGCCTTCGGGAGCCAACTGCTTCGCGGCTCGCACACTGCGTACAAACCTAACACATGGCCCGGTGCGCCGCCGCACGTGGCGGGGCGCAGAGCGGGACCTCGATTCAAATAGCCTAAATGCTGAGCGCGGTGACGCGCTTGTCGCCGGAGAGTTCCCAGTCGAAGATCACCTTCGACACGAAGACCGCCGTGAACACATTGGCCAGCAGACCGATTACCAGCGTCACTGCAAATCCGCGGACCGGGCCCGTCCCGAACAGGAACAGGAACAGGCACGAGACGATCGTTGTGACGTGGGTGTCAACGATGGTCCACCACGCCTTGCCGAAGCCCGCGTCCACGGCGGCAGGAATACTCTTGCCCGTGCGCAGTTCCTCGCGGATGCGTTCGAAGATCAGGACGTTGGAATCGACCGCCATACCGACCGTCAGGATGATCCCGGCGATGCCCGGCAGCGTCAACGTGGCGCTGAAGTAAGCCAGGGCCGCGATCAGCAGGATCGTGTTCAGCAAGAGCGCCAGGACGGCGTTCAGGCCCGCCTTCTTGTAGTAGATCAGCATCACGATGATGACCGCGATCAGGCCTACGATACCCGACAGGATGCCCTCGCGGATTGAATCCACGCCGAGCGACGGGCCGATGGTGCGTTCCTGCAGATACTTGATGCCGGCCGGCAGCGCGCCGGTCTTGAGGACGAGCGACAGGTCCTGCGATTCCTGCTCGGAAGCGAGGCCGTTGATCCGGCCGGAGTCGCTGATCGTGCTCTGGATTGTGGCCACGCTGCGGATCTGGGCGTCGAGGACGACGGCCAGCCGGTTGCCGATGTTGGCGCTGGTGAATTTCTCGAAGCGGCGCGCACCGTCCTGGGACAGCGTGAAGCTGGTTTCCCAGCGACCGGGGCTGTCGGGGTCGGCGGCCGGACGGGCGGAACGCATGTCCTGGCCGGTGATGACGGGGGAGCGCGAAATCAGATACCAGCCACCGCTGGCACCGGCGCTCATGTACTCGCGGAGCTCGGTGTTGAGGGGCAGGATGCCGCCCTTGCCGGCGAGGGCCTCTTCGCGGGTCTTCCACGGGCCTTCGTTCTTCACTTCGACGATCTTGAGTTGCGCCGTGGCACCGATCAGGTCCTTCACGCGGGCAGGATCATCGACGCCGGGAAGTTCGACGAGGATTTCCGATTGCGTGGCGGGGTCGCCGTGGGCTTGGACGGTGGGCTCGGTCAGACCGAGGGCGTTGACGCGGCGGTCGATGGTCTCGAGCGACTGGGTGACGGTGTTGCGCTTGAGGTCGAGAAGCGTCGACGGCTTCATCGTCATACGGTAGTCGCTGGCGTTGACCGGGGTGAGGATCCAGTCGGAATACTTTTCACTGACGAGACTGCGGAAGAGCTGGGTCTTGCCCTGGTCCACACCGTGGATGTTGATGGCGATGGTGTCGGCGTCCTTCAGCTGCTCGGGGTCGTTGCGGTCGAAACCGCCAACGGCGATGTTGCGGGTCCGTGTGTCCTCGCGCATGGCCTCGATGGCCTGGTCGGCGGTGGTCTTGGCCGCGTCCTGCACCTGCACTTGCAGGACCAGGTGGGAGCCGCCCTTGAGGTCGAGGCCGAGGTGGATGTTCCGTTGGACGTTGGCCTTCAGTCCGTCGAGCGACTTCGGGAATCCGATGATGCCGAAGATGCAGATGAGGATGATCGCGACGATGGCACCCGTCTTGATTCTGAGATTCTGTTGCATGGCTTTGTTTTGTTTGGGGATGCCGGGCCTGGGTCCGGCGGGTATAGCTGCTGCGCCCTTACGACTTCGATCCTTCCGGGATGCCGACCGCGCTGACGGCGGAGCGGGCAAATTGGAGTTTCACGTTGTCGGGTTTCACCTTCACAATTATTGTGTCACCATCGACCCCGGCGACTGTCCCGATGATGCCGGCGGTTGTCGTGACGATGTCGCCGTTCTTGAGCCCGGCGAGCATTTCGGCCTGGCGCTGCTTCTGTTTTTGCATCGGGCGATACATCAGGAAGTAGAACACAAGCCCGATGAGGGCGAGCTGGATGGCAAATTCCTTCGTCGCGAACGGATTGGGGGCGGCTTGGAGCAGGAGTGAAAAAAGCACGTTGGGGTTGATCCTATGGGGGCTCGGCGTTCGTTGGAGGTGTTGACCCGTGTGCCGATTCTGGATCGGCTACGAACGTTTCTGAAAGAGGCCCAATAGGATAGACTGCCTTATCCGACCCGAGATGTCAAGGTTGGGACGCATATTTGATTGGATTGGGGTGGCGGGAGAGTCAATCGGGTCGTTTGATACCGGTGTTCGGACGTGGGTTGGCTGCACGTGGCCGGGCTGCGGCAAGTGTGGAAATCTGAGTAGATGATTCGGACGCCGGCGGCTGAGACGGACTTTTTGGACCCTATACACCAAGGTGAGATCCTGCTGGAGGATTTCATGAAGCCGCTGGGGATCAGCACCAACCGGCTCGCGCGTGATTTGGACGTCCCTCCAAACCGAATCAGCGGGATCGTAAACGGAACCTGCAGCATGTCCCCCCAAACTTGGTTGGGGCTTCAAGTCGATTACGACCTTCGGGTAGCGAGTCGGTGAAGCGGTCTAGACAGCCAAGGCCGAGCGGTCGTGCCAATTGCAGGGTGGCGGCGGGAGCGGCTTGAAACCCAAGGGCAGCGCCTCGCGAACGCGGGAGATCTCCCGCTCGATCATCGCCTCGCCAACCGGTGACTCCACGATCAGCGGAACGTCCTCAGGCACCATTTCGGCCACGGACTGGAACGCGAGGATAGAGGTGAAGGACAGCACGTCGTGACGACTGCGGGTATTCACCTCGCTGACGTGCAATTGCGCGAGGCGCGGCCCGAAGGCGCGCAGTAGGAGCCAAGCCTCGTTCATGGTCGGATCGTACTGACGAGCATGGCCGATGTCGAAGCAGAATGTCGCCTCGGGCAGCCGGTCGAAAATGGGTGCAAGTTCGCGGACGCTGCGCCCGAGGGGCTTGCGCTTGTCCATGTTTTCAATGCACACGGCGGCACCAAGTTCGCGCCAGAGCCCGAAGTCCGAGATCGCGTCGGGGTGCAAGACCAGCGGCCATCCCCGCTCCAACACTGGGTGAAGATGTCGCTCGATCCCGGCTTCCCAACCGGGGTCGAACTGGCTGGGGAGGTGGATCGACACGTGGCTAAAGCGCTGCAGTGGAAGGGAGGGAACAGCCGAGAGCAATGGCAGAAGTTCGGCCTGGCGCAAGGCGGAGAGTTCCACGGCATCGACAGGTTTGCCATCGAGCATCCGGAGCGCGCTGCGGAAATCCGCAAGCGCGAGGGCTCCGGTGGAGAATCCGACGGGCCGCATCAGAAGATTCCTCCTTTGGTCAGATCGCCCAAGCCGCTCTGCTGATCAAAAAAGACTTCAGTCAGTGCATCCCGGAAGGCGTGGCTGAGCTGGCGAGCTCGCTGGAAGATTGGGTCGGTGTCCATCTGGTCCTCGGCTAGGCGCTCCATGTGTTGCCGCTTTTCATCATCGGCCAGAATTCCGACGAACTCGTCGTACGATTCCAATAGCTGCCGCGCCGCGTTGTACAGATGCGGGTAACGGAGCAGCACTCCGGCAACCACATCGAGCGGCGGTTTGGCAAACCGTTCTTCGAGAAACTCGACCACAACACCCTTGAGGCTTGAACTGGAATAACGGGCGGAACGCTCGGCCTGTGTGAAACCGAGGTGGCAGTCATAGCAGGCGAGCAAGCCGGAAATGTAGATCAGCTTGCGGGACATCCGGAGCTTGATGTTGCGGAGAGCCGCCCCCTGCCCTCCCCTGCGGTTCAGCTTGTAGGCAAAATCGACTGCCATCGTCCTCCAGAGGCGGGACAAGTCATTGACGAGGAAGTGCGGCAGCTTCGGGCCGGATCCCCGCCATAGCCCCCTGTCCTCGGCGATGTAGCGGTCCAACACACCGCGCACGACGCGCCGCCATGCATCGGGCCGCCCGACGGCACGCGACTCCAGCAGCAGCAGAAGCCGTCGGGTCGTATTGAGGTTGGTGTCAACGTCACCGCCAATGTCATGGATCAAACTATGGCTGAAGACCATGTCGCCGAACGTGCCTTCGCGCCCAACCGGCTTGGACGAAAATGGGCGGATCGCCTCGCCGACGTTGCGAAGGACATCCCGGTGGGCCTTGTCAGCCCACCCGTCAATCAACAGATACCAATCGATGTCGCTGCCGTCCGTGAACTCCGCGCGGGCCAGGGACCCCATGACAACGATGCTGGTGTCCTCGGAGTCAAAGTGTTCCACGGCTTCGGAGATCTGAAGAAGCTTGTCCTTCGAAAGCTGCCGCGCGGCCCGAAGGTGCGGCCAATCAGCACCGAGCTGGGACTCGATATCTTCAAGCGAATCGGGAGGCACAGTGCCAGCTTACCCCACAGCGAGAAGTCGTCATGCGTGCCGTCCCCGCACCGCCTGCAAATACTGCGGGAACCGCCCCTCCAAAATCGAGGCCCGGATCTCCCGCATCGTCTCCAGGTAAAAGTGGATGTTGTGCCTCGTCGCCAGGGACGAAAACAGGATCTCGCCCGCTTGGAACAGGTGCCGCAAATATGCCCGCGAATGCGTTTGGCAGGTGTAGCAGGAGCAGTTCGGGTCCAGCGGTCCCGGATCGTCCTTGTGCTTGGCATGCTTCATCACCACCTTGCCCTCGGACGTGAACAGCCAGCCGTTGCGGGCGTTGCGCGAGGGCAGGACGCAGTCCATCATGTCGATGCCCCGGGCCACGTATTCAGGGAGTTCGTCGGGCATGCCGACGCCCATGGCATAGCGCGGACGGTCCGTCGGCAGCAGCGGTTCGGTCGATTCCACCATTTCGAGGCTTAACGGACGGGGCTCGCCCACCGACAGCCCGCCCACGGCGTAGCCATCGGCATCGAGCTCCAGGAGCTGCTCGGCGCACTGGCGGCGAAGGTCGGCGAACATGGACCCCTGCACGATGGGAAACAGCGCGTGGCGCGTCGGCGAGGCGTCGATGATGTTCCGGTAGTGTTCGAACCCGCGGCGCGCCCAGCGCACCGTACGCTCCATGGAGGCCCGAGCCGATTCGTGGCTCACCGGATAGGGCGGGCACTCGTCGAGGACCATCATGATGTCGCTGCCCAAGGCCATCTGGACGTCGACGGTGGACGCGGGGGTGAACTTGCAGGTGTCGCCGTTGAGGTGCGATTGGAAGACCACGCCCTGTTCCGAGATCTTCCGTAGGCCGGAGAGGCTGAAGACCTGGAAGCCGCCGGAGTCCGTGAGGATCGCGCCTGGCCAGTTCATGAACTGGTGAAGTCCACCGAGTTTGCGGATCAGTTCGTGGCCGGGTCGCAGGAACAGGTGGTAGGTGTTGCCGAGGATGATGGGGGCCTGGAGGTCCTCCCAAAGGTCGCGCTGGGACAGGCCCTTGACTGTGCCCTGGGTGCCGACCGGCATGAAGATCGGAGTCGGGATGTCGCCGTGTTGTGTGTGGATGATGCCGGCGCGTGCCCGTGTTACCGGGCACTGCGCCTGCAGTTCGAAGGTGATCTGCCGCAATTCCGATTGTATTCGGAGCGGCTACCTGGTCACCTGGATGGTGGTGGAAACCTTCTGGCCGTCGGGATTGGTGATGGTCAGAAGGCCCGTCGCGACTGTCGTCGGGGTAACCGTGAGCTTGATCAGGCCCGAGTTCGTGAATGTGAGGGCCGTCGGCGGCTTGTTGCCCGAGGTGAAAGACGCCGTAAAGCCCTGCTGGAAGTGCGCGCCGTTGACGGTCACCACGGTGGCGACGTTGACCTTGAGCGATGTCGGCGAGATGGACGCGATGGTGGGTGCCGCAGCCAAGGCCGCGCCTGACAGGGTCACTGTTTGCGGCGAGGGCACTGCGTTGTCGGCAATGCTGATCGACGCAGCCTTGTTCCCCACGGTGGCGGGCTTGAAGATCACCGTGATCGCGCAGGTGGCGTTGACCGCCAACGACGTGCCGCAGGTGTTGGTCTGCGAGAACTCGGAGGCGTTCACGCCGGTGACGGTGACCGCAATGCCGGTCAGGGCCGCCGTCCCGGTGTTCGAGAGCGTCACAGCATGGCTGGCGGTGGTGCCGGTGGCCAAGCTGCCAAACGCATACGAGGTCGCGCCCAGGACTGCCTTGGGTGCCGTCGGGATCGCGACGCCGGTGCCGGACAGCGGCACGGTCTGCGGCGAACCCGCAATGTTGTCGGCGACGCTGATCGCGGCTGTCCGTGCGCCCGCAGCAGTAGGCTTGAAGACGACGGAGATCGTGCAAGAGGTATTGACCGGCATGGTCGGAGCGCAGTTGTTGGACTGGGTGAAGTCGCCCGGACTGGCACCGGTGATAGTGATCCCGGTGATCTTCAGGGCCGCAGTGCCGGTGTTCGAAAGCTTGACGACCTGCCCAGCGCTCGCCGAGGCCACGTTCTGGTTGCCGAAGCTGAGGGCGACCGGGCTGAGAGTGTTGGTCGGGCTACCCACGGTGATGGCTACCGCCGCCGAATTGCTCGCGAGGAAGGTTGCATCGCCGGAGTAGGAGGCGGTGATGCTGTAGGCACCGGCCGGAGGCACGAGGTTGCCGGTGGCAGCGCCGTTGGCGAGGGTGTAAGTCGCAAGGGTCGGGCTGCCCGTCGCATTGGAAACCAGCTTCACGGTTCCGGTCGGGGTGCCGGAGCCGGTCGACGGCTTCACGCCGATGGTGACCTGCGTGGAGGAACCGGGCGACAGGCTGGTCGGGGACAGCGTCAGGGAAGTAGTGGATGAGGTGCAGGCGCCGGCGGGCTTCGTGAAGCTGCCGTTGGACGAATACCATCCGTTCACGCCACTCGAAACCGCATCGCGGTAGAACCAGCTCTTGAACGCCAATTCCTGGAGGTGGTACGTGGTGGCATTCGACATCGTAACGGTCACGATGGTGCCGCTCAGCGGGTCTCCGACTTCCAAGTTGGACTGGCAGCCCGAGACCTGGCCCGTGCCGCCCCACGCCGGGGTCGGATTGCCGCCGGTCGGGTCGTCCAGCCATTCGCCGATTTCATGCGACAGCACCGAGATATCCGTGGTCTTGCCGAAGTCGTTGGAGGTGTCGTACTCGGCGACCGAATAGGTCTGGACCGCGCCTCCAAAGGTGGAGCTGTTAAACGCCGAGTGGTAGCCGAGAATACAGCAGTTGGTGACCTTCGTGTCGTACATCACCACGTTGTAGAGCAGAAAGACCGGCAGCGTGGACGGCGTCACCGTGGCGGCCAGCTTGGGAAATTGGGTGGAGAGGAGCGAATCGAAGTAGTTGATGTCCATCTCGCCGAGCCGTCCGCAGTTGGCCGCGATGGTGCGTCCGCTGGCGGCAGGAACGGTCACTTTGAGTGCAGGCTGGACCGCCGGGGCGAGCGTCACGTGGTAGTTGGTGTTGGTCTTCACGCTCTGCCAGAAGTTGGCGCGCTGGAAGTAGTCGAGGTACTGGGTATTCCCGACGTTGGTGCCACCGACCGTGAACTGGCTATTCGAAAAAACCGGCGAGGACAGGACCAGATTGGTCGGCGACTGGCTGGCGCAGGCGTCTTTCACCGTAGGGTCGAAGGTGTTGCCGTCCGAGAAGGTGAGGACAACGGGAATGATCTGTGTCGGAATCGTCGTCGTGACGTTGGTGGAGGTCGGGTCGGTGCCAACCATGGTGTACGTGTAGCTGCCATCCTTGGCTTGCCACATCGGGATCGTAGCGCTTACTGCGTTGGCATGGAATCCGGTCTGCTCCTGTTCCTGGAGCGGACGGGAAACGTGAAGAATTCGGTGACGGGCTTGGCCGTCCGCGGACTCCAGATGGCGGACGTCCGTGGGATTGGGATCCGTGTAACGGAACTGGGCGTTGGCCGACAAGGCCGCCACGACCAGCAGGGCGGACAGGGTCTTGCAAGTTTTCAAAGTTTCCTCCGATTGGGGTCCGCGCGATGGATTGCGGGTACCGGTACTCTGCTTCCATTATGTGCCATTTTGGGACGCGCGCGTTTCAAAATGGGATTCGGAAATTTGCGGAGTGCCAGGAAAGTTTCGGAGGTAGCCCTGAAAAGCGAAGGGCGGTCCCCCCGAAAGGAGACCGCCCTATGACCGACGTTGCTGGAGGTATTATTTCCCGGTGCCCGACAGGGCCACCGACTGCGGGGAGCCGGCTGCGCTGTCGGCCACGCTCAGAGTTGCCGAGCGGGCGAGTTTGGCCGTCGGCTTGAAGGTCACCGTGACGGTGCATTTCGCCGCGGCAGCGACGGACGTCCCGCACGTGTTGGTCTGCGAGAAGTCACCCGGATTGGTCCCGCCGAGCGTGATCGAGGTGATCGTCAGGCTCGCGTTCCCGGTATTGGTTAGCGTCACGGTCTGCGCGGTGGCGCTGGTGCCGACCGTGGTGCTGGCGAAGGTCAACGAAGTCGGCGAGAAGGAGACTATCGGGGCGGGTACGGCAGCGCCGGTCCCCGACAGGGAAACCGTCTGCGGCGATCCCGTCGCGTTGTCGGCGATGCTGATCGAGGCCGTCCGGGTCCCTACAGCGGTTGGCTTGAAGGTTAGTGTGATGGTGCAGGTTCCGGCGGCGGCAACCGAGGTCCCGCAGGTGTTGGCCTGGCTGTAGTCGCCCGAGGCGGAACCCGTGACCGAAACCGCGATCCCGGTGAGCGACGCGTTGCCCTTGTTGGCCAGCGTCACGGTCTGAGTCGCGGCGGCAGAGCCCACGGTGGTGCTGGCGAACGTCAAAGACGACGGACTCAGGGTCACGGCGGGTGCCAGCGCGGCGACGGCGGTGCCCGTCAACGGAACCGTTTGGGGAGAACCGGTGGCGTTGTCGGTCAGGGTGAGCGACGCGGTCCGCGTGCCGGCGGCAGTGGGCTTGAAGACCACCGAGATCGTGCAGCTCGCGTTGACGGCCACGCTGGAGCCGCAGTTGTTGGTCTGGCTGTAGTCGCCGGGGCTCGCACCGGTTACGGTGACCGACGAGAGCGTGAACGGCGCGGTACCGGTGTTCTTGGCGGTCACGGCCAAGGCCGCAGAAGCGACACCGACCGTGGTGGACGGGAAGGCCAGGGAGACCGGGGCCAAAGTCAGTGCCGCCGATCCTACCTTCACCGCAACGGCAGCGGAGGAACTGGCGGCAAAATTGGCGTCAGCGGAATAATTCGCAGTCAGATTGTAGCTACCTGCAGGGATCGCCACCGTCGAAGTTCCGGCTCCGGCGGCCAAGGTATAGGTCGCAACCGTCGCGCCATTCAGGCTCGCGACGACAGTGGCGGTGCCTGTGGGGGTCCCGGTGAAGCCCGCCGCAGCCGCGACCTTCACGGTCAGCGTGGTGGAAGCCCCGGCGGCGAGCGTTGTCGGGTTCACGGTGAGAGTCGTCGTCGAAGTCTCGCAGGGCGTGGAAGCGGTCTTGAAGGTGCCATTGGACGAGAACCAGCCGTTGACGCCGCTGGCCGGGGAATCGCGGTAGAACCAGCTCTTGAAAGCCAGTTCCTGCAAGTGGTACACGTAGGCGTTGGAGCCTGTCACGGTCACGCCGGTGCCGCTGAGCGGGTCGCCCACTTCGAGGTTGTTCTGGCAGCCGCTGACCTGGCCGATGTGGCCCCAGTAAGGGGTTGGGTTGTTGCCGGTCGGGTCGTTCATCCATTCGGCGATCTCGTGCGACAGAGTGGCAACGTCCGAGTAGGCGGCAGAAAAATAGCCGGAGGTGTCGAAGTCGGACACGACGTAAGTTTGGACCGCGCCGCCGAAGCTGCCGTTGTTGTTGTTGAACGCCGAGTGGTAGCCAAGGATGCAGCAGTTCGTCGAAGTGGTCTGGTACAGCACCACGTTCGAGAGCAGGAAGACGGGAAGCTGCGAGGGCAACACGCCCATGGCCGCAAGCTGGGTAAAGACCGTCCCCTGGATCTGGGGGTCGAACCAGTTGATGTCCATTTGGCCGAGCTTCCCGCAGGATGTGGCGACGGTCACGCCGCTCGCCGCGGGTACGGTCAGCGTAATCGCGGTGGTGGTGGACGCGCTCAGCAGCGTATGGTAGCCGGGGTTCACCCCGCCAGTGGCACCGATGCTGGTCCAAAAGTTGGCGCGCTGGAAGAAATCGGCATATTGCGTGGTGCCGACGCTGGTGCCGCCGACGGTCCAAGCATTGCTGGCGAAGATCGGGGAGGAAAGAACCAACGACGACGGGCTGGACTTGGAGGAACAGGTATTCGTGGTGGTGGGGTCGAAGATGGTGCCGTCGGAAAACTTCAAAATGATGGGAACAATGGGGGAGGTGATCGTCGTGGAAGGCGATGCCTGTTTCACCAGCGGACTGTTGCCGACCATCTGGTACGAGTAAGTACCGTCCGTCGCCTGCCAGAAGGGGATCGTGGCGGCCGGAGTCACAGCGTTTGCCTGGATCGGCGAAGGCTGGAGCGGCATGCGAACGTGCCGTGGCTGGTGGGTCGTGGCAACCGGAGCCGGTTGAGTTGAAAATCTGCGGGTTTGGCCGAGCGCCGGATGGGCGGCCATGGCGGTTGCGACCAAGGCCAGGCCCAAGGATTGGACAGTTTGAAGTGATTTCACCAGTACCAGTGTGCGGGGCGTCCTAGGCTTGTTTCAATTCCAAGGGTACTCATTTCAAATTCCTAAGTACTGGAACCTAGGAAATCTACCAGGCACTGCGTCCGCCATCCACCATCAGGTTGGCACCGGTGATGAAGCTGGCCTCGCTGGAGGCGAAGAAAAGGATCGCGTTGGCGACCTCGCGGGCCTCGCCGACACGGTTCATCATGTGCTCGGCGGCAGCTGAAACGGTCCATTCCTCGCGCGTCAGGCCCATGCGGACCCACTCGCGCTCAGTGGCCGTGGTGATGACGCAGCCTGGGCTGACGGAATTCACGCGGATGTTGGAGGGGGCCAGATCCAGCGCCATGCAGCGAGTCATCGTCATGATGGCGGCCTTGCTGGAGTTGTAGGTGGCGAAGTTGTGCTGCGCCAGCACCCCGCTGGTCGAGGCGACGTTGACAATGGCCCCGCCGCCGCGCGTCCTGATGTGCGGGATGGCATGCTTGGCCACCATTGCGGTGCCGATCACGTTGATCCCGAGCACGCGCTGCCAATTCTCCATGCTGGCGTCCTCCACCGAAAACGTGGTGAAGTCGGCCGCATTGTTGACCAGAATGTCGATGCCTCCGAACCGCTCCACGGCTGTGGCGCTGATCCGGCGGGCGTCGTCCTCCTTGGAGATGTCGCTGCAAACGGCCACCGCTTCCCCGCCTGCGGCTTGGATCAGGGCGACGGTCTCGTCCAGGTCGGCACCGTTGATGTCCGCGACGACCAGGCGCGCCCCTTCCTCGGAGAAACGAAGGGCGCAGGCCCGACCGATGCCGGAGGCTGCGCCCGTGACGATGGCTACTAGATTCTTCAGACGCATAAGTGGAAACGCGAACGGGGCGGCAAATCCCCATCATATAGAAGGGGATAACGCCGTCCCGTTTTGGCGATGCGAGTGCTTAGAGCTTCGAGATCGGCACGGGGCCCATCTCGCGGCTGGAAATGACGCGGTCGATGATGCCGTACTCGACGGCCTGCTCCGAGCTCATGATGTAGTCGCGGTCCACGTCGCGGGCGACGCGTTCCATCGACTGGCCGCTGGCGTCGGACAGGATCTTGTTCAACATCTCGCGCATGCGAAGGATCTCGCGGGCGTAGATGTCGATGTCGGCGGCCTGTCCGGCCAAGCCCTGCATCGAGGGCTGGTGGATCATGATGCGCGAATTCGGAAGGCTGAAGCGCTTGCCCTTGGTGCCGGCAGCCAGCAGGACTGCGCCCATCGAGGCCGCCTGTCCCACGCAAATTGTGACGATGTCCGGGCGGACGAACGCCATCGTGTCCAAGATCGCAAGGCCGGCAGTGATCGAGCCACCCGGCGAGTTGATGTAGATCGAGATGTCGCGCTCCGGATCCTCGGCTTCGAGGAACAGCAGTTGCGCGATCACCAGATTCGCAACCGTGTCGTCGATCGGCGTGCCAAGGAAGATGATGTTCTCTTTCAGCAGCCGCGAGTAGATGTCGTAAGCACGCTCACCCCTCGAAGTCTGTTCCACCACCATGGGAACTAGCAAAGAATTTACCAATCCTTTCGTTTTTCAGCAGTTCGGAATGCCCGCTGCTTTACCGATGTGGAACCGGGGACCCCGGATTCACGGCGGCGATTGCAAGCGGCGCGCACGGCCCGAAATCCCATGATACGCCCAAGGCCCAAGCTAAACTGGGTGGTTCCGCACGCCGACTACGAAAATGACCAGGAACACAAGGGCGCAATGGGGGGCCGTAGCGTTTTTCGCCCTCGCATCGACGTGGAATTACCTCGACCGGTCGGTGCTGTCCGCCGCCGGACCGTCGGTGCGGGCCGAGTTCCACCTCTCCAACGAAGGTTTCGGGTGGCTGGTCTCGGCCTTCTCTTTTGCCTATGCGCTCGCCGCGCCGCTGACGGGCTGGTTGCTGGACCGGTTGGGACTGGAGGCAGGAATCGTTTGGGCTGTCGGATGCTGGTCGCTGGCGGCGGCAGGCTGCGGCTGGACGCGGACCGTGTTCCAACTGGGTGCCGCGCGGGCCGCGCTCGGAGCGTTCGAGTCGACCGGGGTGCCGGCCGCGGGCAAGCTGAACTCGATCTACCTCGAACCGCGCAACCGGGCGCTGGGCGCGGCAATGACCCAGGTCGGGATCGGGATCGGGATGGTCGTGGCGCCGTTGCTGGTGCGGTCCCTGCCCGGCTGGCGGTCGCCATTCTTCGTTTGCGCAACCGCTGGGTTGATCTGGATTCCGCTCTGGATGCTGGTGCGCCGCACGGTGCCGCCGTACCAGGAGGTAGCCCCGCGGCCAAGTGGCTCCAAGGGGCGGCTGGCCCATCCGGAAAAGCTGCTACTGCTGGCGGTGGCGAGCATCCTCTGGATGGTGGGATACACGTTTTGGTCGAACTGGACGACCTTGTACCTCACACAGACGTACCACCTGACGCCTGGGCAGGCAAACGGCTGGGCATGGATACCTCCTGTCGCGTCGGTGTGCGGCGGTTTCGCGGGCGGTTGGATTTCGCGGATGGCGATTGGGCGTGGCCTGCCGCCGGTCCAGGCGCGGGTCTTCGCAATGCTCGTGAGTGCGGTCGGGTGCTTGGTGACGGTGCTGGCCCCGAGTTGCCCGACCCCGATGCTCGCCACGGCCGTAGCCTCTGCCAGCTACTTCTTCACGTTGGCCGGCAGCGTCAACCTGTACACGATCCCGGTGGACCTCTGGGGCGGGGAGCGTGCCGGAACGGCCATTTCGGCGCTGGTATTCGCCTACGGGCTGCTCCAGACAGGCATTTCGCCGCTGATCGGCCGGATGGTCGACCACTACGGCTACGGACCGGTCTGCTGGATGGTGGCGCTTCCCCCGTTGCTGGCATGGCTGCTCCTGAGGGGACTGCGGGAAAACGCCGTGCAGACCCGCCCCGTGTTGTGATAAATTCAAACCCATGCGGCAATCGAGCGAAACAACGCGTAGAGATTTTGTGGCCGGCGTAGCTGGCGTGGCCACCGTAGCGGCGGCCCCGGCGATCCTGGGCGCAAAGAAGTCGGGCAGCACCCTTCCGGTGATCGGCACCGGCGCCCACCAGTTCGAGGTCATCCACGACTGGGGCGAACTCCCGGCCGACATCGCCTACGGCAACACCCACGGCGTCTGCGAGGATTCGCAAGGCCACATCTACGTCCACCACACGGTGAACAAGTCGAGCACCAGCCACAACTCGATGGTGATCTTCGACGCCAAGGGCAAGTTCGTCACCAGCTGGGGCCCGGACTTCATGGGCGGCGCGCACGGCCTCCACATTCACAAGGAAGGCTCGACCGAATACCTGTACCTTTGCGACACCAAGCGCGCGGTCGTGGTGAAGGCGACGCTGAAGGGCGAGGTGGTCTGGAGCATCGGCTATCCCGAGCAGGCCGCGCCCTACAAGCCCGGTGCCGACGGCAAGAAGATCAAGTACAGCCCCACCAACCTCGCCATCGCCCCCAACGGCGACATCTACGTGGGCGACGGCTACGGCTCCAGCTACATCAACCACTACAACAGCAAGGGCGAGTACATCCGCACCTTTGGCGGCCCCGGCAAGGAAGCGGGCCAGCTCTCCACACCGCACGGCATTATCGTGGATAACCGCGGTAAATCGCCGATCCTGGTTGTGGCCGACCGTGGCAATGCCCGCATCCAGCGCTTCACGCTTGACGGCAAGCACATCGACTTTATCAGCGGCACCAACCAGCCCTGCCACTTCGGCTTCTCCAAGAAGGGCGACATGACCGTGGTCCCTGATCTTGGCGCGCGCGTCACCATCTTCGACAAAGAGAACAAGGTGATCGAGCATCTGGGCGACGATTCGGCCTCCGAATGGCGCAAGACCCGCGTACTAACCCGCGACAAGTTCACTCCGGGCAAGTTCGTGGCTCCGCACGGCGCGTGCTTCGACCACGCAGGGAACATCTTCGTGGTGGAATGGGTGGAAGTTGGCCGCGTCACCAAACTCCGCAAAGTCTGAGGACACCTCCCCGGGCCCGGTAATCCTACTGGGCCTGGGCTTTACAACATCGCGGCTGGCTTGGCGGTTGCTGCGCCGGGGCGTACCCGTGTGGGCGGCCGTACGCAACGCCGGACGCTTTGCCGACTTGGCCGATGCCGGCGCGAACATCCGCGAAATCGATCCTTCCCTGTTCCCGGCGGGATCGGCCTTAGTCCACACGGTCCCGCCGGTGCCCGAGCCCGATGCGGGCAATCTGCGGCGATTCATCGAGGCGGTTCAGCCCAGACGGGTCCTGTATATTTCATCGACCGGCGTCTACGGCGAACAGAAGGACATTGATTGCCTGACGCAGGTGGCTCCGTGCGAAGAGAAGGGGTACAGGCGGGTTGACGAGGAGGGTTGGGTCGCGTCGGGACCTTGGTCCCACCTGATTCTTCGGGCAGCGGCGATATATGGACCTGGCCGCGGCGTGCACGTGCGGTTGCGGGAGGGCAAGCTTCCGAGGGGCGGGGGTAGCGAGGTCGTCAGCCGCATCCACGCGGACGATCTGGCAGCTTTGCTTGATGCCGGCCTGTCGTCCGACGTCCAAGCAGCCCTTCCAGCCGCTGACGAGTACCCCTGTTCCAGCACCGAAATCGTGGCGTGGTGCTCGGAATGCATGGGGCTGGCAACGGTCGGCGGAGACAAGACCTTCCCGGTGGCGGGCAGACGGGTGGACGCTCGCCAAACATTCCAGCTGTTGGGCGTCACGCCGGTTTATCCGACTTTCCAAACAGGAATTCCGGCCAGCCTCGTGGAAGAGGGCTGGCCGGATCTTTGAATCGGATCGGATGTTCTAGTTGGCCGGGGCTTGGGACGGAGCGAGCACCAGCGCCTCGGAGCGCAGGTGCGCCAAGGCGTTGACCAAGCCGGAGCAGTCGACCGCACCGACGCCGAACCGGTATAGGGTCAGGCTCAATTCAATCCGGCAGAGGGCGTAGGCGAACGAGAATTGGTAGCGGTACAACGCCGCAGCCAAATCGGGACGGTCCATTTGGGAACTGACCATTGCGGCGCGCACGGCGGACAACAAACGGCCGTAATCCTTCGTGATGCAACGGAGGTAGTCCCGGAAAATCTGGATTCGTTCCCGGCGCAAGGTTGTTGCCAAAGCGCCTCCAGCCAATTGAAGGTCATCGGACGAGAGGAGCCTCAGCATGGGCCGGTACCTCTCGGCGTCTGCGGGTTGGAGCGACTGGTGGTCGCTTTCAACCGCCAGAGCGGAAGCGTTCAGCCTGAGAAGCCTGGACGCGAAGTGCGCAGCCAGCGCGACAGCCGGCATCGTCATGAGAATGATTGTAAACAGCAGTAGCATCGAGATGTTCTCTCCTGATAATTGTCCTGAGAATACCTGATCCTGAGACAAAATGCAAGGGTTAAGCGTAAGGAATTTTTAACGCATTACCGGCGACCAGCGCGGGAAAGGAGCTTGTCGAAAGAATCGAGCTGTTGGAGGAGGGCGGCTTCCTCGGGCGTCGTGAAATCGTCGGGGGATCGTCTCCGCTCCACGAAGGACTCCTCAGGGCGCAAGAGGAGGGCCCACCCCACCAAACACAGCGTTTCGATCGCCAATTGGAAGGTGTCGGCACGGGCCGAGTGAAGCTTGGGGGCCAAAGTCCTGAAGAGCTGCTGGACGGATTGGGAGAGGAAGATCGCGCTAAAAAATCCGCAGGATACGTACTTGTTGTGGTGCAGCTTGAGGGGGTAGTGGGACAGGAACAGGAGGAGCGATACGATCACGACTGCCAAGCTGAAGAGGATCGACCGCTCGATGATGAAGATGTAGTAGAGCCCATGTTTTGCCACTCCGCCGCGCCAGAAGGCTGCTGTGACCAAGAGGGAAACGGCGATCGACACAGCGACAGCACCCAGCATCGTCCACCTGCAGGCGGTGCGGATGCCTGGGTACGCCGCCATCGAGAGAGAAATCATCTCGCGGACTGCCGCGATACTCGCAATCCATGCTACCGGCATGGCAAGGAGGTAGACCCAAAAATAGGCTGCGGACTCCGGGGAAAAGGCGTTCAAGAGAAAAGAACCCAGAGACACGTCGATAAGGAAGAACAACAGGCCTGGTTGACGTTTACCGATGCCAAGTGCCATGAGCCGGGCGGCGGCTATTGCCGCTGTCGCACCCTGGAGATACTGCGCCCCTATCTCGAAGCTCATCCCGCGTAGGTTGCCCCTTTCACCACGCCAACCGAGTCCCGATTATAGCAGGAAAGTTGGACAACCGTGTGCAGGCGGACCCTGCGACTCGAGAACGGGAGACGGCGGATGAATCCGGTCCGCGCCTTAGCGCACGAACGGGCAATGGTCGCCGCACTGCGGACCGACGTAGGCGTTGGCAGCGCCGCTCGCGACGAGGGCGGAAACGGTCAGGACGGCGATGGTGATGAATTTACGCATGGGATATTGGCTCCTAAGTTTTGTCAATGGTCTCGTTGATGCCTGCTGGCAGGCTGGTTCTGACGCCGGTTCCCAGCGCCTAGCGCACGAACGGGCAGTTGTCGCCGCACTGCGGACCGACGTAGGCGTTGGCCGCGCCGCTCACGGCGAGGGCGGAAACGGTCAGGACGAGGATGGTGATGAGTTTGCGCATTGGTAGAATCTCCTTGAGTGTTCTTTGGGGTACAACTGGAGTCTACGCAAGCTGGCTACCGAATTGTGTCCGCGCCATTAAAAGTCTCGAAAACGGAACGTGGACAATGGGAATTTCGTGTCTAGCCGCCAGGAAAACCACGGTGAAGCGGTTCCGGCACCGGAAGGAGCAAGAGTGAGTCGCGCACGGCTGGGACTGGCCGAGGAGTCGTGGAACAGGACCCTCGGGCGGATCCCGACGACTCTCGGACGTTTGGCGTACCTCGCCTCTTTGCGGAATCCGAACACGGGGGCATATGTCCATTTTGGCCTTGCCCAACGGGCGGGGGCCGCGGAAGTGGACCGCATCGCGCGCCAGAGCCACGCGTCGGTCTTCCAACAATGGCTCCAGTTCGACCTGCGCAGCCAAAAGGACGACTTGGAGACCTATCTGACGGAACAGGAGGGCGACCGCACGACCGTCATCGCCACGTGGTCCAGACTTCCGCCGTTTGCGGCGTGGATGCCGGCGGAGACCCGCGACGTCGAACGCCGTCTCTTCGAGTCCGATCTTCGCGTGGTACTGGAACTGGTTAGGAGCGAGTGTGGCGTCGAGCCTCGGGATCCAGACTCATAGCGACCCCGACCACTTGCCCGACCACGTCAATCTCGTCCACCGGAAACGTCAGCACCGGTTCCTCCGACGAGGGATCCGGAATCAGGCTGAGCATGCCGTTGGTCACACTGCACCAACGGCAGTAGTAGCCGTCGCGGTGTTCGAGGAAGTAGATCGGCCGCTCGGCTTGGTTCCGCCAGCCGCCATTTTGGATTCGGCGCTTCGAATCGTCGATGACCAGCAGGGACCCGGCAGGGATTGCCGGATTCATGCCCCAATCCTGCGTGCCGACGAACCCGTACCGGTACCTCTTCAGATCCATCCCGCCCACGAGGGCCAGGGGGAGCTTGCCCCACCGTTGGACCACCTCGCTCACGAAGAACGTGCGCCGAAGGTCGATTCCGGGGTCCATCGAGATGGGAAGCATCACTTCCGCGCCCTCGGGGTTGAACTTGACGGCGTGGGTCTTCTCGATGTCGATCACGCCCGCATCGGCAGCCATGGAGTCCACCGGAATGCCGAACCAGCTCAGCACTTCCACCAAGTCCAGCCGGTAGATGCAGCAAAGCGAGTAAAGTCTATAGATGGAGGGCAGAGTGCCATGCGACTCGATATCGGAAAGGCGGCTGATCAGGACGGCGAAGTCGGGGTTGCCATGGCGTTCGGCAATCTGCTGGCTCGCTTGCTCCACGTCGCGAAAACGGAGGCTCAGCCTCTCTCTAACTTTCCGCAACCGCTGTCCGGCGTCGTCCATGCTATGATCCTGTCTCGGGACGTGGATCGCAGGAGCGCCAGCCACGTGTCGTGCCTCTCTATGACGGGATTATACCGTTTTGCCTGTTCCCGGATCAACAAATCCGCCAAGCATTGTTCTGAAATCGGAACAAAACTGGCCCCGGAGGCCTTCCCGTGCGGGTTGTAATTGGCGTCACGGGCGCCAGCGGGGCCATTTACCCCCTCAGACTGCTCAAACGGCTGGCGCGCCAGCCCGACGTGGAGGTGCATCTGGTCCTCAGCCGTGCCGGGGAGAAGACGCTTTTCCTCGAAACGGGGCATCTCGCCGCCGACCTGAAGTCGCTCGCCCACTACACTTGGCCCCTTGAGGATATCGGAGCCCCGATCGCGAGCGGCTCCTTCGGCATCGACGGCATGGTGGTGGCACCCTGCTCCATCCATACGATGTCGGCGATCGCATACGGGATCAGCTCCAACCTGATCGTCCGGGCGGCCGACGTGGTGCTGAAGGAGCGGCGGCGACTGATTCTAATGGTCCGGGAGACCCCGTTCCACCTCGGCCACCTCAGGACCATGACGGCCCTCTCGGAGATGGGGGCCATCATCGCGCCGCCCATTCCCGGCTTCTACAACCGGCCCGAGACGGTGGAAGATCTCGTTGATTCCAGTGTAGATAGAATACTGGACCTCCTAGGACTGCCAGATCCAAGTATCCGGCGGTGGCAGGGCGCGCCGAAAGGTCCCCGACAGGTCCCGAAACTAGACCGGACTCCGACGGATCCCGACACGGAAGACTCCGGGGACGAGGAATAACAACCATGACGAACACC
The DNA here is from genome assembly GCA_903907865.1 of uncultured Acidobacteriia bacterium. Lineage (GTDB taxonomy): Bacteria > Acidobacteriota > Terriglobia > Bryobacterales > Bryobacteraceae > BOG-234. The sequence goes on from CAIVPR010000027.1 coordinate 84,826, forward strand.
AGCGCAGCCCCGATCCGGGTCGGGTTCCAAGGAGAACTGGGCGCCTTCAGCCAAGTGGCAACGCGCCAACTCGCGGGCGAAGAAGCGGTGCCGGTTCCCTTCCCCACCTTCCAGCAGGTCTTCGAGGCCGTGACAAACGGAACTTGTGACGCCGCAGCGATCCCGATAGAGAACACCTTACATGGTTCGATCCATGAAAATTACGACCACCTGCTGAAGTTCGACCTCGGCATCCGGGCGGAAACCTTCGTCCGGATCGTGCACAATCTGATCGCGCCTCCCGGCGTGAAGTTTGAGGACCTCACCAGGGTCTTTTCCCATCCGGTGGCTCTGGCCCAGTGCCTCCACTTCTTCGACGCCAACCCCCAGATCAAGAGGACGCCATATTACGATACGGCGGGAAGCGTCAAAATGATCATGGAGGAATCGTTGAAGGACGCGGGAGCGATCGCGTCCGCCGCGGCCGCACCCATTTACGGGGCGACGATCCTCAAGACGTCCATCGAAGACGACAGGCAGAACTTTACGAGGTTCTTCCTCCTCCGGCCCAACTCCGCGCCGCCGGAGCCAGCCCCGGCCATCGGCGTGAAGTACAAGACCACAATCGTGTTCACGGTGAAGAACGTTCCCGGTGCCCTGTTCCGCAGTCTGGCCGCGCTGGCCCTCCGGGATCTCGACATGACCAAGATCGAGTCCCGGCCGTTGAGGGGCAAGCCTTGGGAGTACCTATTTTACCTGGACTTCATCGGATCCCCGGACGAGGCTCCGGCCCGGAACGCGCTGGGGCACTTGGCCGAGATGGCGGACATGCTCCGGGTGCTTGGCTCCTACCCGGCGGCCGGCTTCCAGGAGCCGGGGACCGGTCCGTCATACTGAAAACATGGACACGACGGACAACGCCCCGGTGGACGCTGTCGCAACAGAGACCGACGCGGGGATTGAAGTACAAGCTCCAGCCCCGGAAGAGGTCGACGTTGCGGCAAGTACTGACATTGCCGGGCAGACAGAGGACGAGGTCAAGTTGGAGTCGGCACCTGACGCCGTCGCCCACGCTCCGGTCGAGCTGGAGGAACTGCCCATCCTGGCGGTCCGCGATACGGTCCTGTTCCCCAATGCGCTGCTCCCCTTGAGCGTAGGCCGCCCCGCGTCGATCGCCCTGGTCGAATCGCTGGGTGAAAGCCGCATGATCGGCGTGGTCTCCCAGATCGACCCCCGGGTCGACGCCCCGGAGAACGCCGAACTCCACCACACCGGCACCGTCGCCATCGTCCACAAGGTGGTTCGGATGCGCGAAGGCCAACTCTTGTTCTGCGAAGGCGTGGCGCGGATGCGGACCATCGAGTACACCGCCTCCGAGCCCTTCCCCCGAGCCCGGATCGAGCGGTTCGCGGAAGTGGAACCGGAGATCACCCCGGAACTGACGGCGCTACGCCAAAACGTCCTCTCCGAGTTCTCACAGCTCATCGCGGCCAGCCCCAACATCTCGGACGAGGTCTCGTCCGCCGCCGGCAGCATCGACGAGATCGGGCGACTGGCCGACTTCATCGCGGGCACGCTGCCCAACCTCGGACATGCCGAACGGCAGTCGGTGCTCGAACAGACCGAGCCCGTCAAGCGGCTCGACTACATCAACCGCCAGTTGGCGCGCGAGGTGGAGTTGCTCGAACTGCGGCAGAAGATCCAGTCGCAGGTCGAAGGCCAACTGTCCCGCAGCCAGCGCGAGTTCTACCTGCGCGAGCAGCTCAAGGCGATCCAGAAAGAGCTGGGCGAGGGCGAGGACCGCGAACAGGAGACAGAGGAGTTCCGCGCCAAGATCGAAAAGGCAGGGATGCCGGACCAAGTCAAGGAAGAGGCGCTCAAGGAGCTTACGCGCTTCTCCCGCATCACGCCGATGTCGCCCGAGCACAACGTGGCCCGCACGTGGCTCGAATGGATGGTGGCCCTGCCATGGGGCACCTCCTCGGGCGAGGCGGTCGACGTCCGCCGCGCCGCCGAGATCCTCGACGAGGACCACTACGACCTCGAAAAGGTCAAGAACCGCATCCTCGACTTCCTGGCCGTCATGCAGCTGAAGCCGAAGCTCAAGGGCCCGATCCTGTGCTTCGTGGGACCTCCAGGCGTCGGCAAGACCTCGCTGGGCCGGTCGATCGCGCGCGCCCTGGGGCGCAAGTTCCAGCGCATCTCGATGGGAGGCATGCACGACGAGGCCGAGATCCGGGGCCATCGCCGCACCTATATAGGCGCGCTGCCGGGCCAGATCATCCAATCGCTGCGCCGCGCCGGGGCAAACGACCCCGTGATCATCCTGGACGAGGTTGACAAGCTGGGGCGCGACTTCCGGGGCGACCCGTCGGCGGCGCTGCTGGAGGTCCTCGACCCCGAACAGAACGCGACCTTCCGCGACAACTACCTCGACCAACCGTTCGACCTGTCGCGGGTCCTGTTCATCACCACCGCCAACGTCCTGGACACCGTCCCGGACGCACTGCGGGACCGCATGGAGATCATCCAGCTCCAAGGCTACACGGAGCAGGAGAAGGTCATCATTGCCTTCCGCTACCTGATCCCCAAGCAGCAGGCGGAGAACGGACTGGGCGAGGAACGACCCCTCGAGTTCGAGGACGACGCCGTACGGTTCCTGGTACGGCGGTACACCCGCGAGGCGGGCGTGCGCAACATGGAGCGCGAGATCGGATCGGTCTGCCGAAAGGTGGCACGCCGGTATGCCGAGGGCAAGGAGCCCGTCACGGTGGTGACGGCGGCCTTGGTCGAGGAGTTCCTCGGCGCGCCCCGGTTCCGGCCCGACACGGAGGTCGCAGAGCGGACGCGGCGTCCCGGGGTGGCGGTCGGGCTGGCTTGGACCGCGTCGGGCGGCGACGTCCTATTCATCGAGGCGGGCAAGATGCCGGGTGCCAAAGGCCTAATGATGACAGGGCAACTGGGATCGGTCATGCAGGAGTCGGTGCAGGCCGCGCTCACATGGGTCAGGTCCAACGCGGCCAAGCTGGGCATCGACCCAGAGGTGTTCAAAACCAACGACATCCACGTGCACGTTCCGGCGGGGGCGATCCCGAAAGACGGTCCGTCGGCGGGCGTCACCATGGCTACGGCCCTGCTCTCGCTGCTCACCGACCGGCGCGTCAAGGAGAACCTCGCCATGACGGGCGAGATCACGCTGACCGGGCAAGTGCTGCCGGTCGGCGGGATCAAGGAGAAGGTCCTTGCGGCCCGCCGCTGCGGCGTGACCGAGTTAATCCTCCCGGCTGACAACGAGGTTAACGTGAAGGAGGATCTGAAGGCCGAGCAACTGGGCGGCATGACGATCCACTACGTATCGAGCATGGACCAGCTGGCACCCTTGGCCATCGAGGGACCAGCACCGGCAGCCCGCTAGCCGACCGGGAAGTAGGTCCGCAGGAAGGCGGCTGCGTGGTCCGAGATACCCGCGATCTTGTTGGTGGCCTGCCGATACAGGTGGCGGGCGAGCTCGGTCTGTGGCTGCCCGTCTGTAAGTTCGCGGAACGGGGCTAGTTCCCGGCGTCCCAAGCTGCCTTGGGCGGAGCCCGTGCGGCGGACTTGGATCCGAACGCGGATGCCCGGCCCGCGTTCGGCCCACGTCACGACCCCTTTGGCCACCAAGCCCACACCACCTTGGTGGTCGGACGAGAAGATAAAGATCTCGTCCCCGGCGGAGACCTTGTTGCCGCCGTACATGGTTTTCTCATCGAATGAAAACAGCTCCGCCGCCGGGTCGGAGACGGGTGCGGCCTTGACAACGTAGGGCATAGTTTGTAGCAGCGGAGCCGCAACCAAATCCGCGCCTTTAGGGCGCGTGGCGGTGTCGGCGACCCCGCCGCAGGTTGGCAACCTGCCCCACAAATGCGGGTGCGGGTAGGTAGTACACAGACTTAGAAGGCCAAGCGAGCTCCGAACTGGATGTTACGGGCCGGCTGGGACGAGGAGATCGCTCCGAAGGTCGAATTGTTGGTCGTCACGTCCGGGTTGTTCAGGTTCGGGTGGTTCATCATGTTGAACATGTCGGCCTGGAAGCGGAAGGTTACGCCCTCGCGGATCTTGAACACCTTGCGCAAGGAGATGTCCCAGTTCTGCCAACCTGGTCCCTCGATGGTGCCGACCCCGGCGTTGCCCTCGGCGGTGGCCGGAGGAATCGAAAAGGCCGCCGTGTTGAACCACTTGCTGATCGACTGCTGGTTTGAAGCAAAGGCGACCGGCAACCCAAGGTACTGCGCCCGGCGCGTATTGGGGATGTAATTGCTGCCGACCGGCGTCAGATACTGGCCGGTTTGGCCGCGGATCACGCCGCTCAACTCCCAGCCTGCAAGCGCGCTCTTGACCACATAGTTGGCCTTGAACTTGAACGGGATCCGATAGGTATAGGTCATCACGAACAGGTGGCGACGGTCGTAATTGGTGGGGCCGTAGTTGTAGTGCCGGTTGTCGAATTCGATTGCATCGGTGGTGGAGTTGAAGTTACCGGGCGTATCGGCCAAGGCGTGCGACCAAGTGTAGTTGACGGTGAAGAGCACGTTGCCCTTGCGGCGGGTGGCGCGGACTTGCAGGGCGTTGTAGTTCGAGTTGGAGTCGCTCTTGTAGTAGCCGATCGAGGTGTAGCCCTTGTAGGGGAGCAGCGAGTTGGTGGCGAGCCGGGTCGCGCTGGGCAGGTTCTGGTTGGCCTCCAAAGCGGCGAAGCTGGGGGTATTGATATTGGGCTCGCGGAGCAGGTGGTGACCGACGTTGCCCGCCCATGTGGTTTCCAGCATCATGGCCCAGGGCAGTTCGCGCTGGATGCCGAAGTTGAAGGTATCGACAACCGGCACTTTCAAATTCGGGTCGATGGCTGTGATTCCGCCCTGGGGGGCTGCGGCCGGAGCGCTGCCTCCGCCGGGGTTCGAGAGGTTGCCGTATTGGTATTGCACCTGGGGCGTGAACGGCGGGAGCTTGGTCTGGGAAAAGACAAGGTTGCCTTCGGGGCGGTCGTGGTAAGTGCCAAAGCCGCCGCGCAAGGAGGTCTTGTTGTCCTTGAACGGCGTCCATGCAAAGCTGAAGCGCGGCATGTAGAGGTTCTGGGTGTTGTAAAGACCGCGCGGTCCGCCGTGGGGAATGCCCTGCAAGTTGTTGGCGTTGGAAACTCGACTGGCCTGGTTGGCGGGGATGCCGTCACCCACGGTGATAAGACCGTTGTAGGGATTGCCTGAATTCGGAACGATGAGACCAGCGGTGGTCATCTGGACAGCCTTGGCGGGATCGTACAGCCATGGTACGAAGTTCGACAAGTTGTTGGCCACAGCATAGGTCGGGAGGTAATGGCTGAAGCGCATCCCAACTTCGACACTGAAGCGCTTGGCGACGCGCCAGGAATCCTGGACAAAGCCTTCATACTGCGAGAAGCGGAACTGGCCGACAGGGTCGTTGGCGGCCTCGGTGTAGGTCTGGAAATTGCCGGTCAGGACGTCGGCGAGAGTATAGCCTGTGGTGTTCGGCACGCCGCTGCTGTTGAAGGCGACGAGGCCGTCGTAGTAGGAGGTGGCGTTCTGGTCCTTGCGGTTCCGGACGATCAAGGCGCCTCCCTTGAAAGTGTGTTCCCGGAAAGTATAGGTGATGTTATCCGAGAGGCTGATGTCGGTGGTGGGCGACTTCAGAAAGACGTGATCGGCAGAGTAGATGGTGGCGAAACCGCTGACGGTGACGTCCGGCATACCCTCGGGATACTCTCCGTTGCCGCCGAACACGCGGGGGAACTGGAACCCGTAGGTGGCGCGTTTCCACAGGTCGCCCTGCATATAGGTGCGCTGGCCGTTCCAAGAGGAACTGAGCTTGGATTCGTTCACCATGTGGTTGTTGACAACGAACGTGTAGCCGAACTGTGGGCCGAAGCCTGGACGGTGGCGCAATGTGGGAGTGTTGGGCACGGGCGACGAACCGAAGGTACCGAAGGGGTCGATGGTGTTGTAGTTGTCGTGGACGTAGCGGAAGTAGAAGTTCTGGCGGTCGCTGAGGTGGTAGTCGATACGGGCGATGTCCTCACGCCAATTGAACGGGTTGTAGGCCTGGTAGGTGGTATTGTTGCCGACCGGCGTATTGGTGTAGACGGAGGCCAAGGTACTCATCTTGGCGTAAACGGCCATGATCGCCTTGCCGTCCGGGGTGATCAGGCTTTGGGGCATGACGTTGCCGGGAAGGGGGGTTTTGGTGCCGGGGAAGTAGATGGCCTGGGTGGGGCGGTCGGAGAAATTGCCCTGGGTTTCGGCGATTGTTGGAAGGGTCTGCCTGGACGGGTTCGTGTAGTGGTGGATACTCTTCCATTCCTCGCCGACCATGAAGAAGAACTTGCCCTTCTTGAGGGGACCGAATGCGACCGGGCCGTTGAAGCTCCATCCGTAGTCGTTGAAACGGAGGAGGGGCTTGACAGGGGCGAAGAAGTCCTTGGCGTCGAGGGCGTCGTTACGGAGGGTTTCGAAGAGGCTGCCGTGGTATTGGTTGCCGCCCCCTTTGGTGACCACATTGATATTCGCGCCTGAGTTGCGCCCGAATTCGGCTGAAAACGCCGAGGTCTGGATGCGCACCTGCTGGATGAAGTCGACGCCGACGTTGTTGATCTGGCTGCCGTTGGAGCCGGAATCCAGGTTGGAGCCACCGTCGACCGAGAGGTGGTTGGTGTCGGTGCGGTTGCCGTTGATGGACTGGCCTGTGACGCTTAGGCTGGTGGTGGTGGCCATTTGGTCGAGGGACATCATGGCGACGCCGGGCATCAGAGTGACGAGTTCTAGGTAGTTGCGGCCGTTGAGGGCGAGGTCCTGGACCTGCTCGGAGTCGATGGTGGTGGCGAGTTCGCCGGAGACGGTGTTGACGGTCTCGACAGCATCCGTGACGGTGACGGACTGGTTGGTACCGGCCAGTTCGAGCTTGAAGTCGGCGGTGACGCGGCCGTTGTCGGGGAGGTCAAAGCCCTTTTGGAGAGCGGGCCGGAAGCCGTCGGCGGTGGAGCCAACATCGTAGGCGCCAACGGGGAGGTTGATGACGATGTAGTAGCCCTTGTCGTCGGTGGCGGCCTTCCAGGAGAGCTTGGTGTCCTGGTTGGTCACGGTGATTTTGGCCTTCGGGACGACGGCGCCGGACTTGTCGGCGACGGTGCCGGAGATGCGGCCGTTGGCGTTCTGGGCGAAGGCGGCGGCAGCGAGGAGGAGCGTTACGGCGAGGGCTCGGATCACGGTGTGCATGGTGGGTTCCTGATTATGTTATCGCGGATGGGTGGGTGTGGTGTGTGGAGCGTGGGAAAGACACTGTTTTCTTACCCCGCCGGCGGTTCGCGGCCACACCTCCTGGTTGGGTTGCCCGCGAGGATCACCACCTTCACCGCTCCCTTGCGGTCGCGGCTCGGCAACATATTGATCCTTGCAGAGGGGCGAACGCGAGTGAGCGCGGTCGCGAACCCAAATGCCGTTTCTAGAACTCGAACCGGAAGCTTCCCTGCACCTGCCGGGGCTGGAAGCCGTAGGGGTTGTACGACCGGTTGATCGTCACCACGCCGTTCGTACCCGGCGCGTTCAAGCCCTGGTTGTTGAACACATTAAACACGTCGATGCCGACCCGCAGCGTGCCGCGCTTTTCCGTCAACCTGAAGGTCTTGCGCATTGACGAATCCATGATCCAGTTGAACGGTCCCAGCCGGTATTGGTTGCGGAACGGGTTCAGGCTGTTGTCGTAGAGAACGCGTTGCAAGGTGCCGTTGGTCAGCTTCACATAGACATAATTGGTGTCGTAGTCGCCTGTCGCCGCGCCCGCCTGGCCGTACTGGACCAGAGGCGTGACCGCTGGCTTGTAGTTATCCGGAATCCCGACATACCCGTTGGGCACGCCATTCGCGTTCTTGCTGTTGATGCGGCTGGGCGAGATGTAGCCGTTCCAGTAGAGATATGCCGAGTAGCAGCGGGCGTCGGCTGCGGTCTTGGCGGTAGCGGGGGTGGCGGTGCAATCCTCGATGGGGATGCTCTTGCCGTACACCTGAACGCCCGCGCCGGTGAAATTCCAGTTCGAGGCATCCAAGGCGAACCAGCTGCTCACCATGGTGCCGCTGCCGGTCATGGTCCAGCCGCCCAACGCCGCGTCCAGCCACTTCGGAGCGTTGTGCAGGAAGCTTTGGCCGCGTCCGACCGGCAGGTTGTAGATCCAGTTCCAGCGGACGCGGTGCTGCGGGACGCCGGTGTCGCGCGCATAGTTGAGGAACTTGTTCAGCGCCGCCGGGTCGGTCGGGACCGCTCCCGGAGCAAACTGCGACGGGATGGTACCCAAGCCGTCGCGGAACGAGTTGCCGGCCAGTCGATAGGCGTTGGTCAGGGTATAGAACCACTGGAATTGCAGACCCTTGCTGAACCGTTTGTCAATCTCCACGGTTCCGGTCTCGGAGTTGCTCATGCCCGTCTTGGACAGGATGTTGATCGTTGTATAGGCCGTCTGGTCATAGACGCGGCGCGCGGTGTTGGCGTACGTGCCGGTCGGAGTAGGTTGGTAGGTGCTGACATACCAGTTGTAGTCCGACATCTGCGGGTTGATGTTGTCCAACTGGTCCAAGTTCGACCCGTGCTTCCCGCTGTACTTCAATCTGAACACCATCTGGTGACCGAGTTCCTTCTCCAGTTCGGCGTTCCACTCCTGAACCTTCGAGCTCGGCAGGCTGGTGGCGAGGCCGGTCACGCTCTGACCCACTCCGAGGGAATTCGGATTGGTGATGTCTACCGGGTTTTGGGAGTTCAGGCCGGCGATGATCGGCGAGGCGTGCGTCAGCAGGTAGCTGTTGTTGCCGTCGGGGCTATAGGCCGAACTGTTCGGATTGTATTGGAAGGTCGCCTTGAAGGGCAGTTGGCCGGAAAACTGAGCCAGCAAAGTACGCAGGGGCAGTCCAGAGATATACAAGCCGTAGCCGCCGCGCAGGACGAAGGATTTCTTGCCGTCGAAGAACCGGTAGGCCGCACCCATGCGCGGGCCGAAGTCGTAGAAATTGCTGGGAAACAAGTTGCCCGGCAGGCCCGCGTCTTTGGCGCTCTCAAACTGCACGTTGACTTTCTGGAAGTTGGCGACGACCTGCGGCGTTGTGGCACCGTGGGCGATGTAGTAGTCGAGCGATTCGGCCAGTACGACCTTGTGGTTCTTCACGTCGTAGGTGTTGAGCAGGTGGTTGCTGTCTTGCCATGCCGGATTGATGTCCCAACGAAGGCCGGGGGTCAGGGTGAGGCGGCCGTTGACTTTCCAGCTGTCCTGGAAATAGTTGCCCATGGTCTTCTGGGAAACCTTCATGACTCCGCGCGACAGGTAGATGGAGTAAGTCGCCGCGTCGCCGAGGAAGAAGTTCGCCGCGTCGTAACCGGTGTTTCCGACCGTGGCCGGGGTTCCGGTGGAGCCGCTGGTGGAACTCTCTAGCGCCGTCGCCGAGCTGTTGAACGTGGCGGAACCGGAGATATTGCCCTGGTCCGGCTGGAGGCGCTGGACCTCGTCGTGCCACGACCAGCCGAACTGGAAGGTGTGGCGATCCTTGATCCACGTGTAGTTCTGGGCCGCAGTCATCATGCCGCTCGACAGGAAGCGCCGGTTGTCGCCCTCGATGTAGTTGGTGAAGCCGACGGAGGTGATGTTCGGAAATCCGATCTGGCCGTAGGGATTCGGCAGACCAAGGACCGACGCCCAATCCTTCTGGGCACCGGGCGGACCGTCGATGGTCTTGGTGGTCTGCCAAGTCTTGTTGAGCAGGTTTTCGACGAAGAATGATGATGAGAACACGTGCGTGTCGCTCAAAGCCGCGCCCCACGATTGCATGGGGAGGTAGGTGACGTTCGCCTCGTAGTTGCTGGTCGGCACCCCGTTCGAGCCGCTGGTGCCGAGGAACCAGGAGATCTGCTTGCCCCAGTTGGCCTTGGCGAAGAAGTTGTCCTTGTTGGAGATGCGGTGGTCGACGCGGATGGTGATCGGGTTGTTGTTCTGGTTGGGCAGGCTGCTGTTGCCGAAGGCGTACTTCAGGTTCGTGGTGATGTTCGGCTCGGTGGTGTCGTTCGGCATCGGCGTGATGTTGTACATGTACTTCGCCAACGGACTTTCGCGGCTGATGGGAATTACATTGCCGGGGAAGGGCGACCGGACGGTGATGGGGCGGTTGTTGATGGTCTGAATGGCGCTGGTGTTGGGGTCGTAAAGGGTGATCGGCAGGCCGGTGCTGGTTTCGAGGCCGGAGAAGTTGCCTTGGCGCTGGGCGGCGGTGGGCACCGAGTAGGAATTGGTTAGACCCTGGCGCAGGTAGACGGCCTCGCGCGACACGAAGAAGAAGGTGCGGTTGTGGCCGTTGTAGATTTTGCGGCCGTTCAAGCCGAGTGACGGGAGGATAACCGGTCCGCCGACGGAACCGCCGAACTCGTTGCGGATCAGCTTCGGCAACTGGAAGGGCGTGCCGTTGGAGTTCACGTCCTGGATGTGCTTTGCCACCAGGCAGCAGTTGTTGCGGGCCGTTTCGTAACCGGAGACGTGGAAAGCGTTGGTGCCGCCCTTGGTGGTGATGATGATGGAGGCGGGGGAGGAGGATTTGGCGTTGCCTGTGCTGGTCTCGATGCGCACCTCGCCGACGGATTCTAGGCCCTGGAGGCCGGTGGAGCCGCCGAACTCGCGGTTGTTGGCCGAGGCGCCGTCCTGCGAGTAGTTGGTGGAGTAGGTCATCAGGCCGCCGGTGCGAGCACCGTCGTTGACGTTGCCGCCGTATTCGATGCCGGGGGTGACGTCGGAGATGAGGGTGTTGAGGTCGCGGCCGTTGATGGGGAGATCCTTGATGCGCTTTTCGTCGAGGGTGGTGGCGTCGGTGGGGTCGCTGGTGGTCACGAGCGGCACTTCGGCGGTGACTTCGACGGTCTGGGTAACGTCTCCGAGGGTCAATTTAGGGTTGATGTCGGCGACCTGGCCGGTGACGAGTGTCACCGTTTCTTCCCATGCCTTCATGCCTGTGGCCTCGCAGCGGACCCGATAGTTGCCGATTTGGACCGGGGGGAAGACGAAGAAGCCGTCGTTATTGGAGACGGTGCCGGACTTGACGCCGGTCTCGACGTGCGTGATGTTGATTTTGGCACCGGGCACGACGGCACCGGAGGCGTCCTTGACGGTGCCCTGGAGGCTGGCTGCGCCGCTTTGGGCAAAGGTGTAGAGCGCGGTCAGCAGGGAGAATGAAACAAGGCGGAGGATGGACTTCATGGAGGGACCCTTGGTGATCCAGTATATCGAAAGGGGGCGGTTAGCGTTTAAGTTCGGGGGAATGGTGGCGCGAATTCGTCCCGCCTCAGGCCGGATAGGAGCATGCATTGGAGCGGAGGGGATACTGGAGCAAGGTGCCATCCATTCCCCCGACCGATTCCCCACGTGAAACCTACTCCGCCCGCGTGGCGGACCGCCGGGTGGAATTGGGTACCGCCGAGGCGACCGCCCGTCGGATCGCATGGCTGCGTTTGCTGGTCATGGCGGGTCTGGCGTGGGCGTTTTGGTTGGTGATCCAAGGACAGATTGCGATTCCCGTTCTCTTCGTCCCCGTCGCCGCGTTTACAGCTCTGGTGGCGTGGCAGTCGCGGCTCACTCAAGGGGTGGAACGGCTGAAACGCGCGATACGCTTCCATGAGCGCGGCATCGCGCGCTTGGACCATAAATGGCGGGGCCAGGGCTCGACCGGCGAGGCCTTCGCCGATCCGCATCATCCATACACCTCGGACCTCGACATCTTTGGCCGCGGCAGCCTGTTTGAACTACTTTCCGGTGCCCGCACCAAGGGCGGCGAGGCGCGTTTGGCGGCATGGCTTTCGAGCGCCGCTCCGGTGGAAACGCTGGGGGAACGGCACGCGGCGATCAACGAACTGCGCGGGAACTTGCACCTGCGCGAAGAACTCGCGGTGGTCGCGGACGATTTCGGTGCGGCGACGGACCCGGCGCGATTGGTGACGTGGGCCGAAGCGTCGGGGACGGGATTTCCAGCGGGCCTGCGCGTGGTGGCGCTGGTGCTGTCGCTCATCGCGGGGGGAATTTTGGTTTGGCTCGCGGGGACGGCATTTCTTGGCGTCAACGCGCGCATCGCGATGATGGCCATAGGTTTCGTCGAGGGTGGTTTTGCGTTGTGGCTGCGACCCCGGATTCTGGATGTCCTGTTTTCCGTGCATGAGCCGGCCCGCGACCTTGATTTGCTGGCGCGGCTGTTGGAAGTTCTGGAAGGGCAGGAGTTTCGCTCGCCCCTGCTGGCGCGTGTTCGGGAGAATCTACGGGTGGACGGACGCCCCGCATCGCACCGCATCGCGCGTTTGCGACGTTGGATGGAACTGCTGGATTCGCGCGACAACGTGATTGTCCGCACGGTGGGGCCGGTGGTGCTCTGGGGAACGCAGATCGGCATGGCGCTGGAGCACTGGCGCGCCGAAAACGGTAGGCAGGTGGCGAAGTGGTTGGATGCGGTGGCGGAACTGGAGGCGCTCTCGTCTCTGGCGGGCTATGCGTGGGAGAATCCCGCCGACCCGTTCCCCGACTTCGCTGACGGCGCTGTTTTTGACGGCGACTCGCTAGGGCACCCGCTGATTGCGCCTGACCGCTGCGTGCGCAACAGCGTTTGCATCGATGCGCCGCTGCGGTTGCTGGTTGTCAGCGGGTCGAACATGTCGGGCAAGAGCACGCTGCTGCGGGCGGTGGGCGTGAATACGGTGCTGGCGCTGGCGGGAGCTCCGGTGCGGGCGCGGAGGCTGCGCATTTCGCCGGTGGCGCTGGGGGCGTCGATCCGGTCGACAGATTCGCTGGAGGAGGGGCATTCGCGGTTCATGGCGGAAATCCTGCGGCTGAAGCAGATCCTGGACCTCCCTGCCCCGTCGTTGTTTCTGTTGGACGAATTGCTGGCGGGGACAAACTCGCACGACCGGTCGATTGGGGCCGAGGGGCTGATACGGGCGTTGATTGCGCGGGGTGCGATTGGCATTGCGACGACGCACGACCTGTCGCTGGCGCGGGTCGCGGACGACCTGGCCCCGCAGGCCGTCAACACCCATTTCGAGGACCGTCTGGAGGCTGGGCGGCTCGTTTTCGACTACACGATGCGGGAGGGTGTGGTGACGCGGAGCAATGCGCTGGATTTGATGCGGTCGGTGGGGTTGGACGTCTAGGGCAGAGTGGCGGGGGACAAGACCCTTGGTTACAATCGGGAAAGTCGAATATTCGGCGTCTCCCAGATGAAGCTGTTTCGCGGCCACCCCCACGCACACATCGAACCGGTTCCGTACCGGCTGAGGATCGGCGTGACCGGGAAACGGTCGGGGCTGCCGCCCTTGCGCCTATTGCGGCCCATGATCCTGGAGGCGGTGAACAAAAGGGTCCGGGAACTCTACCCGGAGTCGCAACGCGGGACAGTAGCGAAGGCCTTCGATCACGGTCATCCGCCGGTAGCGTATTCGATTTTGTCAGCACTGGCCGAGGGTGCGGACCGGGTGGTCGCCCGTACGTTGATGCGGGAGAAAAAGGCGCGGCTGGATGCGGTGCTGCCGATGGTGGAGGCCGATTACCTCCAAGATTTCCGGTCGGGATGGTCGAAGAGGCAATTCCGTTTGCTTCTGGGCAGCAGCCTGCGGCCCGCTTGGCGGCGGGACAGGTTGATTGGCGACGATTACCCGGACGAGCGCGAAGCCGAGGATGGTCGGCGTGCTTCGTACGAGGCAGCCGGGCAATTCATCGTGGACCAATGCGATGTGTTGATCGCGGTTTGGGACGGTACGCGGAAGCCGTCGGACGGGCGGGGCGGCACGGTCGAGATCGTGGACTATGCAGTCGAACTCGGTCGGCCCGTGATCCGGGTCTGGGCGGGGGTGTGCGCGATTTATGCGGTCGGGAGCGGTCTCGATGCGGCCGCGATTCCGAGAATCGACCGGTACAACGAGAAACGCGTGAGCGTGGCCCGCGTGGAAAAGTCAAGGCACGAGTTTTTCGAGAAGCCGAAGAAGACCGGCTTTGTGCCTCCGAAGGCCATTTTTCTAGCGACGAAGGAGTTGCTGCCGCATTACGCGAGAGCATCCGCAGTAGCGGGAAAAAACCAGCGGTACTGCCTATATACCGGTGTCGGGATGTACTGCCTAGCGGTCTGCTCCATCGTCTTTGGGTTTCTGGGAAGGCGCGGCCTCCTGCTAAATGAAGTCACGGGCGCCCTATTGGAGTTCGCGTCGCTACTGCTGATCCTGATCCTGAAGCATCGGATCGACGGGTGGCGAGACCTCTGGATGCGGCACCGATTTCTGGCCGAACGGCTGCGTTGCGTGGTCTTGGCGACGGTCGGCGGCGTGGAGACCAGGGAGATCGAAGTGCCGCCCTATCTGGGTGCGGCACATTCGACTACTGAGTGGATGGTGAGGGTCTTCGAGGAGGTCCGCACGCGGCTGCCGCGGCTGGAGGCGTCGGATGTGACCCTGTCGGCACGCGAGTACCTTTCCGAAGTTCGGAACATGTCAAGCACTTTGAGACACCCCGAAGCCGAATTTACTGAGTATTGTTGTCCGGGGTCTTTGGTCTATTGATCCAGGCCTCCCTGGGAACGGGTGGTGGTTGGGGCGGACG
>CAIVPR010000028.1 GCA_903907865.1 uncultured Acidobacteriia bacterium
AACGACGGTGGCAACAACAACTCCTGATCCAGATTGTCCGCTCGAAAACTCTTGCCCACAAACCCAGGATAAAGGACTTCGCCGTCTACGTCCACGGGGAAATTTGGGATGCTCTATTCCCGACAGACTCCTAGCGCACCCTTATTTAGGGCAGCCATTCTTGGCTGCTGCGACCTTTCCAGGTCACCGCAACCGCACATCCCGCTGCGCCAGCACCTCTTCATCACACTCTTTGCGCCCTACGCGCAAAGCCTCCGTGTCCGTTGTGGGGCAGGGTGGCACCCGGATGCCATCCTGCCCCACAACGGAAAAGCAGTCCGGCGATGGGTGGTACCCGTGGTCGATTTGCCGCCCGACACAAACGTTCCTTCGCGAGCTACCGCATGATGCCACCCACGCTAAAATAGGGGAAGCCCCCCAAACATGGTCGATGCAATCCTCGCCAAAATCTTTGGCACCAAGAACGAGCGCGAAATCAAGGCGATACGCCCCGTCATCGCCAAGATCAACGATCTCGAACCCGCCATGCGGGAACTCGACGACAACGGCCTCGCCGCCAAGACCGTCGAGTTCAAGGAGCGCGTCTCCAATGGCGAGACCCTCGAACAAATCCTCCCCGAGGCGTTCGCAGTGGTCCGCGAAGCCGGCCGCCGCGTCCTCAACATGCGGCACTTCGACGTCCAGCTGATCGGCGGCATGGTGCTCCACCGCGGCGCGATCGCTGAGATGCGTACCGGTGAAGGCAAGACGCTGGTCGCAACCGCGCCGGTCTACCTGAACGCCCTGACCGGCAACGGCGTCCACGTGGTCACGGTGAACGACTACCTGGCCAAGCGCGACTCGGACTGGATGGGCCGCATCTACAAGTTCCTCGGCCTGTCGGTCGGCGTCATCGTCCACGATTTGGACGACCTCGAGCGGCAGACGGCCTACGGCTGCGACATCACCTACGGCACCAACAACGAGTTCGGCTTCGACTACCTCCGCGACAACATGAAGTTCGACCTCGGCCGCTGCGTGATGCAGAAGGGCCACAACTTCGCCATTGTCGACGAAGTCGATTCGATCCTGATCGACGAGGCCCGGACGCCGCTCATTATCTCCGGCCCCAGCGAGGAATCCACCGACAAGTACTACAAGGCCAACAAGGTCATCCCGTACCTGGTGCGCGGCGAAGTCATCGAAGGCAAGGAGCCGGGCGAAAAGTACACCACCGGCGATTTCACCGTCGACGAGAAGCACCGTTCCGTTGCGCTCACCGAAGAGGGCGTGCTGCACGTGGAGCGTCGGCTGGGCATCGACAACATGTACCGGCCCGAGAACGTGGAGTGGAACCACCACATCCAGCAGGCGCTCAAGGCCCACATTGTCTTCCTGCGCGACAAGGACTACGTCGTGAAGGAAGGCGAGGTGATCATCGTCGACGAGAGCACTGGCCGCCTGATGCCGGGACGGCGTTGGAGCGACGGTCTCCACCAAGCGGTCGAGGCGAAGGAAAACGTCAAGATCGAGCGCGAGAACCAGACGCTCGCCACCATCACGTTCCAGAATTTCTTCCGCATGTACAAGAAGCTGGCCGGGATGACCGGCACGGCGTCGACGGAAGCGGCCGAGTTCGGCAAGATCTACAAGCTGGACGTGGTGGAGATTCCCACCAACCGGCCCATGATCCGGCTCGAAAACCAGGACATGGTTTACCGGACCGCCGACGAGAAGTTCCGCAACGCGGCCAAGGAAATCCAGGCGTTCCACGACCGCGGCCAGCCCGTGCTGGTGGGCACCATCTCGGTCGAGAAGTCGGAGGTGGTGTCCCGGATCCTAGACAAGCTGAAGATCAAGCACGAGG
Organism: uncultured Acidobacteriia bacterium; assembly: GCA_903907865.1. Classification (GTDB taxonomy): domain Bacteria; phylum Acidobacteriota; class Terriglobia; order Bryobacterales; family Bryobacteraceae; genus BOG-234. The sequence goes on from CAIVPR010000028.1 coordinate 1,847, forward strand.
TTCTGAACGCCAAGAACCACGAGCGAGAAGCGCAGATTGTCGCGCAAGCCGGACGCAAGTTTGCCGTAACGGTCTCGACCAACATGGCGGGCCGCGGTACGGACATCCTGCTGGGCGGCAATGCGGAGGCGATGGCGCGCGAAGTGATGCGCAAGCAGGGCAAGGATCCGGACCGTCCCGAGTTCCAGAAGGACTGGGCCGAGACCCTCGCCGCGACACAGGCCACTTGCAAGATCGAGCACGACGAGGTCGTGGCGCTTGGTGGTCTCCATATTGTCGGCACAGAGCGGCACGATTCCCGCCGGGTCGACAACCAGCTCCGAGGCCGCGCCGGTCGCCAGGGCGATCCCGGCAGTTCGCGATTCTTCCTCTCGCTGCAGGACGACCTGCTGCGCATCTTCGGCGGCGACCGGATGCAGAACCTCATGCTGCGGTTGGGCATGGAGGAGGATGTGCCGATCGAGTCCGACATGATCACGAAGCGGATCGCGGCGGCGCAGAAGGCGGTCGAGGCGCAAAACTTCGAGTCGCGGAAACACCTGCTCGAGTACGACGACGTGATGAACAAGCAACGGCAGGCGGTCTACGCGATGCGCCGCCAGTTGCTGGAGGGTGCGGAGCAGAAGGACCGCATCATGGAGATGTCCAAGGGCGCGATCGGGGCCTTGGTCGACCAGCGCTGCCCGGAAGGTTCCCGGCCAGCCGATTGGGACCTGACGGCGCTGCAGACGGACATGCTCACCATGTTCGGCGCGAAGGTGAATCCGGCGGACTTGGCGAATCTTTCCGTCGAGGAGATCGAGGGCCATTTGCTCGATCGCGCGCGCCAGACCTACGACGCCAAAGAGGAGTTGGTGGGATCCGCCTTGGTCCGCGAGGCCGAGCGCAACATCATGCTCCACGTCATCGACGACCAGTGGAAAGACCACCTGCTGTCGATGGACCACCTGAAGGAAGGCATCGGCCTCCGCGGGTACGGGCAGAAGGACCCGCTGGTCGAGTACAAGAAGGAGTCGTTCAAGCTCTTCCAGGACATGATGGACCGGATCGAAGACGAGACCGTCCGGTACCTGTACTTCCTGCGTTTCGAGCAGAACACGGCCTCCCTGCCCTTCGCCATCGACGAAGAGGGGATGAAGGACGACGAGGTTTCGGCGGAGATGAAGGCCGCCGAAGAGGCTCGGCTGGCCGAGGAGCGGCAGCGGAAACTGGCGCAGTCGGCGGTGCAGGACATGACCAAGAACATCCAGCGCCAGCACGAGAAGGAAATGAAGGCGCTGCAGATGTTGGGAACGGGCGCGGCGGCGGAGGCACCCAAGAAGCCGGTCGCGGCGGCCCCGAAGGTCGGACGCAACGACCCGTGCCCCTGCGGCAGCGGCAAGAAGTACAAGAAGTGCCACGGAACGGACGTTTAGCTTGAGATCCCCAATCGTACAACAACTTTCCGCGAATTTACTGGCAGGCCAGACGGACGCCGGGACCGGATTGCCCCGCCGCCAGTTCGGGCGGGCGGCGGACATGGTTTCGATCATCACCCTGGGCGGGTGGCATTCGGTGGCCAAGGCCGCCTTCAAGCAGTGGGATGAGGCCGATTCGATCCGGCTGATGCATGCCGCCATCTACGAGGGCATCAACTTCTTCGACAACGCGTGGGACTACCACGACGGATACGCCGAGGAAGTGATGGGCAAGGCGCTGAAGATCGACAACAAGCGCGAGCAGGTCTTCCTGATGACGAAGAACTGCGAGCGGGACTACGCGGGGTCGGTGAAGGATCTGGAGGACAGCCTGCGGCGTCTGCAGACCGACCGGCTGGACCTGTGGATGTTCCACGAGTGCAACTACGACAACGACCCGGACTGGATCTTCGAGCGCGGCGCGATGCGTGCGGCGCAGGAGGCGCAGGCGGCGGGCAAGGTGCGCTACATCGGGTTCACGGGGCACAAGGACCCGCGCATCCATTCGAAGATGCTGGGCAAGACCGACAGCTGGGATGCGTCTTTGATGCCGATCAACGTGATGGACGCGGCCTACCGGAGCTTCCTGCACGAGGTGGTGCCGGGATGCCATGCCATCGGCGCGGCTCCGATCGGGATGAAGGGCTTCGGGGGCGGTTGGCCGAACGGGGATATTCTGCATTCGCTGGGGCACCGTCCGGAGATCACGGTGGAGAGCCTGTTGCGGTTCAACCTGAGCCAGCCGGTGTGCAGCCAGGTGGTCGGGATCAAGGATTTTGATCAGTTGCAGGCGGCAGTGGCGGTGGCGCGGAGTTTCCAGCCGATGACCGAGGCCGAGCAGGATGCGCTGATGACGTCGGTGGCAACCGAGGCGGGGGACGGTCGGTACGAGGCGTTCAAGTCGACCAATGTGCATGACGGCCCGCACCACCGGAAGCAGCACGGGTTCGCGTTGGCGTAGGGGGGGACTACTCGCCAGCCGCCAGCAGGCCTTCCAACTCGACCACGGCGGCCAGATCCTTCTCCCGCCCCGCGGCCCGCTTTGCGCGAATCAGTGTGGGAAGGTCCAAGGTCCAGATCATCCTTCCGAACACATCCACGGACAAGGCTGCAGACTTGATGTCTTCGAAGGAGCCAAGACCGGCGACTTCGGCAAGAAGGTCGATTTCGCCGAGATCCGTCTGCAGCGTAAACACAGTACCGTTCCTAAGAGTCACTTCGTCCCAGCCGAAGGGCAGACCTTCTGGAAATCCGCGGGGACGCGGGTGGAACGGGGCCAAGGCGGCAGCCAAGCGACCGATATTGGCTCTCGTGCGCGAATAGCAGATGTCCAAGTCGTAGGTCATGCGTGCACTGCCGTGCAACGTCGCGCATAGACCACCGATCACCACAAATTCGACCTCACAGTCGCAGAGGATCTGGATCGCTTTTTGGAATTGCATCAAGCACGCCTACGGGCCACGCCGCGTATCGAGTCCAAGGACTGGGTGCAGGCTTCGAGCTTGGACGCGCGTTCGGCAGGGGTGAGTCGCAATTGCTCGACCAAGAGGGTCAAGTCGATCCCGTAGTCCCGTGCTGCTGCAATGCGGCTTCCGGGCGATGGTCGGAGCAGACGGTCTTCGGCAACCTTCAATTGCTGGGCTGTTAACGCGCTCAGAACTCCCATAGCTTGATTCTACAGCGGGCAGATCTACTGCAGACAGAGATCCTTGGCCATCGGGACGACCGGCAGCATAGCCCCGTTGGGTAGAGGAATTTCATAGCGCCGGATTTCGGCGTAGCCGTGGAACGCGTACAGCGGGACTCCGGTGAGCGTCGCCACAAGTTCGGCACGTCGGTAGCCAGCGGCTCGTGCGGCGGCCTCGCAGGCGTGCAGAATAGCCGTTCCCACGCCTTTCCTCGCATGGTCCGGGTGGACAAAGAAGCTGCGGATGCGCGCCGGGTCGACCGCGGGGTCGAGCAGATTGTCGGCCTTGCCCGGGACCTTGTCGCCCCCGAAGAGATTGCCCCGCTGGCTCCAAGCACCGCAGCCGAGGATGGTGCCGGTCTCGTCCTCCGCCACCAAATACGTGCCGTCGCGGACGAGCTGGCTGTCAATCGCGAAGATCAGCCCCAAGGCCCCGGCGCGCTGTTCCGGCGTGTAGTCCGGGGCCTGCAGCTTCTCCACTGAAAGCTCGATGATCCGCTCCAGCACGGGCCGGTCGGATTCGGTCGCCTGCCGGATGCGGAACGCCATGCGCGCCTACTTGAGCTGCGCCTGGGGCGTGATGACCTCGGCGTTCAGGTACGGGCGAAGCGCTTCCGGGACGACAATCGTGCCGTCCTTCTGCTGGTAGTTCTCGATGATCGCGACCCACGTGCGACCGACGGCGAGGCCGCTGCCGTTCAAGGTGTGCGCCAGCTCGGTCTTTTTACCATTGCGCATCCGGATGTTGGCGCGACGGGCTTGGAAGGCCTCGAAGTTGGAGCAGGACGAGATTTCCTTGAACCCGTTCTGCGCCGGGAGCCAGACCTCTATGTCGTAGGTCTTGGCAGAGCTGAAGCCCATGTCGCCGGTGCAGAGGGCCATGGTGCGGAAGGGCAGGCCGAGGCGGACCAGGATATCCTCGGCGTCGGCAGTGAGCTTGTCCAGTTCCTCGTAACTCTGGTCGGGACGGGTGAACTTCACCAGTTCCACCTTCTGGAACTGGTGCTGGCGGATGATGCCGCGGACGTCGCGGCCATAGGAGCCAGCCTCGCTGCGGAAGCAGGGGGTGTAGGCGCAGAGCTTGATCGGGAGCTTGTCGGCGTCGAGCGTCTCATCGCGGAAGAGGTTGGTGACCGGGACCTCGGCGGTCGGGATCAGGTAATAGTCGGTGTTTTCGAGCTTGAAGAGGTCCTCGGCGAACTTGGGGAGCTGGCCGGTGCCGTAAAGGCTGGCCGAATTCGCCACGAACGGGGGCAGGACTTCCGTGTAGCCATGCTCGCGGGAGTGCGTGTCGAGCATGAAGTTGATCAGCGCGCGCTCAAGTTTTGCGCCGAGGCCCCAGTAGACGGCGAAACGCGCGCCCGTGATCTTGGCGGCGCGGTCGAAATCGAGGATACCGAGTTCGGGGCCGAGGTCCCAGTGTGCCTTGGGCTCGAAATCCATCGGGCGCGGGGTGCCGTGGGTGCGGACGACGACGTTGTCCTCGGCGTCTCGGCCCACGGGAACGGATTCGTGCGGGACGTTGGGGATGCCCGCGAGCATCTCGCGGAATTGGGAGTCGACGGCCTCGACAACGGTGGCCAATTCGCCAACCCGGTCGCCCATGGCGCGGGACTTGGCCTGGAGCTCGTCAGTGTTGACGCCCTGTCGGCGCAGTTGGCCGACCTCGCGCGAGAGCGCGTTCTGCTCGGCGCGCAGTTGCTCCGATTCGGTGATGGCGGAGCGGCGGCGTTGGTCGAGATCGCGGAACTGGTCGAGTGGAAGCGTCAGGCCGCGCGTGGCGAGCCGAGCGGCGACCGCGTCGAGATTGGCGCGGAACGTCCCCAAATCATGCATATAAAAGCTATGCTAACAGGCGGGGTGGATTCACAGCCCGTGGCAAAAGTAACTCAAGCCGCGCGACGGGTCGTGGGGCCGGTTCTCGAAGGGCTAGGGCAGTCGCCCTCCGGGTTGCGGCGGCAAGGGGCCACCTGCTTCGTTGCGACGCTTGTGAGATGGCCGACATCGAATGCAGCGTCGCGCCTCGCATTTGGCCCCTTGGCGCTCGCAACGCGGCCCAAGTTACTTCTGCCACGGGCTGTTAATCGTCGTCGTCGACGGCGACGGGTTCCAGATCCTCGGCCTCGAAAATCTGCTTGCAGTCTACGCATTCCACGTAGTCCACGCCTCCACGACGGGCGAGGATGATTGTCTTCTTGTGTTCACAGGCTACCGGCATACCTAAAGCAAGGGGATACGAATTATTCTACTGTGCCCAGCGCTGTTGTCAAGCGGGGAACGATAGAATTCTTTTAGATGCCGTTTCCCGTCAACCGTCCGCGCCGCTTGCGCGCAACCGAGTCTATCCGCAATCTCGTGCGCGAGACCCGCCTCGACCCCGCGAATTTCATTCTGCCGCTGTTCATCGTGCCCGGCGAGGGCATACGGAAGCCGATCGGGTCGATGCCGCCGCAGTGCCAGATTTCGATCGACACGGCGGTGGAAGAGTGCCGCGAGATCCGGTCGCTGGGGATCGGCGGGATCATCCTGTTCGGGCTGCCGGAGAGCAAAGACGAGGTGGCGTCGGGCGCATACGACGACCAAGGGATCGTGCAGCGGGCCATCCGTGCCATCAAGCGGGAGACGCCGGATCTGCTGGTGGTCACCGATGTCTGCAATTGCGAGTACACGAGCCACGGGCATTGCGGGCTGATCGTGGACGGCGATGTTGACAACGACCCGACGCTGGATTGGCTGGCCCGGGCGGCGCTATCGCACGCGCGGGCCGGGGCGGACATCGTGGCACCGTCGGACATGATGGACGGGCGGGTGGCGGCGATCCGTTCGGCACTGGACGGGGCGGGATTCGCGAAGACGCCGATCCTGTCGTACGCGGCGAAGTACGCGTCGGCGTTCTACGGGCCGTTCCGCGAGGCTGCCGATTCGGCCCCGCAGTTCGGCGACCGTCGCAGCTACCAGATGGACCCGGCGAACGCGCGCGAGGCCGTGCGCGAGATCGAACTGGATCTGGAGGAGGGCGCAGACATGATCATGGTCAAGCCCGCGATGGCGTATTTGGACATCATCCACGAAGCGCGGCTGCGGTTCGACGTGCCGATTTCGGCGTACCAGGTGAGCGGCGAATACTCGATGATCATGGCGGCGGCGGCAAACGGGTGGATCGACCACGACAGGGCAATGATGGAGAGTTTGACGTCGATCAAGCGCGCGGGGGCGGACTTCATCCTGACGTATTTCGCCAAGCCGGCGGCCAGACTGCTGGGGTGAACGCTATATTCATAGAATGGCGCTCACACGGATCGGTGTTTTTCTACTGGCGGTTGCGGGAATGGCGGCTGGCCAGGTTTCGGATGCTCCCAAGCACGGGGCGGATGGCGGGTTGCTCTACCCGTCTGATTACCGGGAGTGGGTTTTCCTCAGTTCCGGGTTGGGGATGACGTATGGACCGGCGGCTTCCCCAGGCAATCCGCGTTTCGACAATGTTTTCGTCACCCGGGCGGCGTACAAGGGGTTCCTGCAGTCTGGAACTTGGCCGGAGGGCACGATGTTCGTGCTCGAGATCCGGTCGGCGACATCAGAGGGGTCCATCAACAAGGGCGGCCACTTCCAGACGGGTCTGGCCGCGATTGAGGTCGAGGTGAAGGAGAAGGGCGTTTGGACGTTCTACTCGTTCGGGTCCGGGGACGTGGCGGTGGGGAAGGCGTTCGGCCCCAAGGAGAGTTGCTACGCGTGCCACGGGACGAACGGGGCCGTCGACAACACGTTCGTGCAGTTTTATCCGACGTTGCTGCCGATAGCCAAGGCGAAGGGGACGCTGAAGGCGGCGAAATAGCTGGAATCAGAGGTCCCGGTGGACGGTGTCCATCGAAAAGGCCGGGAGGCAGATGGCGATGTACTCGGCCCCCTCGGCTTCCGGGGTCGAATAGCGGATCCAGACGTTGGCGGGGACGATAACCGCCTGCCCGGCGCGGACCTCCATGGCTCCTTCGGCGTGCTCCACGCGCAGCATGCCCTTGAGGACAACCGTGTATTCCTCGAATTCCGGCGTTTGACCGGGCTCGACCCAGCCGCCCGGACTGCGCATGTGGGCGACGCTGGCACGGTCAGTGCCGGAGTTGACGCGTCCGATGTACTCGTCGATGAGCTTGGGCTTGGTTCCGGCGGCGGCGACGCGTGTGGGCGAGGGGATCAGGATCGGGGCCATGGTTCTGTTATCGCATCCGGTCGCGTTTTTGGTCGGAGTCGTGGAACCAGGCGATGGAAATGCCCGCGCACATCGAGGGCAGGCAGACCGGAAGGCCGCCCAAAGGGTGCACGATGGGGCCCAGCCACTGGTAGGCGGGGATCGCACCCAGCCACAGTAGAAGGCAGGCCACGACGCCTCCGAGCGCGGCGCACAGGACGGCCCGGAAATAGCTGCGTCGGCGGAAGACCAGCAGCGACAGAAGGCCGAGGCCGTTTGTGACGAGGCTGACGATGGCGAAAAGGCCGACGGTGCCCGAGTCGAAGCGCTTAGGGTCCGTGCCGTGGAGTCCTTGAGCGATGGCCATGGTCCAGACCCAGCCGTAGAACTGCAGGAAGCAGGCGGCGGTGAAGCCGATGCGCGAGGTGAGTGGGATTTCGAGGCCCCAGATGGCCCAGCCCATCGCCCCGGAGTAGAAGATCGGGAACAGGATGATGGGGACCATGTTGACCAGCGGGACGCCTGCAATCGTGCAGACGAATCCGGCGACGAGGAAGCGCATGACGATGTCGGCTGGGTCGTTGTTGTGGTCAGGGGTCAACGGTGGCAGTGTAACACTTTGATGGTGATCCGCTACAGGCGCGATGCGGCTTCGAGCTCGAAGTGGACGCGGAAGCCCAAAGCGGTGGCGATGTTGACCAATGCGTCGAGCGAGAAGCGGGAAACACGGCCTCGGAGCAGATCGTTGATCCTAGAAACGGTTATTTGACGTGCCAAAGCGCAAACACTCCCTTGCGGTCGTGGCTCGGTAACATGTTGATTCTACCGAGCCGCGACGGCAAGGCGGTTAATCGGGCATGCGTCGCTTGAGGGCGCGTGACCCGAGGTTCTGTTGGACTAGAGCGATGATTTGGGTTGGGTCGATTTGAGGGGCGCCACGACCCGGTTTCACGACCGGAAACTTGCACTGCGTTAATTACGCAAATGGACATGCTCGGCACGCAAAAAATCGCTTGAGGACGGCTATGCCGTCCTCAAAAACACTTGCACAGTACCCAGCATTTATGCTATAATCAGAGCATGGCAAGAAGGTAAAGGAAAAATAAAAAAGAATTAAGAAAAGCTACTCCCCGGCGCACCGAAACCCGTCGCCGAAGCTCCGGCTCGACGGCTGGAGCCCGAGACGCCTGGACGCGCGCGCAGACTGCGCAACATAGAGCCAGGATCCGCCGCGGAGCGGTCTGAAATCCCCGCTCGCCGCTCCTGTCGGATCGGTCGCGGCTCCCGCCGCGTACGGCCCATACGAGTCCGCAGTCCACTGCCAGACATTTCCCAGCATGTCGTAGAGGCCCCACGCGTTCGGCTGCTTGCTGCCCACTGGGTGGGTGGTGTTTCCGCTGTTCTTGTTGTACCAGGCGATCAAGTCCAAATCGCCGTAACGCGCCCCCGTAGTTCTAGCACGCGCGGCGTATTCCCATTCCGCCTCGGTCGGCAAACGCATCCCCACCGCCGAGCAATACTTCCTTGCCTCGTCCCAACTCACGGTCTCCACGGGCAACTGCGGTCCCTTGAAGTGGCTCGGATTACTCCCGATGACCCGCTGGTACTCCTGCTGTGTCACCGGCGTGGCTCCGATGCGGAAACGGCGGGTGATGGTCACGCGGTGCGCCGGTTTTTCGTCCTCGTAGCACTCGGTGTCCCCCCGGGAACAGCCCATCAGGAAGCTGTCCGGTTCGATCCACACATACGGCACCCGTTGCGGTTCCACCCGCGGCGGCGCGGCAACACCCCCGGTTGGGGGCGGAACCGCCGTCTCCGCATACTCCCCGCCCCGCACTTCCTTGAACGCGTCGTGGAACACCTTCTCCCACAGATCCCGCTTGATTCCACCGCGCGGAGCCAGCAACTGTCCGAAGCTAAGGTCCACCAGTTTCCTGCTCGCCTGCACCCGTGCCGTGAATTCCGCCGTCGATACTCCCACCTCGGCCGCCGCCAACGCGAGGTTCAACTCCGCCACATACTTCTGCGACAGGGCATATACCGGCTCGGTGCGGAAATCGGCGCTGGATTGCCCGCCGGAACGCCGGATTGCCTGCCCGAACCGGTCTGCGTCCTGCTTCAGGCTTGCGTCCAGCCTGTCTTGCTTCTGGTACAGTGCCAGCGCCTTATCGAGATCGTACGGGGCCGTCCGAATGGATTCCAGCATCGGCCGAACCTCGTCGGTCAGGTTCTTCATGCCCGCGTAGTGGCAACTCATGCACGAACGGCCGTTGACCACTTCGGGCGAATCCGGGTTGTTCCGGTCGAACACAATCCCGACGGGCCCCTTGTCCAGGCGCTTGCCCTCCCCGGTGGTCAGGTAGTAGGCCTGCATCCCGTTGGGAAGGTTGAAGATGATCTCGCCGCCCGCCGCCTTGAACTGCAGCGGGTTCTGGAAGATGTTCTGTTCCCCGATGTTCGAGCTGAAGTCGAAACTCCGCCAGTAGGCGCCGAAGGAGGACAGGTGCCGCTCCACCACCCGGTTGTTGCGCGAAACGCCGCTGTTGCGGACACCCCCGCGCTGCACGTTCTTCTCCTGCTCGATGTCGCGGGCCAAGTCAAGCCCGAGCTTCTTCTCCAGTTCCTGGACAGTATTGGGCAGTTCGAGAATGTCGTGGTAAAGGGGCGGAGCCGATGCCGTAGCCACAAACCAGTCGGCCTTGATGTAGGCCAACTGCGAGCCGGAAAGGGCCTTGACGCGCTGGAGGTCCGGCGTGACGGTCTCGATTCCGTAGGGATAGGCGTCCACCACCCGCTTCCAGGTGTCGAAACTCCAGTTCAGGTCGCGCAGGTCGATGCGGAAGAGCGTCTTGGTGGAATCGACGGGCAGGGGCACCGCGATTTCGCGGTTCATCGAGAGGCTGTTGACCAGCTTGGAAAGTCCAATGCGGTAGCCGTCCAGTTCCGAGTCGGGCACGTTGGCGTTGTAGAGGTGGACGATGCTGTAGTAGCGGAGGAAACGGCGGTCGCGCTCACCGGCGGCTTCGAGGTCGGCGCGGATGTTGCGGACGATTTCGGCGTCGCCGATGAAGCGACGGGCGATCTTGGCCGCGGGCTTCTCCCAGTTGGGTGCGCCCGCCGTGATCCAGTCGCGGAGCGCCGCGACGTCCACAGCTTCCAGGGGACCGCTGTCCTGGGGCATCGAGCCGGACTCCACAACCTTGAGGAGCAGCGAGGAGCGCTGGCCCGGCACCACGGTCTTCCCCGAAACAAGGCGTTCGCGGTCCAGCACATAGATGTTCTTGTTGGCGACGCCGTTGGCCCCGTGGCAACGGAAGCAGTTGGTTTTGAGGACGGCCTCAGCCTTCTTCGCCAGCGCGTCAGGGTTGGCCTGCTGGGCGCGGAGGGATTGCGGGACCGAGCAGACGGACAGGAGTCCGACGACAAAACAGGTGGACCGAATCTGTCGTGCATGCCGCCACTTCTTGAGGGTCATTTTGCTACATGATAACCCAGTACGCCTTCCTGGTGGGGATTGCAAGCTGAGTTGATTGCCGCCATTTTACGACGCAAAAGCTGCTGATCGAACGCCGGGCGTCTTCTCGCCCCGGATCACCTCGACCGCCACCCTCGCCTTGAACGCGGGCGTGTACTGCTTTTCGAATCGTCGTCATCCTCGCGAAGACGGCAGCTATTGGCACTATGAACTTCCAGCCGCGTCGATTCGTAGTTCGGCTCTTTGAGAGCCGCGGCGGCTATACTGCAATTTCATGCCCAGAGTCAGATTTGCGCCGTCCCCGACGGGCTACCTCCACGTCGGGAGCGCCCGCACCTTTATTTTCAACTGGTTGTACGCACGCCGCCACAACGGCACGATGATCCTGCGGATCGACGACACCGACCTCGAACGGAACACCGAACAGTCGCTGCAGTCGATTTTCGAGGGGCTCCAGTGGTTGGGGCTGGACTGGAACGAGCAGTACCGGCAATCGGAGCGGCTTGACCTGCACCAGGCAATGGCGCAGTCGATTCTCGACAAGGGGTTGGCGTACCGCGACTTCACGCCCGCATCGGAAGAGTCGACAGTAGGATGGCTGTTCAATCCCGGCCAGCGAGAAATTTCGCGCGAGGAGTCCGACCGCCGGGCCGCAGCGGGCGAATCCTTCGTCTTGCGCTACCGCGTGCCTCGCGACACGCCCGAAACCGTGCGGTTCACCGACGCCGTCTACGGGGAACAGTCCAAATCGACCGCCGACATCGAGGATTTCGCCCTATTGCGCAGCTCCGGCGCGCCGACCTACCACCTTGCGTCCTGCGCGGACGACGTCGACCTGCGGATCAGCCATATCGTGCGCGGTCAGGACCACCTCACCAACACCTTCAAGCACGTGCTGATCTTCCAGGCCGCGGGCTTCCCCGCCCCGCAATTCGCGCACCTGCCGCTGCTGGTGGCACCGGACGGCGCGAAGCTCTCCAAGCGGAAGCACGGGCCGGTGGTCTCGGTGACCACGTACCGCGACGCCGGGTTCCTGCCGCAGGCCTTCATCAATTTCCTCTGCCTGCTGGGCTGGTCGCCGAAAGACGACCGCGAACGCATGACCCGCGAAGAACTCGTGTCGGCGTTCTCGTTCGAGGGCATCAACCGGTCGAACGCCGTGATCAACTTCACGGAGGAGAGCCCGTTCGACGCAAAATCGCTCTGGCTGAACGCGGACCACATCCGCACCATGGCCGCGTCGGACTTGGCGCTTGCGTTGAAGCCGGTTGTCGAAGGTGCCGGTTACAGTTCCGAGCGGCTCGGGCTGATCACGCCCTTGATCCAGGAACGGATCAAGCTACTGAAAGATGTCCTTACCGTCGGCGACTTCTTCTTCGTCGACGAACTGGCCCCGTACGATTCCGCCGAACTGATCCCGAAGAAGGGTGACGCGGCGATGGCGCTGAAGGCCCTCGAAGCGGCGTACACGGCGCTGGAGACGGCGGAGTTCGCGCACGACCCGCTGGAGGCCGCATTGCGGGCCGCGGCCGAGACGGTCGGGATCAAGGCTGGCCAGCTTTTCGAGCCGGTGCGGGTCGCCGTATGCGGCCGCAAGACCGCGCCGCCGCTGTTCGGAACGCTCGAAGCATTGGGCCGCGACGTCTGTTTGTCGAGAATCGAAGGGGCGGTTGCGAAACTGAAATAGTAATGTCCGAGCCTTCCACATCCCCAGTGCCCAGTCCGGCACCCGTCCAGTCGAACTTCATCCGCGACATCATGATCGCGGACCGCGAGAGCAACAAGTACGGAGGCGTGGTCCGCACGCGGTTCCCGCCGGAGCCGAATGGGTACCTGCACCTTGGCCACGCGAAGTCGATCTGCCTGAACTTCGGCTTGGCCGCGGAGTTCGGCGGCACCACGAACCTGCGCTTCGATGACACCAACCCGGAGAAGGAAGAGCAGGAGTATGTCGACTCGATCATCGACAACGTCCGCTGGCTGGGTTTCCAGTGGGACAAGATGCTGTTCGCGTCCGACTATTTCGAGCCGATCTACCAGTGGGCGGTGCAGTTGATTCGCGCGGGCCAGGCCTACGTGTGCGACTTGAACGCCGAGGAAGTGCGCCAGTACCGCGGCACGCTGGTGGATGGCGGGAAGCACAGTCCGTATCGGGACCGGTCGGTGGAGGAGAACCTCGATCTGCTCGCGCGGATGCGGGCCGGAGAGTTTCCAGACGGGTCGCGGACGGTGCGGGCCAAGATCGACATGGGGTCGCCGAACCTGAACCTGCGCGATCCGGTGATGTACCGGATTCTGCACGCGACGCACCACCGGACGGGCGACGACTGGTGCATCTACCCGATGTACGACTACGCGCACGGCCAGTCGGACTCGATCGAGGGTATCACGCACTCGATCTGCACGCTGGAGTTCGAGGACCACAGACCGCTCTACGACTGGTTCGTGGACCAGTTGGGGATCCACCACCCGCAGCAGATCGAATTCGACCGGCTGAACCTCACGTACACGCTGCTGAGCAAGCGGAAGCTGCTGCAGTTGGTCAACGACGGGCATGTCCGGGGTTGGGACGATCCGCGAATGCCTACACTTTCGGGAATCCGTCGCCGCGGCTACACGCCGGAAGCGATGCGGAGTTTCTGCGGGGCGATCGGGGTCGGCAAGACCAACGGGACCATCGAGCTGGGGCTGCTGGAACACCATGTCCGGGAGGATCTGAACAAGCGGGTCAACCGGGTGATGGCGGTGCTGCGTCCACTGAAGGTCGTGATCGAAAACTATCCGGACGACCTGGTGGAAGAATTGCCTGCGGTGAACAACCCCGAGGACGAGTCGGCGGGGTCGCGGACGGTGCCGTTCTCGAAGGTGCTGTACATCGAGCAGGACGATTTCCGGGAGGTGCCGCCGAAGCAGTTCTACCGGCTGTCGCCGGGCAAGGAAGTGCGGTTGCGCTGGGGCTTCTTCATCACCTGCACGGGCGTGGTTAAAAACGATGCGGGCGAAGTGGTGGAGTTGCGGGCGACCTACGATCCGGCCACGCGCGGCGGCAATTCGCCGGACGGGCGGAAGGTGAAGGCGACGATCCACTGGGTGTCGGCGGCACATGCGCTGGAGGCCGAGGTGCGGCTGTACGAGACGCTGTTCAGCAAGGAGAATCCGAATCAGGTGGAGGAGGGGGGCAACTTCCTCGACAACATCAATCCGAATTCCCTTGAGGTGCTGAGCGGGTGCAAGCTGGAACCGGCGCTGGCGACGGCGAAACCGGGGGACCGGGTGCAGTTCGAGCGGCTGGGCTATTTCTGTTGCGATCTGGATTCGACGGAAGGCGCGTTGGTGTTCAACCGGACGGTGGCGTTGAAGGATAGCTGGGCGAAGATCGAGAAGCGGGAGAAGGGGAAGTAGAGGCCGCCTCAACAAAGACATGAACATTCTTGGCATTGGCGGGGTTTTGCGGGATGCGGCGGCGGCCTTGGTCTCCGACGGACGCATCGTGGCGGCCATTGAAGAGACCAAGCTGACGCGGCAGGCCCATCCGGGCCGATTACCCGATGCCGCGATCAGTGCCTGCCTCAAACTCGGCGGCCTGAAACCCGGGGATATCGACTACGTCGCCCTATCGCGACCACTACCACCGGGATCGGCGCTGCCGCTGGCGCTCCGAGCATTCGAGAAGGCCAAGGTCGTGTCGGTGGACCACCACGCGGCGCATGCGGCGTCGGCGTTCTTCGCCTCGCCGTTCGAGTCGGCAGTAGCCGTGACGCTGGACCGCGAGGGCGACCTCCGTTGCGGCGGCAAATGGCGCGGCGACGGCAACCGGCTCATGCTTGAAGAGGAAATCCTGTATCCGGATTCAATCGGCGAGCTTTACGGGCGTGTGACGGAGCTGCTGGGGTTCCACGCCAGTTCCGAGGAGCACAAGGTCCAGTGGCTGTCGACCTCGGGCGAGTCCCGGTTTCTCGACCTGTTCGAGGACATCGCCCACGGGCACGCGTTCGAGCAATCCTATTTCGACTTGGGACGCGAAGGCCATGGCGGGTTCAGTTCGAAGTTCTTCGACCGGCTGGGCGTTTCCGGCGCGGACAAACTGAGCGAAAAGATGGCGGCGGATGTCGCGGCCAGCATGCAGCGGGCGCTGGAAACGTACGTCGACCGGCTGGTGGGCGATGCGGAGAACATCTGTCTGGCGGGCGGGGTGGCGTGGAACGCGCTGCTGGTCTCGCACTTGGAGCGGACGCGCAAGGGCGTGTTCGCGCAGCCCGCAGCAGGGAACGCGGGGACGGCTTTGGGAGCAGCGCTGGATGTCTGGCACCAAACGGTCGGGGGCACGGAGCGGGTGGACAGCGGCGGGTACTGTCTCGGTCCGGCATTCGGGCCCAACGAGGTCAAGCAGGCTCTGGAGAACTGCAAGCTGCGGTTCCGGCTACTGACGACGACGCCCGAACTGATCGGCGCGGCGGTGCGGCACTTCCAGCAGAACCACATCGTGGCGTGGATGCAGGGGCGGATGGAGTTCGGGCCGCGCGCGCTGGGCAACAGGAGCATTCTGGCGTCGCCGCACGACCCCTATTCGACGGAAAACCTGAACACGTTCATCAAGCACCGCGAAGGCTTCCGCAAGTTCGCCGCCAGCGTGCCGGAGGAGTTGGCGTCGCGGTATTTCGAAACCGGCTCGAACGCGCGGCACTTGGCAACGGTGGGACGCGTGAGGCCGGAATACCGCGAGCAGTTCCGGGCCGCGATCTTGGGCGACGATCTGGTCCGGGTCCATACGGTTTCGAAGGACGACAACCCGCTCTACTGGCAATTGCTGCACGGGTTCGGCGAGGCGTCGGGGCTGCCGGTGCTCTACAACACGTCGTTCAACCTGTTTGGCGAGCCGCTAGTGTGCACCCCACGCGATGCCGTGCGTAGTTTCTACTCGTCGGGCATCGACGCCATGGTGGCGGGGAATTTCCTGCTGGAGAAGTAAATGGCGGGAGACATGTTCGAAGGCATTCCCGATCCTGAGCCCCGCAGACAAACCGACCTGCGGTTGCCCGCCCCGGGCGAGATGTTCGCTGGAATCCCAGATCCCCAAGGCACTCCGGAGGACACGGCGACGGCGGGAAAGCTGATGTTCGGTGTGCTCGGTCTAGTCTGCCTGCTGTTCGCGTGGATGTACTTCTTCACGCCGAGGACGGTGGAGTGGAAGGTGGTCGACGGGGCGCTGGACATCAAGCGGCTGACCGGCCACGCGCAGTTTCCGCTGGCGTCGTTGGACAAGGCTGCGGCGCGGGTGGTGGATTTCGACGCCGAACCGGAGTTCCAGCCGCGGGCAAAGGTGATGGGATACAACGGGTTCGGGTTCCGGTCGGGGCATTTTCGGTTGGCCAACGGCACCAACGTGGAGTTGGATCTGGGGAATGAACACAAGGCTGTCCTGATTCCCAGATGGAAGCTGCGACCGTTGCTCGTGGGGACGTCCGATCCAGCGGCGTTGATGGCGGCGTTGCGGTAACTGGAGGGCACTAGGCGTCAGATCTTTTCGCCGAAGCAGGGCTGATCGTCCGTCAGTACCGACAAGGGTGTCGGGCCGCGACCAACTTGCAGATGCACCCTCACGGCCTTCGGGACCCAGTTGGCCAAGTCAACCCGGAAACGGCAGTTGGCCTTGACCCGGTGCATTCCGGTTCCCCGGACAAACGCTCCCTCGCGGTCGCGGCTCTGCAGAATCAGCTCGTTACCGAGCCGGGACCGCAAGGGAATGCCATTTTCATCGTCGGACAAATCTCTAGACAAGAGAGAATGGGGAAGTGACGTTGATGGCGGCCCTCCGGGCCGGGGGCAAATGACGAAAAAACGCGGCGCGGCGGGGTTAGTGGCTGCGGGGATCTTCCTCAGCCGAATCGCGGGGCTGGTCCGGGAGCGGATCTTCGGCCACTATTTCGGCAATTCGGCGGCTGCGGACGCCTTCCGGGCGGCCATGCGCATCCCGAACTTCCTCCAGAACCTGTTCGGCGAAGGCGTGCTCTCGGCGTCGTTCATCCCGGTCTACGCCGGACTGCTGGCGCGCGAGAAGCGCGGCGAAGCGGGCCGGGTAGCGGGCGCGGTGCTCGCAATCCTGGCCCTGGTGACGTCCCTGCTGACACTTGCCGGAGTCTTCGCGACGCCACTCTTGATCGAGGCCATCGCGCCAGGCTTCCACGGGGCCAAGCGGGAACTCGCGATCCAACTGGTGCGAATCCTGTTTCCAGGGGCTGGATTGCTGGTGATGTCGGCGTGGTGCCTCGGCATCCTCAACAGCCACCGGCGGTTCTTCCTCTCGTACAGCGTTCCCGTGCTGTGGAACATCGCGATGATTGGGGCACTGGTCGGATTCGGTCCGACGGCGGGTCAGGAGCGCTTGGCGGTGATGGTGGCGTGGGCCTCGGTGGCGGGCAGCGCCGCCCAAGTTCTCGCGCAGTTGCCCGTAGTGCGTGCGCTGGTGCCGGAACTACGCATTGCCCTCGATTTCGGACTCGACGGCGTCCAGACCGCGATCCGCAATTTCGGGCCGGTCTTCGTGGGGCGCGGTGTGGTGCAGTTGAGCGCCTACATCGATTCGCTGCTGGCCTCGCTGCTGCCCGACGGGGCCGTGGCTGCAATCGGCTATGCCCAGACGATCTACATGCTGCCGGTCAGCCTGTTCGGGATGGCGGTCTCGGCGTCGGAACTACCGGAAATGGCGTCGGCGACGGGGTCCGAGGAAGCGGTGCACGCCAAGCTGCGGGAACGGCTGGCGTCGGGGCAGCGGAAAATCGCGTTTTTTGTGGTGCCGTCGGCGATGGCGTTCCTGGCGCTGGGGGATCTGGTTGTCGGGGCGATCATCCAAGGGGGCCGCTTCACCGGCCGGGATTCGACGTATGTGTGGGCGATCCTGGCGGGGTCGGCGGTGGGACTGCTGGCGTCGACGCGGGGGCGGCTGTTTTCGTCGGCGTTTTACGCGCTAAAGGACACGCGGACACCGCTGCGATTCGCGGTGGTGCGCGTGGCGCTCACGACGGGCTTGGGCTACGTGTGCGCGATTCCGTTGCCGGGATGGCTGGGAATCGACCCGAAGTGGGGCGTTGCCGGATTGACGGCGTCGGCGGGCGTGAGCGGCTGGGTGGAGTATTTGCTGCTGCGAAGGGCGCTCGGACGACGCATCGGAGCTGTGGCGTCGGATGGAGGGACGTTGGCGCGATTGTGGGCGGCGGCTGCGGTCGCGGCGGCAGTCGCGTGGGCCGTGAAGCTTCGGATCGCCGGGGTGGAACAGCCGGTGTTGCGAGCGGCGGCGACGCTGCCGATCTACGGACTGGTGTATCTGGGATTGGCGGACGGGCCTGGACTGGTACGCAAAATAAGGGCTCGCTTGGCCTAACAGCTACTTCTTCCCGGCCTTGCCCGACTTCGCCCAAGCCAGGTTATTCTTCGCCAACTGGTAGTTGGGGTTGATCTTGATCGCGTGCTCCGCAGCCTCAATGGCCTCGTCCCATTTGGACTGCGACGCATAAGCGGCTGCGATATTGTTCCAAGCCTCCGCGAATCCGGGCCGAAGCTTTAGCGCCTGTCGCGCGACGGCGATGCAATCGTCGTAGCGCTTGGCCTGGTAATGCGCGAGCGAGAGGTCGAGCAGCGTTTCCGCCGTAGGCCCCTGCTGGACCTGAGCCGCCGGGGCCGCCGGAGCCGACTGCGGAGCGGGCGGGGGAACGTCGCCCCGGACCAACGCCCACAGGCCGAACGCCATTCCGACCAACGCCGCAAGGCCAAGAACTACCGGCGCGTCCTTTTGATTTCTTGAAGCGACGGGAGCCGGCTGGGGTGCGGGTGTCTCCAGTTTCGGGTCGGGTACTTCCATCGGTCGTTAATTCCTCGTTGGCGCATCCGGCAAGCTGCGGGCGGCGATTTGGACCAAGTCCAGCAGCTTTGGCGGGTTATCCGATACCGATTTTAGCGCGTCGCGGAACATCGAGGCGCAGAAGGGGCATCCGGCCGCGACGGTGTCGGCCCCCGTCGCAACCAATTCCCTGGCGCGGGTGATGTTGACACGTTCGCCCTTCTCCTCGCCTAGGAACATCTGTCCGCCGCCTGCACCGCAGCAGAACGAGCGCTCACGGTTCTTGGGTGCCTCCAGCAGATCAACGGCGCGCGAAAGGACTTGGCGGGGCTCCTCGTAGACGCCCCGGTAGCGCCCCAAATAACAGGGATCGTGGTAGACAACCGATTCACGGCGGTCCTGCTCCAGGATCGGCAGCCGTGTGCGGTGACGTGCCAAGAGTTCCGAATGGTGCTCGATTTCAACCGTCCGGCCAGCCTCGCGCCAGTCCGTCGACATGGTGCGGACGCAGTGTGGGCAGATCGAGAGGAGCTTGACCTTCTCCGGGATGTTCTTGAGGTTGTCTTCGGCCAGCGTGGTGAAGAGGAGGTCGTTGCCAAGACGCCGCGCTGGGTCGCCGTTGCACTTTTCCTTCTTCAGGACGCCGAACGTGATGTCCAAATACCGCAGCACCTTGACCAGCGCGAGGATTGTCTCGCGTCCGGCGGGATCGTAGGCCCCCATGCAGCCGAGCCAGAGGACGTATTCCTGCGAGCCGTCGTAGAACGGGATCTCGTTCTTGGTGATGAATTTCTGGCGCTCGCTGCCAGCCATGCCCAGCGAGTTGCCGTTCCGCTCCATGGCGAGGAAGAGCTTGGTGCCGAACTTGTCCTCCCAAGTACCGGTGTTGACCGCCCCGCGGCGCATGCCGACGATGAGCGGCAGATGCTGGATTCCAACCGGACACTGGAATTCGCAGGAGCCGCAGGTGGTGCACTGGAAGACGGCTTCCTCGGAAATCTGGGCCCCGAGCAGAGGGGCTTCCGAAAGCGGTCCGACCTCGTTGAACGCCGTCCGCAGACCGAGGATGATCTCCTTTGGATTCAGCATCTTGCCGGTGTTGGCTGCGGGACAGTGCTCGGTGCAGCGACCGCACTCGACGCAGGAGAAGGCTTGGAGGGCGGCGATCTGGTCGAGATCCTTGGTGCCGACGATGCCGAAATCCTCGTCGCCGGAAAGCTTGGGGATGGCCGAGAAACCGTCGCGCTTCAGAAAGATGGTGAGCGGGCTGAGAACCAGGTGGAGGTGCTTGGTGTGGGGCACCAGCGGGAGGAAGACCAGCAGCGCGAGCGTGTGCAGCCACCAGATCCCGTGTCCTGCGAGCGTGGTTTCCGGGAGGCCAAGGCTCGCGAGGTAGGTCAGCATCAGCGTCAGGATCAGGCACGCGATGAACCCGGATTCCAGCGAAACCTTCTTGCCGAGCCAGATCGGTTTGAGCACGAAGCGGCGGAATGCGAGGAACGAGATCGAGAAGGCCACAGCGACCGCGAACAGCGCGGCAAGGCTGAAGTAGGCTTTGCCGAAGAGGCTTTCCGGGGAGAGGAACGGGTAACCGAAACCGAGCGCGAAGTGGTTGAGGGTGATCAGGCCGAAGGCAAGGAAGCCCCAGAAGACGAAGGCGTGCGCGACTCCGGCGACCGGCCTCTGCTCGATGACCTTGCCTTGGCAGAGCACTTCCCAGACGAAAGTGCGGACGCGGGGGAGCAGGGAGCCGAGGTGGAATTCGGGGTCGGGCTTGGCCGCGGCAAAGATATTCGCGACGCGGCGAAACCGGTACCAGAAGCCTCCGGCGGAGGCAGCCATCAGGAGCGCAAGGAGAATCTTTTCAATCACCTATATCCAGATTAACGTGTTGCTCGCAATCATTCGGCGGCCTCACGAATGCCTTCAGGAAGACTTCGATCCTGCCACGCCCGCCGCTTGGCCCTGCCGCCACACCCGCGACACCGGCAGCGCCAGCAAATTGCGCCCGAACGGAACCGGCTCCCGTCCCCGGTGCAGCACGATCCCACGCACGAAACGGTCGCCCGCCGCCTCCGCCAAGGCCTTCAATCCCTTGAAATGGTTGGCCGTGACGCTGGCCGTCGATTTCACCTCAATGCCGACCACGCGCCCCTCCGGGTCCTCCGCCACGATGTCGACCTCGTCGCCGCCATGCGTGCGGAAGTGGTGCAGGGACGGGCGCAGTTCCGACCAACCCTGCTGCTTGCGCAACTCCAGCACCACGAAATTCTCCAGCACCGCGCCTGCCACCGTGGTGTCCGCGCGCATCGGGTCGAACTGGAGGCGCTTCGCGTCCACGCCCAGCAGATGCAACAGTAGCGCGGTATCGTTCATGAAGAGTTTCGGGGCCTTCGCCAGCCGCTTGCCAATATTCGTGAACCACGCGGGCAGGGTCTGGATAAGGAACACCGCCTCCAGCAACGCCGTGTAGCGCTTCAGAGTCGTCTGCGGCATGGAAAGCGCGCGGGCGATGTCGGCATAGTCCAGCAGCCCGGCAGCGCGCGAGGCCAACAGAGCCAGTAGGCGCGGCATGTCGGCCAAGTCGCGCACATTCGAGATGTCGCGGATGTCGCGCTGCAGGATCGCCTGGATATAGCCGTCGAACCAAGCGCGCCGACGGGCCGGGTCCTTGCGGCCCAGCATCTCCGGATAGCCGCCCCTTGCCATGCGCCCGGTCACGTCCAGTGGGCTGTCGTCCACGCGCTGCCCAAGCGGGAGGGTGTCGTCGAAGATGGCATCCAGAAAGGTATCCCGATGCCCGTCCAGCTCCCCCTGGGAGAGCGGCCAGAGCGTGTGTATCTCCATCCGGCCCGCGAGGGACTCCGCCAACGTCGGCAGCACCATCAGATTGGCCGAGCCTGTGAGCAGGAACCGCCCCGGCCTGCGGTTGCGGTCCACGGCCGCCTTGATCGCGATGGCGAGGGCCGGAGCGCGCTGGACCTCGTCGATGACGGTCGATCCGTCCAGACCCGCGACGAAACCATCGGGATCGGACGTGGCGGCTGCGAGGACAGGGCCGTCGTCCAGTGTCAGGTAGCGGTCGAGGGTGCCCGCAGCCACCAGATCGCGGGCCAACGTACTCTTTCCGGTCTGGCGCGCGCCCTGCAGGAAGACGACGGGGCTATCCGTAAGCGAGACGGCGATGGACGCGGCGAGGTTGCGGGACAAGGAGTCCATGGTCTATTTTAGGCTGTCACGCGGATGTTAGTCAACCGTTCTATGGATGAAATTCGTCCATGGCGTGGACGAATTTCATCCACTCGACGACACTTGGACTACTCCTTCAGCTTCCGGTAAAGCGCCGTCATGGCCTCCAGCGAGGGACCTGCCTCCAGCGAATCGATCATCTGTCGCTTCTCCTCCCGGTCGCTGGCGAAAGGCATCGACGGGTTCTTGGCGTTGATCATCGTCGCGGCGGTGACGTTCGCGATGTCGTCGTCGTCCAACTCAAGCCCGAAATACGGCGCGATCCGGGCGCAGATAGCGCCGGGCAGCTCGTTGTAGTCCACGAACAGGCCATTCGGGTCGCCACGGAACTCCAGCGCCGCCGCCATGAACGAGCTGATGACGCGCGTGCACCATTCGGCCCGGGAGAGCGTGACCATGTCCTGGAACGTCATCCCAAGCAGCTCCGGGGGCATCGCACCCGGCATGCAATGCATCCCGCCCTGGCGCAGTTGGGATACCAGCACTTCCATGGGGTCTCGGTAGACGAAAACCCACGGGACGTCGGGATAGAGCGCGCGGAACGTCGACAAGCTGCGGGTGTGCCAAGCGTCGAGCTTGATCAAATACTTGCGCCCGGGCCGCGCCAATGAGGAGACGGCCCATTCGAGCTGGTCCGGATCGCCCGACTGCACGGCCTCGTCCACCGGAGCCGGCTCGGACAGGACGTGCATATTCGCTGCCGCCGCGAGGCTACGCGAAACCAGCGTCGAACCGCAGCGCGAGATGTGGAAGATCAGGCCATCCGGGCGGATGCGCGGACGGGCGGTGAGAGGTGCCTCGCGCCGAAACATCTTGGTGAACGGGCTGCGGAGGCACACGCGGACGTCGTCGTGGAAGAACGGTCCGGTGAAGCGATGGTCTGGTGCATAGATCCAATTTGTCTTGCCGGTCGGAATCCAGCCCTCGGGGTTGGATGGCGCGCCGCGAAGCTGGGCGGCGATATCGGCCTCGTTGACCTCGAAACCGCGCGCGGCGGCCTCGCGTTGCACGGCGTCGCGCAGAACCTCGCGACTCTCGATTCCCCGCAGCCGGTCGCGCAGTTTCGGGTCTGCAAACACAACCTCCGCGAACTCGGCGAAACCGCGCGGCGGGGCGCAGCGGATAATGGCGCTACTCTGGGCGAAGGTTTCGCGGACCCAGTCGTCCACCACGGCGTCAATCACAAGGTGGATGCGTGGCGCGTCGCCCCGGTTGTTGACGCGATGGGGCAGGTTGACGTTGACGTAGTAGCAGCCTCCCTCTTCCAAAAGCAGGCGCTCCCCGCACACGTAGAATTCGACGCCCGGATTGGTGAGGACCGGGATGTGGATTCGCACCTCGCCGCCGTCGAAATCGAGCGCGTCGTCCGTATGCTCCTTGATAAAAGAGCCCGGAGCCAGACTGAGCAGCCGGACCGCCTTCAAATGGCACTGGAACAACTCAAGAATGGCGCGGAAATTCTGGCAGCGGGCACCAAGAGGAGTTTCGAGAAATTCGGCCTCGCCCGGAGGTCCCGCGCGGAGGTCGCGTTCGGAACCGTTGAGCGATCGGAGCGCCACGCCTTCCCAATTGCCGCCGAAATCCCGCTCATTGTAGTGCGGCGACCACTCCTCCGGTGCCACCAGGGCAAGGTCGTACTTCAGGATGGCCGGGTCGAAACGGAAGGGAAGCTGCAGGCCCGATCGGGCTTGGGTGGCGGTCACGAAGGCCATTATATCGGCGCATCACGATATTCATGCCGGAAAGTGCGGCGACCGCACCATGCCCTTGGGCCGCAACCCGAGCTTGCCATTCTCCACAAACGGCGCACCGCGTTCCTCGAAATGCGCGACCAACCTTTGCCTCCAGCGCCGCAGCTCGGCCTCGTGGTTCGGGTCGGGGGCGAGATCCTGCAACTCGTGCGGATCCTTCTCCAAGTGGAACAGTTGCTCCTCGCCGTTAATGGCGTGGAAGATGTACTTCCAACGACCGTCGGTCAGCGCATTCCATAGGCGAGTTTGTCCACGATGACGTGGTCGCCGGTCATGAGGGTGCTTTCCATGGAGGCGCTGGGGATGACGCAGGGCATGGCAAGAGTGGTGGTGGTGAAGATCAGGATCAGGATCAGGATCTGGGCGGACCACTCGGCGGTCTGGCGGGCGAATTCGCGGACGTACTTCATGAAGCGGGATACGCAGGAAACAGGCGTCAGGTTCGCATGCGTTAAAATGAAGCCAATGAGCGAAGTGCGGGTCGCGGCGGGGAATGCTGCTTTTGATGAGAAGATCCGCAGCATGGCGGAGAGTGTGCAGGCTCGGACCCGCTACCACTCGATTTTTGGCGTTTCGTGTTGCTACCGCCTAGTCCTGCATCTGGTCGAGGCGTGGTTCGAGATTGCGAACTGCTATGCCATCCAGTTTCGGCGGCTGCGAACGGGTTTGGTGGCAGATGAAGGCAGGGAACGCTTCCTTGGTTGTGCGATTTCACCATGCCGCACTGTTCCACCAAGTCGAGCATCCGAACGAAATGATAGTATTCAAGGGGTTGCGACAAGAGATGAAAGCGATTCTACGTATGTCATGTGCTGTGTTGTTTTGCCAAATGGTCCTTACACCCAAGCCCAAGATGCCACCCCAACCGCCTTGTGATTCGCTCCCAACCTCGGCGCAAATAGCCGAGGTTACCGGGCAGTTCTCCAATGCGCTTTTGCCCCGAGATCTGTTTGGTCGCTATTTCTCAGAATTGACCGAGCCGTCGGCGGCATTCGTCACAACGCACGTCGGTACAGTCGAACCTTGGCTCTATCCCGACGATGGGGGCAAGTCTTGCGGATGGATATTGCCCATCAGTTTCGAATTGGCCGCTAATACAAACTCGAATCCGGGAACACGTCCATTGGCGGCGCGGCACATTGCAAACGGACTTGTTAAGGATCTTCGAATGTCAAGTGTGAATGGATCAACTCGACTGAACATCACTGTTCCACCATCCAGTATCTTATTCGAGCGGGGTAGGGTTGTTTCCTGGCAAGGTAGCTTCCATGATGACCGTGGAACCGATCTGGACTTACTAAATAAGGTGCATTCCAATCAGTTTGTCGATGATAAGACGAAAACTGTTGTTGAGGCAAGCCTCGGCATTAGTGATTCATTCTTGGGCTGGCGAAGAACAATCTACGATTCGTTTTCCTTGCAGTACGGATTCTACGTCCGTTTCGCATTGGAGCGCGCGGGCTTTCACCGTGTGGACCTCGTGACATCGCCGGACGTTCGGGTGGATGTCAAATTGGCGGGAATTGAGGCCCCATCTTTTGGTGCCTCGTATGCAGCTACCATCCGTTCCCAGATCGTAGTGCACAGGCGTTCATCTGACGCTTTGGTGAAAGAGGTCGACAGTAGACAAAGAGTAAGCTTTAAAGTCCACTCATCGGATGCGCGGGCGCGAGCTGGCGCCGCGATGAATCAGTCGATGGCCGATGCGGCAGGAAAAGTGGTATCGGAACTCCAAGACGCTCTAGCAACAGTCCCAATTCAACGGTAGCTAAGGTCTCAATAGTTTTAGGGTTCGATTCCAGCGGGTCCTAGCGAAGCTGGTTTCTTTGACGGCGAGTCAGCTGGAGAAGCCGAAACCGAAAGCCGCGAAAAAGAAGAAGGCCTGAATCAGGGCCGGATGAGCTGGAAGGTTCTGTCCCAGCGGGTCCTGTTGAAGAAGTTCAGCGCCAGATCTACCGTGTGGTGGAGATTGAACTCCAGCAGGTCTTCGGTGGGCGCGTCGTAGGACCAGTAGATCAGAACGGGTTTGCCGATAATGTTTTCGCGGGGGACGTAGCCCCAGTAGCGGCTGTCTTCGGAGTTGTCCCGGTTGTCTCCCATGACAAAGTACTGGCCTTCGGGGACGAGGATTTCTCTGCTTCCGACGCCGGGGAAGTTGTCTCGGTAGGTATCGGGCGGGACGTTCAGGTGCTGGATGCAGGGTTCGGTTAGTTTGATTCCGTTGCGGACGACGGCGCCGGATTCCATATGGATGCGGTCTCCGGGGATTCCAATGACTCGCTTAACGTAGTTCTGGCGGATGTCCCTGGGGTAGTGGTTGGCCGGGCTGTAGCAGACGTCGTGCTCGAGATCGATGAACTCGCGCCACCCCTGGCCGTTGTTCCGCACCAGCGACAGCAGGCTGCGCCCGTCGATGGGCCTCGAAGGCGAGGTCCCGGCGGCGTCGAGGAAAGTGGGCAGTATGTCACGCAGCTCGACCGGTTGGTGCATCACGATGCCGCGCTGGGCGGAAAGCATGCCCTTCGGCCAGCGCATCAGCATCGGAACGTGCGCCGACTGCTCGTAGGCGTAGGACTTGCGCCACAGGTTTTGATCGCCAGTCATGTCGCCATGGTCGGAGGTGAAGACAATCAGGGTCGGCTCCCGCAGGCCGCGCCGTTCCAGCGCTTCCAGAATGCGTCCGATCTGCTCGTCCACCTGCGTGATGCAGCCGTAATAGCCTTGGCGGGAGCGGCGGACCACCTCGGGCGCGAGTTTGCCGTGCCAGATGTCGGTGCGGGCGCTGCTCGGCGTCTCGTAGCGCGCGGCCCAGGATCCGACCTTGGGCGTGGGCAGGTCGGCATTCTCATACATGCGCATGAAGCGCTCGGGCGGATCGTAGGGACTGTGCGGTCGAACGAATGAGACTTTGAGGAAGAAGGGCGATTTTTCGTTGTAGCCGTCGAGGAAACGGACCGCGGCGTCCCCGGTCCAAGTGGTGGGGTGGAGGCGCTCGGGAAGGGCGTAGGGCCTGGACGGATAGTCGTTCCACCAGAGGCCGGTGGCGTGGGGGTCGAGGGTGGGGGCTTCGGAGAGGAACCAGGAGTCGTAGTCGCTGCGCTCCACGGGCCCGAGCTTCTCCGCCGCCGCGAGGGCTTGCGGACCGTTGCCGCAGGGCAGTGCTCGTCGAGCAGCATGTTGTGATAACCGTGCCCGTTGCGCATGGGATAGAAGTGCTGTTTCCCGATGGCCATGGTGTGATAACCGGCGTCGCGCATGGCTTGCGGCTTTTCCAGCGGATAGTGCGGGGCCATGTTGACCATGCCGAGCATGCCGTGGTGCCAGGGCGAGAGGCCTGTGAGCAGGGCGGTGCGAGCCGGAGTGCAGGTGGGGGTTGAGGAGTAGGCCGAGGCGAATCGGACGCCCTCGCGCGCGATGCGGTCGAGGTTGGGGGTGTGGATGACGCGGTTGCCGCTGGCTCCGAGGCAGTCGAAGCGGTGCTGGTCGGTCATCAGGAAGAGGATGTTGGGGCGGGACGGGGCCGGTTGCTGGGCTGCGGCGGAAACCGGAGTGGCGGAAGCGGCACCGATTTGGAGGAGGGTTCTGCGGGTCATGGTGCTTTAGAGAATAAGGTATCAGGATCGGGGGAGAGCCCTACCCCAGCACCCCCTGTACCACCTGCCCCGCAACATCCGTCAGCCGGAAATCGCGCCCCGCGAACCGGTACGTCAGCCGCTTGTGGTCGATCCCCAACAAATGCAGCAAGGTCGCGTGGAAGTCATGGAAGTGCACCATGTCCTTCGCCACCTCGATGCCGTACTCGTCGCTCTCCCCGTAGGTGATCCCCTTCTTCACCCCCGCGCCCGCCAGCCAGGTCGAAAACACCTTGTTGTGGTGTTCCCTGCCCTTGCCGTCGGCCTTCTCGAGGAACGACGTCCGCCCGAACTCGGTCGTCCACACCACCAGCGTGTCCTCCAGCATGCCCCGCGATTTCAAGTCGCGCAACAGCCCCGCGATCGGCTTGTCCACATTCTCCGCCAACTTCACGTGCGTCATGATGTCGAAGTGGGCGTCCCAGTTCTTGTTCAGGTCCGACCCGCTGTCGATCAGTTCGATGAACCGCACCCCACGCTCCGCCAGCCGCCGCGCCATCAAGCACTGCCACGCGAAGCCCGCGGTCGAGCCCCGCTCCAGCCCGTACATCTTGTGCGTGGCGTCGGTCTCCTTCGAGAGGTCGAACACCTCGGGGGCCTCCTGCTGCATCCCGAACGCCGTCTCCAGCGACTTGATCCGCCCGGCAAGCGAGGAATCCGAAGGCCTACCCGCCAAATGCCGGCGGTTGAACTCCGCCAGCAGATCCAACTCGCCCCGCTGAATCTCCGGCGACTCCGCCCGCCGCGTCATATTCGGAATCGGCTCCCCGCCTGGCACGATCCGCACCCCCTGGTGCGACGCCGGAAGGAAATCAGAGCCCCAAACCTGGCCGCCCGCATACGGCAGGTACGGGGCCAGAACCACGAACGACGGCAGGTTCTGGTTGAAGGTGCCCAACCCGTAGCTGACCCACGAACCGATGGAAGGCCGCGAGAACATCACCGACCCCGCGTGAATCCCCATCGTGGCCCCGAAATGGTCGTTGTCGTCGGTCTTCATGGAGCGGATGACGCAGAGATCGTCGGCGCACTCGGCCACATTGGGAAAGAGGTCCGAAATCTCGGTGCCCGACTGCCCGCGCGGCTTCCACTCGAACGGCGACTTGACCAGGAACTTCTTGTTCGGCAGCTTGAGGCCGTGGTCCTTGGTGAGCTTCGGCTTGGGGTCGAAGGAATCCACATGGGAGACGCCCCCCGTCATGTAGAGGAAAATGACGCGCTTGGCCTTGGCCGGAAAGTGCGGCTGCTTGGGGGCCATCGGATTCTCCGGCGCTGCCCCAAGCAATTCCGAAAGCAGCCCGGGCATCAGCAGGGAGGCCCCAGCGAGGGACCGCAACATGTGCCGCCGGGTTGGGTCGTACTGGAAAGCGGTGGGTATCATGGCGGTTCCGTTAGTCGATGAACAAATACTCGTTGCTGGCCAGCACAACGCGCAGATAACTCGCCAGCGCCGGTTGCGCGCCCCCCAGCGTGGCCTTGGTTTTTGCCAAGTACTGCGCGGCTTCCGCCAGTTCCGAAGACGTCGCGGGACGCCCAAAAGCTGTCCGATACGCCGCGTCCACCCGACGCCGTTCGTCCGGCAGCATCTCCATCAACTTGGCCGACCAGCTCTTCGCCCGAGCATGCACAAACTCGCTGTTCATCGCGAACAGGGCTTGGATCGGCGTGATCGTCATCGGCCGCACCGCCGTCCCGATCGCCGCGTCGGCCCCGTCGAACATCCCCAGATACGGATGCCGCTGGATCCGCTGCGTCATGATGTAAACGCTGCGGCGGTTGGTCTCGTAGACGTCCTCGAACGGGCCGTGCTGCATGTAGGCCCAAGTCCCCATATGCGGGAACGGATGCGGCCCCGACGGGCCCGGCTCCAGTTCGCCCGTGATCTGCAGCATCGTGTCGCGCAACTGCTCGGCGTCCATACGTTGGCGGTTGGCGCGCCAGAGGAACTCGTTGGCGGCGTCGATATCGTTGTTCGCGGCGGGACCTTCCGACGCCAGCTGGTACGTTTGCGACAGCATGATCGCCCGGTGCATCGCCTTCACGGACCAGCCGCCCGCGATAAACTTGGTCGCGAGATAATCCAGCAGTTCAGGATGCGTGGGCGGCGTGCCGCGCTTGCCATAGTCGCTGGGCGAGGCGACCAGTCCCCGTCCGAAATGGTACTGCCAGATGCGGTTCACCATCACTCGGGCGGGCAGCGGATTCTTCGGGTCCGTCGACCACATCGCCAGTTCCAGGCGGCCTGACTGCTTCTCGTCCTTCACCGGCCCGCCGTTCAAAATCTCCAAGAAGCCGCGCGGGACCTCCTCGCCCTGGTCCTTGGGGTCGCCCCGGCGCTGGATTTTGGCGTTCCCGACGGGCCCCTCGGCCACCGCGTACGCCATCTCGACCGGCGGAATCTTGTCCAGCAGCGGCTGGCGCAGCTTGGTGGTGTCCTCGATGTCCTTCAGGATGTCGGCCAGCTTGCGCGGCTTGGCGGGATCGTCCACGAACGCGCGTTTCTCGCCCTCCAGCTTGCCGATCTTGCCGCTGAGCTTGTAGACCTCCTCAAGGTACGGCTTCATGAGGGCGTCGTACTGGGCTTGATCCCGCGCCACCAGGTTGTTCGGGCGGTGGTTCTTCTCCGAGCCCGGGAACGGATAGCGGGTGCTCTGGAAGACGCCGTAGAGAGCGTAATAGTCGCGATTGGGGATGGGGTCGAACTTGTGGTCGTGGCAGCGCGCGCAGGCGATGGAGAGTCCCAGCACGGTCTTGCCGAAGTTGTCGATGGTGTCGTCAATCGTCAAGTGCATGTTCTGCAACGGGTTGACGTTGAAGCGACGGGCTCCGGCGAGGTAGCCGGTGGCGATGGTGTGCTCCCACTTTTCCGGCTCGGAGGCGGCGGGCAGGAGGTCGCCCGCGATCTGCTCGCGCAGGAATTGGTCGTAGGGCTTGTCCGTGTTGAAGGCCTTGATGACGTAGTCGCGGTACTGGATCGCCTGGGGAATCGGATAGTCCGAGGCGTCGCCCGCGGTGTCGGAGTAGCGGACCACGTCGAGCCAGTGCCGCCCCCAGCGTTCGCCGTACTGCGGGCTGGCCAGCAGCCGGTCGACCAGTTTCTCGAAGGCCTGGGGGGAGTTGTCCGCGACGAAGGCGTCGATTTCGGCTGGCGTCGGCAGCAACCCCGTCAGGTCCAGCGTGGCCCGCCGGATCAGGGCGAGCTTGGATGCGGGCTGGGTTGGCGCGAGTTTCTTTTCGTCCAGTTTCGCAAGGATGAAGGCATCAATGGGGTTCTTGCGCCACGCGGCCAGCCGAGCGGCGGGCGGGGTCGGGTTCCGGATTGGCTGGAACGACCAAAACGCCCGCTGCTGGGGCGTGATCTGGTATTGCGACGAGGGCGACACTGGCGCGGACGATTCGGGCCACGCGGCACCCGTGCGGACCCAGGTTTTCAGGTCGGCGATCTCGGTGTCCTCCAGCTTGTCCGACGGCGGCATCTTGATTCGGTCGTGGGTGTACGAGGTCGCTTGGATCAGCAGCGATTCGTCGGGCTTGCCGGGCAGGACCGCCGGCCCGGACTTGCCGCCCTTGAGGAGGGCGTCGCGCGAATCCAGCCGCAATCCGCCGCTCTGCGCCCCGGTGTGGCAGGCGTAGCAATGGTTGGCCAGCAGGGGGCGGACCTTGGACTCGAAGAATTCGTTGGCATCCTGGGCCGGGGCGGCCATCGGCCAGAGCAAAAGGCAGGGTGCCAGCAGGAGGCCGGGTAGCAGAAGACCAAGGTTGCGGAGCGTGCGCATGCTGTTGTTCCCTATTCTCTTACAGTCCGGGTCGCACGCGGAAACTACCTGCGTGGCACCCATTCCGCGAGTACAGGGTGCGACAATGGCCCGATGATGAACAAACTAATTCGATTCGTGCCTGCAGTCGCCAGCCTGGTCCTGACTGCCAATGCGCAAACGCCTTCGCCCGTCAAAGCGACTCCGCTCATGACCAAGGATCTGCCCGGCATTGCTGGAAAAGAGGCGACCGTGTTGACCGTCGAACTGGCGCCCGGAGCCGTCTCGTCGCCGCATCGCCACGAGGCTTCCACTTTTGTCTACGTACTGGAAGGCAGCGTTGTGATGGGCGTGAAGGGTGGCAACGAAGTTACGTTGCATCCCGGCGAAATGTTCTATGAGAACCCGGACGACGTCCACACGGTCGGACGGAACGCCAGCGCCACCAAGCCCGCGAAATTCCTCGTGTTCATGGTGAAGGCAAAGGGCTCACCAGTTTCAATTCCCGTTCCGGGAGACCGCTAAAACGGTTTCACAACAGCCGTTCACTAGACGGCAGCCGGCTGCCGCGCATCCCGCTTCACCCACCGGAACGCCCGCACCGAATTCCTCCAGAAGAACTTCTCCGCAGCCGGACGGCCCATGGCCCCTGTATACGCCTTGAAAATATCCAAATTGGCCTTGCTCCGCCCGGCATACACGATGTGGTCCTCCCCGAAAATCTCCCAAATGAAATCCAGCATCGGCCGGTAAACCGCCGGGTCCAGCGCGGCCTGCGGATCGGCCTTCGGCAAACCGGAAACCTTGGCGATCGCGTTCCGCTTCCGCAACTCCCGCAGATTGTCGGCATACTTCTTCAGCGCCGGTTTCTCGGTAGGCAGCGGCAGAGCCTGCAAATGCCCCACCACCACCCGCAGGTCCGGCACCTTGTCCATCAGCGTTAGCGTGGCCTCCATCAGGTCGAACCTCGGGTTGGCCACTTCCAGCACCAAGCCGGTCTGGGCGAAAACCTTCATGTTCTCAATCACTTCCGGCTTCTGGATCGCCGCCACCAGGTCCTGCCCGGGCCAGACATTCCCATACCGGATGCCCAGGAACAGCTTGTTGCGGTGGTAGCGCTCCAGAAATTCGCGAAAATCCTGTTTCACCGGGTCGAGGTTCCCCACCATGCCGACAATCATCGGCTCGCTCTCGATCATCATCAGCACCCAAAGATTGTCCTCCACCCAAGGGCTGGCCTCGACCTTGATGCCTCCCACAATCCCAAGCGGCGTGGCCGATTCCACGAAATCGCGCGGCAGGAACGGCTTCTGGTTGGGCGTGAACGGGTACGGCGCGCCCTGTGGACGGGTCTGGTCGTAGAGGTGGAAGTGAGTGTCGATGATAGGAATATCCGAGGCCGACGGGGATTGCGCCGGAATCAGCGACACTCCGGCGGCAGCGGTTGCTGTTGTGAGAAGGGTACGGCGGGTTGGTCTGGGACTCACGCGAGAATCTCCTTGATCACCCGGCCGCCGATGTCAGTCAGCTTCTTATACCGCCCTGCGTGCAAATACGTCAGCCTGTTCTGGTCGAGCCCCATCAACCACAACAGCGTCGCATGGAAGTCGCGCAGCGGAACCTCCTCGTTGGCCGCGCGGACCGAAAAATCATCCGTCTCCCCGAACGTCGCCCCCGCCTTCACACCGCCCCCGGCCATCCAGGACACTAGTCCGTACTGGTTGTGGTCGCGCCCCGGCTTGTCCGTGGTCAAGTTGTTGTCGAACGGCGTCCGCCCCATTTCCGACGCCCACACCACCAGCGTCGAATCCAGCAGTCCGCGCGCCTTCAGATCAGCCAGCAGGCCCGCGATGGGCTTGTCGATTTCGCGGCAATGCACCGGCAGCCGGTCCTGGATGGCACCGTGGTCGTCCCAACGGTCGCCGCCCGCGCCGTGCAGCAGTTTCACGAAGCGCACACCGCGCTCCACCATGCGCCGAGCCAGCAGGCATTGTTTGCCGAAAGGCTCGGTTACGGGGTCGTCCAACCCGTAGAGGTTCTTCGTGGCGTCCGATTCCTTCGACAAATCCACCAGCTCCGGGGCCTTCGTCTGCATCCGGAAGGCCAGCTCCCATGCGGCAATGCGGGCTTCCAGTTCGCCGGTGTTGGACCGTTCGGCGGCATGGCGCTCGTTGACCCACTTGAGCAGATCCAGTTCGGCGCGCTGTGCGCTTTCGGACGTGTCGGCGCGCCGGTTCAGGTCCACAATCGGCGCGGACCCGTTGCGGAACAGCGTCCCCTGGTAGGCTGCAGGCAGATAACCGGAACCCCACACACCCGCGCCGCCGATGGTCGCGCCGCGGTGGTCGCCCAGCACGATGAAACCGGGCAGGTCCTTGTTCTCGCTCCCCAATCCATACGTGACCCAGGCCCCCACCGACGCCCCGCCGGGGATGATATTCCCCGTCAACGTGTGGTAAACCGCTGGTCCGTGGTTGTTGTTGTCGACCTTCAATCCGTGGATGAAGGCGAGGTCGTCCACTCGCGTGGCGATATTCGGCAACAGGCTGGAGATCCAGCGGCCCGACTGGCCGTACTGTTTGAAGTCCCAGAATGGCGCGATGACGCGGTTGGGCGCGGCGGAGAACGTCGCGATCTCGCCCGTCGTCCGTTCCGCGCGCGGCATCTGTTTGCCCGCATGCTTCCACAACTCCGGCTTGTACTCGTAGGTGTCCATCTGGCTCACGCCGCCTTCCATGAACAGGAAAATGCAGCTCTTGGCCTTTTCGCGATGGTGCTGCGGCTTGGGAGACATGGGATTGTCGGGTGCCGCCCCCAAAAGATCCATCGCCGCCAGGCCGCCGAGTCCCAAGTACGAATTGAAGAGCCAGTCCCGCCGGGTCTGGAAACGCCGTGCGTTGCGGTTAGTCCACATAGGAGAACTCGTTGGAATTCAGAATCACTTTACAGAGGCTGGCGAGGTCGCCCGCAAACTTGCCGAAAGCCGTCATTTCCCCATCGTCCGGCAGCCGCCCCAGCGCGATTTCAAAGAGCCGCCGGATCTGCGCGGGCCGCCCGGCACCGGCATCCTTCTCGATCCGCTTGGCGAGGAAAGCCGCCTCCTCGTTCGTCAGGTCGCCGTTCAGCATCGAAAGCGCCTGCAGCGGCGTCGTCGTCACATTCCGGCGGTCGCACGATTCGCTGAACGGGATGGCATCGAACGACGACAGCATCGGCAAAGGCAACGAGCGCCGCTGGAATATGTAGATGGACCGTCGGCGCGTGTCCTCGTCGTTCTCGGCG
This sequence comes from uncultured Acidobacteriia bacterium, assembly GCA_903907865.1. Lineage (GTDB taxonomy): Bacteria > Acidobacteriota > Terriglobia > Bryobacterales > Bryobacteraceae > BOG-234. Next base: position 36,152 of record CAIVPR010000028.1, read on the forward strand.
GGCTCCCACATCAGGCCGCCCATGCGACCGTAGCGGGCAAAATCGGCCAGATCCGCAGGCAGCGCCGGAAACACGCTCGGGCCGCCGCGCTCCAAATTCAAGCGACCGCTGACCGACAGGATCGAATCGCGCAGCGCCTCCGCCTCCAGCCGCTGGCGGTTGAAGCGCCACAGCAGCCGGTTGTCGGGGTCGTTCTCATTCTTCGCGAAGACCCGGTTCTCCGACGACTGCCGGTAGGTGTTCGAAAGGAGCATCAGCCGGTGCATGGCCTTGATATCCCAGCCGCTCTCGACGAAACGGACAGCGAGGTAATCGAGAAGTTCGGGGTGCGTCGGGCGGTCGCCATTGACGCCGAAATCGCTCGGAGTGCGCACGATGCCGTAGCCGAAGTGGTGCTGCCACATGCGGTTCACGAAAACGCGCGCCGTGAGCGGGTTCTCCGGCGCGGTCAGCCAATTGCCGAGCGTGTGCCGCCAGCCGCGGGTCGGAAATTGGCGGTACCGGTCGGATTCGATGACGGCGGGCTCGCTGTTACCGGCGATGGCGCTGGGAAAGCCAGCTTCGACGATTTCGGCGGGCTGGCGGTAGTCCCCCCGGGTGAGGACATGGGTCGGAGCGATGTCGGGACCGGTCGGCGGCCCAGGCACCTGGCCGACGCCGGTCACCGCCGTGCTCCAGCGGGAAAGGCGGTTCCGGTAGACGTCGAGCTTGGCCGTAAGTTCGCCGTGTCGGGCCTTCTCCTCGGCGGTGAAGATGGATTTCCCGGAGTACTTGGCTGTGGCCTCGGCACGCACATCATCCAGCGTCAGACTGGCGAAACGGGCGGTCGGATCGGCACCCGGCTTGGCATAGTCGGCCTTGAGACGCTCCAGCATCGGCTTCTCGACGGCCTCGAGCGCGGTCTTCTCCTCGGCGTCGCCCGTACGCGTCGCGTCCTCTAGAAAATCGAGGTAGCGCTCCTTCTCCGCGTCGGTAAAGACGGCGGACTTGGCCAGCTTCACCTCCAAGTGCAGGTCGGCGGTGGTGACCGGCTTGCCTTTCGCGCGGGCCGACTTCTCGGCGACCAGCTTCTTCAACAGCTCCGCCTCGAACGCGTCGAGTTCCTTCCTCTCGGCGCTGTCGTTGAGCTGGGACTGGTATTCCTTGGTGCGCGCGGCGGCGCGAGCCGCGATCTCCTTGTCCTTGAACGGCACCTCGACCGACTTCGGCTCGGTGGTCTGGAAGAAGGCTTGGAGCCGGTAGAAATCGCGCTGCGGGATCGGGTCGTACTTGTGGTCGTGGCAGCGGGCGCAGCCCACCGTCAAGCCTAGAAATACCGACGAGGTGGCCGTCGTCACTTCGCTCAAGTAGTTCTGGCGCACGTCGGCGGCGACGAGGTTGGAGCGGTCCCACGGCGCGAGGCGGAGAAAGGCCGTCGCCACCAAGCCCTGCTTGTCTGGCTGGTAATTGTTGCGCGTCTTGCTGTGCTCGTCGCCGCCAGCCAACTGGAGCAGCACGAACTTGTCGTACGGCATGTTGGAGTTGAAAGCGTCGATGACCCAGTCGCGGTAGCGCCAGACATTGCCGATGCCGCCATCACCTTCGAGCCCGCTGGTTTCGCCGTAGCGTGCAAGGTCGAGCCAGTGGCGGCCCCAGCGTTCACCATAGCGGGGGTCGGCGAGGAGTTTGTCGACTAGTTTTTCGTAGGCGTCGGGGGCTTCGTCGGCCAGCCAGGCGTTCATTTCGTCCGGCGACGGAGGCACTCCGAGCAGATCGAAATACACGCGGCGGGCGAGGGTGCGCTTGCTTGCCGGGGGCGCGGGGCCGAGCGACGCGGCGTCAAGCTTGGCAAGGACGAAGTTGTCGATGGGATTTTTCACCCACGCGGCGTTGGAAACGGCCGGGGGCTCCTTCTTCACGGGTCGTTCGTAGGGCCAACGCCAAGCCGCACCGCTTGTCTTCTGGTTCGACGGGGGCAGTCCGCGAATCCAGTCCTCGATCTTGGCGATGTCAGAGGCTGCGAGTTCGCGTCCCATCGGCATGCGCGGCGCAAGGTCGCCGTTCAGCATCTTGATGAGCGGGCTGGATTCCGGGTGTCCGGCGGTGACGGCGCGACCGTGCTTGCTGCCGCCCTGGATGACGGTTTCGAGGGAGTTGACCGAAAAGCCGCTGGTGTGGAGCTTGGCGGAATGGCACTCGGCGCAGTTCTTCGTCAAAATGTCGAGCGCCGGGGCCACCGGGGCCGCGCTCGCGGCACCTGCCAGCACGAGCCCGGCGAAAAGGGTCCAAGGAGTTGAGCGGTGCAAGTGCATGGGTGCTGGGACAATTCTATCGCGAATTGGTGCTAAAGTTTTCCCCGTCCTTTGCCGATAGACAGGCAGGGCGATGATCTCCATACGCAAATTCCTAGACGCGCACAAGCCCACCGGGCCCGCGCCTCCCGGCATCACCGAACACGATGACTTGGTCGGGGAACTTGGCGCGCTTTCCGTCGCGGTCGGCACGGAACCCGTCCGCCCCGACATGTTCGCCCTCTATGGGGACCTGCTGGACCACCTCGCAGCTTGCATCCTGTCGGGCGACAGTTCCACTGATTTGCGTTCCAAGCTGCAGCAGGCCCGTGGGCAATTGGTGCCAGATATCCCGGACTCGGAGGCGCGCCGTGTCGACGGCACCATCCGAGCTCTGCTGACGCGCCATTCCGCGCGCGTCCAAGAGAATACGCAAAGGTCCGCACTGGAACTCCAGCACATTGTCGGAGTCCTCAACCAAGCCCTGAGTGTGGTGGCCGGAGGTGGAGAGCGCGTTGTCTCCCGTCTGCAAAAAATCCAGGGAGCCCTCCAGCGCGCCTCGGGAATGCAGGACATGGCGGGCCTGCGCGCGTCGCTATCGGACGCCGTCCACATGGTCGAGGAGGAGGCCAGGAAGGAACAGGAGACGGCCGCCCGCGATTTGGCGACATTCGGAACCGAGGTTGCACGTGTCCGGGGCTTGGTGCAGGGAAACGCCACCAGCGGGTTGCCCGGTCGTCCTGCAGGCATCGACGCCATCAACGAGGCCTTGGCCGGAGGTGCGGGCGAGGGTATCCTGGTCGCCGCCTTTGTTTTCGCCCAACTCCAAATGATCGTGCAGCGCTACGGCCCCGATGTGGTCGACGATCTCTTTTTCCAGCTGATCCGCGAACGGATACAACCGTTGGTCCCGTCCAGCATTGCCTTCCGTTGGACTCCGTTCAGCCTGGTCGCCCTCGTCCGGGGCGGCGCGGACATCGAAAAAATCAAGGAATCCATGCTGGCCGCCAACCGGGCACCGCTGGTGCACAAGGTCTCCCTGGGGAACCGGACAGCGGTGCTGAAGGTGGGTCTTTCCCATCTGTTGCTGGACGACCATGGCCGCCCACCCGCCGCGATGGTGACGGAGTTGGACGCCTTCACCTCCGCCACCACCAACGCCACCTGAGAACCTGCCATGCTTCCCCACGATTGCGATGCCGCTACGGCAAGAATTGTCGAGATGATCGTACGGAAGTGCGAGCCCGCCGAGATTCTGGGTGCGCTCTGCGCATGGCTCGACCCCGACAGTGGTACGTCCATGGCGTTCTTCCTGCTCGAGACCGACCTGTTCGGCGAACCGGAATGGATCGTCGCCACCCCGGTTGCTGGTGATGCCTCCGAGTGGAATCTCTGCCCCGGCGAAATCTCCGACCGCCTTCTGGCATCGGCCGAGGATGCGGGCAACGCTGTATGCCAGCTGGCACCGACGGTCTGGGCCCGGCATCTCTATTCCGGCATCGGAGAAATGGTGGGTCTGTTTGTTCTCCACTCCGCAATCCCGCCCTCACCCCGCCTTGGCAACCGGATCGAGACCGTGTGCCGTCTGGGGGCGCTCGCCGTCGAGCACCGCAACCTGCTTGCCGAACTAGCCTGGCAGGCCGACCATGACGAGGTTACGGGCCTGTTGACCCGTGGCTGTTTCGAGCGCCTGCTGGGGGCCCGCCTTCGGATAGACCCCTCGCAAGCGCTGATCGTTGTCAACCTCGACCGCTTCCGTCTAGTCAACGAGGTATTGGGCCATTCGCTCGGCAACCGGGTCCTCCGGCATGTCGGGGCCCGATTCCAAGGCTGCCTCACACCGGGCTCCGGGCTGGCACGCGTCGGCGGCGACGAGTTCGCCATCCTCCCGGACGGCGCAGCTTCCCTCGAACAGTCGGCGACACTCGCCAGCCGTCTCCTCCAGTCCTTGGCCGAACCCGTATCGGTTGAAGAACACCAACTCTTCATCAGCGCCAGCATCGGGATCTCCTGCTCAACCCGCGAAAGCACCCGCGAGAGCCTCCAGCGCGAGGCCTATGTGGCGCTCTACCATGCGAAACACTCGGGCAAGTCCCGCTGGATGTGTTTCCACGGCTCCATGGCTGGCACCCCTCCCGAACGCCTCGAAATGGAGAAGCGGCTGCGGTCCGCCATACCGCGCGGCGAAATGCTGCTCTTCTACCAGCCGCAGTTCGACCTCGCCTCGGGCCAGTTGCGCGGGGCCGAAGTGTTGCTGCGCTGGAAACCGGAGGGCGTCGGCATCATTTCCCCGGCATCGTTCATCCCCGTCCTCGAAGAGACCGGCCTCATCATCCATTTCGGCATGTGGGTACTCCGCGAGGCGTGCCTGCAAGGCCGGCGCTGGGGCGTGGAATCCGGACAGTGGTTACGGCTCGCGGTCAATGTTTCCGCCATCCAATTCATGAACCCCGGCTTCGCGGGAGAAGTCGAGGCAATTCTCGCGGAGACCGCCTTCCCCCCACGCCTGCTTGAGCTCGAACTCACGGAGAGCCTCTTCGTGGGCGACTACTCCCGCGTCTCCACGGTGTTCCGCCGCTTGCAAAAGGCCGGGGTCACGTTGGCGCTGGACGACTTCGGTGTCGGCCAGTCGTCCCTGTCCCACTTGCAGCGGCTACCCTTCCAACGGCTGAAGATCGACCAGTCGTTCGTCCGAGCCATGGCCGAGGCACGAACCTGTCCGCCCATCGTGGACAACATCATCCGGCTCGCCGAAGGCTTGGGAATGAGCACGATCGCCGAAGGAGTGGACAACGCGGCCCAACTGGACGCGCTGCGCCGCATGGGCTGCGACGAGGCGCAAGGCTATTTCTACTCCATGCCCCTCCCCCCCTCGGAATTCGAGGGCACGTGGTTTACACGGGAGGCAATGACCGCATGACCTCGGCGACTTCCGCGTCCGCACGGGGAGTGTCCCACCCCAGCAGGTCCCCCATCGTGCGGGCAATCGGGCCAAGCCACGACGGATCGAGGCGGCGCTCATGGCCCCAGTACGTGCTGACGTGCAACACATCGGCCAGTTTCCTCGCGTACTCGCGCGCCACCGCGACCCGCACCACTTCCATCGGATCGAGGGGACGGTCCGGTATGTCGAGCGGCGTCGTGCCTGTGGCGCAGGGAAAATCTCGACCCGGCGCAAGATCCCGCAGCAGCCCGTCCACCAACTCCTCGGCCATGGCTCGGTACGTGGTGTACTTGCCTCCCGACACATGCATCACGCCGTCCGCCGACGCCCAGATCTTGTGTTCGCGGCTGGTCGCGGTTGCCGAGCGCCCGCCCTCCATCAGCAGCGGACGCAGCGAGCTGTACGAACTCACGGGTTCTCCGCGATATTTCGGGAACAACCGCGCCACGATGGCCTTCAAGTACCGAATCTCGTTGGCGGAGATTTCGACTTGGTCCGGGCCGCCAGCGTGGTCCTCGTCGGTCGTGCCGACCAGCGTGAGATCGTCCTTCTCCCCCCACGGAATGAAAAACACGATTCGCCCGGCCTCGTCGAAATACGAGATCGCCTCGTCGCCCTCTTGGATCCGGGGATAAATCAAGTGGGAGCCACGCACCAGCCGCAACGGCGCGGCGTCCGACCATGCACCGGTAGCGTCCACCAACCGCTTGGCCCGGACCGGAAACGCGTCGCCGCTCAACGTGTCGCGGCCTCGGACCACGCCCCCGTCAACCTCGGCGGCAACGTAGTTGTTGACCCACGCTCCATGCCGTTCCGCGTCCAGCAGATTCTCCACAACCAGCCGCGCCGAATGCACCCGCCCGTCGAGAAACAGCAGGCCCGCCCGCAGCCCCGTGGATTCGAGCCCCGGTTCCATCGCCGAAGCCTCCCCCGCGGACAGCGCCTTGTGGGTGCCGATTCCGCTCGATCCCGCGAGCGCGTCGTACAGCGTCAGCCCTGCCCCATAGAACCACCGGTCCACAGGACCGTAGCACGGCAGAAGGAACTTCAACGGCGAGACCAGCTTCGGCGCAATCCGCAGCAGCGTCGCGCGCTCGTGCAGCGCTTCTTGCACGAGCCCGAAATCGAAATATTTCAGGTAGCGGAGACCCCCGTGGATCAACTGGGAATTCCGCCCGCTGGTGCCCGAGGAAAAATGGTTCTTCTCGACAAGCGCGACCTTCAGCCCCGCGTCTCGCGTCACCAAATCCCGCGCGATTCCAGCACCGTTGATGCCGCCCCCAATGATCAACACGTCCCAGCATTCGGCCTTCAGCCGCTCGAGATTGGCCGCGCGCCGATCCAGCATGGCCTATTCCCCCAGCCCGTAGAACCGAATCGCGGTGCCCCCGAGCAGTTCCTCCCGTTGGGGAGTCGGAATCGGTCCGCAAGCTTGGGTGAACGCCGCAAGCACCTGCTTCCAGGATCCCGCCAACCGGCATACCGGCCAATCACTGCCGAACATGAGCCGACCTGTCCCAAAACATTGCAGTGCGTGCTGCACATACGGACGCAAATCGTCCGCCGACCATGCCGAATGGTTGGCCTCGGTGATCATCCCCGAAACCTTGCAATGCATGCCCGGAATCCGCGCCACCGTTTCGAAGTCGCGCGCCCATGGCTCGAACGCGTTCGACGCGATCAGCGGTTTTGCGATGTGATCGACAACCATCCGCAAGCCAGGCACCTTGTCCGCCAGTTCAGGGATCAAAGGCAGGTGGGGCGGCCGCAGCAGCAAATCATAGGGGATGCCCCGCCGGGCAAGCTCCCTTAGTCCTTCAACGACATCGGGACGGAGCAACCAGCGCAAGTCCGGCTCATCGTGCACGAGATGCCGGATACCCTTGAACTTCGGGTTCTTTTGGCAGCGGTCGAGCACCGATCCAAGGTCAGGCGATGTCAGATCCGCCCACGCGACCACCCCGCGGATGATCTGCGACCGCGCCGCAAGCTCCAATAACCACCAGGTCTCCTCGATGATGACGTTGGCTTGGACGACGACGCTCCCGTCGAACCGGTGCTCCTCGAGGATCGGTGCCAAGTCCTCCGGCAGGTAGGTGCGGCGCAACACCGACTCGCCGGGCGGCATCCATGGGTATTCAAATCTCGTGATGTCCCAAAAATGCTGGTGGGCGTCGATCCTCATGGCTGGCTTGGTTCCTCTCACCATGGTACGCGTCGGGCTATACTCTATTCGACTTGTCCAATCTGCGATCCATTCTCAACTACGCTCCCGTTGAACTTCGATTCGGGACCAGCGGCCGCCGCGGCAAGGTGCTGGATATGACACAACTGGAGGTCTACGCGAACGCCCTCGGCGAACTCCGCTATCTCCAGTCGCTGCCTCTTGAGGCGGGCGGCATCGTCCGTGGGGAGGATTTCTACTTCGCACACGATCTGCGGCCCAGTTCCGTGGCGTTGGTATCGGCGGAGGGCGGTCGCGGCGAGATCTGCCAGGCTGTGGTCCAAGCGGTGTTGGACGCCGGAATGCGTCCCGTAAACCTAGGTCCGATCCCCACCCCCGCGCTGGCGGCGTACGCGTTTGCGCGCCAGCGGGGAAGCATCATGGTCACTGGCAGCCACATCCCGTTCGATCTAAACGGCTACAAGTTGAATACGGCCACCGGGGAAATCCTCAAGGATCAGGAAGCTCCCATTACGGAATCGGTACTAGCCGAGCGGGGTCGCCTCTACGCCGAACCCGCATCCTCGTCCGCCTTTGACGACTCCGGCATGTTCCGCGACGGCCACCGGGAACTTCCCGCGGTCGAAACCGGAGCGAGGACGGACTATCTTAATCGTTACGTCGATTTCTTCGCCGGGCTGCCGCTCGCGGGCAAAACAATCTTGGCCTATCAGCACTCCGCCGTCGGGCGCGATTTGTTGGTCGAAGTTCTGCGTGCCCTAGGTGCCGAGGTGGTACCGGCAGGCAGGAGCGATACCTTCGTCGCCATCGACACGGAGGCGATCGGTGCCACGGAGCTTGCCACGATCCAAGCCTTGGTGGACCAGTCCCCGGAACAGCTCTGGGCGGTGGTTTCCACGGACGGCGACAGCGACCGCCCCCTCATCCTCGGGGTCGACAATGGCAAAGTGCTATTCTTCGGCGGCGATTTGGTCGGCATGGTGACGGCGGAATACCTGGGTGCGGATGCGGTGGTGGTTCCGATCACCTGTAACGACGGAATTGACCGTGGCTCCCTCGCCAGCCGACTCGAGCCCAAAACGCGGGTAGGATCGCCGTTTGTGATTGCCGGAATGGATACGGCTCTCGCCAAGGGCCGCACGAAGGTGTGTGGCTGGGAGGCCAACGGGGGATTCCTGCTCGGTTCCGACGTTCATCGAAATGGGCTCGTGCTGTCGCGCCTCGCTACGCGCGACGCGCTGCTCCCCATCGTTGCCGTCCTATGCGCAGCCGCCGAAAAGGGTGCCGGGCTTTCCGCGCTGTTCGGAGCTCTCCCCGCGCGCCACAGCCTCGCCGCGCTGAAGCGTCCGTTCCCGCGCGCCACCGGACTGGCAATCGTGGAATTCCTCAAGACTTTGAAGACCGGCGACTTGAGTGCATTCTTTCCCGCGGGATTCCCGCCCGTACTCCGGACCGACTACACCGACGGCGTTCGAGTCCTTTTCGAAAACGGCGACGTCGTTCATTTCCGGCCTTCCGGCAATGCCGACGAGTTCCGTATCTACGCGGTCGCCGACACGGCGCAACGAGCGCAGGAAATTGTCTCAGCGGGATTGGCGGAACCGGACGGAATCATCCGCCGCATCGAGCGCGCCGCCCGACCCACGGGTTAGCGGCGGGTCCCCGACCCGAAGGAAATCGCGCCTACAAACGCCACCAACGCGCCGACGACCAGCAATCCAGCCGACTTCATTGCCTCCGGCCCGTCAAAGTGGTAGGACGAAAGGAAAAGTCCGCGCGTCAACACGACCAACGCAGCCAGCGCGAATAGCGCGAGCAGTGCCGGGATCTTGCGCGACAACGCGACGACCAGCAGTCCGACCACCCCGGTGCCGGCCAGCCAAGCCCCCAAGGTCTCCGGCGACCAAGGCAGCCAGTCCACGCTGATCGTCTGGTGCGGGCTCGACGCAATCACCGCCGACATCGCCAGCGCCATCAGCGACAGAATAGCTTCGAAAATCTGGCTGTACAACCGCAGAACGTTTCCGATCACTCGCAATCCGCGTCTCCCCGTGTTCTGCTCCCCGTCGACACTACTGCGGGAAGACAAACGATCAATATATCAATTGTGGGGCAGTTCCCCCGCCGGACGCTTCTGAGTGATTTCGTTGTAGGCGTTGACGACTTGTGACGGCAGCGACGGCCCGACCCAATTCTTGACCGAATCGGGCAGGACAATCGAGGTCGCGACGGCCTTGTCGCCTTTCATGGTGACGATGTCGGAAAGCTTCTTGCCTTGGCCCGCCGCATCACCGACCTTCTGGACCAGTTCCCGCATGAACAATGCCTGGCCAGTCAAGAGTTCCGGCCCGCCTACGGGGCCATGTCCCGGCAGAACGTGCAGTGGCTTCAGGTTCGCCGCAGCCTCCATCACTTTGGGCCAGTTGCCGAGACTCGCGTCAGCCGTGTTGTTGTGCGGGCCGTTGGTGACGGCGTCGCCCGTGGCCAGCACGCGTTCCTTGGGCAACCATGCGAAACCGTCTCCCCTCGTATGCGCCCACCCAAAGAAATGGAACTGAACCTCGCGCGTGGAATCCTTTAGCACGAACGGCGACTTGTCGAACGTCTGCTTCGGTAGCTCCGGCCCGTCCCGCTTGAGTTCCACCACGTCCGACCGGGTCGTGTTCTTCCAACGATAAGGCTCGTAGCGCTGGATCTCCTCGGCCACTGCCTTGTATGCCAGCGTCGTGGCCCCTGCTGCGGTCCAGACTGCGGAACCATAATCGTGATCGCCGTGGTGGTGCGTGATGAAAACATATTTCACCGGCTTCGGCGAAACCTTCTTTGCCGCCTCCATGGTGAGACGGGCACCGCTGGGGAAGTTGGCATCGATCACGATCAGGTAGTCCTTCATCTCGATGATCGTGTTGTTGCAGTGACCCAAGTTCTTGAGGTCGCCCTCGCGGAACCAGACACCGTCCACTACTTTCGAAACGGTGTTGACCTCGGCCCCGCCAGTCGCGTAGAAGGCTGTCCCCAGCAGGACGGCGAACAGAATGGCAAACGGGATGCGCAATTTCACGGATCTCATCGTATCAGCTTTCGCGGCCTAGTTGGTTAGCGCCTGGAACACCGAGGTGTAGAACTTCGGCTGTATGTCCGTGGCGTTGGGCATCAACTGGATCATCAGCACCAGCACGCTGTGGCTCTGCGGATCGACGAGATAAGTAGTACCGTAGGCACCACCCCACCCGAACGCGCCGACGCCGGCCATTCCGTTGGCGCCGTAACGGTCCACTGTCTCGAAGCCATAGCCGAAACCCAAACCAGTCGTCGAGTGCAGCGTGCCGGACTGGTTGGTTGTCATGAGTCCGACGGTACGTGGTGACAATACCCGCACCCCGTCCAGCACACCGCCGTTTCGGATCATTTCCAGGAACCGGGCGTAGTCATGCGCCGTCGACGTCAATCCGGCCCCGCCGGCGAAGCTCTTGCGCGGACCATCCACGTAGGAACCCTGCCCTTTGGAACCATCGGCGGCTCGCGAGTATTTACCACTGGCGCTTCCGTAAACCGCTGCCAGCCTGTCGCGTTCCGCCGTCGGAATGAAGAACCGCGTGTCCTTCAATCCGAGGGGCCCCGTGATCCTCGTTCGGACGAACTCGTCGAGTGGCATTCCTGACGCCTTCTCCACCACGCAACCAAGGATGTCCGTGTTGTAACCGTAGACAAATGCCTCGCCGGGCTGCGACACGAACGGCAGGGTTCCCAGCCGCTCCATCGTCACGCAGATGGGCTCATCCTTGTCCGCCGTATACCAGCCATTGCCCGCGTTCGGCCCCAATCCCTTCGCGGCATACATCGCCGCCACGTGTGGCTCGACCCCATAGGAAATTCCCGCGGTGTGGGTGAGCAGGTCCTGGATGGTAATCGCACGCTTGGCGGGAACGGTTGATACCGCCCCGTCCGCGCCTTTGACGGCCACAGTGGTCTTGGCGAAGGTCGGGATGAAATGGGATACCGGCTCCGCCAAGGCAATCTTGCCATCTTCCACCAGCGCCAAGACGGCGGTGCTCGTGATGGCCTTGCTTTGCGACGCGATCCGGAAAATCGTAGTCGGCGTCATCTTCCGGCCCGCTTCTTTGTCCGCCCAGCCGACCGCCTTCTCATAGACGGGCTTCCCGTCCTGCAGCACCAACGCTACGGCACCGGCAATCTTCTCCTCGTCAACGTAACGCTGGAGAAACTGGTCGATCCGCGCGGTCCGCGCACGGTCAATGGTGAGTGGCTTGGTTGGCTGCTGGCCGCAGAGCGGTAGGGAAGACAGCAGGGCAATCAGCAGGAGCGGGGTGGTTGGGAATGGGGATCTTGTGGACATGTCGCTCCATAGATCATATCGGCAGCACCCGCGAAAACCTTTAGCCCGTCTTCAACTCTTTCGACAGGCCAGCGATTCCCTCACGCTGGCCACCAATTGATCGGGCGTAAACGGCTTCTGCACCACCCTCATCGACGCCGCAACCTCCGCGCTTGCAAGCTCCGCCGCGTGACCGGACATGAACAGAACCTCCAGCGAAGGAAAAAGCTCTTTCGCCTGCCGCGCCAACTCCGTTCCCCGCATGCCGTGCATGACGATGTCGGTCAAAACCAGGTCCAAAGACTGATTCCCCGCACGCAGGATCTCCAGCGCCTCGCAGCCCCCGGAAGCTTGGAGGATTCTATACCCCTCATCCTCAAGCGCTTGGACCACAAACTCCCGCACATCGTCACGATCCTCCACCACGAGGATGGTCTCGGTCCCGCGATTCCGCGACGCCATCGCCTCCGCGACTGGCGGGGTTCCAGTTTCATCAATGCCCTCGGCCTGAGGCAGACGGATCGTAAACGTGGAACCTTCCCCGATCTCGCTCTCAACACTCAACTCGCCACCCCACCTTTGGACGATACCGTAGACGGTGGACAGCCCAAGCCCCGTTCCCTGGCCGGGTAGTTTTGTCGTGAAGAACGGCTCGAAGATGTGCGATACGGTGGCTTGGTCCATGCCCGTGCCGTCATCCTCGACCGAAATCACCACAACGGGACCCCGTCGGCCCTGCTCGTTCGCAGTTCGGATCATGACCTTCCCTCCACCCGCCATGGCGTCCCTGGCGTTCAGAACGAGGTTGAGCAGGCACTGCTGAATCTGTGTCGGGTCCGCGTTGACCGCGTCGGGCGACGCGTCAAGGGCGGTTTCAAGCCGCATTGTCTCCCCCAGCAGTCGGCCCATCATCCGAAGCGAGTCCGAAACGATCGCATTCACCCGCACCCGGGCCGGCTTCGCCGCGTGCATGCGGCTAAAAGCCAGCAGTTGCTGCGTCAGCTTCGATGCCGATTCGGAGGTTTCCACGATCCGGCCAGCCAGTTCCCAATCCCGCGTGCCGGTTCCCAAGTGCGCCTGCAGCATGCCGCCATAGCCCGAGATCACCGTAAGCAAGTTGTTGAAATCGTGGGCGATGCCGCCGGCGAGGAGTCCAAGGCTCTCAAGCTTCTGCGCTTGCTGGAACTGTTGCTCCAGGCTCTTCTGCCGTGTCAGATCAACCACGAAGCCGATCAGGTTCAGCGGTTCCCGCCGGGTTGCGATGCCGCCCATCAGGACCGGGATGCTGCCACCCTGCTTGCGTTCGAAATGCTGCTCGAACGCCGGGCAAGCGCCGGTCCCGCGCAAGCTCTCGAACGCCGACCCGCACGCGGCCCGGTGTTCGGGCGACGTGATCGCCTCCCAAGTGAGCGAGCCGGCGACCAGATCCGCGCGCGAATAGCCCACCATCGAAAGAAAGTGGTCGCTTGCCTCCCGAATTCTGGTGTCGTCGGCAACGATGATGCCCACCACGTCGCTTTCCACCAACCGCCGGAACCGGTCCTCGCTTTCCAGCAACGCCTCCGTTTCACGCCGCAGGGCAAGTGCTCCCGCCGCGCTGGTAGCGAATATTGAAAGAAGTGCTTCGCCAACCTTGTCCAAGGCGATAGGTGAGGTGTCTAGGATTGCTAGAAACCCAATCTCCGATCCGGCCGTGTTTAGCAGTGGGGTCCGCACGCAGTCGCGAGCATCGGCGCAGATCCGTTGTAGAAAACCGGAGGGAAAGTTGCCAGCAGGGAATTCCGCACCCGAAAACTCTTGGTTGGCCACCACGGAGCCCTCCACCACGATCGCCAGTGTTCGAACACTCGCGGGGTCGTCGACCGGGAACGCGCCCAAGACAACGCAGCGGACCCCAAGCAGCCGGGCCAACTCGGTCGCCGCCGCTACAAAGAAGTGCTCCGGATGGTCCGAGCCCATCGTGACGAGGGATTGTAGCGCCGTTCCATATTGGCGCGCGCGGTCCAAGCTCCTGCGAAGTTGGGCAATCAGCGTCGCGCTGACGACTCCGGTAACCGTGGTGATCACGGCCACATCGACCACGGCAAGGTCACGGGGTGCCGTCGCCCGTGTCAGGCGTAGCCACTGCAAAAGCTCCACCACGAGGATTGTCCCAGCCACCGCCGCCGCGAACACGCGGAACCGCCGCTCGCGGAGCAGCATGGCGGCAATGATCAGGATCATCGGGTACATCAGCGCCGCCGTGTCGTGGAACCCCAGCGTACTGACGGAAATGAAGAGACAGGCGCTCATGAGCGCCGAATAGCAGAGTATGGCCTTCGCCAACGATGTCCGTGACCAACGGTTGGCGACAAATGCCGCCACCACCGCCGTCTCTTGGAAGCCAAGAACGGCCAACGCTGGGTAGTTCGCCGACGCCCAGTCTGCCAACGCGGCGGGCAAAATCGCCACGGCGACCAACAGGCATATCTTCTGGAGCACGGCACCCGACACTGTGGTGTCCGATCCAGCGGGAAACCCGGGGAGGGTACGACGACCCTCCCCGGGCGACGGTCTAGCCATCATCTAACCGCGTCTACCTCGGAACGAGGCAGCTACTCCTTCGCGGGCGCGGCCCTCTTGGTCGCCCGTTTCCTCGGGGTTGCCGCAGCCTTGCGGGCCCGCTTCGGAGCCGGTGCCACGTTGCCGTTCACCTCGGGCCCGGTTGGTGCCGCAGCCTTCTTGCCACCCTTCTTCACGCGCGGGGAATCAGCGGTTGGCTGTCCGGGCACGATCGGCTGCGGCTCCTCCACCTCCTCGTCGTCGTCGAGGACGTCCGGCAGAACCACAGGCTCCGGCTCGGGAATGGCCGGCGGATGGAACTCCGCACCGAGGAACACCACCAGTCCGCTCGCCTCTTCGGGCACCACGCGGACCACAGTCTTGTCCTGTGCGTAATTGAGCAGTTCGCTGAATTCCTGGAAGCCGAACTGGGTCCAGTCGAAGGCCGGAGCCTCTTCCTTCACCCAACCCTGCAGGTCGTCGGCCAACACGCCGTCTTCCATCTCCAGACGGTGGTTCTCCAGCACGTCGCGCAGCGCTGGCAGCGCCTCTTCCGGCTTCACCGTCTTCTCCGGCGCGCCGTTGCGCTTCCGCTGGATCATGTACTTGCCTTCGCCACCAGTGACGATGATCAAGTCCGTTTTCTTCAGCTTGTCGATGAAGTCCGTGAACGACCCCGCGCCGTACGCGCGCTCGCTGAAGCTCGAATCGAGCTGCAGCATGGTCGACTTCAGCAGCCCCAGTTGCGGACGCACCTCGCGCCGCTCCAGCACCTGCAGCGCGCGTTCCACCAGCGGCATCGCCTGGTGCAAATCGAGCGACGGACGCTTGTGCTGCTGCCCGCCACCGCCGCCCTGCTGCCCGCCGCCACCCTGCTGGCGGTCCTGGCGTTCTTGGCGCTCCGGACGGTCCTGGCGCTCCTGCCGTTCGGGACGTTCGCGTTCCGGACGGTCGATCGCCACCTGCTCCTGCGGCTTGTTGTTCTGCTGCTGCTGGCGCTGGGGCCGCGACGGCCTCGAATCGTCCAGCATCGATTCGTAGCTGATGAATTCGTGGCAGTTCTTCTGCAGGATCGTGCTGGTGAAGGCCTTGCCGCCCACCACGAACACAGTCTTGTCGTACTGCTTCAGCTTGTTCACCAGCGCGATGAAGTCGCTGTCGCCGCTGACGATGCAGTACGCGTTGATGTGGTGGTGCGTGAACGCCAATTCCAGCGCGTCGAGCGCCAAATTGATGTCCGCGCCGTTTTTGTCGCCCCTTGGCGACGGGTCGCGCTGCACCATCTGCACCGCGTACTCCGACAGCTGGCGCGTGGAATTCTCCAGCTTGCCCCAGTTGGCGTACGCGATCTTGGTGATGATTTCCCCCCGCTCCTTCAGCGCTTCCAGCACCACGGAAACGTCGAATTCGCGTTGCAGCGTGGATTTCACGCCGATCTCTATGTTGTCGAAGTCAATGAAGACTGCGATCTTCAGGTGCTTATCCATGTCCACCTTCGCGGAATTAAATGGCGTCATGTTGTCCACCGCATGCCTCTCGAATGCACTTTGCAATGCCATCGAGCGAGGCCCCCGGCTGGAAAACCTGCGTTACGCCTTGTTGAACCAAATTCCGGGCGTCCTCGTCCGGAATGATGCCGCCTACAATTACGATCACGTCCGACATACCCTTCCCGCGCAGCAGTTCCATCACTTTGGGAACGATGACATTGTGCGCGCCCGAGAGGATCGACAAGCCTATCACCCGCACGTCTTCCTGCAGGGCGGCGTTGACAATCATCTCCGGTGTCTGTCGCAAACCAGTATAGATGACCTCCATGCCTGCGTCGCGAAGTGCGCGTGCGATCACCTTGGCGCCACGGTCGTGGCCGTCGAGACCGGGCTTTGCGACAAGCACTCGGATGGGTGTATTCATGCTTTCCGTGAGCGTTTCCCCACCCCCGGACGCCTCAAACCGAGGGCGTCTCCACCCACCGTCCGAACACGTCCGCAAGCGCGGAGCATATCTCTCCCAAGGTAGCGTATGCCCTGGCCGCGTCCATCAAAACCGGCATCAAATTCGTTTCCGACTCCGCCACGCGCCGCAGCCGCCCCAGCTCCCGCGCAACCGCCTCGCCGCTCCGAACCGCCCGCAACCGCCGCAGCTTCACGCACTGCGCGTCCTCCGCCGCCCGGTCGATCCTCAATGTTTCCAGGGGCTTGCCGTTCCCCGACGCCCCCGCGAACCGGTTCACACCCACCACCACCGTCTCCCCCGACTCCACCTTTTTCTGCTGCCCGTAGCTCGCCGCCGCGATCTCCCCCTGCGGGAACCCTCGCTCGATCGCCGGTATCATCCCCCCCATTCCGTCGATCCGCTCCATCAGCCCCCGCGCCCGTTCAACCAGCTCCGCCGTCAGCTTCTCCACGAACCAGCTGCCCCCGAACGGGTCCGGATGCGCCGCGATCCCGCTTTCGTGAGCCAGCACCTGCTGCGTCCGCAATGCAAGCGTCGCCGCATGCTCGCCCGGCAGCGCGTACGCCTCGTCCAGCGAATTCGTGTGCAGCGACTGCGTCCCGCCCGCCACCGCCGCCAGCGCCTGGATCGCCGTCCTCACCACGTTGTTGTGCGGCTCCTGCCACGTCAGCGTGCACCCGGCCGTCTGCGCGTGGAACCGCAGTTTGAGGCTCCGCTCGTCCTTGGCCGCGAACCGGTCCCGCATCACCTTCGCCCACAGCGACCGCGCGGCGCGGAACTTCGCCACTTCCTCGAAAAAGTCGTTGTGCGCGTTGAAGAAGAAGCTCAACCTCGGCGCGAACGAGTCCACCGGCAACCCCCGCGCGATGGCCCACTCGACGTACTCCACCCCGTCGCGCAGCGTGAACGCCAGTTCCTGCACCGCCGTCGACCCCGCCTCCCGGATGTGGTACCCGCTGATCGAGATCGGGTTGAACCGCGGCGTGTGCCGCGCGCCGAATTCGATGGTGTCGGTGACGATCCGCATCGACGGGCGCGGCGGGAAGATGTACTCCTTCTGGGCGATGTATTCCTTCAGGATGTCGTTCTGCAGCGTCCCCGAAAGCCGCGCCAAGTCCGCCCCCTGCTTTTCCGCCGCCACCAGGTACATGGCCCAGATCGGCGCGGCGGGCGAGTTGATCGTCATCGACACCGACGCGTCCGCAAGCGGAATCCCCTCGAACAGCGCCTCCATGTCTTCCAGCGACGACACCGGAACCCCGCACTTCCCCGTCTCGCCCACCGCCTCGGGGGCATCGGAATCGTACCCCATGAGCGTGGGGAGGTCGAACGCGACCGAAAGGCCGGTTTGCCCTTGCTCCATCAGATAGCGGTAGCGCCGGTTGGTCTCCTCGGGCGTGGCGAAACCGGAGAACTGCCGCATCGTCCAGAGGCGGCCCCGGTACATGGTCTCGTGGATTCCAGCGGTGTAGGGGAATTGGCCTGGCGGGGGCGGATTCAAGGAATCGTCGCCGGGGAGGTAGAACGGCTCGACCGGAATGCCGCTGGAGCTCTCGAACTTGCGCGCGGGATGGTCAGCCTTGGCCATGTGGTGATTGTAGCGTTGCTTTTTCCGCCTTGACCTTGTCGAGCAGGGCGCGGAGCTTCTCCTCGAACGGGAAGGGCGGGTACTTGGACGCGTCGAATGGCGGGAGTTGGGGCTCGGGGTCGCCGAGGGCTTCGAGGACCTTGCGACAGCGCTGGAGTTGCCACCCGTAGACGTAAGGCGGGCCGTCTGCCCATGCGCGCTTGTAGGCAGGGCCAATGTGTTTACGGGCGCTTTCGGTTTCCCCTAACTCAAGGAATAGCTCCGCTAATTCGAGGTTGTATTGCGAATCGCCAAGCTTGCCAGCGATGTCCCGCGCTTGCTGGACTTCTCCCAGATGTACCAGCGTGAAGGCCCGCCGCAGTTCGCAGTCTGTCGCATCGAGCCCCGCTTCTCGGGCCATCGATATGGCCTCATCGAAACTATCCGCAGCTAGTTGCCATTCAAGCCGCTGTAGTCGCCACTGACCTCGAATTTCGTGCATTTCGCGGATTACCTGACGGTTTCTTCCCCTGGAGGCGGTCTCTTCCGCTTGCGATATCAACTGATCATTCAGACCCGTCGCCTGGAGACGCAGTCGGCAGAACCACACCTCAGCATCTCCTGGGCGGTACAAGCTTCGCTCTGAAGGCCTAGGCATTCTCGCAAGGACTTGCCACCGCCGGTCAGCGTCTTCGTGGTCCCCCCGTTCGGCCGACCTATAGAACATCTCAAGCATAGAGGAGGTAATCGTATTGGAGCCGACATACGCAGAGACTTCGAACATCAGCTGCGTTAACCGATCGCAAAGGAAGGCGCGTCCGGACACCCGAAACGACTCACCAAGATTTCCCAGCGACACCCACACGTTCAGGAGGTCCCTTCGCGCGACTGCGGCCCGGAGGAGCGCCATGCGGATGCACTGAACCATGTCTTCTGGCGAAGTCTCGGCAAGCGAATTAGTGACATTTGCCCAAAGCAATACTCCGACGAAGTTGTCAACTTCCGGCGGATGGTCCAGTCCGCGCGGGAACAGGGGTCGCGCCACCTCAATGAACTCGTGGTGCGCTTCGAGATTAAAGCTGAGCGGGTTGGATATGTCGAACAATAGATCCGCCGCTTGATTGGTCATTCCCAAGTGAATCATAGTACGCACTACCTGTAGCCCATCGCTGAGATCTGCCAAGCTGGATGCCTCTTCGTAGGGGCCGTGCGGCTTAGACGCAAAGTGGTCGACGACGGCTCCGCCAGCAGTCATGCGGTGTTCTGCAGTGAGCGATCCCACCGCATACCCACGCACCACCGGATGCAGGTCAAACCGGCCTTCCTTTCGATCCCACTGGATCAACCCGCGAGCCTCCAAATCAACGAGCAACTCATTGAGCCGCTTCTTGTCCAAGCTTGAATTGAGCGCCAATAGGGTCTCAAAATCCACCGACTCCGAGACCATGCCCATCTTCGCCAACAGCATCCTCGCATCAGCGCCCAACGCGTCGAACGCAAACTTCAAGATATGGTTCCGCCTCTGGACTAGATCCATCGTGGCTGGGTTGATCGATGCTCCACCGTCTGGGTCCGCCGCCCACTTGTCGAAATCGTTCATCGCGGGTCCATAGTTGCGCACCAGCCCTGCCACAACCCCGACCACCAACGGATGGCAGCCAAAGTTCTGGTCCAAGTAGCGCCGGATGGCAGCCGAATCGCCCTTCACACCCGCCTGAGTCAAGATCCCCTCGGCATCCGCTGGATCCAGGCCCATCAATTTCACATGCGCGACACCCTCCCGCTCCAACCCGCCCGGACCCAGAAGGGGCGACGGCATCAAACGCGACGACACCAGAAACTTGGACGGTCCAGCCCCGGCCAACTGCCGCAGTAGATCCGCATCAGCCGGTCGGATGCAATCGACAGGCTTCGCGTCCGCCCCACCCTGTGAACCCTCCACCTCCTCGTCCCGCACCTGCGCCGCGTCGTACCGGTTGTACGCCACCAACACGCGTTCCAACCCGTCCAGCACCACCAACCATGGCCGGGTCCCAAACGCTTCGATCAACACCGGCATCAGCGCCGTCGTTTTCTTACCTTGGAACTCCTCCACCTTGCGACCGGACACGTAGGCCATCGCGTAGCGGCAAAAATCGTTCATCTCCGCGCCCCGCTCGTAGAAGCTGTACCAGAAGATGCCCGCAAAGTCGGGCCGAACCTTGCGCGCGTACTCCTTCACCCACTGCCACGAAAGCATGCTCTTGCCCATGCCGCCGATAGCCTCGAGCACCAGCACCGGATCGGACGGCGTAACAGCCCAGTCGTCCAACTGCTGCAACTCCTTGACCCGCCCAGTGAACTTATGGCCCGGTGTATAGGGCGGCACAGCTTGGAACTTGCGGGGGAACTCAGGATCGGCGGGGACAACCGACAAAGGGACGACAACCGTCGGCTTCGTCGTCTCCAGATTGGCGCGAATCTCGTCCAGCGCCTTCGCCACCAAATACTTCAAGTCGTCAACGGAGTCGAATGTGGCGGAGATGTGCGACTGTTGGAACCGCTTGCGAAACGCCTCCAGTTGCGCCTGTTGGGTACCGTTGTCGCGATTGACCGCGCTCCGGGGAATCGGATGCTTGTCGCTCATCACGAACATGTAGGTCGGATGCCCGAGCGCCTCCGCCAAGTCGTACTCCAACTCGGTCACCGAAACACCCTTGGGGTTGCGGGTATCCACCAGCACTTGGCCATACCGATACCCAATGATCCCGACATACGCCTGCGAGTTGCGCACCTTCTCCAGCGAGGACGTGATGATGTCCTCATGCCGAGCCGAATCCAGCTCCATCGCCTGCGGGAACATGTGCGCCTCGATGATCGCGTCCTTGACGATCTTCCGGTGCTCCTCCAAATCCTTGAAGGAACTAGAGAGCATGATGTCGTGGTGTTTCAGGCTCGCCATGATAGATCCTGATTATACGAAACAACACCGCCAATTGCACCAGAATGGTGGTCCCGTGGACCACGACGCCAACCCCGGTCGGATCGCCACCCCTGTCACAAACTTCTTTCCCGGCAGAATCATTGACTTCCGCCAACTGCCCGGGAATCCACCCCGGCCCGTGCTAAACCAAACTCGGGGTAAATCCCATGTCGACACCCAAACAGATCGCCGCAAACCGGGGCAGGGGCGTCGCCGGGGAGGTAGAACGGCTCGACCGGAATGCCGCTGGAGCTCTCGAACTTGCGCGCGGGATGGTCAGCCTTGGCCATGTGGTGATTGTAGCGTTGCTTTTTCCGCCTTGACCTTGTCGATCACTGCTCGGTCCAAATGCCCTCTTGACAACACTCCCGTCCCGGCCTACACTTGGTGGTTAGAGGAGTCCTACATGGTCCACACGCCGCTCATACACGCGCGACGACACACGGGGGGTGCACCTTCTCAAGCCACCTGCTGACGAGAACGGTCGCCTCTTCCATCGGATCCATTCCGCACGCTCTTTTTTCGCTATTTTTCCCCGCAGACTGCCGGATTTGCAACACGTCCTTAACCGGATGGACGCGCATCCCCGTCTGCGACGACTGCCTCAAGGCCCCCGAGCCCCTCGACGCCGAGTTCTTCTGCTCCGCCTGCCGCACACCTTTCCGCAACGCGCTGCCTCTGGATGACCACGGAGTGTGCCGCGCCTGCCGCGCCGGTCTTCGCGGATTCGACCGCGCCGCAACCTACGGGTTCTACGAAGGCAAGCTGCGGAGCCTGATCCACCTGCTCAAGTACGCGGGAATTCAGCCCTTGGCCGCGCCCCTTGCCGGACTCATGCACCGGGCCCTTCCCGTCGACCAGACGTTCGACGCCATTGTCCCCGTACCCCTGCATTGGCGCAAGTCCCTCGACCGCGGCTTCAACCAAGCAGAACTGCTGGCACGGGAACTTGCCCGCAAGCGCAATATTCCCATGGCGAAGGCGCTGCGACGCAAGCGCTCCGGCGCGGTCCAAGCCAGTCTCTCGTTGGCGGAACGACGCCGCAACGTGGCTGGCGTTTTTGAGGTCCGGGCCAAGCAGGACGTACGGGACAAACGAATTCTTCTTATCGACGATGTAATGACAACAGGCGCGACCGCCTCGGCATGCGCCTCGGTATTGAAACGGGCGGGGGCGAAATCTGTCTCCCTGCTTACAGTAGCGAGGGTGGACCGCCGACACTAGACCCCGGGTAGCAGTTTCACTGCAAGACAGTGCAGCAAATCAAGTACGGATCGAGAAAGGAATTACCGCAATGCCTTCCTATACGCGACTCCAGAAAGCCGTTCTCGTATTAAATGCGAGCTACGAACCCATCAACGTGTGCGCCGCCCGGAGGGCGCTGGTCCTGGTACTGAAAGGCGTCGCTGCAGCCGAGGAACACGGACCAACCTCGGTGCACTCCTCGCGCCGCACGGTCAAAGTACCGTCGGTGATCCGCTTGCTCGAATATCGGCGCATCCCGCACCAGACACGAGCCCTATCCCGCAAGAACATCATGATGCGGGACCGCTACATGTGCCAGTACTGCCTCAAAACCCTTCCGGCGGGGGAGTTGACGTTGGACCACGTCATTCCGCGCTCCCGCGCAGGCGAATCGGCGTGGGAGAACCTTGTCGCGTGCTGCCACCAGTGCAACAACCGCAAAGGCAACCGTACACCCGAAGAAGCGGGCATGAAGCTGCACCGCCAGCCCAAGCCGTTCAGCCTGCACACCAGCCGCCATTTGATGCGGCTGCTGGGCAAGAGCGACGAACAGTGGCGCAAATACCTCTTCTACTGAGCATCCATCCGCGTGAGTGCCGGATGGTCACCGGGTCGGGACTACGGTCAGCCGACCCTGCGTGGCCATCCCGAAGTAGCGCCCCACCAGCACCTCCATTTCACGTGCCGCCGTCATGGCCTTGGGATCGACCTCCCGGTCGTTCTCGTGCAGCACGTAGATCTGGAAGCGAAGCGGTTGAGGAGGTTTGGGCCTTTGCGTTCCGTTTGCGGCCCTGACGTCGGCAATCGTAACGGGAACGGGGACTCCGCCGTGCCGCATACCCGTGGAATCGGGTGGCGAGGCGGACGAGATGTAAAAGGTCTCCGGAACATCCTCCGGTCCAACCAACCCCATCGAATACAGGTCCAGCCATGACAGGCCCTTCGGGGCGCCCCACGGGGACGTCACGCTCCGGTGCCCCCGGTCGGCGTTTCCTCCACTGCCATGCCGCCCATGTTGGATTCCTCGCGATACTTGGCCTCCGTAAACATCGACCACACCGGTGCAACTACCTCCGTGTTGAGCGTGGGATTCCAGTGTTCCTGCTGACCGGGATCGCGCCACGCCATCGGCTCGGGATCCTTCCAGCGAAGATTCGCCACCCAGCGATGCGTCATCTCGTGGGTCAACCAGGAAACCCCGTACGCGTGGTTGTTGAACGTCCGGTCGCCATCGCGCAGCGTCTGCGCAAACCGGGGTCCGAGAAAGACCGGCCCGGCCGCCTGCTGGAGCGCTGGCGAACCGAACGCGAGCTTGCGGAACTCGTAGATGTTCCATACCGCGCCTCGCAAGCCCGTAGCCAGCTGAAAGCCCGACTCCATCGGACCGGGCCCCAGCGACCGGAGCTCGCCGGTGGCCGCCGAGGGATCTTCGGCGTCATTGACGAATGCCTCGGCCTTCCACTGCAGGTTTGAGGGGTCCTTCAGCAAGACCTTGGGAACATCGAACTCGATTCCCGGACCGTTCCCGGCAACGCGGGCGGTCGCGGAACAGTCGCTGGGGGGCTGCCTGGTTGCCTGAATTCAAGACCGCGCACGCGAAATCCGCCTTTTGGCCATCGTGGTCGATCCTCAGGCGTCCGGCGGCAACCTTATCACGACTGAGAATGACGAACCGGTAGCCGAGTCTTTGGGGTGAAGTGCGCGGCAGCCCGTCCGCAAGCTGCCAAGCGAAATGGATGGCGCTGCCGCGATCCTCCACCGTGACGGGAATGTTGCCCGCAACTCTGTCCAATTCCCTGCCCTTGAGCGCCGGACCCGGGAAGATCCCCACGATGCCGTCCCTCTCCGCAACGTCGCCATAGCGGAACTCGACGGGGTCAACGGCGGGAGAGAAGGAGTCATGGTCGGGCCTGCCAAAACTCAGAGTCCCGTTGAGCCCGATGTAAAATGACCATCGACACCAGCAGGGACCGTGAAAGGACTGCCATGGGGACAGTATCGCCCAAACGCACTTTCGACTTGCGCCGAATCCCGAGTCACGCCCTGCGGAAAAAAAGTTTTTCGGGGCGCAAGTAATTTTGAATCAGATACTTATGTAGGCCTAGCCGACGCGATTCCTAGGTCCCGAAGTTCGTTTTCACCCCCCTCCCGGTCCATACTCGGCACAGCTTATGTTGGATCGCGCAAAAAACACCACCGGACTCCGGCCACGTGCCAAACAGTCCGCCGACACAGCCGGGGATCTCGCCTCCGTCCTTTCCTCGAAGGTCGTGGGCCAACCCGATGTGATCGGCCACATCGTCCCGTATATAGAGATGTTCCAGGCGGGCCTCGCCCCGGAGAACCGCCCCGTCGGTGTCTTCCTGCTGCTGGGTCCGACAGGCACGGGCAAAACCCGTACCGTGGAGGCGCTCGCCGAAGCGCTGCACGGAAGCCACAAGAACATTCTCAAGATTGACTGCGGCGAATTCCAGATGGAACACGAGGTGGCCAAGCTCATCGGCGCGCCGCCCGGCTACCTTGGACACCGCGAAACCCAGCCGATGCTGTCGCAGCAGAAGCTCACGTCCGTCGCCAGCGAACACTGCGGGCTGTCGCTGGTGCTGTTCGACGAAATCGAGAAGGCCGCGTCATCGCTCTCGCGGCTGCTGCTGGGCGTGCTAGACCGCGGCATCCTCCGGTTGGGCGACAACTCGTCAGTCAACTTCGAAAAGTCGATCATCTTCCTCACCAGCAACCTAGGGGCGAAGGAGATGATGCGGGAACTGCGTCCCGACTTCGGCTTCCAGTCGGCAACGGGCGGGGCTGCGGTTGCGGACGTCTCGGGCAAACTCCAGAGCATCGCGCTGGCCTCGGTGAAGCGCAAGTTCTCGCCGGAATTCGTAAACCGGATCGACCATGTGGTGACCTACAAGCCGTTGAGCCCGGAGGCGTTCTCAGCGATCACTGACCATGAGATCGCCAATCTCCAGAACCACATCAACAACAGGCTGGGAGCCAAAGCCTTCCAGATTGAAGTGCCTTACGCGACGCGGCAGTGGTTGATTCAACGAGGCACAAGCCCCGAGTACGGGGCCCGGGAACTGAAACGCACCGTCCACCGGCACTTGACGCAGCCGCTGGCATCGATGGTGGCACGCAGCAAGGTGGCGTCAGGGTCGAGGGTACGGGTCGAAGTGAGCGCAAGCGGCGATGAACTGAGCCTCCGCCTCGCCGGAGCCGCCGAGGTCCCGGCACCGACGCAACCGACGGTGCTGTTGGTGGACGACAACCGCGATTTCCTGAAGTTCCTGGAGCGCCAGATGGCCGAATCGGGGTGGGATCTGCTGGTCGCGGAGTCTGTGCCCGAGGCGCGCAAACTGGCGGCGAAACGGAGACCCGCTGCAGCACTCATCGACTACACGCTGCCCGACGCCAGCGGTGTGGAACTGGCGCAGCACCTACACAAGAGCATCCCGGGCATGCACTTGATGCTGATGACCAGTTCGGTGTTGCGGGAGGACGATGAAGCCGTATGCCAGGAACATGGCTTTCCGATCCTCCGCAAGCCCTTCCTGGCGGCCGATGCCATGGCGTTGATCCGCAAGCGGCTGGCGGGCGGAAAACGGAGTTAGCAAGGGTCTTGAGCTATTGGCCCGTTCATCCGTTTCGGTGAAACCTGCTGATTCGGCAGAGCTGCGACCGCCAAGGAGAGTTTGTGCGCGGAAACGGGCCAATCGCCGCCTGCAGACAAACGAAAAGGGCGGGCCATAACGGCCCGCCCTCCCCGTGTCAAATCGAAACTAGATCAGCCGATCTTTGACATCAACTGCCGGATCTGCTCTTCCTGAGCCTTGGTAGGACGGTTGGCCAACGCGGCCAGGCATTCCTTCTTGGCACTTTCGCGGTCGCCCTTCTGGTTGAGGGCCATCGCGTAGTGGTAGTGGTAAACCGGGTTCTGCGGAGCCTGCACAATCAGCGTCTTGAAGTTGTCGATGGCGCTGTCGGTCAAGTTCTTCTTCAGATAGATCCAGCCGAGGGTGTCGGTGATCTCCGTAAAGTTGGGCAGCTTTTGCTTGGCGCGCTGCGCATACGTCAACGCCTCGTTCAGATCTCCGTTGGACTCGGTGATCAAATACGCCAGGTTGTTGAGGGCGTACGCGTTGGTGGCGTCCGCTTTGATCGCCAGTTCGTAGTACTTCTTGGCCAAGTCGCCCTTGTTGATTTCCTCGTAAAGCATCGCGAGGTTGGTGTCGATGGTCGCACTGTCCGGCATCCCTTGGTGCGCCTTTTCAAGCGATTCCACCGCGTGCTGGATATCGCCCTTGTAGCGGTAGGCCTGGGCCACGCGGCTCCAGAGGTCGGCTTGGGCCCGTCCGTCCTTCGTCTTGGCCATCAGCTTCTGGTACGTGGAGATGGCGGCGTCGAATTGGCCGGCGGACATCTGGGCGTTGCCCAATTCGCGGAGCAAGTCCATGCGGTCTGGATTCTTCTGGGACTCGGCGCGGATGAGGTCGACCGACTTGTCGATCTGGCCGTCGAGCAGCAGCGCCTTGGACTGGCCCAAGAGGCCGCGCATGTTGTTCGGCTGCGCCGCGTAGGCGCGCTGGAAAATCTCGATGGCTTCCTTGTTCTTCTTCTGGTTGAGATCCAAGACACCCAGTTCGATCAGGGCTTCCACCTGGGTCGGATTCTGCGCAATGATCGGCGCAAGAATTTCGCGGGCCTCGTCGAACTTCTGCATCCGCTGCAACGCGGAGGCCTTCATCACCTTGCCCGGAATACTCGTCGGCGCGACCCTTAGGATGGCGTCGGCATAGCGGATCGCGTTCTCGAAGTCTCCGCGGAGCAACGCGACCTGCGTTTGCGCCAGGCGCGCGGGGAGGTAATCGGGCCGAAGCTCAATGGCGCGGTCGAATTCCTGGCGGGCCTGCTCGAGTTCGCCGCGCGCGAAGTGGGCGCGACCGAGGTTGAAACGGGCAACGAAATTGCCGGGCTTGGCCGTAACGACGGATTGCAATTCAGTCATGGCCTGGGTGATCTCACCCTTGTCCAACATGAATGTGGCCTTCAAGCCGCGGGCCTCTGGGTCCCGCGGGTCGTTCTTGAGGATTTCCGCGTTCTTGGCGAAAGCGAGGTCCAGCTTGCCCTGTCGGACGTAGGCCTCGATCTCATGCTTCAGATAGTTGTTTTTCTGTGCCGGATCCTTTCGGATGCCTTCCTCGTACTGCTTGATGGCGTCCTCGAAGTTGTTGACGCGCATGAAGAAGTCGCCCGACTGGATGTACGCCTGCGGGAAGTCCTTCAAATTGGCCTTCATTTGGCTCAGCAACCCCAGAAGGTCGTCCTTCTTGTTGGTGGCGAAGTAAAAGCGGGCCAGTTCCAGTCGCAGCGCGGTGTCCTTTGGATTGCTCTTTATGGCGGCCTTCAGCAGGTTCTCCGCTTCCGGCAGGCGGCGCTGGCCAATGTACAACCGGTAGAGATCGTAATACGCGTTGAGATTCTTCTGGTCCTTGTCGACCAGTCCCTTGAACAGTGCCTCGGCTTCCGTCGCTTCGCCGTCCATGGCCAGCGTGCGGCCCAACGCGAGCGTGATCACCCTGTCGTTGGGCGCGCTCGGCTTGAGCGATAGTGCCTTACGGTACTCGGAGACCGCGGTGCCAAGCGCCTTCTTGGCTTCCACCGCCTGCCCCGCCTTGAACTTTGCCCCGAGCTCCAGCATGCTAAGGTCGGCGCTCAGCTTGTGCCCTTCCCAACTGTTGGGATTCCGCTTCAACAGACCAGCAGCGTAGTCGTTGACTTCTTTGACCACCGCCTCGTTGTGCTCGATCGACTGGGCCGCCACGACCATGATCTCTGACAACTTTAGAATCGAGTCATTCGATTCCGGCGTGCCGAGTTTGAGCAACTCGATGGCTCGGCGCAACGCGGGCACGGCACCGCCGACCGAATTCTGCTTCAAGTCGACCAACGCCAACTTGTAGTAGGCCATCCCGAACTTGCGATCGCTCTCGATCGCCTTCCGGTACATGATGGAAGCTTCCTTGTAGCGGCCGGCGTCGAAATACCGGTTGCCAGCCTCCAAGGATCTCTGCTTCAAATAGTTCGGGTCCCGATTGCACGAAACGAGAAGAAGGGCGGTCAGGGACAGTGCCAGGAATCGCATACTATGTTCTCCCCATTGTCCTACAGAACACTGCGGCGTGGAACAACTACCTGCTCCGGATCGTACCAGTACCAGTCCGCTCCAACCCCCCGCCAAGCCGCTATTCGATGGAGAGGAACGGCGCGCTCGGCCCCGTCGTCGAACTGCTTGCGGTGCCGACCTTGATCAATACCGGCACAGCGGCCCCCCTCGTGTGGAAGCCCGGAACGGTCACCTTGATCTCGGCGACACCCACCATTCCCGGCACCATGTGGCTGGAGTTGACGACCATCTTCGACTGCTTCAACAACGGATTGCCGAAGAAAACCTGCACCGGATCCGTGTCCGCAAGCGGTGTTGCCGGTGCGACCTGGCCGGTCTTGATGGCGCCCCCGTGGGTCGGCCCCATTCCGGTCGCGTAAATCGTCAGCACCTCGTCACGCTTGGCAGGGGCGTCCGCCGAAACGTAGCCGCCGTTCGAGTGGAAGATCGTCGGCTGGGTCGGCGTTGCCATCATCACGGCCGGGGCGTACTTCGAAATTGTGATCGTCGAGGATGTGGACGCGATCTGGTTCGAGATCGAGCGGATAACCATCGGATACCGGCCCGCAGCCAGTTCGAGCGGCACCTGCGCATTGATCTGGCCGGGCGACGTCAGCGACATCGGAATCGGCGTGCCATTCAGGGTGAGGCAGACGCCGCCGAGCAGGGTCTTGAGCGGTGCCGCGGCCGTTTGTGAGCTGCCGAGGTTCTTTCCGAAAATCGACATCAGGCCACCGGGGGCCAAGGGCGCGGTGTAGTCGCCGAGGCTGACCACTCCCCCAGGATTCACGCTCGGACGCACCGTGGAAGGCGTGGCCGCGTTGGCGAGGTTGATGACCGACAAACCTTGCGCCGTCAGCACATACGCCGCGGGACCGGATGGGTCGACCACCATCGTGCGCGGAAACTGGGTGACCGCGCCGCTGTTGCCGATGATGACGCTCGCCGGACCCTCCAACGCCGTCGCGGTTCCCGACTGGGCCCCAATGACAGGGTCGTACAATTCCACCACCCCGGCGTCCGGCACCGGCGCGTTCGCGTTCGCGCGGAGCGGGGTCGTGAACAGCGCGATCTGGTTCGCCGATACGGCAGCAACCGCAGCCACGGGGCGCCCGTTCGGAGCCGTGCCGTTCAAACTGCCCACCACCGGCGTCAAGGATGCATTCAGGATGGTGCCGCCGACCGAATAGTAACGGCCCTGCGGACCCGCCGTGATCGGTCCGCGGAACCCGGTCAAGGGCGCGGCCAGCACCTGCTTGGCGATAGTGAAATCGTCGACCGTGTAGTCGTAGAGGTAGGCATTGCCAGCCCCGGTCAGGAGGATTACATTTTCGCCTCCCGGGGTTGCCGCCATGCTCCAGAAGCCGGTCGTCGTGTTGCCGCCACCGCTGACGAATGTGGCCGTAGCCCCGAAAACGACGGGATTCAAGGGACGCGGGATAGCCTGGTTGCCGACCACCTTCCACAAGGTGCCCTGCGTGGTGCCGTTGGACAGGACGAACTGGGGTCCACGGCTGCTGGCCGCGATCGATACCGGGGCCGCGATCGCGACGGCGGCGTTCAGCGGAATCGCGGGAAACACCACGCGGCCTGTCAGCACGCCCTTGTTCAAATCGACAATGCTGATGTTCTCGCCGCCGGAATTGGCGACGTAAAGCGTAACTCCGTCGAGCCCCAGAGCCATGCTCACCGGCAACTGGCCAACCTTGATCGGCGTCAGGAACGCCTTCTTCTGAGTGTCGAAAACCTCGACCCGGTTCAAGCCGGAATTGGCGATGTAGATCCGGCGGCGCGCGCTGTCGAGCACGATGTCGGCCGGTCCGTAGGTGCTCTGCGCGTTGATCGCGATCGGAAAGACACTGCCGCTGGACACCGAGTCCCGGTAGTTCTGATAAACGTGCACGTTGCCCGGGATGTTGATCGCCTCGGGCGAACTGATGGTGAAATCGCTGGGTCCAATGGTGCCCGGATTGGTCCCGGCCGTGGGGCTGTAGGTGAAATTGATCTGCGGGCTCGCGCCGGTGTTGACCGCCTGGGCGACCGGATTCGGGGTGGTGATGCTGGTTTGTGGCGTGGGCTGTGTGGGAATCGGGAAGGGGAACCCTGGAATATTGGTGGCACCCCCCTGAGTCGGAATCGAATAGGGTGCGACCGTGGCGGTCAGGCGGCCCCTTCCGACGTTGGATACGACATCAACCGCCGTTGTACCCGCAAAAATATTGCAGGTGTCCTTGGTGAGCAGCACCGAGCGCGACTGCGGAATCGCCAGCGGCTGCTGGCTGATGGTGCCAACCGGCAGGATGATGAAGCCGGAATCGGAAATGCCGTACACGTTGGCACCGGTCGAATCGACCACCATCTTTCCGGCAAGGTTTTCCGGCATCTGGATGCCAAGGTTGATCAGCAGGTTGTCCGGGTCGTTCACCAGCAATTCCGTGGTGTTGGCTCGGGTGGAACCGACGGGAGCGATGTTGAACGCGGCGTAAAGGGAGGTTCCGTCCGGTGAGAAGACGCTGCCGCCCTGGTTGGCCTGCAGGTTGAAATTGCTGGCGTTGCCTGCGGGGAAAACGAACGGAGCATTGGCCGTGTTCTCCTGCGCCAGGACCTGCAGCGTCTGGAGATCGAACAGGGCCGGTCCAGCCATGAACTTCGAAGAGTCCGGGGAAACCGCGAGCACAGTTGAGAGATTCGTGACCGACCGGCTGCGTAGGACGGTGCCGGACGCGGTCTCGTACACAAACACCACCCGTAGCGTGGCTGTCGCATTGACGCCCACGATGTATTTGCCGTCAGGGGATGCCATGACCCGGCTGCGGAAGGAATTGTAGGCGCGGTTCGAAGGAGGAGGCAGCACCGGGGGCGTCGAGGCCGGGGGCACGACCGATACCGCCTGAATTGGCGCCAGCGAAGCCGAAGGCGACGGATCGTAGATCAGCAGCGTATTGGCCGTGCCGCCGGTCGCGGAAATCGCCGTGATCAACGCGCGCCCGTCGCCGCCCACGGCAACGCCCTCGGGGCTCGTCGGGAGGCCGATCCGGTTGACCAGCTGGTTCTTGGAAAGATCGATGATGTCGAGGGTCGAAGACGAATACGACGTTACATAAAGGAAGGCACGGTCCTTCGAAATCGCCGCCGAAACCGGCTCCGCGTCCGTCGCGATCGGAGTCTGGTAACCACGGGTCTTCAGGTTGTAGACCTCGACGCGCGCCAAACCGCTGTTCACCAGATAGAGGAGCGAACGCGGCTCGTCAAGAACAATATCCGAGTAGGACGCGCCGCCCGCAGGTGCCACCACCGTGCCGAAAGTTGCGGCCGCCGCGATGCCCCCGGACCAGCCAAGGGTCAGGGCGGCCAAGGCCAGCAAGGGCATGGGCGACGACAAGCGGACAGTTCGCATGAGACTCACTATGATAACGCGGGCCAGTGAAAAATGGTTTACAACCACGTGGGGTGCCGGGCCGGGAGCCTTCGCGATGGATATCCTCCGCGAAGACACGCCGCAACAAAACCGCAACAGATTGTTCATCAAAAACGATGGCTCGAAGCCGTAGCTTAATGATGTGCCCTTCTCGTTTCCGTCAGCCAACCGCCTGCCAGCGCCGATCGCAGGTGCCGTGAACCGGTTTCTGAAGCTTGACCAGTTGGAACGGCTCTACGACAGCGCCCGCAAGGGGGGCTCGCTCCCTTCAGACCTCCTAAGGGAACTCGACATCCAGGTTCAAATCTCCCCCTCGGATCTGGAGAAGGTTCCCACGAAGGGGGCTGTAATCGTGGTCGCCAACCACCCCTATGGCTTGTTGGACGGGGCGATCCTCGCGGACCTCCTCTCCGGTGTCCGGAGCGACGTCAAGATTCTCACCACCACAGCGCTCAGCGTGCTGCCGGAGCTGGAACCGCTTTGTATTTTCATCGACCCGTTCGAGCGCCCCGCGAACCGGGTGGCCAACGGGCGCGGGCTGCGCGAGGCTGTGGCGCATGTCAAGCGTGGCGGCATGCTGGTGATCTTTCCGTCCGGCGAGGTCTCCCATTTCGATTTCCGGGCCGGTGCCATCCGTGATCCCGAATGGCGGAGCACCGCGGCGAGGCTGGTCCGTATGACCCGGGCGAAAGTGCTTCCCATCCTCGTCCGGGGTGCCAATGGCATCCCGTTCCAGATGCTCGGGATGGTCCACCCCCGCCTGCGGACCGCAGCCCTGCCCGTCGAACTGCTCAACAAGCGTGGCAAGGTGGTCGAGGTTCGAATTGGCAGTTTAATCGAGTCCGGGGAGATCGAGGCCATTCCCGACGACGACGCTGCGATCCAATACCTACGGCTGAGGACTGACTTGTTGGCGCGGCGGGCCGGACCCGTTCCCGGCTTGGGTACCACCACCTCAAAGGACCAGCCCGTTGTGCCGGTGGCCGCTGCGGTTCCTGCCGAACGCGTCGCGGCCGAGGTGAACGCCTTGCCGACCCTGTGCCTGCTCGAGGAGTCCAAGGATTTTTCGGTTTACCTCGCGGAGGCCCCGCAGATCCCGCTCGTGATGCACGAAATCGGACGGCTGCGCGAAATCACCTTCCGGGCGGCCGGCGAAGGCACCGGCGACGCGCTTGACATCGACCAGTTCGACGACCACTACCTCCACCTGTTCGTCTGGAACAAGGAGAAACAGGAACTGGTGGGTGCCTACCGCATGGGCGATGTGCCCCGCCTGTTGGCGCGCTTCGGACGCGGCGGCCTCTACACGAACACGCTGTTCCGCTTCGGCCGGAATTTCCTCGAGCATCTGGGACCGGCGCTGGAGTTGGGAAGGTCGTTCATCCGCCCCGAATACCAACGCCAGTACGCCCCGCTGCTCCTGCTCTGGAAGGGCATCGCCGCCTATGTGGCCCGCCGCCCCGAATATTCCACATTGGTTGGCGCGGTCAGCGTCAGCAACCAGTACTCGAAGACCTCGCGGGAGCTGATCGCGCGGTATTTCGAGGGCGACCGGATCGCTTTCCAGCGCGCGAGCCGCGCCGGACGAGGCACCCAAGGACCACCAACAGTCGTTCGCCGCGACTGGACGGGCGCTGTTGAAGCAGAGCGCTCCGTGATCCCGCGCAAGGCTGTCAAGGCACGACGCCCCCTGCGGGGCGAGTTTCTGCGCGGGTGGGAACTCAAGGCCCTTTGTTCGCTCACCCCCGACGTGGATTGCCTCTCGGCCCCCATCGCCGACTTGGAGCCCGACGGAAAGGGCATTCCGATCCTCGTCAAGCAGTACGTCAAGCTCGGCGGCAGGCTCCTGGCCTTCAGTGTCGACCCCCAGTTCGGCAACACGCTGGACGGTTTCGTCATGGTGGATTTGCGGGTAACACCCCAGGAGACGCTCGCGCGCTATATGGGAAAAGAAGGGGCAAGGGCCTTCTTCTCCTGGCATCGCGCTTCGACTCCGCGCGCGGCATAGGCACCTCCGGTCGGATTTCCAATCCATCGTACTTTAACGGCTAAGCTGGTATGGAGGCGATGCCGTTGTGGTGGCGTAAATCAAAGTGCGAAGTCGCGAAACGCGAGCTTCAAGAGATCGGGAGCGATGCCGATTTGGACTGCCTGTTCTCGCAGGACGCGGTGGTTGTGTTCAAACACAGCACTTCTTGTCCTGTCAGTTGGGTGGCCCACAGCCAAGTGACCAAGTTCCTCGGCGGACACCCGGAAGCGTCCGTGGTGCTCGTCAACGTGATCAAAGAGCGCCCCGTGTCCCAGGAAATTGCGCGACGGACTGGCGTAAAGCACGAGTCGCCCCAGATCATTGTGCTTCGGCGGGGGAAGGTGGTGGCAGCCATCTCTCACGGAGACATTACAGAGGCCAGGCTTGCGGAAGTTGTAGCAATCGCCTAAGGTACTAGAACCCTACCCCCACCCTTTATCCTTCCCAAATGTCAATGGGTCGAACACGCGATAGACTAGTCGTCAAATGCTTTGGATCATCATGGTGGCGGTGGCCGTTGTGCTCGCCGTCGGCTTTGTGGGAGTGCTGTTAACCGGACTCTCCGATTCGCGCCGCATGGAACCCTAGACCGGCGAGCTGGCTCGTACCAGCCGGTCTCGGATACCCGCCCATTCCGGCAACTCGGGAGGCGGCTCAATCGCAATCCAATCCAACCCCTTCGCATCCAGTTCATGGAGTAGCCCGTACAAGCGGCGGGCGTACTCGTGCGCGTCCGACGGCATGTTCGCCGAGTTCAGGATAGCCCCGATTCCAGTTCCCGGTGCCGGACCCAGAATGACCCGAGTCTTCGGGCTGTAATGTTTGGGATGTTGACCAGGCGATTCGGCACCCGCCCCGACTTCCACCGCCCCGATCACGGCCTCGATCCGATCCCGGCTGATTTGGCCCGGACGAAGGATCCGGGGCCCTGTGCCCGCCAGCGAAACCACCGTACTCTCGATGCCGACATCGCACGGGCCGCCGTCCAGCACCAGATCGACGGCACCGCCCAGGCCTTGCCGCACGTGTTCCGCAGTGGTAGGGGAGATGCCCGTGAAAAGGTTCGCACTGGGCGCGGCCAAGGGCAGTTCGCAAAGGCGCAGCAATTCCAACGTCAAGGGATGGGACGGGATGCGCAGCCCCACACTGGGCAATCCTGCTGTGACGAGGTCCGGAACGCACGGCTTCTTGGGGACGATGATTGTCAACGGCCCTGGCCAGAACGCCTGCGCGAGCTTTTCCGCTTCCATTGGCCAAACAGCGGCCAAGTCCCGCGCCTGTCCCACAGTCGCCACGTGCACGATCAGCGGGCTCGTCAACGGACGCCCTTTGGCTTGGAAAATGCGGCTTACGGCACTGGCGTCGAGCGCGTTGGCGGCCAAGCCATACACCGTTTCGGTCGGGACCGCGACCAGCCGCCCGGCGCGTAGCAGTTCCACGGCGCGTAACAGTTCAGCCTGCTGGTCCATTAGTCGGGAAGGTCGTCCGTGTCCTTGGCGGTCCTGCCGGTTTTACGCCACACGAGCCACGCGTGCATCAGCGATTCCATGTCGCCGTCGAGGACCCGGTCCACGTCGCCCACCGCCAGCTTGGTGCGGTGGTCCTTGATCATCCGGTAGGGTGCCAGAACATAGCTGCGGATCTGGCTGCCGAAGTTGATTTCCAGCTTCGAGGCCTCGGTCTTGCGGGACTCCTCGCGCTTCTTTTCCAGTTCGTGCTCGTAGAGCTTGGCGCGCAGTTGCTTCATTGCGCTGTCTTTGTTCTTGAACTGCGAACGCTCGTTCTGGCACTGGACCACGATCCCGGTCGGGAAGTGCGTGATGCGCACCGCGGAATCGGTCATGTTCACGTGCTGGCCACCGGCACCGCCCGCGCGGAAGGTATCGATGCGGAGGTCGCCGTCCTTGATGTCGATCTTGATCTGGTCGTCAATTTGCGGGTAGACAAAGACCGAGGCGAACGATGTGTGGCGGCGCGCGCTGGCGTCGAACGGGGAGATTCGGACAAGCCTGTGGACGCCGATCTCGGACTGCAGCATGCCATAGGCGTTCGGCCCGTTAACCTCGAAGGTGACGGACTTGATGCCCGCGCCCTCGCCTTCAAGGCGGTCCGTGATCACGGTGCCCATGCTGTTGCGCTCGGCCCAGCGGAGGTACATGCGCATCAGCATTTCCGCCCAGTCCTGGGACTCCGTGCCACCGGCACCGGGATGGATCGTCATGATCGCGGGAAGGCCGTCGTTCTCGCCCGCCAGCAGCATCGCCGTCTCCAGTCGGGCCAGCAGCGCCTCGTAGGGCCTCATCTCGCGGATTATGTCGGCGGAAACATCCTCGCCCTCGCGGAGGAGTTCGAAAAGGGTGTCGAGGTCGTCGGTAAGTGAGGCGATGCTGACGTCGTTGGCGACGGCCTCCTCCAGGCGCTTACGATCCTGCATGACCTTCTGGCTGCGCTCGGGCTGGGTCCAGAAGTCGGCGGAGGAGATCAGTTCCTCGGTGCGGGCTAGTTCCAGTTTTTTCTTGGGCGCGTCAAAGATAACTCCGAACGGCAGAGGCCTGTTCGCGGAGCGGCGCGTATTCGCGTTCCAATTCTTCGAGCGTCATGATTCCTTCATTTTACAAGATCGGCTAGAATGTGGAAAGGGAGTCCAATGATGACCGATGCGCAGATCCTCGCGGTGAGCATTACGGTAGTTGCCGTGCTCCTGGGGACGCTTTTCAGCAACAGCCGGATCACGGACCTGAACAGCCGGATCGTCGAGAACAACATGACGATGAACCGGCGCATGGATGAGAGCGCGGCGGTCCTCAATCGACGAATGGACGACCTGAAGGATGTCCTCCGTGCCGAGGCGCACGCCGCCGAAGCGCGCATGGAACTCCGGTTCAATGGCATCGACCGGAAACTGGACGAACTCCTACGCATCGTGGGCGACCACGAGATCCGCATAACCAGGCTTGAAGACGGCCAACCCCTGACCCGGCGCGGCTAGACAATCAGCATGCAGTCGCCGTAAGAGAAGAACCTGTAGCGCGACTCGACGGCGTGCCGGTAGGCGGCCATCGCCAGGTCGGGCCCGGCAAACGTCGCCACCAGCAGCAAGCCTTCATTTTACAAGATCGGCTAGAATGTGGAAAGGGAGTCCAAATGATGACGGACGCGCAGATCCTCGCGGTGAGTATTACGGTAGTTGCCGTGCTCCTGGGGACGCTTTTCAGCAACAGCCGGATCACGGACTTGAACAGCCGGATCGTCGAG
>CAIVPR010000029.1 GCA_903907865.1 uncultured Acidobacteriia bacterium
CCGTGACTGCGGGTAGGTGGGGCTTGACCGCCGAAAACAGGTTTCTGGGAGTTCCCGACAATGTGCCAGACGTTGTGCCGGAGGCGTTCGACCGGGCTTGATCCAGAATTTCGGCGCTTCGAGCCGCCTATGCTGGGCCCTCCTTAATCCGGAGCCACTCGAATCGGTCCAGGCCGACTCTGTTGAAACTGGCACCCAACATGTTTGTCGCCCACTGCGCGGTCAAATCCTTGAGATCGGCAATCCACTCGAATCGCTTTCCGTCGATATCTTCGAACACGTACATTTCGCCACTCCCGTCCAAATTAGCGTAATTCCGGCATGTCGGGTGCGAAATGGCGCGGGAAAGCTGGGTTGTGAGGCTCGGGCGCAGTTCTGCGCTTCGACCTGGTCACAGTAAGTGGGTGCCGCGATCTGGTAAAGCTGCTGTCCTAATTGCCGGAGCTGATTACCTCATGGAATCAAGGTGTGGGGTCGTGTGCGGTGCAGGTGGAGTTTCTGCTGTCCAACTGCGGGCTACCAGGTTATAACGAGCTGTTGCGGGTTGTCGTGGATTCCCGCCAGGGCGGGGGGAGCCTGAAAGGGGTCATTCAGCCAGGCCCACAGATCCCGATAGAAGAATAGTTGTTGGCGCAGGAGCGCAGCGAGGTTCGACAGTGACCACGGGAACGTCGATTTCAATTGCAGGTACTTCAGCACCAGCATGGCGATCAGCGCCGTCCACACCTGCGTTTTGACCGCATTGGCGCTGGTCCCCACAAACGTCTTGATTTTGAGCGTCTGCTTGATCGCCTTGAAAAACAACTCCACCTGCCAGCGCTCCTTATAGATAGCGGCGATGGTCGTGGCACCGAACGCGATCAGATTGGAGAGGAACACGAGCGTGGAGTCCTTTTCCTCGTCCCGAATCTCCACACGGCGGAACAGGACAGGCTCCTCGCCCTCCCGTGCCAGCCGGGGAAAGCTGACAATCTGGTCGCTCACCACGTTGCGGTTTTGCGGAAGCTGACATTGCTCCTCCACCACGAAGACCGCCTTTTCCTTCATCCGCGTCACGAAATACACGTCCTGCGCCGTCAGTTCCCGGAACCACTCGTAGTCGTTGTAGCCGCGGTCAATCGCCAGAATCGTGCCCGGATCGAACCGCAGCGTCCGGGCGACCTTGATTTCACTGGTCTTGCCTTCCGTCACCACCGCGAACGACGGCAGATAGCCGTCGTGATCCAGCAGCAGATGCAGCTTGATGGCACCCTTCGTTCGCCTGTACTTCGCCCAGTCGTACATGCTCACCGACAAGTCGATGATGCTTCCGTCCAGACTCATCAGCTTGTTTTTGAAACGAAGCTTCATCCGGCCGCCCCGACTCTGCACCAGCTCCTGACACTTTGCCAGCGTGTTCTGGAACACCGCCCGGTACAACTCCCACGGCCGATGCTCGTTGGCGTAGGCCAAAGTGGACTTCTTCGGGGCCACAGGCACTCCCAAATGTTTCAAATGCCCTTCGCAGCAAGCCAGCCCACCGCAGATCTCCCGCAATGAGTGCGCCCGCCCCACCTGGCAGTACATCATCGCCAAAAACTGGCCCCAGCTGGTAAATCCCCTCGCGTGCCGCTCCGCCTTGCACTCCTTCACCGCCTTTTCGAAATCCCGCCTCGAAAAAAGCTTGAGTACCTGCGAGAAAATGCTGCATACTTTGAACATAGGTTGAGTCTCCTCAGACTGAATTGGCTCTCGTCCAGAACCCAATCCAGCCTAACAGCGGCTCAGCCTTCCTTCCCCCCTCCTCCATCCCAACCCCGCCCCTCTAATTTGGACAGCAGTGACCGCTGCCGCACCTTCCGCGGCCGGCTGGGCAACGCTGAATTCGCTGTTCCCGAGCGGAACCAACGCACGTGTAGATATCTACCGCCAAGTCCTTGCCGGCACTACCGCCACCTCGCAGTTCTCAACTGTTGCACTTGCCAGCGGGCGGCCCGGGGTCGAATTCGGAACGGCGGTTATCCCCTACGCGAATCTGGCATTCGACAAGCAGTGGATGATCAAGATCGACCACAAGATCCGCGATGCAGATCTGCTCTCCGGACGCTATTCGGACGATTCCGATCCTTCCTCGCCGACGAGCGTGAGCTATCCAGGAATGAACACGAACTTCAACGGCAAAACCCGCAACACGGTGGTGAGCGAGACACACATCTTCTCGCCCACGATCACCAACGAACTCCGTCTGGGTTACAACCGCATCGACGTTTCGTTCCCGAACGATGCGACCAACCCTCTGGGGCAGACGCTGGTGGCCTATTCCATTGCCGGGCTGCCCGCCGCGAACATCACGACCGTTGGTGTTTCTTCCAGCTTCCCGCAGGGCCGGCTCGCCAATAATTACGTGCTGCAGGATACAGTTTCCGTCGTCCGCGGTCGTCACACTTTCCGCGCCGGGTTCGACATTCTGGACCAGCGCTCGCGGCAGTTCGCGCCGATCAACATCCGGGGCTCCGTGACATTTAACGCTTCGACCGGCTTTACCGGGCTTGCCAACTACATCGACGATTTCGGCGGTTCCGGTGGCTCCGTCGCGAAGACCTATGGAAGCAACCGCTACTATCCCACCATCGTTCGGCAGCAGTATTTTTTGACCGACCGGTGGCGTTTCAGCAACGATCTCACAGTCTCGCTGGGAATCCGATACGAGAACCCCGGCACGGCGCTGAATTCGCTCATCTATCCGGCATACACCGGTTTGTTCAACGTCAACCCGACCACGCTTGCGGGGCCGTGGAATCAGCCCAAC
>CAIVPR010000030.1 GCA_903907865.1 uncultured Acidobacteriia bacterium
CGACCGCGAGGGAGCGTTTGAAAGGGCGGCAATACGGATCATGCGGCGGTTGCTTGGTGACAAGTCCGGTTATGCCAATTGCCCTGAATCAATGGTACGGCTTCATTTCGGTCGGGGCGAGATCGGGGTCGAATTGCCAGAACGACCGGCCTGTGTAGTACTTCATCAGCTTGGCGTTCTCGGCGTCGCCCATGTCGTGGGCCCAGACGACCGGGGCCGAGTCGATGTCGGCAGGGTTGTAGACCCACTCCTCGTGCGGAATCTTGGGCACCGAGTATTTGACAAAGACCACGTGTTTGACGGGGTGGCCGTCCACGGGGTGTGCGTCGATGAGATCCTGCTCGATTTCCGGCTTCGTCGCGTTGAGGGATTTGCGCCTGTCGGGGGTGGAATCGTTGAGGATTCTCCAGGCATCTTCGGTGGCGCGATAGCCCACGGCGAGCAGCAACAGGACCGCTGCCGCCTGGGGATGAAGTCGCCGCGAATACCGGAGGGCGGAAACGATCAGGATGAGGAACACGGCTTGGAACGGCGCTGGATAGTGGGCGAACAGGTTCACCTCGAACCAGGAGACGGCTACCATCAGAGCGGCCAGGCCCGCCAGCCATCGGCCTTTCCAGGAACGGAGTAGCCAAGGGAGCGCCAGGATCGGCAGCAATGCCCAAATCGGGGAACCGAAGACGGCGGACACCAACGGGTACCAGTCGCGCAGACGGGCCAGAAGGAAGTCCGGGGTGCGCGATTTGGTCCAAGCCGCGAGGGCCCAGCCCTGGTCGGTCCACTCGAAATTCGGGTGCGTGAAGGGTTTCAGCGGGGTCAGGGGGAGTATGCTGAGCGGCGCGACGGTTTCGTACTGCCGGTAGTATTCGTCGTAGGGCATCCGCAGGGGATTGCCTGTGACGCGAAAGTTGTAGTAGCCGAGCCAGGCGAGTCCGGCGGCGACGCAGAGGGCTGCCGGGAGGAGCGCTTGCCTGTCGCGGCGGCGGAGGACCAGCCCGACGGCCACCGGCAGGACGAGCAGCGCGCCTTCGAAGGGCCGGGAAAGCATTAGGATTACGATGCCCGCACCGAGGAGCCAGCCCCAACGCCGGGGTCCCTGGTGCAGGATCCTCCCGAACGCGCCCGCCACCAGCGCGCCGCCGATGGCCGCGACGGCCCCGCCCCAGTAGCCGTTCATCCAATAGGTCATCAGGCACAGGTGGAGGCTGATGGCGGCTCCGGCAAGCGCCCACCGTCCCGGAAGCCAGCCCTGCAACGCCCAACACAACGCCGCCATCAGGACACCGCAGGAAAGCCAGACCCCGTACCAGGGATGTCCGAAGAGCACTTGGCCCAAGGCCATCGCCATGCCTGCGGCCGGGGGATACCGGGAGGCGTAGGTGGGCTGCTGGAGCACGAAGATGGACTCGAAGAACGGCCAGAGGGGGTGCGGGGGATTGGCGAGGCGACCGTGGGCGAAGGTGTCGGCCTGAAGTTGGTAGCTGAATTCGTCGTAGATGCTGGGGGCGGGAATTGGCCAGGTCGGCAGGAGCGCCGCGCGGACGAGGAGGACGAACAGTCCGGCTCCGAGACAGCAGACCAGCCTGCGACGGGCCAGCCGCGCGAAGCCCCGGTTGACTGTCGCGGAGGCTACCACTGAAACACCACTTGCCAAATAGTGGAAATCACGTTCCAATTGTAAGAGAGGTCCAATGGCCACCAATTGGCAGGAAACCGCGCGCCGCCCCGCGCCGTCAGGAATCGCATGAACGGGGCGTCTCGGAGGGTTGTTTTAGCGGCTTTGTTTTGTTGGGCGGCGAGCGGAACGCTGTGGGCGCAGCGGGACCGGATCGCGGCGATTGATCCGGCGACGCGGAGCAGCCTGACGGGCCACATCCATCCGGCTGCCACGGCCGCAAGCGACCAAGGCGCCGTGTCCGAGGACATGGCGATGGGCGGCATGTCGCTGGTGCTGGCCCCTTCGCCAGCGCAGGAGGCCGACCTGACCGCGTTGCTGGCGAGCCAGCAAGACCCGGGCTCACCCGACTTCCACCGCTGGTTGACGCCGGAGCAGTACGCCGAGAGGTTCGGGTATACGCAGGTCGATCTCGACCGGATCACCGCATGGCTGAAGTCCGAAGGCCTGGAAGTGGTTTCGGTCGCGCGGGGTCGCAATGCGGTGTGGTTTCGAGGCACGGCGGCGAAGGTTCAGCGGGCGTTCCGAACGCAGATCCACCGGTATGCGGTCAATGGCGAGGCGCACTACGCCAATGCCACGCAGCCGTCGGTGCCGGGGGCGCTGGCTGGCAGGGTCACGGGGATCACGGGCTTGCATGATTTCCGGTTGCACGCACGGGCCAAGCCGCGTTACAACAATCCGAGCAACGGCCGGCACCAACTGGCCCCGGACGACATCGCGACCATCTATGACGTGAAGCCGCTGTACGGCGCGGGCATAGACGGTGCGGGACAGAAGATCGTGGTTGTGGGACAGACACAGGTCGACCTGACGGACATCGCGAACTTCCGGACTGCCTTCAACTTGCCGCCGAACGTGCCCCAGACGGTTTTGGTGCCGGGTTTGCCCGATCCAGGGGTCAGTTCGGCAGATTTGGGCGAGGCGGACTTGGACATCGAGTGGTCGGGAGCGGTGGCCCGGAAGGCGACGGTCATTTACGTGTATTCGGCGGACGTGACGGACGCGGTGACGTATGCGATCGACCAAAACCTC
This sequence comes from uncultured Acidobacteriia bacterium, assembly GCA_903907865.1. GTDB lineage: Bacteria > Acidobacteriota > Terriglobia > Bryobacterales > Bryobacteraceae > BOG-234. The sequence continues at coordinate 2,711 of CAIVPR010000030.1, forward strand.
GCGCCGGTGATCACGATGAGCTACGGGTTTTGCGAGCTTCCGCTGGTGCGGTCCGAACTGAACCTGCTGCAGAGCTACGCGCGCCGCGGCAACACGCAGGGGATCACATGGGTTACGGCCTCCGGCGATTCCGGTGCCGCGGATTGCTTCGGCAACACGAAACAGACGGGCCTGACGGTGGACGTTCCGAGCGCGATTCCAGAGGTGACTTCGGTGGGCGGCACGGAATTCAACGAGGGTTCGGGTACCTATTGGAATGCCACCAACGATGCCAATTCGGCGTCGGCGATCTCGTACATTCCCGAGATGGTCTGGAACGACCCTCCCGACAGTTCCGGCACGCCGTCCTCGGGTGGGGGTGGAGCGAGCGTATTCTTTGCCAAACCGGCATGGCAGACCGGCGCGGGTGTGCCCAGCGACGGCGCGCGGGATGTTCCCGACGTCTCGATGTCGGCCTCGGCCCAGCACGACGGATACCGGGTCTATACCGGTGGAAACATGGCGACCTACGGCGGGACGTCGGTGGCTTCGCCCGTTTTCGCGGGCATCACGGTCCTGTTGAACCATTACCAAGTCGCCAACGGGTACCAGACGGCCGCCGGACAGGGCAATTTGAACAGCAAGCTGTATTCGCTGGCCGTTACCGCGCCGAACGCCTTCCACGACGTGACGATCGGCAACAACATGGTGAATCCGTGTCCGGCGAGGGCGACGAACTGCTTGCCGACGCCGATCGGGTATTCGGCGGGGCCGGGGTACGATTTGGCGTCGGGTCTGGGGTCGGTGGACGCCTTCAACTTCGTGACGGCTTGGCATCAATCGAGTTCCAAGTCGGCCGCGACGGTGACCGCGACTGCGAGCGCCGGGACGATTCCGGTCACTGGATCCGTCACGATCACCACGACGGTTACGGGCACGAGTTCCACGGTGCCGACGGGGACGGTGACCTTTTTCGCGAACGGGGTCTCGGTGGCGAGCGCGACGCTTTCCTCGGGAACCGTGTCGGTGACAATTCCGGGGACCAAGCTGGGGACGGGGGCGACCTCGATTTCCGTCCAGTATGGCGGCGACGCGACCTTCGGTGCAGGTACCGCGTCCGTCGCGGTGGTAGTGACCGGACTGACGGTGACGATGGTGGCATCCTCGAGCGTGGCCAACGTGCCGCGCGGGGGCACCGCGGTTTTGACGGCGCAGTTTGGGACCATCGCCGGGACTACGAGCACGCCGACGGGAACGGTGAAATGGTCGGCGGCTGGATCAGCCTTCGCGACGGCGACGATCCCGGCGGGGTCGCTGTCGGCACCGTTGACCATCCAAGGAACCTTGTTGCCGACGGGGACGGTGACATTGACCGCGAGCTACTCCGGGGACAGCTTGTTTGCTCCGGCGACGGCGACGGTGGTGGTGACGGTGGTTGGCCCGAAGATTGACGGCGTTGCGAACTCTGCCTCGGGGCGTCTGATCGGGGCGCCGGGCATGGTCGCGGCCATTTACGGCACGCAATTGGGGACCAGCACGGCGAATGCGCCGTCAATTCCGCTGCCTACAACGTTAGGCGGCGCGTCGGTGACCGTCAATGGCGTTGCGGCACCGCTGTACTACGTCTCGCCGACGCAGATCAATTTCCAGATTCCGTACGCGACCAAGACGGGTTCGGCGGTGTTGGGGATCACGTCGAGCGGTCAGACGGTGACGACGCCGATTACGATCGCGGCTGCGGCACCCGGGATCTTCATGCAGGCGGGGTCTGTGGCAGGGGATATGACCGCGAAGCGCGGGCAGCAAGTGACGCTTTACATGACAGGCGAAGGGGCGTCGAGCCCGCAGCCGGTCACGGGGAGCACGCCCGCGCCGGGCACGGTGCCGAAACCGACGCAGTTGGTGGTGGTGCTGGTGGGGGGCGTCCCGGTGGCGACGGATTCGGGGAGCTTTTTCGTGGGGATACCGTCGTGGTCTGTCGGGGTGACGCAGGTCAACTATACGATCCCGGCGTCGGTGTCGGTTGGCACGAAGGCGGTGGTGGTGTTGGTGGGTGGCGTGGCCAGCGGTAGCGCGAATATTGTGATTACGCAGTAGGTGATGCCCCAGTGATCACCCGGCCCTTGGCAGTCCGGTTATGCCAGGCTGAAAGCTTGGGGCAGCCAAGAATGGCTGCCCTGTACGAGGCGCAGCCGCCTTTCATCCGGATTGGTGGTCGAAGGCCCGTGAGGCCTACGAGTGCGCCATGATGGGGCGCGTTTCGTAGAGCTCGCCCAGCGACTTCAGTTCAGCATCGTCAAGTTTGATCGACTGCGCGCAGACCGCGTCGTCCAAGTGGCTGAGCTTGGTCGCGCCCACGATGGGTGCCGTGATGCCCGGTTGCTGGAGCACCCAGGCCAAGGCGATCTGCGCGTTGTTGACTCCCCGCGCCTCGGCGATGGCGGAAATCCGGTCCACGATGGCGAAGTCCAAAGGTCGGTAATATTGCCCGCGCGAATAGTCGTCGGTCTTGGCGCGGATCGTTTCGCCCCAATCCTCCGTGCGCCGGTTGCCGACCACAAACCCGCGGGCGAGCGGGCTGAACGGGATCACTCCAATGCCCTCGGTCCGGCAGAGCGGCAGCATTTCGCGCTCCTCCTCGCGGTAGACGAGGTTGTAGTAGTTCTGCATGCTGACGAACTTCGCCAATCGCAGCCGTTCCGACGTCGCCAACATCTTCATGAACTGCCACGCGTACATGGCCGACGCTCCGATGTAGCGCACCTTGCCGATGCGGACGAGGTCGTCGAGGGCACCGAGCGTTTCCTCGATCGGCGTCTCGTAGTCGAAGCGGTGGATCTGGTAGAGGTCGACGAAGTCGGTGCCGAGTCGGCGCAGGCTGTTGTCGATGGATTTGAAGATGTGTTTGCGCGAGAGGCCGCGGTCGTTGGGGTCGTCGCTCATGGCGTTGAAGACCTTGGTGGCGATGACGACACGGTCGCGCGACGCCCCCAGTTCCTTGAGCGCGCGGCAGACCACTTCCTCGCAGGCACCGAAGGAGTACATGTCGGCGGTGTCGAAGAAGTTCACGCCGAGGTCGAGGGCATGGCGGAAGAAGGGGATGGCCTCGTCGTATTCGAGGATCCACGGACGCCAGGTTTTGGAGCCGTAGGTCATGGTGCCGAAGCACAGTCGGGAAACTTTGAGGCCGGTATTGCCGAGTCTGCGGTATTCCATGCGGGAAGTCCCAGTTTACTGTTTGGTGTCGTTCGGATGTTTGGCGGCTTCGAAGAACTCGGCCTGGAGGCGGGGGCCGACGGTGTCGGACTTGATGGCGCGGATGGCGGCGGCGATTCCCGCTCCGGCGGCCTCGGTGGCGGCCTTGCCGCGCGCGGCGGTGGACCCTGCGGCGTCGCCCGCGTAGTGGTTGGGGTACATGGAGTACCAAGAGATGCCTGTCGTGACGCCTTGGGGCAGGTCGAGGCGGCGCAGGTTCTTGCCGGATTCCTCGGCGGCGCGTTCGGGGTGGGCGAGTTCGGGCCGGTGCGCCATGATGTTGGAGACTTCGCCCTCGCCCGCGTGGCCGTCGACGCCGGGCTTGGACGGTGCGGCTGCCGGGCTCTGGCCGCTGGCGCTGCTAACGCCGGAGACGACGTAGACGATGTAGTCCTTGGGCGAATCGAGCTGGACTTGGATGAAGTAGTTCAGCAGGGCGTTGTTGCCGCCGTGTCCGTTGATGATGATGACCTTCTTGCAGCCGTTGCGGGACATTTCGGAGACGGTTTCCTGGAGGAGGTCGAGCTGGAGCTTGGTGGAGTAGGCGAGGGTGCCGGGCTGGTGGCGGGCCTCGAAGATCTGGCCGAAGTAGTAGGCGGGGAAGAGGATGGTGTATTCCTGCTTGGCGGCGAGCTCGGAGGTGTAGCGGACGTTGAGGAGGTCGGTGCCGAGGGGGCCGGAGGGGCCGTGCTTTTCGATGATGCCGAAGGGCAGGGCACAGGTGTTGCGGGATTCGGCGAGGGCTTTGGTGAAATCCTCGGCGGTGAGGTCCTCCCAGTGCACGGATTTCTGCTGGGCCGAGGCGGCGGTCGCGATGGCGAGAAGGGCGGCGAAGGTGAGGGTGGGGGCGCGCATGTTCGATTTGGATTTTATCAGCCTGGAAACGGCCGGTGTCCGCGCTTCATGCTGATTCCGCGGGGCCGCGACCTCGGGGAACGTCACGAACCTGTCGCGGTGCGAAATCTTTCGTGATAACTTGGCGTTGACGGGGTTGGTACTGCCCGTTTGTACAAGTGGTCCTTGCCGCGCCGAGTTGCGGCATAGCACCTATATGGAGGACGCACGCTTGAGGACCTTGGCAAGGAGACTGCGCGACGCGTTGCGTCCGGCCGTTCGAATGCTCCAGACATGCAGGTTGACTGTCTCCAGGCTCGAAGGCATGGGGCCGGTGGGGCCCGTGTGCGTGTTGCTGGCCAGCGCCGGGCGGGCTGCGGAGATTCTGGCGCAGCAGGCGTTCCAGGGCGAGGCTCGGCGCACGGAGCTCGGTCGCGTTCCGCTTTGGCTGCTTGCGGGCTTCGTGAAGCGCAATCTTGGGGGGGTGGATCTTGTCATCGTCCAACTCGACACCTTGGCTGCGAAACTGTTCCGTCCGAATGACTGCTTGTGCGTGCCGGAGTCCCTGGATGTGGGTTTGCGGGTGCCGGACGAGATCCCATCCCTGTTGAAATCCAACCACAGCCTGAAGGACGACATGCGGATTGTTCGGAAGAACGGCCTGACGATGCGGATCTCCCACGATGAGTCCGATTTCGAGGGGTTCTACGAGGATTCCTACGTGCCGTTCGTCAACGGTCGCCATGGGCAGGACTCCGTTCCGCGCGACAAGGAATGGCTGCGCCGGCAATTCCGTGAAGGTGCGATTCTTTGGGTGATGCGGGGAGACCAGAGGCTAGGCGGCGCGGTGGTCAGCAGCGGCCACGGAGCGCTGCATTTCTGGGCGCTCGCAACCCAGGATGGTGACGTCCGCCACATGAAGGAAGGCGCGATTGCCGCCTTGTATTTGTTCGTGGTCGAGCATGCGAAGGCCGAAGGGTGCTCGTACGTGGATTTTGGACGAAGCCGGGGGTTTCTCGGCGACAATATCCTGCGCTACAAGCGGAAGTGGGGGATGGAACTGCGGGCCCAAGGCGACCTCCAGAGTTTTCTGTTCGTCAGTTGGCCGCAGTGGAATTCCACGGTGGCGGCGTTCCTCGCGAGCGCGTCCGTAGTCCACCAGGACGGTGCCGACTTGGCGGTTGTCACGGCCACAGGACTTGACGTGAAGGCCGGGCAGGAGGACGCCGAGCGCGTTCTGCACCGTGTCGCCATGGACGGTCTGGCCCGTATTGTGATGGTGAACGAATCGGGCTGGGGGGAGGGGGTTGTCGTGCCGCCACGTGTTCGTCTGGCGGGCGCAAAGCCGAAAGCGGGGGAGTTGGCATTGCTGGCGCAGGCCAGGGGCTGATCGCGCAAATGTCGTTCAGCCCGTGCCGGCGGCCTACGGCTAGGCGTGCTGGCCGGTTCGCGGGGCATCACACCGGTGTTGGAAACGGGTTACACTGGTAGCGATGCAGCTGTTGGTGGAACAGTTCGAGACCTTTGCCGGGGCGGTTTTACAGCCCGGGCAAGCGCTACTGAGCGACGAGCAGTTCCTCTCCCTCTGCAGTCGGTACCCGGATTACAGGATCGAATCCACAGCGGAGGGTGATGTTCTCATCATGCCCCCGGCCCATCCCCGAACAGGCCAACGAAACGCGGCGATCACATCCCAGCTGTTCCACTGGGCGGAAAGGGACGGGAGGGGCGAGGCGTTCGACTCCAGTGCCGGATTCTTCCTTGCAAACGGGGCGCGGAGGTCGCCGGACTCGGCGTGGGCGTCGCACGAGCGGCTGCGTGGGCTGGATGATGCCGCAATGTGGCACGCGACGCCGGAGTTCGTGATCGAGCTCAAGTCGGCCACGGACCGGCTGCCTGTTTTGCGGCAGAAGATGCGGGAGTGGGTCGCGAACGGCGTGGAGTTGGCGTGGCTTGTGGTGCCGGAGGGGCGGAAGGTGGAGATTTACCGGGCCGACGGGACGGTTGAGGAGCGGGTCGGGGTGCCGGAGATTGCGGGCGAGGGGGCTGTGGCGGGGTTTGTGCTGCGGTTGGAGCGAATTTGGCGGGGGATCGGGGGGTAGAGTCTTGACAAATGGTCTACACTCAAGTCGTCGGAGTGTATGCGGAACGGCGAACGCCGCGCGTCGATCCCGCCAGAAATGGCCTCCACCCAAGTGTGGAGAGACCCAAGAGGTCCGTTTAGCTGTACCGAACAAACAATGAACAAGGGCTCCTGCGGGAGCCCTTGTCATTTTGGGATGCGGATCAGCTTGCGGTTCAGCGTGTTGTACAAGATGACATGGAATCCGATTGGCTTGCCGAATGGCCGGTCACGAGCATGTTCGTCGTCCCGGACGTACGCGCTCTCCACGATCAGGCTGATCGCGCCCTTTTTCTCGGCGAGTCTCGCGGTGGTCGCTGTAGAGCAGGGCACGGTTCGGAGCGGTCGCTCAAACACCCGTTGCGTAGCTTGAACAAAACGGTTCGGAAAGCTCAAGGGACCGCTCCATCCCTGTCGCGGCTCTGTCACAGCGCTGGCGGTCTACAGCAAATATGAAACTGCTCTAGAGCGTACTAGTACGGGGATGATAAACAAAAACGCGACCATTGTGGTAGCCTTATCAAAGCAAAATTTGGAGTCCTGTCGTCGAGTGGATCGAGTGGGCCTCCCGGAGGACCGAGATACACCCGATGACGCAGCCGGACGCCGAACAATTTGAAAACCCTTCCAGTCCCCCGAAGCGCGGGAAGTACATGGGGCTGCTTGCGTTTGCCTTGGTGGCAGTGTTGTGGGCCGGCTTCGGGTATGACATGGTGCGCAACGACGCTTCGAAGGTCTGCGCCACATGCCAATCGTATTTCGTCAACGAGAGCTTGATATTCTCCAACACTTCCGACGTCCGCCGAAACTTTTTCCTTACGGCTGGCAACTGTCAGGTCCAGCAAACCTCCGGAACTTTTGTTCAGGCCAGCACCATCACTTGGACGACGACGAACCAGAATACGTTCGTCAACCAAAGGTGGAGTTGTGTCGTGGGCGGCATAACATACAGCTATACCCCCGCCACTTGCTCGTGGAACACGCCGCCTCCGGTCGAGCCGCGCTGTACGGTGAGTGCTTCGCCAACCACGATTACTGCAGGGGACCCCGTCACTCTCAGCTCTAGCTGCACCACCCCGTACAACTCAGGGGTTGGAGCCTATTACTGGCAGTATGGGCTGGGCAGCAACTGGCCAATTGACGGCCCCAGCGGCTTCTATTTGAAATCAAACCCCGACGGTGCCCAGACGGGCGTGGGGCCGTTTGCCTCTTCTACATGGCCGTATACCACTTCCGACTCCGGGGGGACGGTTTACCCGACTACTACGACTACCTACTTTCTCCAAGGGCTTCCTCTCGCGAACAACCCAATAGGGCTCTACTTCGCCAATCAATCCAAGGTGACAGTGACGGTAAACGCACTCGCCGCGCCCGTTTGCAGCTTGGCCGCTTCGCCCACCACCATCAACCGGGGCGGATCGACCACTCTGACCGCAAGCTGCTCCCCGGCGGCCACGTCCCTCACTTGGAGCAGCAATTCCGGCTTGGCATCCTCGGCCTCCAGCGGCAGTGTGTCGCCGACCTCCGATACGACCTATACCGTCACGGGCACCAACGCGGGCGGCACCGGCGCGACTGCATCCGCCACCGTGACCGTGAACCAGCCCCCGACCTGCACCCTGTCGGCCTCGCCCTCCACCATCAACAAGGGTTCCGCCACGACTCTGACCGCTACCTGCAGTCCGGCGGCGACGTCCTACACCTGGAGTAGCAACGCCGGTTTGGCGACATCGGCTTCGAGCGGCAGCGTGTCCCCAACCGCCGACGCGACATATACCGTCACCGGCACCAACGCGGTCGGCACCGGCGCGGTGGCGTCCACCACGGTAACAGTGAACCAGCCCCCGACCTGCACCCTGTCGGCCTCGCCAACCACCGTCAACCGGGGTTCAGCCACGACTTTGACCGCAAGTTGTACTCCTGCGGCGACGTCCTACACATGGAGCAGCAATGCGGGCTTGGCGACGTCCGCGTCGAGCGGCAACGTCTCGCCGACCGCCGACGCGACCTATACCGTGACGGGCAGCAACGCGGCCGGTACGGGCGCGGTGGCGTCGACTAGTGTGACAGTGAACCAGCCCCCGACCTGCACCCTGTCCGCCTCCCCCTCCACCATCAACAAGGGTTCAGCCACGACTTTGACCGCAAGTTGCACTCCCGCGGCGACGTCCTACACATGGAGCAGCAATGCGGGCTTGGCAACGTCCGCGTCGAGCGGCAACGTCTCGCCGACCGCCGACGCGACCTATACCGTGACGGGCACCAATGCGGCGGGAACCGGCGCGTCGGCATCTGCGACGGTCACCGTGAACCTGCCCCCGACCTGCACCCTAACCCCGTCGCCCGCTGCGATCAACCCGGGCGGGTCTTCGACGCTGACCGCGAGTTGTACGCCGGCCGCGACATCTTACACGTGGACCAACACCGGTTTCGCGTCGTCGGCTTCGAGCGGCAGTGTTTCCCCTGCGTCCACGGCAACTTACTCGGTGGTCGGGCACAATGCGGCGGGCGACAGCGCGTCGGCATCTGCGACGGTGACGGTGAACCTGGCTCCGACCTGCACCCTGACTGCATTGCCCGCGACGATCAACCTCGGCGGGTCGTCCACTCTGACCGCAAGCTGCACCCCCGCTGCGACGTCGTACACGTGGACGAACTCTGGATTTGCCACGTCGGCCTCAAGCGGCAGTGTTTCGCCGACGTCCACCGCGACTTATTCAGTGGTCGGGCACAACGCGGCTGGCGACAGTACCTCGGCATCGGCAACGGTGACCGTGAACCAGCCCCCGACGTGTATTCTGACTCCCTCGCCTTCGACGATCAACCTCGGCGGCTCGTCCACACTGACGGCGAACTGCACACCCGCCGCGACGTCGTATACGTGGACCAACACCGGTTTCGCGGGGTCGGCCTCAAGCGGCAGTGTTTCGCCGACGTCCACCGCGACTTATTCCGTGGTCGGGCACAATGCGGCTGGTGACAGCACCTCGGCATCGACGACGGTGACCGTGAACCAGCCCCCGACGTGCATCCTGTCCGCCTCCCCCAGCAACATCAACCGGGGCGGGTCGACAACGCTGACCGCAAGCTGCACACCGGCGGCGACGTCCTTCACTTGGAGCAGCAACGCCGGGTTGGCGACGTCTGCATCCAGCGGCAGCGTTTCCCCCACCACCGACGCGACCTACACCGTCACGGGCACCAACGCGGCGGGCACCGGCGCGGTGGCATCCACGACGGTAACGGTGAACCAGCCCCCGTCGTGCACCTTGACGCCCTCGCCCTCCGCGATCAACTTGGGCGGGTCGTCGACGCTGACGGCAAACTGCACTCCCGCAGCCTCGTCGTTCACCTGGACCAACACCGGGTTTGCGTCGTCGGCATCCAGCGGCAGCGTTTCGCCCACCTCGACTTCAACCTACGCGGTCGTCGGGCACAACGCCGCCGGCGACAGCGCCCAGGCATCCGCGACGGTAACGGTGAACCTGCCGCCCACGTGTACGCTGACTCCGTCGCCCGCCACCATCGCGCGGGGTGACTCCGCCACGTTGACCGCAGTCTGCAGTCCCGCGGCGACTTCCTACACGTGGACCAACTCCGGGTTCTCATCGAGCGCCTCGTCCGGCAGCGTGAGCCCGAACACGACCACCAACTACACGGTGCAAGGAACGAACAGCTTTGGCACGGGCGCTACCGCGAGCGCGACAGTGACCGTGACCCAGCCGGCCGTGCCCGTTTGCACTTTGGCGGCCTCGCCGACTGCGATCAACCTGGGCGACTCGTCCACGCTGACGGCAAGCTGCACTCCGGCGGCGACTTCCTATGCGTGGACGAATGCCGGGTTTGCGTCCTCGGCCACAGGCGGCAATGTTTCGCCGACCACGACTACCTCGTATTCAGTGGTGGGCCACAACGCGGCGGGCGACGGAGCTTCGGCGTCGGCCACTGTAACCGTAAATGGCATGACGGAAGTGACCACGGGCACGCAGGTGAACGCCTCGGCGTTGTCGCTGAACCGCGCGACCGGGAAGTACACGGGGACGATCACGGTTACAAATACCGGCAGTGCCGCGCTGGCGGGTCCGGTGTATCTGTTCTTCACCACGCTGCCGACCGGAGTGACGCTGCCGAGCCTACCGACATCGGGCGGCATTCCCTATATCATCTTGCAGGGCGGCTTGGCACCGGGCGGGACCAGCAGCCCGGTCACGATCACGTTCACCGATCCGACCAACGCGCGCATCTCGTACACCACGAAGCGGTATGTGATGGCGAACTAGGGCACTTGCAGATGTACGGGTCTGGCGTGGTGCGGTGGAACAGCTTAGCGCGTGGACCTGAACCTGGAAACGGCGTCCCTAGCGGTCTCGGCTCTGCAGAATCAGCATGTTACCGAGCCACGACCGCAAGGGAGTGTTTGTTCGAGCCCTGCGCAACCGTTCATCCAACGGGTGAACGAGGGATCAACGCAAGCCTCCTGCAAGCAAGGCCTTCTAGGCTGAAGGGCTGAGGCGGGCCAAGAGTCGTTCGCAGTGGCGTACCAGTTCGGTGGCTGCGGGCTTCGCCCTATCGGAGGCCCCTTGCCCGGCCCCCGCGCTCCTCAAAGCCGCTTCGATCCGGGACGCCAACGCTGCCGTGTCCCACGGACCTTCGGGAACGGTGAGAGCTCCGGTTCGTTCGGCGTAGAACCGCGCGTTCAAGATCTGATGGTCGTCCGCAGTGCCTTGTGTGGGCACCGGAAGACAGGGTATGCCACAGGCGGACAGCTCGGCCAAAGTGCGTGCGCCCGCGGCCGCGAGCGCAAATGTGGCACCAGCGTAAACGGGCCGCATATCGTCCACGAAGCCCTCCACGCGGGCCTCCACGCCTGCCCTTGCATAGGCCCGCTCCACCGCGACGGGATCGCTGAAACCCGTCAAATGCCGCACCGTGAATCGAATGCCCCGGTGTCGCAATTCGGAGAAGAGCCGGGGTGCTTCCGCGTTCAGAATCGGGGAACCTTCCGAGCCGCCGAGCACGATGAAGTTCGGGACCGCAGGCGGCATGCGCGGCACCTGGCGCGCCGGAATTCCCGTCACTACGCTGCGGGGCCCGAAGGCCCGCCGCGTCTCTTCAAAACCCACTCCGATCAGGTCGGCGAACTTCGAGATCAGCCGGTTTGCCAAGCCGGGTTCCACATTGGATTCGTGGATCGCCACCGGCACGCCCAAGGTTCGCGCGGCGATGCAGGTGCCCAGAGATGCGTAGCCGCCGGTGCCGATCACGAGGTCCACTTTTTCGCGCCGCAGAATTCTCCGGGCCGCCAGAATTCCGGGCGGGAGACTGGCCAGTGCGCGTATGCGTCCGAACCAGCCTTGGCGAGCCCAGGGCTTTCCGGGTATCGTTTCCATCCTCACCGATTGGGCTGGCACCAAACGGCGTTCCATGCCGCCCTCGCACCCGATGAAAAAGCCCTCCGCACCGGCCTCGCGCCGATAGGCCTCAAGGAAGTCCAAGGCGGGCAGAATATGCCCCGCGGTGCCACCGCCGGTCACGGCAATCCGGCGTCGCGACGTAGATACCATCCAGTCTGTATGTTACAACGGTGCGCGCACACCAATGTTATGATCCCTTGCGGTCATGGCGCGGTAGCATGCCGATTCAGCCGAGCCGCGACCGCAAGGGAGTGTCCAAGGGCCGGTGGCCCACCAATCCGCAGGAAAGGCGGCTTACGCCGCGTGTGTAGGGCGGCCATTCTTGGCTGCGCCATGCTTTCAGCCTGGCATAACCGGACTCCCCGGGGCCGGGTGATCTTGCTCGGCCAGCCCTTCGGTTATCGCGACCTGAAAGGTCGCGGCCGGCAAGAATGCCCGCCCTACAACCGGTACCCCGGTGGTCCGAAGCACTAACCTTCAACGGAGTGTTTCTTCGGAGATCCGGAAGCCCGTCTTAGCGGATCGACATCTTGTCCAGCGAGTCGCCCGTCGCATTGAGTTTTGCCGTGCCGGCTTTGAAGCCATTGAACTGGAGAATGTAAGCGAGAATGTTGCTGTAAACTTCGTCCGTCAGCGACGCCGGAGCGGACGGCGGCATGGTCTTCGCGTGGTCGTAGAACTTCCGAACCGTCTGGCCGACCCACTTGCCACGGAAGTATTCGCCCGCCAGCGGCGGACCGAAGGTGCCGTTCGTCATCGTGTTGCCATGGCAGGCGGCACAATTGGAATTGAACGCGTCCTTGCCCAAGGCGGCTTGTTCGACCGTGAACTGCGGGGCAATGCCCTGAGTGCTACTAGCCGGAACGCTCGCGCTCGCTGCAGCGCCAGTCTGGCCGGAACGACCGGGGGCTGCGGCAGAGACACCGGTGCCTTCCCCAACGTACGTAAAAGCCAGAATCGCGCCGGGGTTCTGCATCTTCCCCGTAGTTCCGCCCGAGAGCGATTCGGCAAGGCCTCCGGGATCGGTGGCGACGTAAATCGTCCTTCCATCGGGGCTGACTGCGGTATCGCGGTAGCGATTTTCGCTCTGGAAGTAGCGCGAGAAATGACCGGCGGCTGCCTTGCCGTCGGCGGTCAGCGGCAGTATGTACAGGGAGCCCCGCTTCAGGGTCGTCACCAGAAGAACTTTGTCCCAACCCGGGATCCCTTTTCCTCCCGAGGCGTAGTATTCCACGCCAGAAGTACCCACGGTCGGCCAGCAGATGAAGTCGACCCCCTTGCAGGCGGGGGCGTGGAAGTTGTACCCGGTCGGCACGGTGAACATGGTTGCGATCGGCTCCACGAAAGGCTGGGTGAAGGCCGATTCCGGCGTGCGGGGCACGGATGGATCGATCGCGAGGTCGCTGAAAGTCAGCGTCGAGCAACCCTTCGACGATTCGGCCCAGCGCGCGTATTCATACGCCTTGCCGTCCTTCTTGCCGGCCACATGCGGCCACCCATAGTTGGACCCGGGTGTCAGGATATTGACCTCGTCGTCGGTTTTCGGGCCCTGTTCGGAAGCGTAGAGCGTGCCGTCCGGCCCGAAGTCGATGCCTTGCATATTGCGGTGGCCGTAGGTGTAGACGTGGCTGACCACGCCGCCCAGTTTCGGGTTGTCGTCCGGGATCGAGCCGTCCAGATTCAGGCGGAGCGACTTGCCGACATATGCGGCGTACACCTTCCGGCCGATCTCGTCCTTGGTCGGCAGCCGCTGGGCCTCAATCGGCCAGCAGAAGTTGCCGAGCTGGTTGTGTCCCTCGTCGCCCAAGGTCAAGTACAGCTTCCTGTCCGGTCCAATCTTCAGCCGTCCCGCAACGTGGTCGTTGCCGACCGGCAATCCGGCGATCACCTCGACCGGATTGGAGAGCTTGCCGGTGGCCTTGTCGTAGCTGAGCCGCACGACCTTGCCGTAGAGATACCGGTACGGGCTCTTGGCGTCGGAGAAGAAAGGGCTGGCCTCCCTGTTCCGGTCGACGTAGGTGTAGGCGGCGTAGACATAGTCGTTGCCCGTGCCCTTGAGCAGGTCGGGGTGCAGGGCCATGCCGAGCAAGCCGTCCTGGGCACCCGGTGCCGAGACTTCGTTGATCGTGATCGCAGGGCTAGGCCGCCCGGTCGCCGGATCGACGCGCGTGATGCGCTTGCCCGTCCGCTCGGTCACCCAGAGCATGTTGTCGGGTCCCCAGGTGAGTTCCCAGGGACCCGCAAGCCCGGTGGCCACGACGGTCCTGCGAAACTCCTTGGTTCCGCGGAGCACCGACTCCGGCCCGTCCTGGGCCGCCGCCAATTGCAGGAAAAGAAAAGCCAAGGGCAGCAGCGCCGCGCGGACTGAGCAGTTTCTGGACATGGAATTCCCGATATTATCATCCCCTGCTGCTGGCCCTGACTACTGGCCCGACTACTGGACGCGGTCCAGAGTGACGACGCCCCACGGACTGCCGCTCGCCTTTATCTTCTTCGTGACTGTGTTGGTGGCGACGTCGACGACGGAAATGTCGTTCGAGGGTCCATTGGCCGAATAGTGGGTCTTGCCGTCGGGTGAGACGGCGATTCCCCAGGGACGCTGGCCCACTTCGACCGCCCCCGCGACCTTGTCTGTAGCGGTGTCGATTGTGAACACTTGATGCCCTCTACCGGTGCTGACAAACAACTTGGTCGCATCCGGCGACAACAGAACAGCCATCGGTTTGATCTCTCCGGGCTTGCCCAAGGAAATCGCGCCCGTCATTTTCTGCTTCACCGCGTCCACCACCACCACCGTGCCGTCGTTCTCGGCGTTGATGTAAGCCTTCGTGCCGTCCGGTGTGAACGCGACCGAGCGGGGCCTGTGCCCGACTTTAAATGTCTTGAGGATCTTGCCCGCGACCGGGTCCAACACCCCGATGGTGCCCGTTTCTTCCGACGTCACGTAGACGAGCTTGCCGTCCGGCGTCACCTTGACACCCTCCGGCTGCGCCCCCACTTTGGCCGATTTGACAACCGTACCCGAGGCGACGTCGACGACGCTCACGGCGGAATCGTCCTCGTTCGAGATGAACAGCTGTGTGCCGTCCTTGCTGATGTCGAAGTTTTCCGGATCCGACCCGGCCTTGAGGACACGGACAACCTTGTTCTGGGCCACATCGAAGACTCCGATACCGTCGGCACTGTGGTCGGCGGGCGGCAGCGAGTCTTCATCAACGCCGGGGCCTGCGATCGGCGACCCGCTCAATGCCACGTAGATCGTTTTCCGGTCGGGACTTGCGTGGATTCCACGCGGCCGTTTTCCGAGAGGCACGGTGGCGATCACGGTCGCAGTCGCGGAATCGATGACGGTCAGGTCCCCTGAGACCTCGTTGGTCACGTAGACCCGGTACGCGGTCGATTCCGCGGGCTTCTTCTCCGCCGCCTGTTGCACGGGAGCGGGGGTGGAGCAGTTCGTGCAGAGAGCAAAAAGGCACGTGGGCAGAAGCAGATTCCTGATGATGGGCAAGGCGTTCTCCTCAGGGGACCAAGCCCCTATATGGAGTGTTCCGCCTCAGGCCCGTTTGTTCAGATTTTATTTGCCGGCTTGCGGGGGATTACCGCGCGCCATCCTTGGGCAGCACCAGAACCGCCAGCGCACAGCTTTTCGACTCGATCGAAAGTGCCTGTGGCCCTCCGAGCAAACTACCGTTCGCCGGATACCCGCGATGGAACGCCGAAAGGGAATACTCCCCGCCAACCAGTCCATCGAACACGAACCGGCCTTTGCCGTCGGATGTGGCGTACCGGAGCAGCCGCTCGGACCGCAACTCGAGGACCACTCCCGGCACCGGCGATCTCATCGTTGTTGGATCGTGCATCTTGTCCAGATCCAACTGGTACGAATAGTCCGTGGTTGTGAAGCCCTCCAGCCGCGTCGATTCCTCCCGCCGCCCCTTGTAGAAAGTCAGATAGGCCAAATCCTCGCCCGCGTCGGTCAACCGGCGGGTGCGGGCGCAGACGGTTGTCGAGAGAACTCCCGAGCTTTCCTCGTTGTCGGCGTAGACCAAGTAGGTTTCGCCGACCTGGAAATCGATGCCGCAATCGCCGAACGGCGTCGAGACTTCCAAATAATCGTCGTCGTCCTCGTCGTCGTCATCTTCGCCGTGCTTGAAGAACGTCCGCACCTTGAACCGTACCCTCAGTCCGCCACTGAGCGAGGCATCGAAAAGCGACGCGATGTCCCGTACCGTGCTTGCCGCCTTCATGCGCTCCCTGCCTTCCGGTTCCAGATCGGGAAAGGTCCGCAGATACGCCTCCTTGAGGGTGTCCAGCGACGCGGGAGACGGATGATCCGTCGCGTCGAGATACGCGGCGTTCAGCGATTGCAGGGACGGGCGACTAGCCAGGTTCCAACGGCTCAGGAAAATTGGAGACATGGACTCCACCGTTCCAATAAAGACGGTGTTGCTCGCGGCAACCTCGTTGCAGGGGGCGTAGGACGCCTGGCAAGTGCACGCCGAGGCTGGCGGAGTGCCATGCAACGCCGCGCAGAGCAGGAGGATGGACCCGGCGCGTCGGACTCTCACCTTGCGGAATCCGCCCGGGGTCTGCGATGTTCCGGCAGCGGCTGGTCCACCTGGAAATACTTCTTGTAGGCGGAAATCCAATTGGTGGCGATTTCCTGCTGGGCTTCCCCAAGGTCGAGACTGCCTTCGCACACCATCTCGCGAAGCCGGTCTTCCAGCGCGTCCTTCACATGGGCGTTCCATGTGGTCGACTGCGAGTGCGGCCACAAGTTGTGGATGTCGTCGGCGCCGCCGAGTGCGGGCGTCACAAGATAGTCCACTTCATAGGCCTGTGGATCCGCGCTGGGAATGCCGTATTCCTGAAAAACCTGCCGCTGCAGCGAGACGGGGACGGACCGGTTTCCTTCGGCGGACTGGGAGCAAACGGCGGACCTGTGCAGCAACACGGTGGCTCCGGGTGTCAGCCGCGAATCGGGCATGTAGTACAAGGCCGCTTGTAGGCGCGGGCGACCCGTCCGCTTGACGATGAGGCCGCTGGTTGCGACCCCCAGCGCGAGTACCGCACAGGCCGCCATCGCAACGGCAAGGCTCCGGGAGAGCCAAAACCGGGCTAGGCCGCGCGGGCTGGCCTCGGACAACTGCGCCATCCTTGCCCTCAAGAGCGCCCGTGGTCCCGACGGCGAAGGCAGGTCAGGCGCAAACTCACTCTGATGAAGCCGGACGAAATCCGTGATCGCCCCCTCGAATTCCTGTCGGCGGGCCCGGCAGGTCCAGCACGCCGAAAGATGTGCGCGGGCCATCTTGCCCTCGTGGGCCGAAAGTTCTCCTTCGACATCGAGAAGCAACTGCTGGTCGGAGAGATGCGAATCCGGATAGTTCATAGCAGTTTTTCACCTTTCGGCGGAGCGCGCCACCCGCGCCAACGACCTCGTTAGTGACATGGACACAGCCCCGAGCGACATACCGAGAACCTCACCGATCTCCCGGTAGCGCAACCCTTCGGCCCGCAGGAAAAGACAGCGGCGGTCCTGCTCGGGCAGTGCGTCAACCACCGCCCGGACACGCTTTTGAGCTTGGTCGTTGGCGAAGCATGCCTCCGGGTTGGGGGCGGGGTCGGCAGCCCGCTCCGCGTCGCTGGCCTCCAACTGCACTTCCGAATCGCGCCGTGTTCGTTGGCGATGCCGCAGCGCGAGGTTGTGGGCGACCCGGAACAACCACCCGCGGACGTTTTCGACGGGTTTGCCCGCATCCAAGTGGCGGTATAAGGCAAGGAACACCTCCTGCAATACCTCTTCCCCGTCGGACACTTCCAGCCCAAACGTCCACAAGTACCGAAGCAGGGGATCCCGAAGCTGGTCGAAAACCGCGGTGACATCCTCGTGGAGTCTGGCGTGCGCATCCCCGCGCCGCGTCGAAGCTGCGATGGGCAGCAGCGGCGTAGCCAAGGAAACTGGAAACCGGGGTGTCATGGAGCTACTCATACTGGATGTTCCACCGCCGCCCGGTTTGTTCACTGTTTTTTCTCGGTGCACAAAAAACCGTGAACAAACCGGGCCGCGGTGGAACTTACATTATATGGACACATTGAGACATCGACTGGGCTCGGCACCAGTCCTGTTCCTTCTAGGGCTTGCTGGCGTGGCTGCCCCGCTCCTGGCGCAGCAGACCACCGGCAGTATTCGAATCGAGGTGAAGGATCCGTCCGGGGCGGCCGCGCAGGCTTCCCTCAAGCTGGGTTCCCGACCGGTGGAGACCGATTCCCAAGGTGTCTACGAATCGAAAAGTCTCACCGCCGGCCACTACCGGATCGAAGTATCCAAGACTGGATTCGAGACTCAGTCCATCGAGGTCGACGTCAAACCCGACGTGCCCGTTTCGCGAACAGTCACGCTGGTGATCGGGGCGCAGTCCTCCCGTGTGGATGTTGTGGCGACCACGCCGCTGCCGGGAGTGGATCTGTCGGTCAACCAGGTCGCGGCGGCGGTCCAAGTCGCGACGCAAGCCGAGATCGAGGCAAGCGGTGCGAGCGATCTCCCCGATTTCCTGAACCGTCGCCTCAACGGCGTCTACCTGAACGAAATGCAGGGGAATCCCTATCAGCCGGATGTGAACTTCCGGGGCTACACGGCGTCCCCCTTGCTCGGAACCCCGCAGGGCATCGCCGTCTATTTGGACGGCGTGAGGCAGAACCAACCGTTCGGCGATGTGGTGAGCTGGGATCTGATTCCGAAAAACGCCATTTCCTCGCTTACGCTGATGCCCGGCTCGGACCCGATTTTCGGCCTCAATGCGCTGGGCGGAGCACTCTCGGTGCAAACCAAGGATGGTTCCACCAGCCCCGGCCTTTCGGGCAACCTGACGTGGGGCAGCAGCGGACGCAAGGCCGTGGAAGCCGAGGCGGGCGGCGGCAAGGCTACCGGCTTCAACTGGTTTCTTGCGGCGAATGCATTCCACGAATCCGGTTGGCGGTACGACTCGCCGTCGGACGTGCGGCAGGGTTTTGCCCGTCTCGGCTGGCGCACCCCCAAAACGGATTTGGGGCTGACGCTTTCCTACGCCTACAACACCCTCACCGGGAATGGAGTCCAGGACTACCGCCTACTGGCAACGGACTACAAGAGCATCTACACTGCGCCGGACACTATCGGTAACCGGTCCCCGTCGCTGAACTTTCTGGTCCGGCACACCTTCACCAGTTCCGTGACCTTCTCCGGGAATGTGTACTACCGCAATATCAGGACGGAAAGCATCAACGGGAACTTGAATACCAATTCGCTCGATGAGTCGGTCTACCAGCCGAGCGCGGGCGATATCACAGCCCTGAAGAATGCTGGCTATACGGGGTACCCGGCAAGCGGGGCCAACGCGGCCAACACGCCGTTTCCCAAGTGGCGTTGCATCGCGCAGGCACTACAGTTCAGCGAGTCCATTGAAAAGTGCGACGCCATCATTGTTTACTCGAAGACCATTCAGAACCAGGCCGGCGCTTCGGGTCAGTTTAGCTGGGCAACCTCGCCGGATCCGTTCCACCGCGGCTCCGGGCGCAACCAGCTTACAGCCGGAGCCGCCTTCGACCGTGGTTCCGTAGTCTTCACGCAGAACACCCAGTTCGGCTATTTGAATCCGGACCGGACCGTCCACGGTATCGCCTCCTGGGAAGACGGCTCCACCAACAGCAACGGCGATCCCGTCGACACGCGGGTCAACCTCCACGGAGTGACGCCCAGCTTCAGCCTCTTCGCGACCGACACGCTCACCATCGGACAGACCGTCAACCTGACGTTCTCGGGGCGGTACAACCGGAACACCATCGACAACAAGGACCTGTTTCAGCCCAAGGCCGGCCCGGGATCGCTCACCGGCACGAACGTCTACCAGCGCTTCAACCCGGCGCTGGGTTTCACGTGGAGTCCCTCGGCCTTGGTCAACCTGTATGCCAGCTACATTCAGGGAAGTCGGGCACCTACCTCCATCGAATTGGGTTGCGCGGACCCCCTCAATCCCTGCAACCTGCCCAACGCGCTCGCCAGCGATCCGCCTCTCAAGCAGGTCACCACCGACACCTGGCAGGTCGGCGTTCGTGGCAAGACCGAGGCGCACATCAACTGGAACCTCGGTGCGTTCACCGCCGCAAACCAGAATGACATCCTGTTTGTCGCTTCGCAGCAAACGGGCACCGGCTATTTCAAGAACTTCGGAAAGACGCGGCGGCGTGGAGTTCAGGCCAGCGTGGATGGACAGTTTAAGACGGTCACCGGGGGGCTGGACTACACTTGGCTGGAGGCGACGTATCAAAGCACCGAGGTACTCTCGGGCACCGGCAACAACACCAACGACACGGCACTTTCGGGCTTTCCCGGCTTGGACGGCCTGATCACCATTCACGCCGGCAACCGGATTCCACTGGTTCCCAAGCAAACGGGCAAGGCCTATTTGAATTGGCAGCCGACTCCCAAGCTGGTCCTCAATCTCAACCTGCTCGCAGCCTCCAGCGCCTACGCGCGCGGCAACGAGAACAACGCCTACAAGGCCGATGGAAAGTACTACCAGGGACCAGGCATCTCGCCCGGATACGCCGTGGTGAACTTCCGGGCCCACTACGACCTGACCCGCCGGTTCCAACTGGCGGTTCAACTGGACAACCTGTTCGACCGCCACTACTATACGGCGGCCCAGTTGGGAAACACGGGACTCACAGCGGCGGGCACGTTTGTTGCCCGACAGTTTGCAGCCTATGGAGCCGGCCCCCAATCAGGGAACTATCCGATCCAGAGCGTGACGTTCTTCGCGCCAGGGGCTCCCCGTAGGGCGTGGGCCGAACTTCGGGTCCGGTTCTGAGGTCCAGACGAGCGTGACGCCGAGGATGCCCTCGGCGTCAGTCCATCAGGCGGTACCGGGATTTGAGACCTACATGAATACCGGAACTGGTCGACTGGCGCGCTTGCTTGTTCTGTGCGCGGTCCTCGGGCTGAGCGCGCTTGTTTCACCCGACGTTTCCGCCCCTCTCGCCCGCCGGGACTTCGTGCCGGCAATCATCGGGGTCTCGATTGTGGTGGTGGCGGTCAAGATGCTGCTCGGACGCCGATAGGTCGGGGTCGCCTCGCGGTCGCCGCTCGCTAAGATCCTGATTCTGCCGAGCCGCCACCGCGAGGGAGCGTTTGTCCGGCGAACCCAGGGCGCGCGTGTTACGCGGCCAACTGCCGTTTCCAGGATAACCATTTAACCCTCGAAAACTAGGGTGGCGCGAAGCGTCACAAACAACAAGATGTCGAAGCGGTCCGTGTCGTGCGGCACACGGGGGATGCCTTGGAATAGCAGGTTTGTGAGGAATGCCGGATCAGCGGATGAACTGGATGCGATAGTCGCGGGCCAATGCGTCCATTTCGTGATGATCCGCCGTGAGGAGGGTCGCGTCCAGCCTGCGGCCCAGGACCAATCCGCAACAGTCCGCAAGCGAGATGCGGCGCGCGACGGACTTGATCTCGCCCATCTCCATCCAGAACTCCTCGTCGAGGTCGGGTCGAAACCAGACGCCGGCTGCGCGGAGGAGTTCAACCGTTTGGGACGCCGATGAGGAACCGCCAACCCGGTTGACGTCGTAGTAGACCTAGCATAGATTCATGGCGTGGGCGAAACACACGTGCCGTGGGTCGCAGATGATTGCGTCCACGATGTCCGCCCCGGTTTCCGCGCGGAGGTATGCGATCATGGCGCTGGCATCGAGAACATAGTTCATGAGCGGTCCCGACGATTCTCCCATTCGATCTCGGCTGCTTTGCGGCGGATGAAGTCCTCGCTCGAATTCGGGAACTGGGCCATTTTGCCGTAAGCGCTGGTCTTGGGAACCGAAGATGGACGATTCTCCATCTGGCCGAGCAACTCAATCAGCTGCGACCGGTCCGAGGGCGACAGGGAGCGAACTTGGCGGAGGATGTCGTGGACGGTAGTTTCCGGCACCATGATTGGAGTGTAACGTGAGAAAGCCGTGGAGTGGAGTGTGCGGTTGCGTTTCGGCTGCGACTACCGGCGATCCACGGGCTTACGGCAGGCGTCGATAAACACAATGCTGAGCTTCGCCGTGCCTTGCCGAAGGAGCCGTAAAACGCTGCTGACTGACGCCGCACTGTCCTCAAGATTCATGACATCGGCGATTCGGAGTTCGAGCAGCGTCTGGAGTCACGCCAGTCGCCGTGTCGATTCCGGCCCCGATGTTCTCCTGGTGAACTGCCGCTAGCCCTCCAAAAACTATTTTGATCCCGTTTTCCAAGATCCTACGCGTGTGTGGGCAGAGAGCATGCGAGACCAATCGCGGCTCGAAAGGAAAACAAAACCATGAACACGAAACCCGTCCTCGCATCCGCCTTGTTCGCGCTTGCCGTCGCGGCCGCAGCCCCTGCTGCAGACCCCGGCTACACCCCCGGCAGCGTTCCCGCCGCAACCACCGCGGCTTCCCACGTCTCGCTTGTCGCCGGCAGCGGCAACGCCAAGCAGGCCGTCATCGAGGCAGGCACCGACCCCTCTTCGGTCGAAATCCATTTCGCCAACGCCCAGCGGGTCTCGAACGCCTTCGGTGGCGGCGTGGAAGTGGTCTCCAAAGACGGCAGCCTGTGGCACTATCGCCCGCACGTCTACCAGACCGTCAACGGCAAGGAGCGTGAAATTGCGGCCTCGTTCAAAGTGGTGGACAAGGACCGCGTCTCATTGGTCGTCGGCAAGATTGACCCGACGGTGCCCCTGGTGGTCTCTCCGGTCCTGTAGCCCGTGCGCGCCCAGCTACCGGCGCAGCACGCTCCACCCCGGATCCAACACCGCCTTCGCATTCGGAATCGCCACATTGACGCTGAACGACGCCGCCTCCGAGCCGGTACGCACCAACTGCACCACCGGCTTTCCTTTCCCCGTCTGGATCTCGACCGGGACCGCCACGCTGAAGTCCTCCGAAACATCGGACTGCGTGAGGGTTCCGGTCATCTTGTAAGCCCCCGGCTTGCCCTTCACCGCGGAGCTCAGCTTCAAAGTCGGAACGCCGGTTCCGTAAACCCAGTTGTCGAAGAATGTTTCCAGCTTCGGGTCCGCCGCTCCCTTCGGCAGGAACCCCGCGCACACTTCGCGGAACTCGTCGGAACTGACGGTCCGCAATTCGTAGCGCCGCCGGAGTTCCCCCAACATCTTGAAGAACTGCTCGTCGCCCAGCTTGCGGCGCAGCATGTGGATAATCCAGGTCCCCTTGCCGTAGACCACCGCCACGAACGCCGACGGGTTGTTGGAATTCTCCAACCTGCGTCCTTGGACCACAGGCCCTTCCGATTCCGAGGTGCTGCCGTCCTGGCCCAACTGGAACAGGCCCTTGCGGTAGGCTTCCAGCGCGGTCTCCACCGATTTCGGGCCCAGCTTCGACTCCATGTACAGGGCCGCCGAGTAGTTCGCCAGCGCCTCCATGATCCACTCGTGGTGGTAGGAGCCGGACGTCACGATATTGCCCCACCATTGGTGCGCCACCTCGTGGGCGATCAGCAGGTCGCGGAAGTAAATCTGCTGGGCGACCGTCGCGCCTCCCGTCACGGCGACAGGTTCGAGGTAGCTGGCCGTCGGCAAGTACAGCATGCCCGGAAAACCTTGGCCGAAGCGGCCGGGCACCGGCGTGACTTCCAGCCGCTTGAGGGGTGGCTCGCCGAACTTGGAGCGGTAGAACAACATCGCCTCGTCAATCTGCTCGGCGATCTGCGTCAACCGGTTCACCGGATTCTGGATCCTTGGCTGCGTAACAGGCAGGACGTCGTTGGCGATCTGGCCCGGTGTCCGCCGCAGGCCTCCTCGGCCGGGGGAGACCTCCAGCGGAATCATTTCCGCGCGCGGACGTAGCGCGTCCTCCAACTCCTTGTTGGCGCAGACCTCGGCGGTGATCCCGTCCCGGACCCGTTGTTGGCATTCATACTGGCCGAGGTTGAACCCGAACAGGCGCACGGGGACCTCGGCGACGCGGCGTGTGATGTGGAACTCCCCGTCGTCGCGGTCTTCCGCGCGGGTTCCGGCGGAGACTAGGCTCAGGGATTTCGGGTACCGGAACGTGGCGTCGAATTTGGAGAACTGCTGCCCGCGCCCCGGATACCAGGAACCGCGCGCTCCCACGAAATACACGTTGTGCCCGGCCTCCACCACCACCTTGCCCTCGTGCACGATTTCGATTTCATGTTCGGTGCCCGGCTCGAGCGGCGTTGGCGGCAGAATCAGTAGGAGTTCGTTGCCCGTGTTGTGGACCAGGCCGGTCCTGATGGAGTCGCGCTCGTACAGCTCGGCCGGGACGCCGTCCACTTTCGCCGATATCGCCCGCATCTGGCCCGAGAGGTCGAATGGGATGGCGTTCCGCGAGCGCTCGGTGGTGCGCAGCCGCAGCCGGGTGGTGCAGCGCATGTCGAGGGTCGGGTCCAGCGAGGCGTCGATGCGGTACGAGAGTATGGTCTGTTCCGGTTCCGGGGCGGCGTGGCCGCGGTGGCTGCGGCTCACGAAACTGGTCCAAGTCTCCCACCATTGCCGCCCGTCGCGCTGCGCGATTTGGCCCGCAAGCAGCTGCTCGTAGCCCCGCGCGTCGTAGAGCACGTCGAAATTTCCCAGCTTCTTGCTCTGGATGACGGCCTCGAACAGCCCGCCATGCTCGCCGGGAGTGAGCAGGTCGAGCACCATGCGGGATTCGAAGCTGGTCATCAAGTTGGCGACGACGCGCCCCCAGCGGTCGACCATCAGGGCCCCCACGTCGGGCGCAGGCTTGGCACCCGCCGCGTTGATCTGTTCCAAAAGGTCTTTGGCCGTGTCGTCGGTGAAGATGAACGCGGCCTGGGTAAAGTGCTCGGACAAGTTCGGGGATCCGACATAGGCCGCGAGCGACTTTCGCTCGGCCTGGTCCGGGGGGAGCATCAGCAGCTGGGCGTCGCCGCCGTCGGTGTCGCCGGAAAAGACGGCGGCGCGGGGCTGGCCGTTGACGGGCTGGCCGAAGACCAGGTAGCCGTCGGTGAGGAAGATGCGGGCCTCGTCGCGGGTGACTTCGAGGTCGCGGACCCGGTAGCACTGTGTCGGATCAAGCCCGGCTTGCAGGACTCGACGGCCCAGCTCGGCGGCCGACGTCCGGGCGGGCGCGGGTTCTTGGGCTTGGCAGCCGATGGCGGCGCAGGCCAGCAGGATCGGAAACTTGAAAACTCTCACCTTGTTCAGGATTATCGCAGTTCGGACGCGCCGGATTCCCGCCCGCCGCAAAACGCTATCCTAGTGTATTGATCGTAACCCTCACCATGAATCCGGCTATCGACCGGACCATCCTCGTCGACCGGCTTGCTTTCGACGACCGCGCCTATATTCTCTCCAGCAAGGACTCGCCTGGCGGCAGGGGCATCAACACCTCCCGCGTGCTCCATTCCTTTGGTGCCTCCACCCTCGCCATCCTCCCCGCTGGCGGCGGCCGGGGCACGCGTTTCGAACAATTCCTCGACGACTGCGGTTTCCCCGTCACCACCGTCCCCATCGAAAACGACATTCGCCTCAACCTCACCATCACGGACCGCCACGGACTGACCATCAAGCTCAACGAGATCGGCCCTCAACTCGACCCCATGGAGGTCGCCGCGATCGAGGTCGCCGTAGAGGCCCGTCTCGGCGAAACCTCCTGGCTGACTCTCTGCGGCAGCCTGCCACCGGGAGTCCCGTCGTCTTTCTACGCCCGCCTGATCGAACGCGCAAGGTCGCGCGGCGTCCCCACCCTTCTGGACACGGACGGCGACGCCTTTGCCCAAGGCGTCGAGGCAGGTCCGACCCTCGTCTCTCCCAACAAGCAGGAGGCCGAACGTCTCCTCAACACCGTGTTGCTGACACGCTCCCAGTCGGTGGCCGCGGCAAAGCGGATCCACGCGCTCGGGGCGCAGTCGGTGGTTCTTTCGCTGGGAAGCCGGGGTGCCATCGGGGTGGGACCGAGTGGCGACCTTTGGGAGGCGATCCCGCCGCGCATCGACGCGATTTCGCCCATCGGGGCGGGCGACGCCATGGCCGCCGCCGTCTTGTGGGCGCACAGCAACGGCAATGCGTTTTCCGACGCATTGCGCTGGGGCGTCGCGGCGGGCACGGCGTCGGCGCAACTCCCCGGCATGAGTTTCGCCACCTTGGAACAGACGCGGTCCATCCATGACGAAGTGGACCTCCGCCCCATTGGGGCTTGACCCCAAGATTCCCGACTAGGGCCCGTGTGACCAAACAAACCCAGCCGCCGGGCCTCCTCCGTTCCGCCGGGATCGTGTCCGCGGCCGTGGCCACCAGCCGCGTCACAGGCTTGATGCGCGAGAGCGTTCTGAGCGCCCTGTTCGGTGCCAGCGCCAGCCTCGACGCCTTCATCCTCGGCTACCGCATCCCCAACTTGGCGCGCGACCTGTTCGCCGACGGCGCTCTCTCCGCAGCCTTCGTTCCGACCTTTTCCCGCTATCTGGCCACCAAGTCGAAGGAGGAGGCCCGCGAACTCTCGAATGTGGTCGCAAGCCTCCTCATGTTGGTGACCGGCTGCATTTGCGGCCTCGGGATGCTGGTCAGCCCGCAGTTCGTGGAACTATTCGCCTCGGGCTTCCACGCCGTGCCGGGCAAGTTCGAACTTGCGGTCGACCTTGTGCGGATCATGTTTCCGTTCCTCTTCCTTGTGGCGTTGGCCGCCCAGGCTCAGGGGATCCTCAACGCCTGCCATCAGTTCGGCGTTCCAGCGGTATCGTCGAGCATGTTCAACATCGGCTCGATTGCCACGGGCCTCGCGCTGGGCTACTGGGTGGGCCCGCGTTTTGGCCTCTCGATGGTCCATTGCATGGCTTTCGGAATCCTGGCCGGAGGCATGGCGCAACTGGCTTTCCAGTTGCCAGCCGTGTGGCGTGCCGGCTTCCACTGGACACCCCGCGTGGACTTCCACCATGAAGGCGTGCGGCAGATCCTCCGGCTGATGGGGCCTGCGGTGATTGGAGGCGCATCGGTCCAAGTGAACGTGCTGGTGAACACCACCTTCGCCGCCGGACTGACGGACGCTGCCGGCCACGCGATGAACGGACCGGTGACATGGCTCAACTGCGCCTTCCGGTTCATGCAATTGCCCATTGGCGTCTTTGGAATCGCGCTGGCCCAAGCCGCGCTGCCCCGCATGGCCCGCAGCGCCGCCGAGGGCGACCTGCCGGGAATGCGCGCGACCCTGCTCCAATCCCTGAACACCATGATGATGCTCACGATTCCGGCGTCGGTCGGCCTTGCCGTGCTCGGCCGCAGCATGATCGCGCTCGTCTACCAGCACGGCAAATTCCTCGCCCGCGACACCGATCAGACCGCTTTGGCGCTCGCCTGCTACGCGGTGGGCTTGGCGAGCTACGCCTCCGTCCGGCTGCTGGCCCCAGCCTTTTACGCACTCGGGGATGCCCGGACGCCGATGCTGGTGAGTATGGCGTCGGTCGTGATCAACGGGTGCGTGTCGTTTGCAACCGTCAGAATCTTCGGATGGGGCCACGCTGGCCTGGCATTGGCTCTTTCGGCAGTCTCGATATTCAACTCGGTGGTCCTCGCCGCGCTGCTTGGTCCTCGTCTGGGCGGCACCGGGCTGGGCGGCACCGGGCTGGGTATTTTCCGGGGCGGGGAACTGGGTTTGAATTGTCTCAAGTCTCTCGTCGCCTCCGCCGTTATGGGATGCGCCTGCTACGGCATCGTGCGGCTGGTCCCAGGGGCGGTCGCCAGCCTCGTGCTCGGCATTCCCGTCGGGGCCGCGGTCTACTACGTCACAGCCTCCGCGCTCGGCATCCCTGAACTGGCGAGGGTCCGGGAGACGGTGCTGCGCCGATTCGGGGGAAACTAGCCATACCTCTGCTAAACTCAGGATCATCATATGCTTCCGGATATTGAGCTAGCCGTTCAGCTTCAAAGTCTCGACGACAGGCTCGCCGCCATCGCCAAGGAAATCGCCGACCTACCGAAACACGTGGCGGTCATTGAGAAGAAGCTTGAAAACCACCTCAAGCGCCTTGAGGCGGACCGGGCCGCTCTGGTCGCGAACCAGAAGGAGCGCCGCAAGCTGGAACTCGACATCCAGGGCCACGAGCAGAAGATTTCCAAGCTCAAGGGCCAGATGATGGACGCCAAGTCCAACGAGGTCTACAACGCGTTCCAACACGAGATCGGGTTTTGCCAGAAGGAAATCAGCAACATTGAGGACCGCATCCTCGAGTTGATGGGCGAGTCCGACCCTCTCGAGAAGGCTGTCAAGGTTGCCGAGGGTGAACTGGCGGTTGAGAAGAAGCAGGTCGACGCCGAGAAGAAGTCGGCACAGGAGCGTTCCGCTGCTGACCGCGCCGAGGCTGCCAAGCTCAACCAGCAGCGGGCGGACGTCGTGGCGCGGGTGACGCCCAAGGTTTATGCCGAATACGAGCGCATCCGCAAGGGCCGCGCCGGATTTGCCGTTTCCGAGGCCGTGAATGGCAAGTGCTCCAAGTGCCACATCCAGATCCGCCCCCAATTCCTCCAAGAGCTGAAGCAGGGCAACGCCATCATGGTGTGCGAGAGCTGCAAGCGGATCCTGTACTACGCGCCGCCGCAGAGTTTCGAGGATTTGGTCCCGGCCTCGGCGCGATAGCACCTGTCAGGCGGCACGCGACCTCGGCGCAGTCCTGTAACTGCACATGGATCGAACAACCACTCCCTTGCGGTCTTCAGCCGAGCCGCGACCGCGAGGGAGCGTTTGTTCGGAGAACCGAAAAATCCGTGGCACGGCAAACTGCTGTTTCTAGCAATCCCAGTGAAATTGTCAAAGTGGCGCGTGACACGGTCTCAGCAGCAGGGCCTCCCGGAACTCCGTATTGAGCGCGCGAGCCGCGGCGGGCGCGGCTAACAAGGACCATCAACAGCCCTGCGCCTCGGCTGGACGTGCGCTGTTGATGGAGAGAACGCACGCGCCACCGAGACGAGTGATAAACTTTGCAAGGACATGTCCTCGCTCGTGCCCGTTGCCGCCGCGACCCGTCGACTCTTGCAGATGCCTGCACCGAGCCTCTGGCTGATCTTGTCCCTGACCTGCCCGTGCGGCTTGCAGGCTGAAAACCACGACGCTCTCAAGGCCGACGCCAGCCAGTACTTTCGTGACCAGGTCACGCCCTTCGTTAAGACATATTGCCTTCCCTGCCACCGCAGCGAACGCCCCACAAGGGCCGGAGTGAATTTCACGCCAGCCCTCAAGACGCCCGAACACGCGGCCTTTACCGAAAACTGGAAGAAGGCCGACGTCCGGGTCCGTGCACACGACATGCCGCCCAAAGGGGCGAAACAGCCGTCCGACGAGGAGCGGCAGACGTTCGCGGGGTGGTTGCCCCGCCTGAAGTACCTTAGCGACAAAGATCCCGGCCCTTTCGTCATCCGGCGCCTCACCAAAACCGAGTACGCCAACACCCTCCACGATCTCTTCGGCGTGCCCCCGTCCATCGCCGATGGACTGCCCGATGAAGTCTCGGGCCAGGGCTACCTCAATTCGCTCTCGCCGCTCCAGCTCGAACAATATCTCGCGATCGCCGACAATGTCCTCCGCCAGATTGTCGCGCCGCCCGGCCGTCGCCGCACCGACCTCGAAAAGCGCCTGTTCGGCCCGTCGTCGAAGCCCTCCGGCAACCCTCGCCGCGCCGCCCGGGAAATCGCCCGGTCTCTCGCCCGCAAAGCCTTCCGCCGGCCACCCACCGAGACCGAACTCGACACTCTGGTCGCCACCTTCGACCTCGGCACACGCAACAAACTCCCCTGGCAGCAGGCGCTCGGCCTCATGCTGAAGGGCATCCTCGTTTCGCCCCAGTTCCTGTTCATCACTCCCGCCCGCGATGCCGAAACCAATACCGGCATCACCCCGCTCGACGACTACCAGCTCGCCTCCCGTTTGTCTTATTTCCTCTGGGCAACCATGCCCGACGCGGAACTCATGACTCTCGCCGACCGCGGCGAACTCCACAAACCCGCGGTTCTTCAGGCGCAGACCAAACGCCTCCTCGACGATCCCCGTTCCCGCGCTCTGTTCGATGGCTTCGGCGCCCAGTGGCTGAACGTCGGCGGCCTCCAGCGCCAGACCTTCGACCCCGCTCTCTTCCCGCAGATGACCCCCGCCCTGCGCCAGGCCATGTATGACGAAGTCCGGCTGTTCTTCCAGAGCATCGTCCGGGACAACGAGCCCGCGATTCGTTTCGTCGACAGCAATTACACCTATCTCAATGGGACCCTCGCGCCGATTTATGGCCTCGAAAAAACCATCCAGGGACCCGAAATGCGCAGGGTCGCGCTGAGCGACACCCATCGCGGAGGAGTGCTGGGCATGCCCGGCATTCTGGCGGCCACCTCTTTGCCCAATCGCACCAGCCCGGTGAAGCGCGGCGTGTGGGTGCTCGAACAGGTGCTCGGCGAACACGTGCCTGCCCCTCCGCCGGACGTCCCGGCGTTGGATAAGCAGGATCCGGCAGCGGTCGCGCGGCTCACAATGCGGCAGCGGACCGAACTCCATCGCACCAATCCCGTCTGCGCCAATTGCCATCAGATTCTCGACCCCATCGGGTTCGGTCTCGAGAAATTCGATGCCATCGGACGCTGGCGGGACCGTGACACCAATGGCGAGGCCATCGATTCATCCGGTGAACTGCCTGGCCGTGAAGGGCCCGGCAGTGAAGGGTCAAGACCGAAGCGCTTTTCAGGCCCGGCCGATCTGAAAGCCATCATCGCCGAACGCAACCGCGACGTGGCACGCAATCTGGTCGAGAAGATGCTGGCCTACGCGTTGGGCCGCAAGCTCGAAGGCTACGACGAAATCGTGGTGGATGACCTGATGCGCGATCTTGCCGGGGGTGAAGGTAGGAATGACGACTACCGAATGCGGGCCATTGTCACCGGCGTTGTTACCAGTTATCCTTTTACGTATAGGCGCATCGAAGCGCAGAGGAGGCTCCCATGAGCAGAATGAACCGGCGGGCTTGTCTGAAGGGGTTGGGTATGAACGCGGTGGGCGTTTCCCTCGCCCTGCCATGGATGGAATCCCTGGGTTGGGCCGGCGTCCCGGCGGGCAAGGCGGACAAGCCGCCCGTGCGCTTGGGCTTCATGTACATGCCGCACGGCGTGATCATGAATGAGTTCTGGCCGACCAGTCCGGAGAGCTTCCTCTCGTCGCCGCAGCCGGCTCTGGCATCGTTGCGCCCGGTACTGGATCAGTGCGTCGTCATGAAGGGGATTTCCGGCGTGCCCATCGCGCCCTTCAGCGGGGCTCCGCACGCACTCGAGCTGTCTACCTGGCTGACGGCGACGTTGCCGGCACCCGAAAAGCGGAACGAGATCAATATCGCCATTTCCGCGGACCAGATCGCAGCCAACCACGTGGGCGCGTTCACGGCCCTGCCCTCGCTGGAACTGGCCACGATGCCCCAAACCTGGAAAGAGAACCAGGAAGGCCTCAACGAGGGCTATTACTCGCATTGCAGCTTCAGTTCCCCCACGCAGGCCGTGCCGGCCGAGGTCAATCCGCGCAACGTCCTGAACCGGCTCGCCAACAAACAGGAGCCGAAGAACGCGCAGGGGTCGGCACCACTGAGCGAACTGGACCGCAGCCTGCTGGACGTCGTGCTGGGCGGCGCGCGGGACCTCCGCAAGACCCTGCCCGTCTCCGACCAGCGCAAGCTCGATGAATACCTCGACAGCGTGCGCTCCGTCGAACGGCGCATCGCCGCCATCGAGGCCCGGCAGAAGGAGGCCGCCCTCGAGAAGGCCGGCGTCAGCCAG
>CAIVPR010000031.1 GCA_903907865.1 uncultured Acidobacteriia bacterium
CATCCCGAACGCTTCGTCCGCCGTCCGCCCCAACCACCACCCGTTCCCAGGGAGGCCTGGATCAATAGACCAAAGACCCCGGACAACAATACTCAGTAAATTCGGCTTCGGGGTGTCTCAAAGTGCTTGACATGTTCCGCGGGTCGAAATCGCAACGACAAGGAAGGCTGGCAAGAAACCCACGCGTATGCAGTTCCGCATGGCGACCATTTTCGCACAATTGGGGCGGGATCGGGAAGACGTAGCCGGAACTCGATTACTCCACGACATCGGCCGCGTTGATCGCATCACGGAACGCGTGCCAAATCCGGAGAACCCTCACATGCTGTTCGTCCTCCCGGATGTGGTAGATGATTCGATAGGTGCCCCTGCCCTTGCCGAACAGCAAATGGCGGGCGGAAAAACCAAGCTCTTCTGCCTCGCGAATCACCGGACACCTGGCAGGCATCACATCCAAACTCAAGATGGCCGCAAACAGACGGGTGAGCCATTTTTCCGCGTGGCGTGGGGCGGCCTCGCGGATCCGCTCGAACGCGGCGTAGGCATCCCTTTCCGCCGGACGTGAAAGGCTAACGCGATAGGCCATACCTGGCCCTCATCTCATCCAACACCTGGGCTGCGGGTTTCAACTCGCCGCGCTCCGCACTCTCCATTCCTTCCCGAATTGCCGCGATAGTCTCCATGTGGTGCAATCGGTCGACCATGGACTGGTAGCTGGCGGCGTCCTGTACAACCACCTCGGCCCTCCCGTCCACGGTCAGGACTTCCGGCGCATGCGTCTCTTTGAGCCGTGCGACGTACGCATTGTGGTTCATGAGGAAGTCCGTCAAGGAATGGTTTTCGCGCGTATCGAGCATTTAGAACCTCATGACAAATTATCACGCACCCAACAACATCGACCCCGAGCGCGACATCCAGTTCACTATGGGCCCGATTGATTCCCTTGACCACGCGAGCCGGTTGGTGAACTACGGGAGCAAGGTGGACGTCGACGCGACCAAGAAGTGGCCCGGCGAGGGTTTTTACGCGCGGCTGGCCGGACGTGCAGACGATGGCCCCGGACGTGAAGAAGCGGTGGATGAGTTGTGGCGGAAGGCCGGGTTGTAGCCGATGTGCCGCCACGGGCGGAGGGTGACCAAGCTGGGAAACTACTCTTGAACGCCCTCCAGAGAAAACAGTTCTAACCAAAGCCCGATGGCTCTCCTACCGCCGATTCCGCTCCTGCTCCAGTGACTCCCGGAGCATGACGGATTCTGGATCGTTCATGTTCAGGGTGCGCACCGTTGCGCGGCCAATCGCGCTCACCGGTAAGATCAGCGGTCCGCTCCAGCGAAAATGGTCGGTCCAACGGTCGAGGCGCGGATGGTACAGGCGGACGACCATGTTCGTGTCCGGGTCAATCCCTGCGACATTGGGACCTTTGTAACAATTGCAGTGGACACACGCATAGGCGAAGTTGTCTAGGTTGTCGGCACCTCCGTGCTGCTTCGCGATGATGTGGTCAACTTGGAAAGGAAGGGCATGGCCACCGGTTGGCAGCCAGCAATACTCGCAACACCCGGCGGCTCGTTCGCGCAAGCGGCGGAGTATCTCGGGGTTCAAGAACGCTACCTGTTCTCAGTGGGCATCAGGGACATGCGTGCCCGTGACTGCATGATGGACAGGAGGTTGCCGACATGGATATAGCTGTGCAACTCAGCCTCGTCGGTTGCTGACAGCGTTCCAAGTTGCGCCATCTCACTCAAAACGTTGACGCGCTCAATATCGCGTTCGTCGAATCGAAATGCAAGCAGGTATCTGGCCGCCTCAGGCGACAGATCGCCCTCCCGTGCTTGGAACAGCCGGGCGAGAATCGCTGTTTCCGTCTGTGGCTGGGTCGCTTGAGGGAGCATCGTACCTTCTCCACCATTGTACCGGACCGCCCGACCCCGAGCATCCCGATGTTCTCCAAAATGCCAACCTCGGACACTGGGCGTTCAGATTCCCCAATTGGACGTTACAATAGTGGTCAGAAACGTGCTCTAGTAGCACTGCAGGCCAGCCACTATGCTCAAGAACCTGATCATCCTATCCACCCTGTTCGCCCTCCCCGCCTTGGCCCAGAAGGATCTCCCCGAGGGACCGGGCAAGCCAGCCACGGTCCGGGCATGCACCGGTTGCCACGGTGCCGAAATGTTCTCCGCGATCCGCCTCAGTCAGGCCGAGTGGGAACGCAAGGTCGCCAACATGACCTCGGAACGAGGCGTTGAAATCACGGACGCGGACTTTGCCACTGTCCTGAAGTACCTGAGCACGTACCTCGCGCCGCCCAAGGCCAACGCCACCAAGGTCCCGGAGGCCAAATAACCTTCAAGGGTGGATGCTAAACCGCGCCCACCCGCATCTGCTCCGCCAGATACTCGGAAGCGCGCATCGCCAGAGCCATAATCGTCAACGACGAATTCTGCCAGCCGCAGCTAACAAAGCACCCTCCGTCCACCACGAACAGGTTCTTCACGTCGTGGCTCTGGTTCCACTTGTTGAGGACGCTCTTTTTCGGGTCGTCGCCCATCCGGCAACTGCCCACCTCGTGGATGCTGTATCCCGGCGGATGGAACTTGTCCGTCTTCGACAAAATGTCCCAGCCCGCGGCCTTCAGCATGTCTTCCGCCGTGTCCGCGGCATCCTTCGCCATGTTGTACTCGTTGGGCGAATCCTTCACTTCGGCGTGCAGGACCGGAATCCCCCAGGCGTCCTTCACATCCTTGTTGATCCGGACATGGTTCTCATACCTAGCCAGACGCTCGCCGTAGATCGACGCCGTCATGCAGGCCCCGGAGTGGAGATCCAGCTTCTGCTGGAGTGCCTCGCCGTACTCGGTGAAGAACCCCGGCAGGGCCGCGCCACCGCTGGCGATCAACATCCCGTAGCCCTTGGAGAACTTGCGGTTCTCGCCCTTCTTCAGATTCTGGAACCGCGGCAAGAGCGCCGTTCCGCCCATCATGCCCTCGGCCGCCTTCCCGCCTCGGGCCTCCGGCACCGACGCCACCACTTGGACGCCGTAGAACTGGTCCATCACGTACCGGCCCAACAGCCCGCTCGAATTCGCCAGCCCCGCGCCCGGCGTGCCGGAATTCAGCATGATCCGGGTACTTTCCAGCGACCCCGCCGCCATCACCACCACCCGCGCCTTCACGTGCAGTTCCTGCCGCGAGTGGCGATCCACGAAGTTCGCCCCGTTTGCCAGCCCGGTCTTCTTGTCCACCGTGATCTCGCGGACAATGGCATTGGGCACGATCTGCAACTTGCCTGTCGCCACCGCGTCCGGCAGCAGCAGATTCACGGAACTCGCCTGGCCATTCCGACCGTTCGACGCCCGGATCTTCGACACCAGAATCCCGCGCGCCTGCGCGACTTCGGTAATCTTCTTCACCGTCGCGGAATCCGGACCATAGTCGGCGTCCAGGAAGTTGCCGTCCGGGAAATGAGGTTTGCCCTCTTTGCGGCCCGACACGCGGAAGATCCCCTCGACACGCGAATAGAACGGGTCGAGGTCCGCATGGCTGACGGGCCAATTCTCGCCGACACCTTCCTTGTCCGCCGATTTGAACTCCCAATCGCTCATCCGGAACGACTGCCGTCCCCAGAAAAGGCTCCGACCGCCGACAAACCGCACCCGGACCCAGTTGTAGGGCGACGCGGGATCGTGCGTGTACGGCACTTCCTTCTCGTCCACCCACTGGTTGGCGTTGAACTCGTTGGCCTGCACCACATGGGGCAGGCGTCCAGGCTTGTTCAGGCCCCGGTAGGGCAGTTCCCATGGGTTCTTAGTTGTGCGGTTCGTGGCCAGATTCACTTCCGGCCCCGCGTCCAGCATTAGGCAGGAGATCCCCTTCTGCGTCAAAACCTGCGCCGCGATGCCGCCCGAAAGCCCCGAGCCCACAATCAGAACGTCAAACTCTTGTTTCGCCACGTTTAGCCCCTATAGATCGGATCGACAGGCGCGAAGTACAACTGCGCCCCGACCGGACGCCGCCCTGCGGCAATCGCCGCCTGCGTCCATTCGCGCGAATTGCGCGTAGCCACCCTAATGTCGTCGTGCGCCGCCGTCATAAAGCGCGCACCCGGCTCTTTCGGCAGCTCGAACTGCCAAGGCACCAGGACCAGCAGAGGGCGGATGACCGAGTCCGCCTGCTTCGCGTCCAGTGCCGCGAAAGCCTTCCCGAACTGCTTCGTCGCCCGCGCGTTCAGAAGATCCAGACCACCCTTGTACATCTGCTGGCGATCCGTGGGCGACTGCCCCACATGGAAGTCCAGGAACTCGGGGACCCCGGCCTCGACCGCCCCCGGATTCCCGCCCATCGGCGGCATCAGCAGTTCGCAAAGCCTGTGCAGGGCGGCCAGTTGGGAGGCCGTGAAGAAATGCGGAACCGGCTCTCCCACCGCGTCGCGCTTGCCCGCGGCCAACGGACCGGCGGGACGCGCGGGAGGCGCTTGGGCTTGCAATGTCTGTTCGGCGACCAAGGCGGGCGCCACAAGGGCAGGGACGGCAGGCGTGGCTGCAATCGCCTGCATAAATCGACGGCGTTTCACGTTGAGTAGGTTAGCAACCGTGGTGCCACTTGTCAAACGCGCCTGCGCCGCCTCATCGGTCCCGCATTGCGAGCAGGGCCGACAGCAATTGCTGACCCGGCCCGTCGCCCGGCTTCAAGGCCAACATCTTGCGGCATTCCAGAATCGCGTCCGGCACCTTGCCCGGAACCTGCGCCAGCGCGTACGCCAGCTCGTAGTGCACTTCCGGCACCTCGGGATCAATACCGGCGGAGACTTGGTATTCCGCGATGGCTTCCTCGATCCGGTTCAACTTGTGGAGCGCGTTGCCCAAGTGGAAATGCGCGAGTGCGGAATCCGGCTTCAGCGCCAACGCCTTGCGGTACTCCCCGACCGCATCGGATTCCTTGCCCGGGATTTGGCCGTAGGCAAGGCCGAGGTTGAAATGGGCTTCCCATAGATCGGGCTCCCCTTGGGCTTTTGTCCGATACTCGGCGATGGCCTGTTGGTATTCCTCAATCGCGTCGTGCAGTCGACCGGGCATGGACGTGTACGCCAAGCCGAGGTTCAAGTGCGCCGCCGCCAGATGCGGTGCAAGGCGAAGCGCCGCTTGGTATTCCCGGATGGCATCCGGTATCCGATTGGGGACCTGTGCAAGCGCCAGGCCGAGGTTGACATGGTAATCGGGGTCGTCAGGGGACAGCCGCACAGCCTCCGCGAATTGCGTGGCTGCTTCCGATTCACGCCCGCTGGACATCAGGATCACGCCCAGGTTGCTGTGTGCGAAGGCACTGTCCGGATTGCGTTCGAGAGTGGCCCGAAAGAGCGTTTCGTAGTCCCTGTAGTTGGCGCTTTGCAGGCTGGTGCCGACCCCCAACAGCGCCATTACCATGAAAGGTACGGCACGGAAGGCGGGATGGCCTTGTGCCATCTTTCGGATCGCAATGGTCAGGCCCGCCGCAGCGGGAACTATGACTCCCAGCAGGGCGATGTATTGGAAATGGTCCGCAACGTACGAATACCGGAACGGATACACATTCAGGAATCCGAGCGCGGGGAAAAGAGTGCCGACGAAGAACAGGAACGCGGCGAGCGGTCCCCGGTTGCGCCGCGCCCACCAAATAAGCCCTCCGGCCACCACCAACAGGAGAGCGGGGAAGCAGTACTGAACGGCGTCGGAGGTGTCCAGCTTCCAGCGGGGGTACGTGAACATGAGGTTCACAGGCAACAGCGCCTTGCCCGCGTAAAACCAAGGCGCCCGGCCCGCCAGCAACAGCCGTTGCCCGACCGTCATCGCATACTGCGGACCCTGGGCACCGATCAACCCGGGCGTGCGCTCCACCCACGCCGTAAACAGGCCTGCCGCAGTCCCGGCGGCAAGCCACGGAACCATAGGCAGAGCGTCCCGGCGGATGCTCAGGCTGCCCCGCTGCC
Source organism: uncultured Acidobacteriia bacterium (assembly GCA_903907865.1). Taxonomy (GTDB): domain Bacteria; phylum Acidobacteriota; class Terriglobia; order Bryobacterales; family Bryobacteraceae; genus BOG-234. The sequence goes on from CAIVPR010000031.1 coordinate 5,965, forward strand.
ACCAAAGGACGAGCAACAGCGCGGCGGCCAGGGTCGCGGTCACCGTCTTGCTCATCAATGCCAGAGCGAACAACCCGAACGCCAGCCAGTACCGGGGCCATCGGCGTGTGCGGTCGAAGTCCAAGTAAACAAGCGCGGCGGCCAGATAAAAGACCCCGGAGAGCGTGCTCTTCTGTTCGGAGATCCACGCAACGGCTTCAACGCAAACCGGATGCAGGGCGAAAATGAAACCGGCGAGCCACCAGCCCGCAACGGAGAGGCGGCGAAGGATGATCGCGACGAGGAATGCCGAAGTGCCGTGCAACACCACGTTGAGGGCGTGGTAACCCGCCACCGAATCGCCCCAAAGGCGGTGTTCCACCCAGAAGGCACTGTGAAGGAGCGGGTAGTATTGCTGGGTGGCTCCCAGTTCGAACCAGATCCTCCAGAGACCTGTCAGTGGACGAAGGTCGGCACGGGTAATGTGCATGTTGTCGTCCCAGAGCGCGGCACCGTGGAGTGCCGGCAAATAGGCCAACAATGTCGCTGCCACCATCAGCGCCCAAAGCGCCATATCCGGCAAGCGGGCGGGTCCGGCCGCGGCTTCCGGGGAACCCAATGATCGCTCTCTTGCGGTCGCGGCTCGGTAAGGTGTTGATTCCACAGAGCCGCGACTGCGAGGGAGTGTTCTTTTCATGCTTCTAGAACTTAACTCGGAATGACACGTGGACTTGCGACGGTCCGCCTTCTGTCGAATCGCCGAAGTCGTTCAACCCCGGGGTCATGAAGCTGGCGGGGTTGGTCTGGGTCATTGTCGTGTTGGCGGCACTCCAGTTGAACCACTTGAATGGATTGTAGTAATCCAACCGGATCTGCACCTTCACGCGCTCTTTGACCGCGTACTCCTTGTAGATGGAGGCGTTGGCTCCGATGATCCGCTGCGCGATGAAGTAGTTGTTCGGCATGTTGCCGCGCACGAACGAAGGAGCCACTTGGACGCAGTTGTTGCCCACGGTGGCACTGTTCGCCGCGATAATCGGCGTCACGCCGCAGTTGGTCACGATGGGGTTCTGGAGGTTCTGGACGAAGCGGTTATTGCCGATATCCTGCCAGCCGCTGCGTAGTTGGGGCATTTGGACCAGGTAGAGGTCGCTGCCGGGATCGGGCTCGTAGCTGGGGTAGTTTTGCCGGGAGCCAATCGCTCCCGTCGCCGGATTGAGGTACGTTCCGCCCGAGTAGCCAAGGTTGACCGGAGTCGGGGCCCAGACGCTGTAGTTCCAAGCAAAGCTGTAACCGCCGAGGACGGCGTCGAGTACCCGGCCGTGGCTCATCCAGCGCTTGCCCTTGCCGAACGGCAGTTCGTAAGTCATCGAGCTGACGTAGCGGTACTTCTGCGTCAGGCTGGTGACCGAACGCATCAGGTTGTCGTTCTGGAAGAGGTTGCCCGGGGAGTTTTGAATGCCCTTCTGCATGGTTGCGAAGGTAAGGAAGCTGAGACCGTGCGAGTAGCGCTTCTCCAGCTTGATGGTGCCGGAGTGGTAAATCATACGCACGCAGTTGCACTGGTAGTTGACGCCACCCAAGTTGGGGTAAACCTTGTATGCCTGCGTGCCGTTGACGCCGGAAGTGTTGTTGACCCACGTGTTCCGGTAGGCCGCATTCTGGGGCAGGCTGAGATCGATGACGTTGCCGTTTGCATCAATACCGGTAGCCCAGGGACGCGAATTCCAGTTGTAATTCCCCGAGAAGCCTATGTTGTGCATTCCCACATAGGACAGCTCCACCATATAGTCCTTCTTGAAAGCCCGTTGGATGCTGAGGTTCCAGTTCAAGGTGTAGGGGTTATGGTAGTTGGAGGGAATGACGGTGATGGTCGGCCGGGAGGACGGGGAAGAAGCCGAGGTCGGAATCGAGCCGTCCGCCAACCGGGCGACCGATTGGAAGGCCGGCACACCCGCGCTGATGTTGAATAAAGGCGTGTAGACGTTGGCAGGCTGGGAGACGGATTGGTTGTAGAAACTGCCACCGCCGATTTCACTCTGGTTGGTCCAGCCAAGGTTCCAGTCCAGTGTCATCATGGCGAAGCCCGATCGGATTACGGTCTTGTCGTCCAGCGTCCAGGCGAGGCCGATCCTGGGCCGGAAGTTGTTGTTGTCCCGGTTCCATAGGAAGCCCTTGGGATGGATCCAGCCACCCACGCACCCTCCCGACGGACACGTGAGGACTCCGGGGACGGAACCACTCGTATAGTAGTTGTCCGGCGCGGTAAGGCTGCCGACGCTTAGGCCACCCGGGAACTTGCTGTGCGCCGGGGTTTCGTTGCTGTAGCGTACACCCAGATTCAGCGTAAGATTGGGACGTATCCGCCAGTCGTCCTGGAAATAGCCGCTGTGGTTGGAGTCCACTGGAAGGTTGGACTGCCCCTGCTGGGCGTAACTGTAACTTGTCACGTAGCCGAGCATAATGTCGGCAAGCGTGATGCCGCCTGTATTCGGGACGCCCGAGCCGTTGCCCTGCAGCCCGTTGGAGCCGCCAAAGCTAAGGGAGAGCCGGGTGCTGGAGATGTCGTGCTGGATGTAGTTCTGCCAGAGGTACTCGTAACCGAATTTGAAAGCGTGCGTGCCCCAGATCTTGGTGAAGTCCTGGTTGAACTGGTGTGTGTTGTTCACGTTGACGCGCATCGTGCCGACGCCGAGTTGCGAGCTGCCGTTGGTGCCTTCGCTCAAGCCGAAGTTGATGGGATTCAGATAGACGTTGGCGGGCAGGCCGGGGACGGTCTTGGCGAGCGCGAACGTGTAGTCCTGCCCCTTCAAAGTGCCGTAGTTGCCGGTGCGGCGGTAGACGCCGAGCTTGGTCTCGCTGATCAGGGTCGGGCTGATGGTGTAGGTGGCCGAGAGCGCCGCGTGCTCCTGGATCGTGTACTGCAGGGTCTGGTATTGGTCGTACGGGGCGTACGCGATGTTCACGTTGTTCTGGGGCTGGTGCTGGTTGCCCGTGGAATAGCTGAGCATGGTCCGCAGCTTGCTGCTGAAGGCATGGTCCAACCGGAATTGGTTTGTGATGTTGAAGTAGTTGCCCGTGCCCGAGGCCACTATGTTTCCGTTGGGACCCACGTTGGTGGTGCTGCCCGCCCCGGACTGGGGCGCAAGGAACGGCTTGTTGGCCGCGATGGCGTTCCACATCGAACTGAAGCGGGACTGCGGAATGATGTTGCCCGCGAACGGGACCCTCGACAGGTTGCCCTGCGCGAATGCGCCCGAAGTCGAGGCTGGATCGTAGATCTGGTTGGAGAAGGCACTGAAGTTGCCCGCCAGCATGTCGGGCGTCGGAGTGGTGTAGCTGCCGGAATTGGACGAGCTGTCGATGTGGTATGAGCCCGCGACTTGGAAGAAGGTGCGGTTCTTGCCATTGTAGAGTTTCGGGATCCGGACCGGTCCGCTGACCACGAAATCGGGCATCTCGAAAAGTGTGCTGTTGTTGGCGGCCTGCTGTTGCAGGGTCTGCAGCTGGAAGAAGCGGCGGTGCATCATCGACGTGCTCTTGAAGAGGTACCCGCCTTCGCCGTGGAAGGTGTTGGTGCCGCCCTTCTTGACCACGATCAGAGCCCCGGAGGTGGCGTGGCCGTATTCGGCGGGCATGGCGCTTGTCAGAACCTTGATTTCCTCGATGCCGACCGAAATGGAGTTGAGCGAGGTCCCGCCATCCATGCTGGTGGCAAGGATGCCGTCTTCATACTGGGCCGTCTGGTAGCTGTTGCCACCGTTTATGTTCCAATTGCCGAGCGAGCCAGGCCAGGGCGCGTTGCTGGTCTGGACCTGGGGCGTGTAATAGAGCACGCCTTTTTCCCAGTGCTGGTAGTTCGGGAGCTTGTAGAAGTAGTCGCCCTCCATCACCTGTCCGGTGGACGAGGTTTGCGTGTCGAGCAGGGGCAGGGCACCGGTAACCTCGATCGATTCCGCGGAGGAACCGACATCGAGCTTGACTTCCACGTTCAGATTTTCGCCGATGCGCAGCGTGATGCCGTCCCGCACCTGCCGCTTGAAGCCCGGCGCGGTGATTGCCAGCTTGTAGGCACCGTCAATCAACGATGGAGCCCGGAACAGGCCATCCGAGTTGGATGCGCTGATGGCCTCGACATTCGTTGCCAAATGTGTGATGGTGATCTGGGCATTGGGGACCACGGCCCCGCTGGGATCCGTGATTCTGCCGGAAATGGTGCCCGTGCTGTTCTGGGCGTAAAGCTGGCTGGCGAGCAGAATGAACGGGGCCAGCAGCCCGAATAGTCGTTGATTGTGCAATGACGGCTCCTTCGTTAAAGACCTGAGGCGAACTGTATCAGGAAATATGGCAGCAAGTCAACCGATAAAAGGATAGGCCGGTGTCGGCACCCCACGCTGCGGGTGCGTCGCCACTCGCCCCTGTCCCGGCGGTCCTTGCGCTATATTGAGTGTTGAGGTGTCACCTGTGAAACGCGTACTCCAACTTTTGGCCCTTGCCGTCCTCGCCACCATCACCGCTTTCGGTGCCGACATCAGCGGTGCTTGGAAGTGTGTCAATCTCAAGCAGACCCTGAACATCAAGCAGGATGGCGGCAAGATCACCGGCACCCTCCAGAACAATATCGGAAACCTCCGCATCGCCGAGGCCAAGCTGGAGGGCGACACCGTTACCCTCACCTTTATGGTCGTCTTGAGCAACGGCATCGATCCGCTGGGCATCGCCGGCTACGACAACTTGGCGGAGGAAGGCCAAGTCACCGAAATCACGTACAAGGGCACCATCGCGGGCGACGAGATCAAGTTCAAGGTCACTCAGGAACGCTTGGAAGCCGTCCGTGAGTTCTCTTTCAAGAAGACCACCTAGTCCGGTCCTTGTTTTCGCCATCGCGCTCCCACTGCTGTGGTTGCGTTTCGGGCACTGGTTTTTCCTTTCTCTGGACGAAGGCATATACCTCGAAGGTGCCACCCGAGTGGCACGCGGGGAGGTTCCGTACCGGGACTTTTTCGTCATTACCGGTCCGGGCGCGTTCTGGCTGTACGGCGCCATATTCCATTTCTTTGGGACTTCGTTCGCCGCATCGCGGGCCGTTTTGTGCGTCGAACTGGCCGCCATCTGCACTGCCATCTGCTGGCTGGTCGGACGCACGGCCTCCGCAGTCTTCGCCGTTGGCACATCGCTGCTGTATTTGGCGATGCTCCTCACCACCCTCTACCCCGTCTACATCACGCACCGGTGGGACAGCAATGCTTTCGCCATGCTCGCCCTGTGTTTGGTGGACCGGCGTCCTGTACTTGCCGGATTCCTGGCCGCCATGGCAGCGTGGATCACTCCACCGTTGTTGTTGATTGCGATTGCGCTAGCCTTCTTCGCGCGATTGCGGCCGTATGCCATCGGGATGGCGATCATCTCCGTCCCCGCTATTGCACTGCTTATCGGGCAAGGTGCTCTCGGCCCCCTGGTCCACTCGCTCCTCTGGGACGCGGGTAATTACTCGGCTGCGAACCGTCTCTCGTGGGGCGCGCTCACGATGGCTTTTCAAAGCTTTCGAGGGCCCGACCTGGTCCATTACGTCGATTCGATCCTCCCAGCCATCCTTCCGCCCGTTGCGATTCTCCTCGGCGTCATGGCGAAGGCTCGCCGGTTGCTCCTGAGCGCGGCACTCGCCGCGCTCGCCGCCTGCTATCCCCGCTTCGGTGCAGCGCAGCTTCTGTTCGCCAGCGCGTTTTTCTGGGTTTTGGCGGTCGCCTCGATCCCCCGTCGTGCGCAGCCTTGGGTCGCAGCCGCAGCCTTGCTGCTTGCCGCGGGTGCCACGGCGGTCGGGTGGCCCCGAGAGAACCTCAAACGCATCGAGACACCTGTCGGGACCCTGCAAGTCTCGCGCCTCCACTTCCTTACCCTGAACGACTTGCTTGCTGCCACACATCCCGGCGATAGGGCTTTCGTTTACCCCTACCTGCCCGCGCTCTACTTCGCGCTCGACCTTCGGAATCCGACCCGCTACGCTTGGCTGCAGCCTGGCATGATGGCAGACGCCGACGTCCGGTCCGCCATTGCCAGCCTGAAATCCAACCCGCCGCGCTGGGTGATCTGGCACGATTTCACCCAGGGCTACATCCTGAAGAATTGGCCCAATAGCGACCGCACGCGGCTCCGGTTCCCGGAAATGGAAACCTATCTACAGGCCAGCTACCACGTGGTGGTCCCCGACGGAGTTCCCACCATCGGATACAAGCTCATGGAGCGGAACCCGTGAACACTGCAAGCGCCCGAACAAACGCTCCCTCGCGGTCGCGGCTCGGCTGCGCGTTCGTGCTTGCGGCGCTCTTGGTGGCGACAGAATTGGCCGCGCAACTCCCCAGCCGGGCTGCCATTGCCTCCAGCAACGAGGACGATGCCGCCGTCGAACTGGGTTCCGCGCTCTTCTTTGCTCGATGCGCCCGCTGCCACGGTCTCGCGGGACGTGGCACCAATCCGGCCACCGACCTCATCCGATCCACGCTGGTCCGACACGACCAGACTGACCGGAAGCTGGCCACCCACCCCGACAAATCCCTCACCAAGTCCCAGATCGCGGACCTCCGCGTCTGGCTCCGCGTGCTCCTCGTTTCCGTCGCCGGGAAGGGCAACAAGGACTTCCTCAACATCCTCACTGGAGATCCCAAGCAAGGTGAACAGTTCTTCGCTTCCCACTGCGCATCCTGCCACTCGACCAAGGGGGACCTTGCGGGAATCGGTGAGAAATACGACCCCTCTGTGCTCCAGTCGCTTTGGCTCAACCCGCGACGCTCCAAGACTCCGAGGACCGTCACAGTGACGCCGCCGGGAGTCTCCGGTACGCTCGAACGGATAGACGAGTTCCGGCTGACGCTCAAGGACCAGTCCGGAACCCGCCGCGAGATCCCCCTTGACGACGACACGAAGGTGGACATCCACGACCCGCTCCAACCGCACTACGACCTCTACCCCCGTCTTTCCGACGCCGACGTCCACAATATGACGGCCTTTCTCGCGACGCTCAAATGACCACCCGAATTCTCATCGCCGCGCTCATGCTGGCTGGCTGGCTTCCGGCCCAGCCGCTGGTCGACGCATGGCCGACCTACAACGGGGACTATTCGGGTCGGCGCTTCTCGCCGCTTACCCAGCTCAACTCCAAGAACATCCAAGACTTGGCCCCGGCTTGGTCCACGAAGCTGGTCGGCGGTGCCCCTGCAAGCGGGGTCCGGTTTTCCGCCACGCCCCTGATGGTCAACGGCGTCCTCTACATCACTTCGCTCGACAACGTTTGGGCCATCGACGCCCGGAGCGGCCGCGAACTCTGGCGGTTCTACCGCGAATCCAAGGGGGACATGCCGCGAACGGGCAACCGCGGCGTTGCGATCCACGACAACCACCTATTCTTCGTCACCATCGACAATGTCCTGATTTCGCTCGACGCCGAAACCGGGAAACAGCGCTTTTCCGTCACCATCGCCGATTCCAAGCAACTCTTCTTCTCCTCGGTCGCCCCGATCATCATCCACAACCACGTCATCATCGCGACCGGCGGCGACTCGCTGGACATCCCGGCGTACATCCAGGCCCACGACCCCGAGACCGGCGCGCTTCAATGGCGGTGGCGCGTCACGCCCGCCAAAGGCGAGCGCGGGGCCGAAACTTGGCCCAGCCAATACGCAGCCGACTTCGGAGGGGGCCATCCGTGGATAACCGGCACCTACGACCCCGACTTAAACCTTTATTACGTCGGGACCGGCAACCCGGACCCGGTCGGGTCGGGTGCGAGCCGACTGGGGGACAACCTGTACACGTGCTCGATTGTCGCCCTGAATCCCGATACGTGGAAACTGGTCTGGCATTTTCAAGTCTCGCCGCACGACACCCACGATTGGGACGCGGTGCAAACGCCTGTTCTTATCGACGCGCAGATTGACGGGAAACCCCGCAAACTGCTGGCGCAGGCCGGACGCCACGGCTATTTTACGCTGCTGGACCGCACCAACGGCAGGAACATTCTCACGGTGCCGTTCCTGCCCACGCTCAACTGGTCCAAGGGCGTGAGTACTGCAGGCCAACCCATCCCCGATCCGGCCAAGGAGCCCCGACCCGACGGAACATTGGTCTCGCCCCCCACCAGTGGCGCGACAAACTGGCCCCCGCCTTCGTTCAGTCCCCAAACCGGCCTTTTCTACGTCAACACGAACGAGGGCTTCAGCCTCTATTACCTCACCGATCCCGACCGGCAGCCGCAAGGTTTCGCGTTCCGCGAGGCCGGCCTCGGCGGCAACAAGTCCGCGCTGGTGGCCATCGATTACAAGACGGGAAAGCCCGCTTGGAAGCACTACTGGAGGTCGCCGGGAGGTCCCAACGGGATTCTCACGACGGCTGGAAACTTGCTGTTTACGGGCCACGGCAACTATTTGATAGCCTTCGACGCGGCCAACGGGAAGACGCTCTGGCATGCTGCGGTGGCGAGCCCGCTTGCGAACGGGCCTGTCACGTATCTGCTGGATGGGCTGCAATACGTCATCGTCGGCGCCGGGGACACGCTGCAGGCTTACGCCAAGAGATGACCGGATGCGGGCTGCAACCGGGGAGTTCACTTGCGCCTCCGGTTCTTCTTCAGCTTGCGGCGGGCGGGTTGGTTGGCCCGGTGCTGGGTTGCGGGGTGCGGCTTGGGTTCGTTTGGCTGGATTTGTTGTTGGGTTGTGGTGTTGGGGACGCTTGCTTGCGCGCGCGGCTCGGTTTGGGGGCGGTCGGGGGTGGATTCGGGCGTTGGATCGGGGGCGGTTTCGGGTTCGGGATCTGATTCGGGGTCGGGGAGGTCGTAGGGGCTCGGGTTCGTTTGGCGCGCTTTGCGGTAGGCGTCGAGGGACTTGGCGGCCCGTTCGTAGGCGCGGGTGTGGCGGGCCTCGTAGCGGTGGAGGAGGTCGAGGGCGTGCTTCTCTTCGGGGTTGGCGGCGAAGCCCCGGAAGGCGATGGAATAGTTGTCGATGGGGTTGAGGGGATCCGGGGTCGGGGAGGTTATGCCGGCTTGCCTGAGGACGACGAGGGACATGCCGGCGGTCTCCATGGCGAGGGCGCGGTTGCGGCGCCACATGCAGATCAGCATGGTCTCGACGAGGTTGCACTCATGCTCGTCGGTGGGATGGAAGGCGTGGATGAGGTTGGCGGAGAGCTGCATGAAGGAGTGCTCGTCCTCCCCCTTCATGACGGTGAGCTTGGCGAGGCAGCCGTGGCGGAGGGCGTTTTGGGCGGCGATGGCCTTGCCTTCGGGGGTCTTGGGGCCACGGGATTTGGCACCGTTGGCGCGGGAGGCGGCGATCTGGGCTTCAGATCTTTCCTTGACAGGCCCGGGGCGGAGTGGCCGGGTGTTGGGGGCGGTTTCAGTGTTTTGGGGCGTGGTTGTCATCGCGGGGTTGATTGTAGCCTCGCGAGGGTGGGAAAACGAACTATCGGGGGAGCGTACTACCGTTGTGGGATGGGCGTTTTGCCGTTTGGTTTGTGTGGCTTAGAGAAAAATGCAGTCGATCAAAAATACTTGTGAACGGCCAGCGGCGGGAGCGTGGTTTTGAGTGCGGGCGGGTGTCCCATCACTCGTCTTCCATGGCGTGTTTTCCGGGATGCATACTCTTGTGGAGTATGCGGGCGACCAGAATGCCACGCTGTTCGCGACGGAAAAACACAACATGGCTTGCGTGTTCCATTCGGCGCAATCCGACGCGGACGTCGTCACAACCCCGTCCCAAGTCCGGGTTGGCCGCAAGCATCTGGCAACAATTCTCCAACCCATCCAAGTACCGGTTTGCCTGGCCAGCCCCCCAGCGGCGTTGTGTGTAGAGGCCAATCTCCAAAAGGTCGTCTTCGGCCAATAGGGAGAGGCGGAAATCGGACACGTGCGTTCGGGTTCCTATTGCAAGCAGGAGGCGGGCAAGTTCAGCTTCCGACGGACTCGGTCAAACGAGCCGGGAGGGGCAATCCCGCTGGCATCTCCAGCATCTATCGCAGCCCGCAGAGCCGGTAGACCGGTCGCGCCGTCGTCTCCGGCGGGGATCGCAGCCTCGCTGTTTGGGAGTGCGAATTCGGCCCCAACCGCAGAGGTTCCGTGGCGACCAATCTGGAGTGTCGTGTTCGCTGCCATTCCTGAAACGAAGTATACCGCAGTTCCAGGATGGCCTCCAATTGAGGCGTGGCACCAAGTTCTCGGTTGCTACCGGTTCCTGGGGCGAAGGAGCCCGAACCACCGGTTGCGCGGAGGTTGTGAAGCCTCGTCCATTAGGGTTCGTAGAATGAGCAAGAGATTGCGAGCCAAGAAGATCCGAGGTACATCATATTCAGCCAGTTCGAATGGTGGCGGCCACTTGTTTCTGGGCGGAAGCTCGGAACATGTCAAGCACTTTGAGACACCCCGAAGCCGAATTTACTGAGTATTGTTGTCCGGGGTCTTTGGTCTATTGATCCAGGCCTCCCTGGGAACGGGTGGTGGTTGGGGCGGACGGCGG
>CAIVPR010000032.1 GCA_903907865.1 uncultured Acidobacteriia bacterium
CCGTTACCGTGGTGCCCGAGACGGTGCAGATGCTCGCCGCCGAGGTTGTGCCGAAGGTGAAGACCGGGCTGGGGGCGTTCGACGTCGCACTTAGCGTGAAGTTGCCCGAACCGGGAAGCGCGACCGGAGGCACGGTGGCCGAGAACTGGATGACCTGTGCCGCCTGCGTCACCGTGAAACTCTGCTGGACCTGGGGCGCCGCTGTGTAGCTCGCGTTGGCCGCCTGGTTGGCGTTGATGGTGCAGGTGCCGAGCGCGATCAGCGCCACCGTCGCGCCGTTGGTGCCGGAGACGGTGCAGACGCCTGTCGTGGCCGAGGTGAACGTCACCGGGTTGCCCGAGGCCCCGCCCGTGGCGCTGACCGTGACGCTCGTCCCGTACATGGAGGGCGAGGGCGCGGCCCCGAACGAGATCGCCTGCGCCAACGGCGTCACCGTGAAGCTCTGCTGAACCTGCGGTGCTGCCGCGTAGTTCGTGGTGCCCGCCTGGTTGGCGTTGATGGTGCACGTTCCCCCGGCAACCAGCGTGACCGTGGAGCCGTTGGTGCCCGAGACCGTGCAGACGCCGGTTGTGGCCGAGGTGAAGGTGACCGGGTTGCCGGAAGCGCCGCCCGTGGCGCTGACCGTGAACGCGGCACTCCCATATGCCCGATTGGAAAGAGCCCCGAACGAAATCGTCTGCGCCGCTTGGGTCACCGTGAAGCTCTGCTGGACCTGCGTTGCCGCCGTGTAGTTCGTGCTGCCCGCCTGGTTGGCGTTGATGGTGCAGGTGCCGACCGCGACCAGCGCCACCGTCGCGCCGTTCGTGCCCGATACCGTGCAAACGCCCGTCGTTGCCGAGGTGAACGTCACCGGGTTGCCCGAAGCTCCGCCCGTCGCGCTGACCGTCACGTTCGTTCCGTAGACGGCCGGCGAGGGCGCAGCCCCGAACGCGATCGTCTGGCTGGCCTGGGTCACGGTGAAGCTCTGCTGAACCTGCGTTGCGGCCGTGTAGACTGCCGTACCCGCCTGGTTGGCGCTGATGGTGCAGGTGCCCAGGCCGATCAGCGAAACCGTTGCGCCATTGGTGCCGGAAACGGTGCAGACGCCGGTGGTGGCCGAGGTGAAGGTGACCGGGTTGCCGGAGGTGCCACCGGTGGCGCTGACCGTGACATTCATCCCGTAAACGGTCGGCGAGGGCGCGGCCCCGAAGGTGATCGTCTGCGCCGTGACATTGTGCACGTAGACCTGGATTCCGCCGTGGGCGGACATCAGGGTCGTTTGCGAACCAACATAGCCATTCTCGCCCCACAGCATTTCATTGCAGCTGTTGGCGCAGTACGAGCCGTTGAGTGTGACCCACGGATCCTCCGGATTGCCCGCCCCGCGGTGAAGGATGTTGCCTGTGATGGTGGCACCCCTGTCGGTGCCGTTTTCGCCGGCGGAGACCCAGGCGATATTGGGAGTCGTGACCCCGCCCGCCGCCGCCACAAGGGTCGCAACATCGGAGTAGTTCGCCACGCCCCAGTACAAGCCGTCCCCGGTGGTGAACAGAATTCTGTCCGGGGTAGTGAACGGCGTCCAGAAATCGGTCCCGTCATTGAAACTGCAGGTCGCGGACAGGTTGCAATCGCCGGCGAACATGGCATTGGTGACGTACGACATGTTCCCGACCTGGGTCCAGGTTCCATCCAGCGGGTTGGCCGCCGGGAAGGCGCTGTTGAACTTGAGGATGCGGTTGTTACTGTATTCGCTTACGAACAGGTTTCCACGCGTGTCCAGCGTGATACCGGATGGAAAGTTGAGACTGTTGGCGCTGGGCCCGCCGAGGTTCACGGTATTCGAGGTGAAGCTGCCGCCCTGCCCGTAGACCGCCGTGGCAGTGGTGCTGCCGGCGGGGTAGTACAGTACCCGGTTATTGCCGGAATCGGTCGCGTACAGGTTGCCGCCGCGGTCCACCGCGACGTTGTACGTTACGTTGAGACTGTTGGCGCTGGTCCCGCCGAGGTTCGCGGTGTTCGAGGTGAAGCTGCCGCCCTGCCCGTAGACCCGCGTGGCGGTGGTGCTTCCAGCGGGATAGTACAAGATCCGGGCGTTGACGGAATCGGCGATGTAGAGGTTGCCGCCGCTGTCCACCGCGGTTCCGTATGGAGTGTTGAGACTGTTGGCGCTGATCCCGCCCAGGTTCGCGGTATTCGAGGTGAAGCTGCCGCCTTGCCCGTACACGCGCGTGGCGGTGGTGCTGCCGGCGGGGTAGTACAACACCCGATTGTTTTTGATGTCGGCTACGTAGACGTTGCCGCCGCTGTCCACCGTGACCCCGTTCGGATAGTTGAGACTGTTGGCGGTGACCCCGCCTTGGTTCGCGCTTCCCGAGGTGAAGCTGCCTCCCTGCCCGTAGACCCGCGTGGCGGTGGTGCTGCCGGCGGGGTAGTACAACACCCGATTGTTATTGATGTCGGCTACGTAGACGTTGCCGCCGCTGTCCACCGCAACCCCCCGCGAGGCCTTGAGACTGTTGGCGTCTGTCCCATAGCCATTCCAGGTGAGGCTGCCGCCCTGCCCGTAGGCACGCGTGGCGGTGGTGCTGCCGACGGGATAGTACAACACCCGGTTCTGACCGTAGTCGGCCGCGTACAGGTTGCCTGCGCCGTCCGCCGCGATTGCGAATGGTTGGTTGAGACTGTTGGCGGTGGTCCCGCCCAAGCTCGAGACCGTCGAGGTGAAGCTGCCGCCCTGGCCGTAAACGACGTCGGCGGTTCTATCCACGCCAGTTGTCGCCGTGACCAGCAGGTTCTGCGTGACCGCGGTGGTCACCGCGGAATAGTTGGCTGTCGCGGCCGCCGTTACCGACAGCGCGCAGGTCCCCGCTCCAACCACCGTTACCGTGGTGCCCGAGACGGTGCAGATGCTCGCCGCCGAGGTTGTGCCGAAGGTGAAGACCGGGCTGGGGGCGTTCGACGTCGCACTTAGCGTGAAGTTGCCCGAACCGGGAAGCGCGACCGGAGGCACGGTGGCCG
>CAIVPR010000033.1 GCA_903907865.1 uncultured Acidobacteriia bacterium
AAGGCATCAACAGCCTCATTCAAGCCGCCAAGGCCAAAGCGCGCGGCTACCGCTCCGACAAGAACCTCATCACCATGATCTACCTCATCGCCGGCAAGCTCGACCTGAAGGTCCTACCCACATAAAACAGCGAAGAACCGGTTTTACTCATCCACTTGTAGCACTTGCACTATCCGAGCCGCTTAGCGTTGTGTCGCTGACGACCGAATTGGCTGGTCGAGAGATCATCCAAAAGGATCCAGGGTGGTTGAAGAGAATGAAGCCGCGTTTGATCGCCTCCGACTATAGTGAGGCATCGAGCGTACTGGCAGAGGTCCGTGCCTACGGGACCCTGCTAGAGTCGGGCCTGATGGTTCAACCCGAGCCAACAGTCAACGGCAAGAGTGTCAGGCCGGATTTTGCAGTGGGCGGTGACAATAGTGTCATCGTCGAGGTTCACGCCCGGCAGCTTGAGAGCTCCGAAAAGACCAGATTCATCAAGGAAGACGCCAAGTCGCAGAAACGGCATTGCGAGTTTCTCGCTTTGACAAACAGCACTGATTGGCTGTCGATTCGTGTAACTGAGCACGAAGTGGCACCCTTTGGGGCAAACTGGCTGGATGAGGACTCAGGACCTTGTAAGCCAGGCGATTCCGTACTCACAAATGCTGTCGCGAAGATAGTTGGAACCAAGGGGGGAGAGAAACAAGCCGATCCAGCCAAACCTTTTGTACTATGGCTTGATTTCCAAGACCCAACTGTGTTCCCGTTCGGGTTGGACGACGTTCAATTCACGCCAATCTGGGCGCATAGGGGCTCCGTTGAGAGCGGCGCTGTCTGGATGGCTCTTTACGGACGGAAAGGGGACCAACTGGTAGAGATGACAGGGTCATCACAGCATCATATTCGCACGTTGCAACACGAGGGACGATTCTACCAAACGAAGAGGCTTTCGGCTATCGTGTTTTCTACCATTGAGTCGGTAGTCCTGATGGAGCATCCCGACCCTGATATTCCGGTTCCCAGTAGTTTTCGTGCGGCCATGTTACGGACGCCCAAATTTCGCCTCGATCTCTCGATCTGCGAATGGCAACCCAGCCTAGTAAAACAACGTACACTGATCGAGCGAGAGGCACTCAACGGGGTAATCAACGCAATTTACTCGAACGAGCAATGTACATCCGATGCCTCTGGAGGAGGAATCGCTTACAACCACTGCTAGCGTTTTCCCCCAGCGTCAAGAGCAGCCTGCGCCCGGGCCACTTCCGCCAACAACGCCCCCGAATCATCCCCGTCAGCCCTTAGCGCAGCAGCCAACCGCGCCTTCGCCTTCTCGGTGTCAATCTCCGACCCGAACTCCGCCGCATCGGCCAATACCCGCACCCGGCCCGGCTGGACTTCGACAAACCCGCCATAAACGGCGAGCGTCCTCTCATCCGAGCCGGCCTTGTACGACAACACCCCGCCGTCCATCAATTCCGACAGCAGCGGTGCATGCCCCGGCAGGACGCCGATATACCCTTCGCGGGCGGGTATCTGGACCTCAGACACCCGCTCGTCGACGAGCATCCGCTCCGGACTTACCAACTGGAACTGGATCAGTTCAGCCATTTACGCCGCCCGCAACTGCTTGGCCTTCTCGATCACATCCTCGATCGTGCCCTGCATGTAGAACGCCTGCTCGGGCAGGTCGTCGTACTTGCCGTCCACGATGTCGCGGAAGCTGCGGATGGTGTCCGCCAGCTTCACGTACTTGCCGGGGAATCCGGTGAACTGCTCGGCCACGAAGAACGGCTGCGAGAGGAATCGCTGAATACGGCGCGCACGACCGACCGTCGCCTTGTCCTCGTCGCTCAATTCGTCGATGCCGAGGATGGCGATGATGTCCTGCAGATCCTTATAACGCTGCAAGACGCCCTTCACGGCCTGCGCCGTGTTGTAGTGCTCCTCGCCCAGAATGCGGGGGTCGAGGATGCGCGAGGTCGAGGCCAGCGGATCGACGGCCGGGTAGATGCCCAACTCGGCGATCGGACGGGAAAGATTGGTGGTGGCGTCCAAGTGGGCGAACGCCGCGGCCGGGGCGGGATCGGTGTAGTCGTCGGCGGGCACGTAGATGGCCTGCACGGACGTGATCGAGCCGTCCTTGGTCGAGGTGATACGCTCCTGCAACTCGCCCATTTCGGTGGCGAGGTTCGGCTGGTAGCCGACGGCGGAAGGCATGCGGCCCAGCAGCGCCGAGACTTCGGAACCGGCCTGGGTGAAGCGGAAAACGTTGTCCACGAACAGCAGCACGTCCTGGTGTTCCACGTCGCGGAAGTATTCGGCGACCGTGAGGCCCGTCAGGCCGACGCGCAACCGGGCTCCTGGCGGCTCGGTCATCTGGCCGTACACAAGCGCCACCTTGGACTTGGTGTAGTCGGAAGGATCGACGATGCCGCCCTCCTGCATTTCCAGCCACAAGTCGTTGCCTTCGCGGGTGCGTTCGCCGACGCCCGCGAACACCGACACGCCGCCGTGGTGCATCGCGATGTTATGGATCAATTCCATGATGACGACGGTCTTGCCGACGCCCGCGCCGCCGAAGAGGCCGATTTTACCGCCGCGGAGGTAGGGTTCGAGGAGATCGATGACCTTGATGCCGGTCTCGAACATTTCGAGGTTGGTCGACTGCTCGTCGAACGCCGGAGCCTGCCGGTGGATCGGCATGAACGTCTTGGCATTCACCGGACCCATGTCGTCCACGGGCTGGCCGAGCACGTTCAACACGCGGCCCAGCGTTTCCTTGCCGACCGGGATGGTGATCGGCGCGCCGAGGCTGATCGCCTTCATGCCGCGGACCAAGCCCTCGGTGGGCTGCATCGCGATGGTACGGATGCGGCCTTCGCCGATGTGCGCGGCCGCTTCGCAGATGATGTCGATCGGCGTGGGGACGTCAAAGCCTTCGCTGGTGATGCGGATAGCGGTACGAACCTCGGGGATCTCGCCCTCGGGGAACTGGCAGTCGATCGCGGGTCCCGCGATCTGCACAACGTGACCGACCACAAAATTTTCTGTCGCCATAGATTCCTTTTCCGGCGGGGTTATTCCGCGGCCGCCGCGCCGCTGACAACTTCGATGATTTCCTTGGTGATCGCCGCCTGCCGCACACGGTTCATGTGAAGCGTCAGGGTCTCGATCACGTCCTTCGCGTTGGACGATGCCGTTTCCATCGCGGTCATGCGCGCGGCCTGATACGCGGCCACGGTTTCGAGCATCGCACGGAAAACCGACACCTCGACCAGACGCGGGATCAACTGCTCCAGCATGTCGAGGGGGGACTGCTCGTAAATATAATCCGAGGAAGAGCTTTCCACGCTAGCCGCCGACTGTTGGAGCGGCAGAATCTGCGCGACCGAGAGATTGGCCGACATGACCGACTTGAAGTCGTTGTTGATGATGTAGACGCCGTCGGTTTCGCCGTCGCGGTAGCGCCGGATCACGTCTTTCGCGATCCCGGCCGCATCCTGGTAGGTCGGTTTGTTGAGGACGTTGATGTGCTCGGAAAGGATCTTGCCGTTGCGCTTCCGGAAGAAATCGCGGCCCTTCCGCCCGACCAGAGTCAGAGTGATTTCCTTGCCCGCGTGCTCCTCGGCAAACTTCTGGGCGGCCTTGAGCAGGTTGGAGTTGAAGGCTCCCGCCAGACCGGTGTCGCTGGTAAGGAAGATGAGGTCGACGCGTTTGGACTCGCGGGCCGCCAGCCACGGGCTGGTCTCCGCGCGGTCATCGGACGAGGCTGCCGCGGTCAGATTCGCCAGCATCTCGCGCATGGTCTGCGCATAGGGACGGGCCGCAATGACGCGCTCCTGGGCACGGCGCAGCTTGGCCGCCGAGACCATTTTCATGGCCTTGGTGATCTGCTGCGTGTTCTTGACCGAGCGGATGCGCCGCCGGAAATCGATCAAACTCGGCATGGTTGCGCCTTAGGCCCTGGCCTTCTTGAACCGTTCCTTGAGTTCGTTGATCGCCGCCGTAAGGTCGGCCTCCAACTGCTTGTCGAGGGCCTTCTTTTCACGGATGGCGGTCAGGATGCCCGGCTTGGCGGTTTCGAGGAACTTGTAGAGTTCCTGCTCGAACGCCCGGCAATCCTCGACGCGCATGTCGTCGAGCAGGCCGCGGGTACCGGCAAAGATGATGGCAATCTGCTTTTCCACCGGCAGCGGCTTGTACTGAGGCTGCTTCAGGATTTCCACGAGGCGCTTGCCGCGGTTCAACTGGTCCTGAGAGGACTTGTCGAGGTCGGAGCCGAACTGGGCGAAGGCGGCCAGCTCGCGGTACTGCGCGAGGTTGAGGCGCAGCGGGCCGGCGACCTGCTTCATCGCCTTGATCTGGGCGTTGCCACCGACTCGGCTCACCGAGAGGCCGACGTTGACGGCCGGACGGATGTTGGAGTTGAACAAATCCGATTCCAGATAGATCTGGCCGTCGGTGATCGAGATAACGTTGGTCGGAATGTAGGCTGAAACGTCGCCCGCCTGGGTTTCGATGAAGGGCAGGGCGGTCAATGAACCGCCACCCTTCTTGTCGCTGAGCTTGGCTGCGCGCTCCAGAAGGCGGCTGTGCAAGTAGAACACGTCGCCGGGGAAGGCTTCGCGGCCCGGGGGACGGCGGAGCAGCAGCGAGATCTCGCGATACGCGGCGGCGTGCTTGGAAAGATCGTCGTAAACGCAGAGGGCGTGGCGACTGGAGTCGCGGAAGTACTCGCCGATGGCGCAGCCCGCGTACGGGGCCAAATACTGCATCGGGGCGGGGTCGGACGCGGAGGCCGAGACGACGATGGTGTAATCCATCGCGCCGTTGTCCTCGAGGGTCTTGACGACCTGCGCCACGGTGGAACGCTTCTGGCCGATGGCGACATAGATGCAAATCATGTCGCCGCCCTTTTGGTTGATGATGGCGTCGAGGGCGATGGCGGTTTTGCCGGTCTGGCGGTCGCCGATGATCAA
Source organism: uncultured Acidobacteriia bacterium (assembly GCA_903907865.1). Classification (GTDB taxonomy): domain Bacteria; phylum Acidobacteriota; class Terriglobia; order Bryobacterales; family Bryobacteraceae; genus BOG-234. The sequence continues at coordinate 4,962 of CAIVPR010000033.1, forward strand.
TTCGCGCTGGCCGCGGCCGACGGGGATCATGCCGTCGATGGCCTTGATGCCGGTCTGCATCGGCTGCTTCACGGGCTGGCGGTCAATAACGCCGGGCGCGATGCGCTCGATGGCGTTGCGCTGCGTGGTGGCGATGGGGCCCTTGCCGTCGATCGGACGACCGAGGGCGTCCACAACGCGGCCGATCATGGCCTCGCCGACAGGCACCGACATGATCTGCCCGGTGCGGCGGACTTCGTCGCCTTCGCGGATCCGCTGGTATTCGCCCAGCAGCACGGCGCCAACTTGGTCTTCCTCCAAATTCATCGCGATGCCGGACACGCCGTGGGGGAACTCGATGAGCTCGCCCGACATGACCTTCGACAGGCCATAGATGCGCGCAATGCCGTCGCCGACCGAGATGATCGAGCCGACCTCGCTGACGTCAACCGCGCGGTCGTAGTTCTCGATCTCCTGCCGGAGAATCTTTGTAATCTCGTCTGCCCCGATTTGAGCCATAGGATTCCGAATTCAAAAACGATTTTCTAAACAGCCAAGCGCAGGCGCAGGCTTTCGAGCCGCCCCCGTACCGATCCGTCATACACTTTGGAGCCGAGCCGCGCCACTGCGCCGCCAATCAACTCCGGGTCCACTGAAAAATGAGCGCGAACGCGGCCTTCGATGGCGCGCTCCAGTTCCACGGCGATCCGCGCTTGCTGGTCGGCGGTCAACTCGTAGGCGGTGGCGACTTCGGCGCGCGTCAGTCCCATGCGCGAATCGAGCGCCAAGTCGAAGGCCTCGATCATGGCCGTAAGGTCGCCGGCGCGGCGGCGGTCGCTGAGAACGTAGAGGAAATTGCGAATGATGCGGTGCAGGTCCAGCGTGTCGGCAATGCGGCCTATCACGTGGCGCTTGCGCGTGGCGGAGATCGCGGGGGAGGCCAGCACGACTTTCAACACCGGGGCCGCCTTCACGGCCGCTTCGAACTTGCGGAGATCCTGGACCGCAACAGCGGGTTCGACGGCACCACCGAGGACCACATCGACCAAGGCGTTCGCGTAACGGGTTACAAGTGCGGAGGAGGTCATGGGTATTTAGGCGGTTTTGGTCTTGGCCGAGCTGGTCTTGGCCTCGGCCGAGCGGTCCGCGAGACCGCCGATGAAGTTGTCCATGAGCGCTGCCTGAACGTCGCCGTTCATCCGCGACCGGACTTTCTGGGTTGCCAGGTCGATGGCCAGCTTGGCGGCGTAGCGCTGCAGCTCCATGCGGGCCAGCTTGCTGGCGGATTCGATTTCCTGCGCGCCCTGTGCCGCAATGCGGGCCAGTTCGAGCTCGGTCTCGTGGCGGAGCCGGACCCCTTCGCGCTCCCGGACCACCCGGGCCTCTGCCTTCAGCGCCGCGATGGTCGCGCCCAAGCCGTCGAGCTTGACCTGCACGGCAGCGGCGCGGGCTTCTGCCGCGACCTTGGCGTTTTCACCGGCGGCCAGTCCGGCTTTGATCTCGGTGGAGCGCTCGGCGAGGAATGGCGTTAGGTTCTTGCTGGCCAAGTAGCCCAGACCCGCCATCAGGATGGCGAAGTTGGCCCACTTCCAGACGATCATCTTGTCGCCCTCTTCGTGCTTCTCAGCCTTTTCGGCGGACTCGGACTTGCCTTCCTGGCCGTAGACCGGCACCAAACAGAGCGAGGCGGCAAACAGCAGGGATGCTAGGCGACGGCTCACGCGGCCCTCCGGTTCAGGATCGAATCCGCAATTTGGGTAGCGAGAAGGTCGCTTTGCAATTCCAAAGATTGGCGGGCAGCCGCAGCCTCTTCGGCCACCGCAGCCTTCCCGGCCTCGACCCTGGAAGCGGATTCGGCGCGGGCGGCCTGCAGCCGGGCGGCTTGCTCGGCGTTCAACTGCTTGAGGAATGCCGCGTTCTCGGCATAGATTTCGCTGCGGGCATTCGTCAGGGAAGTTTCGTACTCGGCAACGCGCGAGTCGGCATTGCGGAAGCTGGCATCGGCGGCTTCGCGCGCGCCTTCCGTCAGGCTGTGGCGCTCCTTGAGCACCTTCTCCAACGGATTCAGGTACAGAAACTTGACGCAGACTGCCAGAAGCAGTACGAGGAGGAAGGTCGGAATGCCGTTGATGACAATCCCGCCCAGAGCTTGCAGAGTTTGGTCCATTTCGACTGGTGATGCGGACGGCGGACGACTGGGTAATTTCCAATTTACCACACGCGACCACGCCAATCGGACAGCCCTCGCCCAAGACGGACCTGGAGCCCGATTCGGACCCCTACGCCAGTTCAGACGCGCGATGTTTCGATACGGTTACGGATGGGCTGGCGATTGGCGACGGTGGGTGACGGCGCTCGGAGCGGACGTCCAACCGACGTACAGGAAAGGATCTGGCCCAGCTCGTACTCATGGTATTCCGACTGTTCCCAGTGTCGGCCTAGCTTCGTTTGGCGTTCTTCATTTGCTTCAAGACTTTCAACGTCGCGCGGAGATACTGAACATCCAGCGTGCTTGGCAGGCTACCGGGTTTCAAACAGCATTTGTCCCAGCGTTGCCGGTACAGCCATCGAACTCGGTCTTCGCTAAGAGTGCTCAGTTCCTCATAGAAACGCACGAACTCATGTTCCGCGGCCTCCGCCTCCGGCTCCGGTGGCCGTCTCGTAATCCCCGTGACCTTCCGGTATTCTTCGAGTGTCGGCGTTTTCGGGTCTCGGAGCTCAGAATCGCGGGGCGATGAAAAGCCCTTATGGCGGTTCCAGAGTTTGATCTCTTCGACGTCGTCGGCCTCAGCCCACGGTGAAATTACCACGCTCTGGACAAGATCCTTCAAGGCAATCCTGCGCCGCTTGTGGTCAGCAACCCAAGCGTGCCGGGGATTCATCGGCAACGGGCGAGGGTGCGGAATGCTGTTGAGGTCGAAATGCCGATTGCCGCCGTCGAGCGGATTGGTGCACCTTAGCATCGCTCGCACTTCGCATTCATGTGCGTACTTCGTCTGCTTCGTGGTGATGAACTCGAGTGCATTGAATCTGCCGCTAAGGTGTTCGGTTCCGTACTGCACAAGCCCGATGTGTGTCTCGTCAATCAGCTTGTTCAGGGCGGCCTTGAGCAAATCGTAGCTGGAAACGATGGCCACGCCGTCATGCCCGTAGCCCTCCCACATCTTGAGCGTTTCTTGGTCGAACAGATACCAGCATGTGATGTAGTACGTCTCGCGGAATTGTGCTAGTGAGCCAAGGTGATTGTCGAGCTTCCTACGGTCCTCGATGTCCCAGGGGTCCAAGCCGAGCACGCTCTGAACGTATTGCTCGGGCGGCAAGCCCTCCGTCTCGTCGTCGAACAAGTCAGCGCGGCGAAAGTACAGTTCCTCGTTTGCCATCAGGTCGCGGAACTTTCGTAGATTCATGAAGCGCCAAACAACCGCTCCAGCTGCCGGCTCCTTCTGGCTGTAATACGAAACGAAGGGCATTAACCCTCTGTGTCAAGCTTGATGAGTCAGCCTGTGTGACAAGGATTAGAGTGCAGGGCGGGAAAGGCAAACCTCATCATGACGACAAACGGTTTTACAAGCCCGATCCCGGCTCGGACAGGTTATACGGGGATCATCGACGC
>CAIVPR010000034.1 GCA_903907865.1 uncultured Acidobacteriia bacterium
AAGGCATCAACAGCCTCATTCAAGCCGCCAAGGCCAAAGCGCGCGGCTACCGCTCCGACAAGAACCTCATCACCATGATCTACCTCATCGCCGGCAAGCTCGACCTGAAGGTCCTACCCACATAAAACAGCGAAGAACCGGGATTTTCGCAACGGCCCGCGTACGTTGGCCTCGCCGCATGCGAGGACCCGCAGCTCTGCGGAATGAGCACGTTGCCGAGCCACGACGGATGTGTAACTGAACGAGCGGTCTGCCGAAGCGCAAGGCAATTAGCCATCCTCGACGGCGAACAAGAATTCATGACCACACCACTCCAATCACCCATCCGACATACAATCTGGAGTCATGCCACCGACGAGGTTTGGGTTGAAAACCTAGAGCGTCCTACTTAGCCTTCGGTGTCACCTTGATTGGAGTCTGGTCCGTCTCGCTGGCTCCCGGCTCGCAGGCATGGAATTCCAAGGAATTGCTGTAGCAAACGTGGACTTCAACCAATGAAGCTCCCTTGCCGAGCTGGACTTGGACATCCTCGGCCGTGAGTCCCTTGTTGGCACCCACAAAGGCCTTCACGACGGCACCGACGGTATTCAGGCTGGTCACGTCAGGAATGTGCAGCGCGCCTACAACCTTGTGGATTTCACCGAAATACTCCTCGGGCGTCTTGAAAGCGCAGGTGCCGTGCTTGGCCCACTCATCCTGCATCAGTTGGACGCCAGGAATCGTGCAGAGGTTCTGCTTAAGGGTGGCTGGTTTGATCAGAGTGGTTGGCGTACAGTTGCGGGGATGGTCGTTCACGTTCTTGGCATTTGCGGTTTCCGGCCACAGTCCGTGGACGACGAAGCCGAACGAATTCTCCTGGCACTGAAACTTGTTGCCCGGTGCCTGTCCGGCGGGGGTTGTGCAGAAGCTAGGCGACCAGGAAAGGGATAGCAGCAGGTAATCACCCTTTCGATTGTTGACATGGTCGGGCTGGCTGATATGTGGAACGGTGAGATCGCCCTTCTGGATCTTACATTGCTGCTGGGCTCCGGCACCAAGGGGAAGTCCCAGCGCCAACAAGGCGATCAGGGAGAAAAGTCTTCGATTGTCGGACACGGTTTCCGCTCCTCGAGAGGTTTAAATTGCGGGGGCATCCAAAGCCCCCCAAAAGCAATTTAACACGCCGTGTTCCATCGTTGAATTGCTCCGGGAATGATTAGCCCTTCAACTGCCAGACAGTGTAGATACTGCCGCCGGAAATCAGCACGAATGCGGCAACGATGGCGAAGCTCTGGGCAACGCTGAGGGCCATGGCCGGCAGCGCGACGGCAAGGACGTCGGCAAGAGCGAAGGTCAGTAGGACGACGATGCCGACCAGCCAGTAGCGGAGCCTGGATTCGGGCGCGATAGCCTGTGTGCTGAGGGTTTCGGTGGGGTTCTGTGTGTTCATTGGGGTTCTCCTGTCCCTTATATGCCGGGTGCCGGAGAATGTATTCCAGGCCAAGAAGAATTTTCCCACCCGGATCGGCTACGCTGAAAACATGCCCAAACTGCTGGAAGAAATCTACCGCCTGCAGTCGGAGTTGACCGAGCTCGATCCCGACGAACAGCGCCTGTTGAAGATGTGCGCGAACATCCTGGAGACCCACTACGAGGTGGCGGAACCCCGGAACCGGCTCACCTCGGAGGAATACTTCAAGGTGCCGGGGCGTTGGGAGCTTTGGCACGGGATGCTGCGGGATTACTGAGCGACTGCCGACCCGCACGGTAACATGCCGATTCAGCCGAGCCGCGACCGCGAGGGAGCGTTTTTCCGGGGAACCGAAGGCGTGCTTGTTGCACGGCCTTCCAACGATGAAATGCCCACTCGAATGCTATCCTGGCCCGACCACGGCAGCCGACCTACTTACACGTCGCAAATCCCCATAGCCTTGTCCAGCGTCGCAATCGGATCATGCCCATTATCCGGCGAATACTCATGCGCGATGAACCCCGCATACCCCAAATCCGCAATCGCCTTCGCAATGAACCTATAGTTCAACTCCTGCGACTCGTCGATATCATGCCGCCCCGGATTCCCGCCCGTGTGGAAATGCCCGATCCACTGGTAGTGGTCTCGGATATTCCGCACGATGTCGCCGTCCATGATCTGCGCATGGTAGATGTCGAACAGGATCTTCACCCGGGGTGAATTCACGCGCTTCATCACGTCCACACCCCAGGCGATGTGGTCGAACATGTAGTCCTTGTGGTTCACCTTGCTGTTCAGGTACTCCATGCAGATGGTGACGCCCTTGTCCTCGGCGTGCGCCTTCATCTGGTGCAGCGCCAGGACGCAGTTGTCGGCACCCTCGCGGTCGTCCATCCCCTTGCGGTTGCCGGAGAACGTGATGATGTTCGGGACCCCGTTCGCCGCCGCCTCGTCGAGGGCCGCGTGCATGGACGCAACGATCTTGTCGTGGTTCTCCTTGCGGTTCAGCGATTCCGGGATGTTGCCGCCCGGACCCGACGGATACATGGCCGGAACCAGCCCGTACTTCTTCAGGATCGGCCAGTCGGCGGGCCCGATCAGGTCGTAGCCCTTGATCCCCAGACGTGCTGCCTCCCGACAGGAATCCTCCAGCGACATGCCCCGCCCGAAAACGCCGCGCGTCACCGACTGCTTCAACCGCCCCTTGCGGACTACCGGAGCAGTCGGCGTCTGGGCCAGCGCGAGGGAGGCGGAAGCCGCCGCCCCCGCCATCCCCGTAAGCACTTCACGTCTGTTCATGGCTTACCTCAAGTAATCCGGCTTGTCGTTCAACGTGAAGGCGAACAGCGTGTCGCCCGCCGCCACCAGCACCGACTGCCGGCCATCCAGCTCAAACGACATCGGCGCATTGCTGACGCCTGAACCCAGCGCGGCATGCCACAGAATGTCGCCCGTCTTCGCGTTCAACGCCACGAAGTTGCTCGACGCATCGCCCGCGAACAGCAGGTTGCCCGCCGTCGACATCACGCCCGAGCGTCCACCCGGTCCGTCCCACTTGTGCTTCCACTTGATCGCGCCAGTGTTGACGTCGATTGCCTCCAGGATGTTCTCCGAAAAGCCACCCCGGTCTGTGCCGCCCCAGCCTTCCGGCTTGTCGTCGAGATCATAGAGGTACCAAACGGAATACGCGCGGATGGCGTTGATATAGAACAGGCCTGTATCGGGGCTGTAGCTCGGAGGCGGCCAGTTGGACGCGCCACCCTGATTCGGCGACACCAGCGCGCCTGCGAACTGCGGCTCCTTGGCCGGGTCGGGGATGGGTTGCCCGCGCTTGTCGACGCCCTTGGCCCAGTTCGTCTTCACAAAATCCGTGTGGACGAGCGCCTTCCCGGTCGCCCGTTCCAGCACGAAAAACCACCCGTTGCGGCACGCCATCGCCAGCAGCTTGGTCTTCTTCCCCTGTACCGTGCCGTCGAACAGCACAGGCACTTCCACGTTGTCCCAATCGTGGGTGTCGTGCGGCGAAGGTTGGAAATACCATTGGAGCTTGCCGGTGTCGGGGTTCAACGCCACGATGGACGCGGTATAAAGGTTGTCGCCGGGGCGCTTCTGGCCCGCGATGACCGGTTGCGGATTCCCCGTGCCCAGATAAATAAGGTTCAACTCGGGATCGTAGGTGGTTGTGCCCCACGTCATGCCGCCGCCATGCGCCGCGGCGTCAAGGTTCGGCCAGGTTTCGAAACCGGGGTCGCCCTTCTTGAGCGGAACGGCGGACCAGTGCCATTGCAGGTCGCCGGTCTCGGGGTCGCGCGCTTCGAAGTAGCCGGGAATGTCGAGGTCGTCGCCACTGACGCCCACCAGCACGTGGTTCTTGACAATGATCGGCGCGACCGAGGCGTAGTACATCTGGTCGAGGTCGCAAACCTGCTTGTGCCAGCGCTCGGAGCCGTCCTTGATGTTGAGCGAGACGAGCTGGCAGTCGGGAGTCTCGAAATACAGCCAATTGCCGTAGATCGCCGCGCCGCGGTTGCCGATGTGGATGCCGCCGTTCGACTTGTGCGCGTGGTGCCAAAGCTCATGCCCGTTGCGGGCGTCGAGGGCCCAGACATGGTCCGGCGCAGTGAGGTAGATCACGCCGTTGACTTCCAGCGGAGTGCCCTTGATCGCCACGCCCGCCGCCCCCGGAGCCGTCGAGCGGTAGACCCACTGGAGGCTCATGTTTTGGACGTTGCCGGAGTTGATCGCCTTCAACGGGCTGAAACGCCGACCGGAGTAGTCGCCGTTGTAGCCCGGCCAAGTGTCGGTGGGCTGCTGAAGGAGCTTGGCCGGATCGAGCGGTTCCTGCCCAAAGAGGGTTGCCGCGAAGGCCGCAATTGCGAGGAATGTCTTGGGGAATCTCACTTCAGGCCCTCCAGGTAGGCGGTAACGTCGTGCATGTTGGTGTCGGTGATGCGGTCTAGGAGTTCGGTGTGGGCTTTGTAAGGATCATCCACCACCACCTTGACCTTGGAAGAACGCCCGAAGGCATGGTAAGCGCCGTCCTTGTCGCGGAGGGAAACGCTGAAATCGTCGAGCCTGTCGACCACACCGGTCACGGCAGGGCCGGAAGCCGGCGTAACAGTGACCATGATGGGCTTGCCCCCGCCACCGCCACCGCCGCGTCCGCCACGACCGCCGCGTCCGCCGGGACGGGGGAAGAGGAAGCGCTGCTGGATGTCGATCGCCTCGTATTTGTTGCCGTAACCCTTGAGGTCGCCGGTGACGGAGTGGCACTGGATGCACTTGCCTTCGCCCTTGAAGTAGGCCTCGCCCGCCGCCGGGTTGCCGACCAGCACGTTCTGGGCGTGGAAGAGCGGGGACGTGCGCATGGTGTCGGACACCTTGAGGTGCAGGAAGTCGGCCAAGTCCTCGACGTCCGCCTGGGCGAACCCGGAGGCGGGCTTGCCGCTTTGGGTGGGGTGGTTCTTGCGGATGAACGGTCCGATTGTGCTGCCGTAGCGGTCGTGGAGGATCACCAAGGAACGGACCAGATCCGGTCCGTCGTTGGGGGGCACGCTGCCGCCGCGCGCTGACGGGCCGTGGCAGGTGATGCATTCGGCGATGTACACCTTCTTGCCCCGCTCTGCCGCGACCGGGTCCAAGATGTGCTTGTCTGCGGCTCCGGCCTGATCGAGCATACCGCCGCCTCCCCGGGCCACGCGGCCCCGACCACCCGTCGCCGTGCCCTGTCCCGCAGGTGTTTGTGCGAATACGCAAGTGGCCAACATGGCCAGTATGCACATCCTTATATGTCTACGCATGAGTTTTCCGTCTCCCAACCTTTGCGACGCCCATTATATCGCCGAGGTGGGGGCGGAGGGGTACCGGAAGTTGTTGTTCCTAGTGGATTTGTCTGGCTTCCAACTGGGCGACTCGGTCGGTCAGCGCTTCCAGCCCGACGTCGAGCGCGCGAAGCACGGCGCTGTGACTGCGGAACTTGGTTTCGACGGGGCTGGCCCAACTGTGGAACGCAGTGAGCAGCTTGGTCTCCATGCGTTCGATCTTCTCATCCATACGGGAGTCCATGCGGGACTCCATGGCTGCCAGCTTCTGGTCCATGCGGGAGTCCATGCGGAATTCCATTGCTGCTAGCTTTTCGTCCATACGGGAGTCGATGCGGGACTCCAGCGACGCAAGCTTCCCATCCATGCGGGATTCCAAGGACGCCAACCTGTGGTCCATTCTGGACTCCAAGGTCCCGAGCTTGTCGTCGATTCTGGACTCCAAGGTCCCGAGCTTGTCGTCGATCCGGGACTCCAAGGTCCCGAGCTTCTCGTCAATTCGGGATTCCTGATGCGTGAATAGCTGTACAATCCAATTCTTGTCTTCGTTCGTCAAGCTCATATAGGTTCCTCCACGCGACGAAGGGGAGCCGCTTCAGACTCGCACTCCCCTGATTCTCGCACATTTTTCCAGCCCTAGGCCACTGCCGCAGCCCGCGCCTTCGGGATGAGCCCCAACGCCGACCGAAGTTCATCCTCCAGCCTCAGGGCCATTTCGGGATGCTCCTTCAGGTAACTGCGGGCGTTCTCGCGGCCCTGCCCGATGCGCTCGCCCCGGTAGCTGAACCACGACCCCGACTTGTCGACCAGGTTGTGCGCCACGCCCGTATCGATGAGGTCCGCCTCGCGCGACGCCCCCTCGCCGTACAGGATGTCGAACTCGGCCTCGCGGAACGGAGACGCCACCTTGTTCTTGACCACCTTGACTTTGGTGCGGTTGCCGATCACCACTTCGCCGTCCTTGATCGCGCCGATGCGTCGAACGTCGGCGCGCACCGAGGAGTAGAACTTCAGCGCGCGCCCGCCTGTTGTCGTTTCAGGACTGCCGAACATCACGCCGATCTTCTCGCGGATCTGGTTGATGAAGATCATGCACGTATTGGTGCGGGAGACGGTGCCGGTCAGCTTTCTCAATGCCTGCGACATCAACCGTGCGTGCAATCCGACGTGGCTGTCGCCCATTTCGCCCTCAAGCTCGGCCTTCGGCACCAGTGCAGCGACAGAATCCACGACCACGACATCAATCGCGCCCGACTGCACCAGAGCTGCAGTGATCTCGAGCGCCTGCTCGCCCGTGTCGGGCTGCGAGACGAGCAGATTGTCGATATCCACGCCGAGCTTCCGGGCGTACGTGGGGTCAAGCGCGTGCTCGGCATCGATGAACGCCGCCGCACCCCCTGTTTTCTGCGCCTGGGCAATTACCTGCAGCGCAAGGGTCGTCTTACCGGACGATTCCGGCCCGAAGATCTCGATCACGCGACCTCGCGGGAATCCCCCCGCCCCAAGCGCCGCGTCGAGCGAGATGCATCCGGACGAGATGACCGAAACGGGGACAACGTTGTTCGCCCCCAAACGCAGCACGGCACCACGGCCGAACTGCTTGTCCATCGCCACCAGCGCGAGGTCGATCGCCTTGCGCTTCTCCACTTCCGTCATGAAAAGAGGTCCTCTCTGGAAGAAGTGCGTCGGGCGGGGATTTTTCTCAAAGTTTTTTGTGGGCGGTCCTCAGGCCCAGCCATCCGCCCGCTCGGCCCCCTGCCCCTGCGGATCCTGGCTCCGATACAGGCGCTGCTGCGGCCACAACGCCCCGGCATCCACCCTCGACCGCCATGCGCCCCGCCTTGCGCTAAAATAGGGAAGATATGCCCACGCAGACCCGTAGGTACTTTATCGGCAACGTGGCCACCGGCTTGGCGGGCGGACTCGCCACCGGTCGCGCCCTCGGGGCCAACGACCGCCTCCGCGTCGGCGTCATCGGCATTGGCGACCGCGGCACCCAGATCGCCCGCGAAGCAGCCGCCGTCCCCAACACCGACCTCGTCGCCTTCGCCGACATCTACACCCGGCGCCTTGAGGATTCCAAGCGCCTCGCGCCCGACGCCAAGACCTACCTCGACTACCGGCACCTGCTTGAGGACAAGTCCATCGACGCCGTCCTCATCGCCACCCCCCAGCACCTGCATGCCGAGTGCTTCACCGCCGCGCTCGATGCCGGCAAACACGTCTACCAGGAAAAGACCATGGCCTTCACGGTCGAGCACGCCAAGCAAATGCGTGCCGCCCGCCTGAAAGCCCCGCGGAAGACCGTCCAGATCGGTCACCAATATTGTTCGTCGGGCCACGTCACAGACGCACAGAACTACCTCGCCGCGGGCCTCCTCGGCAAGGTAACCGCCATCCACTCGCACATGTTCCGCAACACGCCCCACGGCAAACCGCAGTGGTCGCGGCCCGTGTTCCCGGACATGACGGCGGAGAACGTCCTCTGGAAGTCCTTTCTCGGCGGCGCACCCGACCGCGAATTCGACGCCAACCGCTACATCAACTGGCGCTTTTTCTGGGATTACTCCGGCGGCAACGTCTACGAGAACATGTGCCACCAGACCTCCTTCTGGTACAAGGTGATGGATCTCAAAATCCCCACCGCTATCAACATGACCGGCGGCGTCTACCTTTGGAAGGACGGCCGCGAGGTCCCCGACACCATGAACGTGTCGATGGAACACCCCGAGGAACTGCTGTTCACCTGGGATTCCGGTTTCGGCAACAGCGAATTGGGCGCGACCGAGGATGTCCTCGGCACCGACGGCACCATCTCCCGCAGCCAGCAAATCCGCTACGTTCCACAAAAGGTCAACCGGCCCGACGGGCGCGAAATGCTCGGCCAAACCCCGACCCAGCCCCAGGCCCACATGCGGAACTTCCTCGACTGCATCCGCAGCGGCAAGGAAACCAACTGCCCTTTCGATCTGGGTTTCCGGGTCTCCATCGCCTGCCGCATGGCCGTCGAAAGCTACCGCCAGCAGCGCACCGTCCGTTGGGACGCCGTCCGCGAGGAGATCGTCTAGCTGTACCCCGTCGTTCCAATTGCGATGGTGGGCGGAGCCTACGCCGCCTCGTGGGCCGTCCGCAATCCGCGGTCGTCCGTCTTCGCGCCTTCGGTGTGGCATGGGGAGAAGGGTCGCCGCGCCGTGGCGCTTACATTCGACGACGGTCCCAGCCCGAGCACCCCCTCCATTCTTGAAATCCTCAAACAGTACAGCGTCAAGGCTACCTTCTTCCTTGTCGGCCGCAACACGCTGGCTCAGCCGGACATCGCCCGCGAATGCCTGCGGCAGGGCCACGACCTCGCCAACCACTCCCATACCCACCCCAATTTCGCCCTCAAGTCCTCGTCGTTCGTCATGGACGAGTTTGAACAGGCCCAGCGCGCCATCGTGGAGACGACCGGCGTGACGCCCTGTTTTCTCCGCGCCCCGTATGGCGTCCGGTGGTTCGGCTTCGCCGCCGCGCAGCGGCGCTTGAGCCTCCGTGGCGTGATGTGGTCCGTCATCGGGCGCGATTGGCGGTTGCCGGCCGCAGAGGTCGAGGCCCGTATCCTCAACCACGCGAAGGATGGCGATATTATTTGTCTACACGATGGTCGCGACATCCAGGCCGCGCCGGATGTCACGTCCACTGTCGAAGCGGTCCGAAAAATCGTGCCAACCCTGCTGGAACGGGGTTATCATTTTGAAACAGTCTCAGAGATCCTATGCCCGATGAAATAGTACCGGACAACAACCTGATCGGGGAAACCCCGACGCCGGAAGCAACCCCCGAAGCCGCCGCGTCCGTGCCGCAGCCGGTAGAAGCCGCGGACGAGCCGTTGGATGCACTGGCCGAAAAGGTGCTCCAAATCATCGCCGACACCCAGCGCAAGCCGCGCTCCTCCGTCAAGATCGGCAGCGGCTTCGAGGAACTCGGTATCGACTCGATGGACGGCGTCAACATCGTCTTCGCCCTCGAAAACGAGTTCAACATCAACGTGCCCGACGAGGAAGTGAAGAACATCCGCAGTATCCGCGACTTGGTCGAGGGTGTGCGCAAGCTCGTCGCCGAGGCCAGCCCCGCCTAATGCGAAGAGTCGTTGTAACAGGCTTGGGCGCGTACTGCGCCATCGGTCGCAATATTGCCGAACTGGACCAGTCCCTTCGCTCGGGCCGTTCGGGAATCACCAAGTTCACGCCGGGTGAGATTTCCGATCTCCGGTTCACCGAGGGCGGCGAGGTGAAGGATTTCACCGCGACCGACTACATGCCGGGCAAGGAAGCCGACATGGTGGACCGCTTCGCCCAGTTCGCCATTGTGGCCGCCACCGAGGCCGTGCGCCACAGCGGCATCGAGTTGACCCCGGAAATCAAGGCCAACGCGGCCATTGTCACCGGCTCCTGCGTGGGCGGCCAAGCCACGGAAAACCAAGGCTTCTGGGACGTGTACCGGATGAACCGCAACCGCGTCCATCCGATGACCATCCCCAAGACCATGGCCAATGCCGGGGCCAGCGGCATCTCCCTGCGCTTTGGCATCACCGGACCCGCATTCACCATCGCCACCGCCTGCGCTTCGTCGGCGCACGCCATCGGCCAGGCCTTCACGATGGTCAAGTCCGGCATGTCCGACTTCGCCATCACCGGCGGCAGCGAGGCACCGTTCAGCTACGGCATCCTGAAAGCCTGGGAAGCCATGCGCGTGGTCACTCCGACGCTCTGCCGGCCGTTCAGCAAGGACCGCAACGGCATGTCGCTGGGCGAAGGTGCCGCGATGATGACCATAGAGACCTTGGAACACGCGTTGGCGCGCGGTGCCAAGCCGCTTGCCGAAATTGTCGGCTTCGGCATGTCCGCCGACGCCCACCACATCACCCAGCCGTCGGCGGAAGGGGCCGCCAAGGCGATCACGATGGCGCTCAAACAGGCCGGGATCGGCCCGGAGCAGGTAGACTACGTGAACGCCCACGGCACCGGAACCAACGTGAACGACGTGACCGAGACCCGCGCGTTGAAACTGGCCCTCGGCGACCACGCCTACAAGGTCGCGATTTCCTCCACCAAGGCCATGCACGGCCACACCCTGGGAGCGGCCGGCGCGCTGGAGTCCACTGCGGCCATCCTTGCCATGACGGGCGGCTACGTGCCACCCACCATCAACTACACCACGCCCGACCCCGACTGCGACCTCGACTACACCCCCAACCAGCTCCGCCAGTTGGAGTTCGAGTATGCGATCTCCAACTCGTTCGCCTTCGGCGGCCTGAACGCGGTGCTTGCTTTCCGCCGGATCTAGCCGGACGCCGGAAACGAACACCGTCGGACCCGTCCCGGTGTCGGCACCTCACGGCATCGTTTGTCTAAAACGGAAATCGATTTGCACCAGCCAGTCGATTCGACCGCTCACGGCCAATCCGTCAGTAATCGATTCCTAAAGAATGCTAGAATCGTCCTCAGCTAGGTGTTCCAGCGTCTGAGGGTTCGGCACTGGCACGCCGGGGTTTTTCATAAGGAGTTTCACAATGAACGTTCCATCCTGCCTTCGGCTGGCCTTGTCGGTAGCCGTGGCGACGGCATCCCTGTATGCCCAAGCCGGTCTCGGCAGCATCGGCGGCTCGGTCGTCGACCAAAGTTCCGCAGTCATCGCCGGCGCGCACGTCACGCTGGTCCAACTTTCCACCCAGACGACCCGCGAAATCACTACGAACGCGCAGGGCATCTTCAACCTGCCTTCCATCGTGCCGGGCGAATACAGCATCACTTTCAAGGCCCCGGGCTTCCGCGACAAGAAGCTGGAAAACATTGTCATCAACGGCTTTCAGGAACTGTCGATGGGCGAAGTTGCGATGGTGGTCGGCGGCGGTCCCGCCGAGGAAATCACGGTCACAGCCGAACAGCAACTGGTGAAGGACTCCGGCACACGCGCCGAAACCATCCAGTCCGAGCAGGTTTCCGAAATGCCCAACAACGGGCGCAACTGGGCCACCCTCCTGAAAATCGTCCCCGGCTCCACGCCGATCAGCGACCAGGGCATCAGCGGCCGCGAGTATGGCTACTACGGCTACCAGGACTTCAGCGTCAACGGTAAGAACTTCAACCAGACGCAGGTCAACCTCGACGGCGGCAGCATTGTCGACCACGGCAGCGACGCCAAGGTCACGGTTTCGCCCAGCCTCGAATCGATCCAGGAAATCTCGGTCCTGACCAACAACTTCACGGCCGAGTATGGCAACCGCGGCGGCATCTCGATCAACATCGTCACCAAGTCGGGCACCAACAAGTACCACGGCGTGGGCTTTGAGAACCTGCGCAACGAGGATCTGAACGCCAACTCGTGGTCGAACAACTTCACGGGCCTGCCCCGTCCGATCTACCGCTACAACTACTTCGGCGCCAACCTCGGCGGCCCGGCGAAGAAGGACAAGCTCTTCTTCTTCTATAATTTCGAAAACTTCAAGCAGAACATTCCGGGCACCACGGTGCAGGCGCGCGTTCCGACCGCCCTCGAGCGCACCGGGGATTTCTCCCAGACGTTCAACTCGAACGGGTCGCGTCCGTCGATCTACCAGCCGGGCACGCAGTACAGCGGCACGCCGGTCTCATTCGCGGGCAACGTGATCCCGCCCAGCATGATCAACCCGCTAGGCAAGGCGATCATGGCCCTCTATCCGGCGGCCAACAACGCGAACGACCCGAATAACAACTACAATCTCGTGTACCAGTCGCTGTATCCGCGGCTGTCGCAGGTCGGCAAGGTGGACTGGAACGTCAACGACACCACGCGCGCCTACTTCCGCTACTCGAACGACAGCGGCACCAACACCGACAAGGGCATCTACAACAGCGGTGCCAACCTGCCGTTCAACATGATGAACCAGTTCCGGCCGGACCGGGCGGCGGCGATCAGCGTCACGCACGTCTTCTCGTCGAGCATGGTAGCCGAAATGTTGGCCGGTTGGAGCTACGACTTTGTTCGCGTCACGCCGGTGAATTCGGACCAGGTGGACGTAAACAAGCTCGGCCTGGGCGGGTTGCCCACCGTGTTCCCCTCGACCAGCACCATCCTGCCCTCCATCAACGCGGGCGGAGTCTACCCCACGTTCCAGTTCAACCGTCTGCCGGCATTCGCGAAGGCCAACGAATTCCAGCTTTCCGGCACCGTGACCTGGACCAAGGGCACCCACACCTACAAGTTCGGCGCGCAGTCGTTCCGCAACCTGAAGCAGGAAATCACTGCCGCCAACGACAAGGGCACCTACGACTTCAGCGCCAGCCACAGCCAGTTCGACACCAACTACGGCCCGTCCAACATCCTGCTGGGCTCGCTGAACGAGTTCACACAGGTTTCCTCGATCTCGCACAAGAATTCGGTGTTCCAGGACACGCAGATGTTTGCCCAGGACACTTGGAAGGTCAACCGCGGCCTGACCTTGAACTACGGACTGCGCGTCTACCACATGCCTGCGGAACGGGACGTGAACCCCGCAGCCTTCAAGGACGCCGTGTTCCTGCCGAATCTCTACGATCCGAAAACGGCCCCGCGCTTCTACGTGCCGGACCCGAAGAACTCCAAGAACGTGATCGATCCGGCTTTCCCGAATACGCCTCTCAACTCGAACCTTGCCAGCCTGCTACTCTACAGCATCGTGCCGGGCTCGGGCAATCCGCAGGACGGCGTCTACGCTATCGGTTCGTCGCAGGCGGGCAATGCCGGCCTGTTGAGCCCGAACTACCTGTTGTTCGCCCCGCGCGGCGGTTTCGCTTGGTCGCCGGAGCGCCACCAGAAGATGGTCATCCGCGGCGGTTTCGGCTGGGCCTACAACCGCAACGGCATCGGCGACGCGGTTACATCGTTCAACAACGGTCTGACCAACAACGTCGACTACCTGCAAACCAGCTTGGCGACGCTGGCCGGTGGTTCCAGCATTCAGCGCATCTCGCCCGCCAGCTATGCGGCGCGCGACGCCTCGACCCGCAAGGCACCGACCGTTTACGACTACAGCTTCTCGGTGCAGCACGAACTGCCGTGGAAGATGGTGGGCGACGTCGGTTATGTCGGCAACATCCAACGGCATCAGCCGATCAACTTCAACACCAACGCGATCGCGCCGGGCACAGCCTTCCTGCCCCAGTACGTGGACTCGACCAATGCCGGTTACAACTTCGCCGGTCCGATCACGGCGGCCAATCCCGGAGCGCTGCCCGGCAGCAATTCGGAAAACGCGATTGTGATGCGCCCCTACCAGGGTCTGAACACGCTGACAGCGACGGCCAACGTGGGCAACAACCGGTACAATTCCTTCCAGGCGAATTTGCAGAAGCGGTTTGGCTCCGGCCTGTCGTTCCAAGTCGCCTTCACCAAAGGCCTGCTGGTTTCCGGCACGGAGAGTACCGGGCTCTACAACTACAACTGGAAGCAGTACACCGGCTATGCCTCCAATACCGGTCGTCCCTACACGCTGGCCAACAACTACATCTACAAGCTGCCGAAGCTGTCGCAAAAGATCGGCTGGAGCAATCCGGTTACACGGACGGCTTTGGACGGTTGGCAGTTCGCGCATGTGCTGTCGTTCTTCGGCGGACAGCCCTACACCCCGTCGTTCAGCATCCAGCAGGCCAACACCGGCTCCGGCGTCAGCACGGGGTTGACGTTCCTCGGCACGCCGGACCTGAGCCCGCGCGCCGGAATCGGCGGCGACCTCGGCGCGACCGGGGTGCTGCAGTTCAATCCGGCGGGGCTTTCCATCCCGGCCATCTTCCCGAGCGGCACCGGCACCGGTCCGCGCAACTTCCTGACGGCTCCCGGCACCTTTGTCAACGACATGACCTTGACCAAGATCTTCAAGATCACGGAAGGCAAGACGTTGGAGTTCCGGGCTGCCGGATACAACGTGTTCAACCAGGTGCGGCGCACCAATCTGAACACGGGTGTGCAGTACAAGGCGAACGGGGCGTCGTATTCCAACGGCTTCACCGTCTACAACACGCCGGACCAGTTGGCGCAGCGTGCGACGGGGTCGACTGCGTCCAATCCGACGGCGCTGTACAACCAGTACCGGAGCGGTGTCGGCTACACGAATATCACCTCCGTGCAGCCGATGCGGATTCTGGAAGTTGGTTTGAAGTTCCGGTTCTAACGGGGGTACTTGTTGGATAGAGGAGGGACCAGCCGAATAGGCTGGTCCCTTTTTTGTTTGGGTATGGTTGCAAGGCGTGCCTACGTTTTCATGTCTCTCAAAGGATTTCTGAAAAGGTCGAGGGACCGCTCGGTTGAAAGTTGCCCGCTGAACGCTGCCGTCGGCATCCGGTTACGGCTGCCTGAAAGGCCGCCGCGGCCAATATTGGCCGCCCCACACAGCAGCGGAGGAGCAACCGAATCCGCGCCTTGAGGGCGCGTGGCGGTGTCGGCGACCCCGCCGCAGGTTGCCAACCTGCCCCACAACGGACAGGTTCATCAGAGGCGGTAGTGGTAGCGGAGGACGGGGTCGTAGGTGTCTGCGCGCTTGGGGCCGACTCCGATGTTGAAACCGCTGCGGCGGGCTTTCCAGACGGCCAGGGCAAGGGCGATGGCGAGGTCGTCCCTGCCTCCGGGAGGGGCTTCGAGGGTGACGGCGCTGATGCCGGCGAGCTCGCGGGCGAGGGTCGTGGCGCAGGGCATTTGGGTGGATATGCGGAGTTCGTCGCGTTCGAGCATGATGGTGATGCCGGCCCAGAGGTCCGCCTTGGGGACGTTGTGCTTGTCGCCAACGCTGCTGGCGGTGCCGCCTCCGGTTATGGTCACGGCGGAGATGTCGCAGCCGAGTCCGGCCCGGCGCATCATTTCGACTACAGGGGCCCCGACTCCGGTGGCGTCGACGGCGATGGCGCAGTTGTCGCGCAGGGGCTGGGTCTGGATGATCTGCTTTACGCGCTCGACGACGAGGGCGTAAGGCGTGCCCAGCGGGACGCGTTCGGCGTGGCGGCAGTGGAGGCTCTGGAATTCCGTGCCCCACGGGGTGCGGGTTTCGATCTTTTCTACGATTGCGATTGCGGTGTTGTCACGGCGTTGGCCGAGGTCTATGCCTAGGTAGAAAAACATAAGCGCTAAGATAAGAACATTCGGGCTCAAAAATGTTTCGGATCGACCCGCAAAACCGCGTGATCGGCCACTCCAAAACCCCGTCTGCGGCTTTATCTTAGCGCTTATGGGTTGGCAACCTGCGCGGATGTCGCCGACATCCGCACGCGCCCTCAAGGCGCGGATTTGGCTACAACTCCGCGGCGCGCAAGGCCCAACAAGAACCACCAACACCCTAACCCCGCCGCAGCCGCAGGCTGTTCAGCACCACCGAAACACTCGACATCGCCATAGCCCCCGACGCCAACATCGGCGACAACAACCACCCCGTCCACGGATACAGCAGTCCCGCGGCCACCGGGATACCGATAACGTTATATCCGAAAGCCCAAAACAGGTTCTGCCGCACAATCCGCATCGTTTGCCGCGCGAGTTCGAGGGATTCCGGCACGCCCCCAAGATCGCCGCGCACCAGCACGATGCCGCCCGCCTCCATCGCCGCGCCGGTTCCGGTCCCGATGGCGATCCCCGCGTCCGCAGCCGCCAGCGCCGGGGCGTCGTTGATGCCGTCCCCGACCATCGCCACCCGCTTGCCCGCAGCGCGCAGCCGGTGTATTTCGTCGACCTTTCCCTGCGGCGTGACGCTGGCCATCACGTTGGCGGGATCGATGCCGACTTCGCCAGCAACCGCCAGTGCGACTGCGGAGCTGTCGCCGGTCACCATGCGCACTTCAATCCCGTCGGCGCGCAGGCGGGCGATGGCAGCCTTGGCCTCGGGCTTGATGGCGTCGGCAATTTCAAATCCGCCTACGGCCTTGCCATCCTCCAGGATCTCGATCTTTCCGGTGCCCTTTCGGCCCACAAAGACACGCTTGCCATCGACCATGGCCTCGGCACCGGCGCCCGGGATGGCCCGGAAATCCGTAGAGACGGGCAGCGGGCGGTCGCCCTCGCGCTCCTTGTACAAGTCGAGGACAGCCTTCGCGATGGGGTGTTCGCTCCAGTGCTCGACGGCCGCGGCCAACGTCAGGGCTGCGGGGTCGGTCGATTCGAAGGCTGTGACGCGGGGTTTCCCGACCGTAATGGTGCCGGTCTTGTCCAGCACCACGACATTGATGCCCGCCGCGGCCTCCAGTGCCTGGCCGTTGCGGACGAGGATGCCCCGTTCGGCACCCCGCCCGGTGCCCGCCATGATGGCGGTCGGGGTGGCGAGGCCCATGGCGCACGGGCAGGCCACGATCAACACCGCGACCGCGTTCACCAGCGCCGTCCCCACCGGCGCAAAACAGACCCAGATCCCGAAAGTCACCAGCGCGATCAGGACCACGCCGCCGGTGAAGTAGCCGCTGACGACGTCGGCAAGGCGTGCGACCGGGGCCTTGGAGCCTTGCGCCTTCTTGACGAGGTCCGCGATGCGGGCGAGGGCGGTCGCCTTCCCGACGCCCGTCGCCCGGAAGGCGAACGCGCCGGAACCGTTGACGGTGCCCGCGAAGACCTCCGTGCCGGGCAACTTGGCCACCGGCAGACTCTCGCCGGTGAGCATGGATTCGTCGATCTCCGTCTCGCCTTCGAGCAGGACTCCGTCCACCGGCAGCCGTTCGCCTGGTCTGACGACGACCGTGTTGCCGACCGCGACATCCATGACCGGGACTTCCTCCTCCGCGCCAGATTTTCGGCGGATGCGTGCGGTTTCCGGCTGCAGCGTCATCAGGCGGCGGATCGCCTCGGAGGCTTTTCCGCGCGCGCCGGATTCCAGAAGGCGCCCGAGCAGCACCAGCACGATGATCACGGCGGCGGCCTCGAAGTAGACCTCCATCTTTCCGGCCAGGACTTGGAATGCCGAAAAGAGGAACGCTGCCAGGGTCCCGAGGGCCACCAGCGTGTTCATGTTCGCCGATTTGTGCCGTGCGGCGGCGAGCGCGTCGCGGTAGAAGGGCCAGCCGGAGTAGGCGAGCACAGGGATCGTGAGTGCGAATTGGACCCACGGAAGCTTCTCGGCCATCCCGAGGATGAACACAGGCACCGCGAAGATGGTGCCGAACACCAAGCGGCGGCGCAGGTCGCGTGCCTCGGCTCGGTCGGCGATTTCCTGCGGCTCGGTCGGGACTTCGAAACCGGCATCCTCCACCGCGGCCACAAGGGACTCGATGGAGGCCGCACTCTTGGTGTAGCGGACGGTGGCGATGCGGGTGGCGAAGTTGACGTTGGCGGTCTGGACACCCGGGGCGGAGGCGAGCTGCTTTTCGACCGTGCGGGCGCAAGTCGCACAGGTCATGCCGCCGATGGAGAGTTCTACTTCCTCAATGCCGGTCATGCCACGGGGGTGTCTTGAACGCCGGCTTGAAAGCCTATGGACACCACCGCAGCCACCATGGCGCCGGGGCTGGTGAGCGCGGGATCGAAGGAGACCGCCGCTTTGGCGTCGTCCAAACTGACCTGGGCGGATTCGACGCCCGGCAACCCGGACAGTTTCCGTTGAATGCTGCGTGCGCAACCGCCGCAGGTCATGCCGGTTAGAGTAAGTTCCGTGTTCGCCATCGAATGCTCCTAGATTCTAGAATTACAAATTCCGCAGTCGCAGCCGGAGGAAGACGAGAACCGACACCGGGTGCTGCCCGTAAACCTTATGCACGTCGGCGGCCATACTGTAGGCGGTGAAATTCGACCCCAGTCCGACCAAGACTCCCGGCAGCCGGGCAATATCCCGCGTGTAGCCGACCGTGTATGCGCCGATCCGGCCCTTCAGCCCGTTCGCCAGTTCGTCCTTGTCGTCCAGCTCGATCCGGCCCGTCACGTAGTTGGATTTCTGGAAGCGGGCCACGGATTCGAGGAGGTAGCCGTTCAGGTGGTCGTTGGAGCCGGTCTTGTGGACCCGTCCCCAAATCAGGCTGGTGGAGACTTCTCCATCCTTGTATGGGGTGGTGTTGCTGACGGAAGCCCCGATCCGCGTTTGGTCGCCGGGTTCGAGGGCTTCCGGCTTGGACAGGTGCGCGGCTGAAACTTGGCCCGTCCAGTGGTTGTCGGGCGTGAAAGTGATGCGGGTGGAGTAGGAATCTACCGCGCCACGGTCAATATTCCAGCGGTTTTCGTTGGGCTCGCCGCCATGGAACCCGGAAGACTCGATCCCGAACATGCCGTGGGAGACGCCTCCGGTGACGACTTCGTTGGAGACGTGGGTGGAGTCCTGCAGGTGGTGTCCGAGTGTGGCTTGGGGCAGTTCCGCGGCGGAGGCGCGGTGGGGAAAGCCGACGGGACCGAAAGCGGGGTCGCCGACCGGGGCGGCGTAGAGCCAGAAACGGCTCTTGGTGCCGAACGCCTGGGTGTATTGGATGCCGAGTTCCATCACGAAGTCGTGGGGGTGCTGGCCGTCGACGATGGGCTTGCCGTAGGCGGTTTCGCCGGTCTGGAAGAGCTCGGGGTAGCGCTCCTGTGTGATGGTAGCTGGGTCGAGGCTCAGCATGGTGCGGAAGCTGAAGGTACCGGAGCCCAGTTTGTGGCAGGCTTCCGCCATGGCCCAGTTCATGGAAGCGAGTTTGTCGCCCCCGCGCGGACCGGTCTGCTGGATCTCCGTGAGGAAGAGCGTCCCGTGGAGATGGAGGGACCACTGCCCGAGTTTCAAATGGATCATGTCCATCGGAGCGGTGGCAGGGTTGACGCTGGTGCCCGAGGCCGTCATAGGCGCAGCTTTCGGGGTGCTTTCGTGGTGCATGCCCTCCATTTGGGACATGTCGTGTTCCTGTGCCAATAGGCGCAGGGATAGAACGGCGAAGACGGCTGACAAGCGCATGGAAATCCTCTGGAGATTGAAATTGAACTGAAGTACTGGCGGCCGAGCCGCGACCGCAAGGGAGCGTCAGTCTTCTATGTCCGGAGAGTGGGCTTGCGCTTCGGTGGAGGAGGATCGATGGGTCTAGGGGCTGGTGGCAGCGTGACCGCAGTCGCAATCAACTGCGTCTCAGCGCTGCACGTGCTCAAAAACACGGCTGCGGGGGCTACCACGCCGGTCGTCGGCGATTTTGCCGCTTCCGCGTGTCCGCAAGGCTTGGTGCCCGACTGCGGCGTTTGGTGCTTACAGCAGGAGTGCGCGTCGGCGGTCGGGGTGGCGCAGATCAACGGGCAGACGCACGCCAGCGCGATGAAGACGCACACGAGGAGTCTTGCCACCGATTGCCGCACACCCATATAGACGATTGAGGTGGTCAAAAGTTCCGATTTGTTCTTTCCGACGCCAATCCGGCCAGCAGGGGGCGGTTCAGGAACTCGACAAACGGGGCCATGGCGGCAAAACGCCTGACGATCTCGTCCTTCAGCCCCGCCGTGAGCGCTACCTTCTCGTCCAGCTTCGCGCCGAGCACGAAGTGCTTCCGCTTGAGAAAGTCCATGGCTGGGTGCGCGGGGTCGAAGCCTTTCGGCGGGCGGGAAACGGTTTCGTTGAAGACAAGCGAGACCAGCGCGGGGTCCGGGAAGGTGCCCAGGAACTCCTTGTAGTTCTCGGCGATGTGGGTGCGGACGGCGAGCAGGACGTCGGGCTCGGGCTGCCACAGGCCGCCGTCGACGTCGATGCCGCCGGGGGAAATGCCGAAGTAGTACCCGGCCCCCTGCTTGGGCATGTCGTTGCGGCGGAATTGGGCGGCGATGTGGTCCTTGTAGGGGGTCTTGTCCTTCGAGAACCTGGTGTCGCGGTAGATGCGGAACAGGCACTTGGCGGGGTCGCCCACCCACTGCGGGGCGAAGCGGAGCATCTCGCGGTGGACTTCGGCGATCAGGACCAGCATGGGCTCGCGGAGCTGGGTCTCGTAGACCGGTTTACGCGGGTTGAACCACTCCCGGTCGTTGTTTTCCTTCAGGTCGGCGAGGAACTGGAGTCCCTCCGACGGGATCCCGGTGAACGCGTTTGACATTAGCTGGTGAGCCCTCTCCTATACTTTAGCTAGACCAATGACAGCGGTTGCGGAGACATTTGCGGGACTGGCGGCGATTCCGGGGGTGCGTGTTTTGCGGGACGCGCCATTGGCCGAGCACACGCGTTTCGGAATCGGAGGACCGGCTGACATCCTTGTGGACGCGCAGGGGCAGGCTGCTTTTATCGAGGCGCTGAAGGTGGCGCGGGAAAGCGGCCTCGACACCGTGGTCATCGGCGGCGGGACCAACCTGATCGTCGCGGACGAGGGTTTTCGGGGCGTCGTGCTGAAGTTTTCGGGGCGGGGAATTACGGCCGAGGGCACCGCGGTACGGGTCGAGGCGGGTGCGGTCCTGCAGGATCTGGTCGATTTCACTGTGGACTGCGGCTTGAAGGGAATCGAAACCATGACCGGGATTCCGGGCTGGGTGGGCGCGGCGGTTTACGGGAACGCCGGCGCGTACGGCCACTCGATTTCCGAGCGGGTGAAGCGGGTTTGTTTTGTCGAGAACGGCGAGGTGCGGCGATTCGACAATGCCGAGTGCGAGTTCCAGTATCGGGAGAGCGTTTTTAAGCGGCATAAGGACCGGATCATCTTCTCCGCCGAACTGGAAATGGAGTCGGGCGACGCTGTCCAGTTGCGCGAAGCGGCGGACAAGATCCTCGGAATCCGGAACAAGAAGTATCCGCCGACGATGAAGTGCGCTGGCAGCATTTTCAAGAACTACCTGCTGGCCCGGTTGCCCGCTGCGGTGGCGGCGGAGGTCCCGGCGACGTCGGTGATTGAGGGTAAAGTGCCGTCGGCATGGTTCCTGGAGCGGATCGGGGCCAAGGGCATGAAGGTCGGGGACATCCATGTCGCCGACTACCACGCGAATTTGATCTACAACGTGGGCGCGGGGACCGCACGCGACTTGGTGGCGCTCATCGGGGAGTTGAAGCGGCGGGTTGAGGACAGGTGGTCAATGCCGCTTGAAGAGGAAGTTCAATATATCGGGTTTTGATTGACCTATGCGGATCCCGTGGCTGTGCACACTTGCGGTCATCCTTGCGGCCTCTGCGATGGCGGCGGTGCCGGGGAGTTTGCGGGACGCGGTGCGGTCGGGGGATCTGGCGGCGGTCAAAGCGCTACTCGACGCCGGTGCCGATGTCAACGAGCGCGACCAGCTGGGGGCGACTCCACTTCTCGACGCGGCATGGTACGGCAACGAGCAGATAGTCCGGCTGTTGGTGGAGGGCGGGGCACGGGTCGACGCCACGCACGACGAGGGCGGGTCGACACCACTCGACTACGCGGTACTACGGGGCAACGAGGCCATCGTCCATCTCCTGCTGGAGCGGGGCGCCAAATCCAAAAAGGCGTTGCACACGGCGGCGGGACACGGGCGCACTGAGATCGTCCGGCTCCTGATTGCGTCCGGGATGCCGGTTGACGCCCGCGACGACGCCGGATTTACGCCCTTGGACCTCGCAGCACTGCAAGGCAACGGCGAAACAGTGGACTCGCTGCTGGTTGGCGGCGCACGAGTCGACGTTGCCAATCCGGGCAGCGGTGCCACCCCGCTCGGCGAGGCTGCCGCCAAGGGGAATGCAACGGGTGTGGCCGCTCTGTTGCGGGCAGGGGCGGATCCTGCGCGGAAGGATTCCGACGGTTTGACACCATTCGAAAACGCCGTGTCTGGGGGCCATCTGGAAGCGGCGCGGTTGCTCCTGGAGCGGTTCCCGGTTGCGTCGGGGCGGCTTTCCGGGCTTCTTCGGGATGCCGCAGGCCGGGGTGATGCTCCGATGGTCCGGCTGCTGGCGGTGCGCGGGGCCGATCCCAAGGCGGGGTCGGTACTGGCGGTCGCTGCGCGGAAGGGGCTGCTGCAAGTGGTGAAGGCCCTGCTGGAGTTGAAAGTTCCGGTGGAACAGGCCGACGCAACCGGGGCCACGCCGCTCTACAACGCGGTGGTGGGGGGGCAGGTGGCAATGGTTTCGCTGCTGCTGGAGCACGGCGCGTTGGTGAACGCACGGGAGCCGGAGTCTGGGAACTCGGCGTTGTACGCCGCCTGTTCGTTGGGGTCCTCCGAGGTCGCCATCATTCTCTTGGACCACCGCGCGGACCCGAACTTGGCCAACAAGACAGGCCATCGGGCGGTCTACGCCGCGGCATCGAACGGATATTCGGAACTCGCGGCCGAGGTCGGACGGCGCGGCGGCCGGTAGGACTGAAAAAAGTTTCGGCGCACTGGAACCATTTCGTTGTGCTGGAGCAATACATGCAAGCTGTTTCGCGGACCGCCGCGGCCAAACTTGAGTCCCCTCACACCCTCAATCGCGGCGGTCAACTCTAACCAATCCACTCCGGTATTAAGATGGGAGCACGCCATGCGCCTCTTAGCCGCCCTTCTTTTCGTCCTCCCCTGTCTTGCCGCAGACCTTCCGCCTGCCGACAAGCTTCTCGAAAAAGCGCTCTTCAACACAGGCGGGGAAGCCGCCATCGCCAAATACAAGGCAAGCGTCATGACCGGCACCATCGATATGGCCGGGGGGGCGCTGGTGGGCACGGTGTCCACGTACCAGGCCGAAAACAGGACCTACAGCATGATCGAGCTGCCGGGAATCGGCAAGGTGGAGGAGGGTTTCGACGGTGAGACCGCGTGGGAGATGAGCGCCATCCAAGGCGTCCGGGTCAAGGACGGCCCCGAGCGCGATTTAGCCGTCCGCAGCGCCAAGATGACACCGCTGAGCGGCTGGCACGACGAGTACTCGGCGGCGAAGACCGTCGGCGAGGACGTGGTGGAGGGCCGCGACACGTGGAAGGTCGAGATGACGCCGAAGTCGGGGAAGCCGGAGATGTTCTTTCTGGACAAGGAATCCGGGCTGCTCGTAAGGATGTCGGCCACAATGGCGACGGCGATGGGTGATATGGCCGTTGACAACCTGATCGGGGACTACCGGGAGGTTTCCGGCATCCAGACGCCTTTCAAGATGGTGATAAAGGCCATGAACCAGTCGATGACGATGAAGTTCGACAAGGTCAGCTATCAGACAGCTGTGCCGGAGGGGCGGTTCGACCTCCCCGCAGCAGTCAAGGCTATCGTGGAAAAGCGGAAAGCGGCGGCTCCGGCGGCAAAATGACGACAGACACGGCGTTCACGCGGCGGCAGCTCTTTTCGACGATGTTGGCGGGCGGGATGGCTGCGCGGGCGGCGGCCAAACGTCCGCCCAACGTCCTTTTCATCATGGCGGACGACCACGCCGCCCATGCGATCTCGGCCTACGGGAGCAGGATCAACCGCACTCCGAACCTCGACCGCATCGCGCACGAGGGGATGCGGTTCCTCGACTGCTTCTGCACGAATTCGATCTGCACGCCGTCGCGCGGGGTCATCATGACCGGGCAGTACAGCCAGATCAACGGCGTCAAGACGCTCAACGACAGCCTGGACCCGGCCCGCCAGAACATCGCGAAACTGATGCGGGCGGCGGGCTACCAGACGGCCATGGTCGGCAAGTGGCATTTGGAGAAGGACCCGTCGGGTTTCGACTACTGGAACATCCTGCCGGGCCAGGGCGCGTACTACGATCCGGTGCTGATCGAGATGGGCACGCGCAAGAAGCACACCGGCTACGCGACGGACCTGATCACAGACATTTCGCTCGATTTTCTCAAGAAACGCGACCCCGACAAGCCGTTCTTCCTCATGTGCCACCACAAGGCCCCGCATCGTCCGTGGCAGCCGGACGCCAAGCACGCCCACATGTACGACGGCGAGACCATCCCCGAGCCGGAAAACCTATTCGACCATTACGAGAACCGGTCGCGGGCGGCGGGGAATACCAAGATGCGGGTTGGCGAGGACATGACCAAGACCGACCTCAAGGTCGACATTCCGCCGGACTTGAAGGGCGACGCACTGCGGAAGTGGGCGTATCAGTTGTACATCAAGGACTATCTGCGTTGTATCGCAAGCGTGGACGACAACGTGGGGCGGATGTTGGACTATCTCGATTCATCGGGGCTGGCGTCGGACACGATTGTGATCTATACGTCGGACCAGGGCTTCTTCCTTGGCGACCACGGGTATTTCGACAAGCGGTTCATGTACGAGGAGTCGCTGCGGATGCCGCTGCTGGTGCGTTATCCCGGTGCGGTGAAGGCGGGGTCGGTGAACCGGGACATGGTGCTGAACCTGGATTTCCCGGAGACGTTCCTCGACTACGCCGGGGCACGGATTCCGGACGACATGCAGGGTCGGAGTATGCGGCCGGTGCTGGAGGGGCGGACGCCGAAGGACTGGCGCCAGTCGATGTACTACCGGTATTGGATGCATTTGACGGAGCACAACGTGCCTGCGCACTACGGCGTGCGGACGCACAAGTGGAAGCTGATCCATTACTATGGCAAGGCGCTGGATACGGCGGGGTCGGTCGACAAGAATACCGAGCCCGAGTGGGAGCTTTTAGACGTGGTCCGTGATCCGCACGAGATGCGGAACGTGTATGCGGACCCGAAGAATCGGAAGGTGGTGGCGGAGCTGAAGGTTGAGTTGGCTCGTTTGCGGCGGGAATTCCGGGACGAGGACGGGGTGTAGGGCTGGCTATGCTTTCTAAGGCCGTGCCGCCACCATGGCGGCGTACCGATCTGCACCGAGGGTACAGCAGTCAAAGGCGTCAAAGTCAGCGGACGACAATCGCATTTGCTTCGCGATTAACTTCTGCAGAGAATCATCGGCCTCGCGCTCGCCGTGGCTGAGGCGGGTACGGATCGATGTCCGCTTTCCCCCCACCACAAGCCAGTACATCTCGTGGTGCGTCTGGTCCTTGACGAAGCCCTTTTTCAACAGGGCTTTCGAAATATCACGCGTCTTGATCGAGCTCAGACAACACCTCTGCCCGCGATCGGACAG
The DNA here is from genome assembly GCA_903907865.1 of uncultured Acidobacteriia bacterium. Lineage (GTDB taxonomy): Bacteria > Acidobacteriota > Terriglobia > Bryobacterales > Bryobacteraceae > BOG-234. Next base: position 25,150 of record CAIVPR010000034.1, read on the forward strand.
ACTCGACTAGTCCGACCAGCTTACGCTTTAAAGCCCGCGCATCCGTGGCAAGTATCTCGTCGGGCGCTACGGCAATATGATGCCACGCCGAGGAAAGTTCCATCGCAAAGGCCAGGAGCGACTCCTCACGGGTGCGCCCATAGGCCGCGATTGCGAGAGGGCTATAGGAATGGATCCAGAATCCACCATCCATGGACGATTGGAGCGTAATCGCGCGGCGGAGCGAGAACGCTTCCTTATCGTAAAAGATGTACTTCACCTTCTGGCTGACGTCGGACGCCATGGCTGCCGACCGGCGACCGACATGACCGCGGTGTCGGACTCGTTCGGCCGACGCGGCGATACTTGGGCGGAGCGTTGGTTGCGCGCTTCCCAAGGTGGCAATTGGCTGAAGATTCGTTGCCATTCAATGACAGTATAGCGACATCCTCCGTTTTGGATAGACCCGCCGCACTCGTCTCTTCGGGCAACCACGACGATCAAGCCTCTTTGCAGCTAGCCTGACGCAATTGTACAGCCTTCTATGATGCTCTAGCATCGCTTGCCTCGGGTGCCCGCGCCAACCGAGCCAAACGCCGAAACAACGCCGATCTAAACCTCGCCAGTCCCTTGGACCTAGCCAGAACTCTGCTCAACGACTTGGATCCGCTGCACCGGGCCTTGGTATTTGAGTTAGCGCATCTGGACGATGAATGCTCAGAAACATTTCATCTGGCTGTAGTCGCGGTGTAACGCCGCCTTGCTATTCCTTGGGAACCCGCCCCGTTTTAAGAGCGCGGGCAAATCCACTTCCAAGGACCCCCTGACTTTGCGTCATCATTTTCTTTCGTCCACAGCATTTGCGCTTGCATCGTTCGCCACCGTCGCGTCGGCACAGAACAACCTGACCCCGCCTTCGCCGCAGAAGGTGGTGATCGTGATGCTCGAGAATCACGACTACCAGGAAATCGTTGGCGACGCCGTCAACGCCCCGTACCTGAACAGCGTTATCGCGCAGGGCTTGTTGTTCAACAACGCCCACGCCATCGAGCATCCGAGCCAGCCGAACTACTTGGACATCTTCTCCGGCTCCAACCAGGGTGTGGCCAGCGTCAACGGCACCCCGTCGAATCCCTACGACCTCAACGCGCTCGCGGCGCAGCTCCAGGCCGCCATCGCGAATCCGGCGACCCCGGCCAGCGCGCTTCCCGGCTTGAAGAGCCAGCTCGCGCAGATCCAAGGCGCGCTGGCCGCCGGGTATCCGGCCAACTATGCCACCGGCGACGCCTTCCCGATCAGCAAGTACTTCAATCCGATCTTCGGCGAGCCCATCCAGATCCCCTTCACCACGCCAAATCTGGGCTCCGTGCTGCTGCAGGCGGGCAAGACCTTCACCGAATACGTGGAAGGTCTGAGCGACGCCGGTGCCGCCGATCCTTACGGCTACCCCGCGATCGCCAAGATCAACGACCCTACGGATCCGTACTCGGTCGGTTACGCGCACAGGCACGATCCGGCGTCCGACTGGATTTCGGCCACGCCGTCCGGCAACCAGCTGCCCCGCACTGCAGTGCAGGATTTCGCCAACTTCGGCTCGCAGAACATTGACTTCTCGTACCTGCCGAACGTCTCGCTGGTGGTCCCGAACACCATCAACGACATGCACGACGGCACGGTGCCCGCCAGCACCAAGGTGGGCGACACGTGGTGCAAGCAGAATCTCGCAAACTATCTGGCGTGGGCCAAGACCCACAACAGCCTGCTGATCATCACGACCGACGAATCGGATACCGACGCCACCAACCACATCATGGCCGTGGTCGCGGGTGATCCGAAGATCGTGCAAACGGGCGTTTCGACCCAGTACGTGACGCACTACGACATGCTGCGGACCGTCCAGGCGATGTTCGGCACGGCCTACACAGGCTGGAGCAATGTTGTTTACGGGTGGATTGTGCAGAACGGCAAGATTCTCGCCGGCCAGTAGAACTAGGATCTCCCTCCGATCAGCCTTTCCCCGCCAAAAGAAAGGCCGAATCGAGAAGAGAGTATTTCCAAGATCTGTGAACGCTTCCGGCCACCGCCGGTTTTGGCCGACCGCAAGACCCTCAAGCCGCTACTGCGGGAAGGCATACTCCGCGACTTGGAGTATGCCTTCTGGGAATCCGCCCAGCGGCTCCGGGACATCATCGAGAACATTGATGCCATTGCACGTTCGGCACTGACTTTGACGCGACGAAAGCGCTCTCGCTAGTTGCGCGGGAGTAGGACTTGTCTACGCCGCCATGCGGCACCGAGCGCCAAGGTGACGACCGCGATTTGCCAAGTTGCGGGCTCGGGTGTCGATGCCTGCGCCGAAGTAACGATCACATTGTCGAGGTAAGCGGTGCCAGGGTTGTTTCCCTGGGAAATTTCGAGTACCGTCGAGATGGAGGTTGCCGTTACGCTGTAAGTGTGCTCCACCCACCCCTCGGCGGCATTCTCGAGGGCACCAATCTGAACTCCTCCGAAACTGAGCAGTGTTTCGTTGGGCGTGCCACCCTCTTGGTACGTGTCGAACACAATCTGGTATTGTGTTCCTGCTGCCGTCGCGATCACTTGGCTGATGGTTGCATCGCGACCAACGCCGTTCCCTGTGGACGCGGAGTGGCCGCCGCTGGCGACAACACTATGCCCGTAGCTATATCCGTTTGTCGTCCAGTCTGAAAGCCCCCCACCATCGGCTTCAAAACCGCAATTCGTCACGAGGTTCCCTCTGTGTCAAGCTTGATGAGTCAGCCTGTGTGACAAGGATTAGAGTGCAGGGCGGGAAAGGCAAACCTCATCATGACGACAAACGGTTTTACAAGCCCGATCCCGGCTCGGAC
>CAIVPR010000035.1 GCA_903907865.1 uncultured Acidobacteriia bacterium
CGCCACCCAGACCTGCCGCATCCAAGGCCGCAATCCTCTCGACTACCTCAAACAGGCTGTCCACTCACACCGCGCGGGCCTTCCCGCACCTTCGCTCCTACCCGCCAAACCACGGGCCTGAACTGTTACCTCTTGTTCCGGCAGCCTCCCAATAAGCGGAGCTCAGATCCTATGGTGGCAGTATGGCCCCACCGTTGGATCGGGCACCGGCAGCAACGGTGCCGTTCTCATCACGACGCCATGTAACTAACGCATTCTCGTCACTTCCTGCAAATCAGGGAGGGACCTCACACGGGGCTCCTCCATTCGACCAAGGGCGGGCCCAACCGGGTTCCGCCCTTTTCATTTCGGGCGGGTCCAGGCTTGGTTCGTGCTTTTGTGACGCCTTTGAAATATGACTTCCGGGTGGCCGCTTGCGTCGCCATGGGCACCCAAAATCGGCGGTCGCGCGGATACTACTTCTGTAGTCAAATAGCCCTCTTCTCCGTTAACAATTGCCGGCGAAACCGCGCAAGATTTCCCTTGCATTTTCCCGTAGAATTCTGATAGCATGAACCACAGCCTCGACTGAGACCGGGGCGGACTTCGAAAGGACTCACATCTTCATGGCAGAACCATTCATTGGGCAGATCAGTTTGTTTGCGGGCACTTATCCGCCTCGCGATTGGCTGGATTGCAACGGCCAGGTGCTCCCTATCCAGCAGTACGCAGCCCTCTTTTCAATTTTGGGCAACACCTATGGCGGCAACGGCACGACCAACTTCGCCTTGCCCGACCTCCGCGGCCGTATCGCGATCCACCCCGGCCAAGGCCCCGGCCTCACCGGGAACTACGTCCAAGGCGCAGCTGGCGGTACCGAGAACGTCACCCTCACGGCGGCCCAGATGCCCGCCCACAGCCACAATGTGGGTAGTTCCACGGGTATCCCCGGGACCAGCGCGACTGGCAATGCCACAACTCCAGGCGGCAACATCCTCGCCACATATTCGGATCCCAACACGGGCGCTCAGGCCACGCCTTACGCAGCGGCAAACTCGACACCCGCGACCCCGATGGCAGCACCTGCCGCGTCCCAGCCAACAGGCGTTGCTGGTGGGGGACAACCCCACGGCAACCTTCAACCCTACCTGACCCTCCGGTACTGCATCGCCACCCAAGGGGTGTTCCCAACCCGCAATTAGCTCCCGGCGATCGGTCCAAAGGCGAATGCCCTTGAAACCGGCCGCCGAGACAGCGACTGCTTGCGCCGCACGGAATCTATACGAAAGGACTCATATCAAAATGGACCCATACATCGGTCAAATCATACTCTTCGCCGGAAAGTTCAATCCCGTTGGATGGCAGAACTGCGAAGGCCAACTGCTCTCCATCGCCGACTACAGCCCGCTTTACTCCCTCATCGGGACCACGTACGGGGGCAATGGCAGCACGAACTTCGCGTTGCCCGACCTCCGGGGGCGAGCCCCTATCCACGTGGGGAAAAACCCCTCCGGCAGCAACTACCTGCTCGGCCAGATCGGCGGCGTCGAAAATGTTACGCTGACACTCCCCCAGATCCCGGTCCATACGCATCCGTCGACGCTGACTGGAGTTGCGGCCACATCCGCGACTGCAACCAAGAACACACCGGGCGGGAACATTCTTGCCCAGTGGGTGGACGGCAGCACAGGCGCGGCAAATGCAATCTACGCCACTCCGGCCACAACGCCCAGCACACCCCTATCAGGCCCGGCCACTGGTGGGACGACCGGGGTCGCAGGCTCGAGCCAAGCGCACTCGGATATGCAGCCGTACCTCCCGGTTCGCTACATCATCGCGCTGGTCGGCGTCTGGCCGCAACATCCCTAGCCTTCAAGTCAGAAAGCTCAAGCACCCGAACGAACTGAAAGGAAAAAAGCATGTCAGAATCTTACATCGGGCAAATCACTTTGTTTGCGGGCGCTTACGCCCCGGTGGGTTGGCAGGACTGCAGCGGCCAATTGCTGCCCATCAACCAGAACCAAGCGCTTTACGCCATCCTCGGTACAAACTACGGTGGCAACGGCACCACGACATTCGCCTTGCCCGATCTCCGCGGACGCGTGGCGATCCACACCGGACAGGGCCCGGGCCTGTCCAACTACACCCTCGGCCAAAATGGCGGCTCGGAGACAGTGACCCTCCTTGCGACGCAACTGCCGGCACACGTTCACACAACGACCGCCGCCGCGCAGCCAGCCACAAGCGCGGGGGCGGGTTCCCCGACTCCGGGGGGCAACATCCTTGGCAGCCCCGTTGACGCCACCGGTGCCGGGTTCAACCTGTACGCACCGGCGGGCACCACGCCAGCCACGCCGATGGTTGCTCCTCCAATCCAGGTTGCGGGCGGCAGCCAGCCCCATGCCAACATGCAGCCGATCCTCACGATGCGGTACATCATCTGCGTGTCCGGGCTTTTCCCGAGCCGTAACTAGCTGCATCAGTGGAACCCCGCCGAGTATCCTTGGGAAACTCGGCGGGGTTCGATTGCTACAGCGGTGAGTGCGGCCTCGCCTCGGAGCCCACCCACAACGCCGGGGTCAGGCGCTGGTCCGGCGGTAGCGACAGCACTCTGGGACGCAGCGCGATCAGCACCATATTCCGTTCCTTGTCCGTCGAAGTCTGCCGGAACAGATACCCCAACAGCGGAAGCTGCGCCAACCCCTCGAAGCCTGTGACCGCCTTCGAGTCCGTGTTCGACATAATCCCCCCGATCACGGCCCATTCCCCCGAATGCAGCCGCACCTGCGATTTCAAATCCCGCCGCCCGATCACAGGAATGTTGTTGATGGCCTGCCCCGAAAGCACCTCGAAGCTCGTTTCCACCCCGAGCGATACCTCGCCCATCCCGTGGACGAACGGCGTCACCTTCAACTCCAGCCCCAGATTCTCGTAGGTGAACGAGGGCGGGGGAGCGAATACCGTCCCCGACCCCGCTGGCACGTTGCCGAAGTACCCGCCGGTCAGCACCGGATACTTCTCGCCAACGTGGATCGTCGCGGGCATGCCGGCCAGCGACCGGATCTGCGCTTGGTAGAGGGAACTCGAAGTCGTCATGTTCTCGTTGAACATTGCCTGGGCCTGCGCCACGCCCAGTCCGATTAGCGTCCTGCCGCCGCCGAAGGCCATCAGGTTCGTAACGCCGGTCAGCGAGGGCGCGGCGCTGTTCAAGACTTTGCCCAAATAGTAAGCGGAAATCGTGTCCGTGACGTTGAAGCCGTAATTCTTCAGGTCGCTCTCGGAAACTTGGATGAACTGCAGGTCCACCATGACCTCGGGCCGGTAGTCGAGCAGCTGGTGCATCAGCTCTACGGCGGGCACGACGCGCGAAATCCGGTCCCGCATCACGACGCGGTTGGCCGAAGTGTCCCAAGCCACCTTTTCGATGTTCGAGGCTTGGCGGACCAGCGTGACCACCTCGGTCAGCTCCTGCTGGGACATGAACTGGGGCACGGGGACCGAGACCGCGATGGTCTGCTCCAACTCGTTTCGCTTCTGCAGCGTGTCGCGCGCCACCATGAGGACACGGGAGGAAATCGGGATCACGAAGGACGACGTGGCGGCTTCGAGGCCGTGCAATGCGTCCCGGTAGTTGACGCCGGACATCTTGAAGTGCGTGGCTTGGCCGAGCGTGGGGTAGTCGCCGTCGAAGACCGTCTGGAGCCCGAAGGCGGCAGCGACCTTGTCGAAGAGCACACGGGGGTCGCCGTCGAGATCGAAGGTCTGGGTGCCGGGGGAGGCCTTGAGGACGGGGGGAGGGAGGAGCTCTCGGGCGTTGGACAATTCGCGCTCGGTGAGGCTGTCGAAGAACTTTTCGGGCTCGGTCTGCTCGGACGCGGGGGGCGTCTCGTCTTGGGATTGGGGCTTGGCCTCCGGCTTGGGCTTGGCCTGTTGGTGGGCGCGGGTCTGAAGCAGGACCATCCTGCCCCGGTACCGGGAATTGCGGGGCTGCAGCGCCGAGGCCTCGGCGTAGTAGATGTAGGCCTGCGCCGACTGGCCGGCCTTTTCGGCACGGGCGGCCTTGCGGGCGAGCACCATCGCCAGTTCCTTGGGCGAATCCTGCTCTGCGGCGATGCACATCCCCGCGGCTACGATCAAGATTGCGAAAGCGCGTGGCGCAAGCACGATGCTGCGCTTGACGCCTTTTGCCAACTCGTGCCCGACCTGGCCGCTTATACAGTCCAAACCCATTAGACGTGCGGGCGGCTGATTCCGTTGAGTCGCCGTGTCCCGTGCGAAGATCGTCAAGTAGGGATGGGACAGTTCAAATTATTTATCGCGCTCGTCGCGGACGACCCGCTCGTGGTGCTGACGCCCATCGCGGTCTTCGCGACCATCGTCGCCATAGCGATGGTGCTCCGAAGGCTGGTCTTCGACGCGCTGAACCGCTGGGCGGATAACGCCGACAGCCACCTCGGGACACTCCTGACCGAAACCCTGCGCGGTCCCTTGCTGATATGGGCCGTGATCCTCGGGGCGCACCTTGCATCGGAAAGTTCGGCGATCCCGCCCCGATACCTTGTGCACCTGCCGGTGGTGCTGCAAGCGCTCGCTGTCTGGTCTCTGACCGTGGCTTGCAGCCGTCTTGCCGGAAACGCGGTCCGGTTCTACGGCAGCGTCACGGGCGTGAAGTCGGTCACCAGTCTGACGCAGAAGGTCGTACAGGTAAGCGTCTTCGCAGTCGGCATGGTCTGGATGCTGAAGGTCGTTTTCGACGTCAACCCGACCCCCATTCTGACCACTCTGGGCGTGGGCGGCATCGCCGTGGCGCTGGCCCTTCAGGACACGCTGTCGAACCTCTTCGCCGGGTTCTACGTGTCGGTATCCGGCTTGGTGCGCGTGGGCGATTACGTGAAGCTGGCGACGGGCGAAGAGGGCTACGTTTCCGATATTACTTGGCGGTGCTCCACCCTGCGGACGATGGCGAACAACTTGGTGGTGATCCCGAACAACAAGCTCGGACAGACCATCTTCACCAACTTCAGCTTGCCCGAAGCCAAGATGGGGATTTCGATTGCCGTTGGAGTCGCCATGGACTCCGATATCGACCGTGTGGAGGCGATTCTGCTGGACGAGGTACTGGCTGCGGTCGACTCAGTCACCGGTCTGGTAGCGGATCCCGCACCCAGCGTCCGGTTCAACCCCGGTCCGGGTGACTGGGCCCTCGGCTTCCAAGTGAACTTCCAAGTCTCCCGCCACGCCGATCACCTGCTGGCCCAAAGCGAGTTGCGGAAGCGAATCTTCAAGCGCCTGGTGCGCGAAGGCGTGGTGATGCCGTACCCCACAAGGAGTGTCATTGTCGAACAGGCTCCCCGCGCATAGTCCACCGGCACCGGAACTGGTTGCGGCGCTGGAGTCCCTCCCGCCGGGTGCGGCCTTGGACCTCGCCTGCGGGGCGGGACGCCATTCGCTCTGGCTGGCCGAAAGGGGCTGGCGAGTCACGGCCATCGACCAGGAGCCGGTACCGATTCCGGGCGCGCTGGTGTTGAAAGCCGACTTGGAGGACCGCGACTTCGGCGTCTACCCGGAGGCGTGGGACCTGATCGTGTGCTGGCTGTATTGGCAGGAGACTTTGTTGCCCGACATTGCCGCTGGCGTACGACCCGGAGGCGTGGTGGCCTTGGCGGGAAAGACGTCGGGTAGGTTTGCGACTTCGCTGGCCCGATACCGCGCGGCGTTCCCCGGGTGGCAGGAAATCGCTTCGGGGGAAGATGAACGGCGGGCTTACTTTATTGCCCGGAGGCCTTGATCTTTACCCCTTCCAGATCCGTACAATGGGGTGATGCAGGAAATGAATCCAACTGCCCCGCCACCCCCCGACGCCGTCCTGATGCAATTGCTGATGGGAAAAGTCCCCAGCTTCTGCCTTGGTGCGATTGCCCGCTTGGGTGTGGCCGACCACATCGCCGACGAACCGGCTTCCGTTGAGGAGATCGCCAAATCTTCCGGGACCCATGCGCCATCGCTCTACCGGGTTCTGCGAATCCTCTCGGCTTTCGGCGTTTTTCAGGAACTTCCAGGCCGCCAGTTCTCACTTGCCCCCGCTGGCCGACTTCTGCGGTCGGACGCTCCGCACTCGCTGCGCAACATGGCCGTGATGCAGACGGATTCCTGGAGTGTCCAAAGCTATCTCCAACTGCCCCATAGCATCCGCACGGGCGGGGACGGGACAACCAAGGCCTTCGGTAAGAACACGTTTGAACTCTTCCGCGACATTCCGGACCAGGCGCAGACCTTCCATGCCGCGATGACTGACTTCACCGCGGTAGCTGTGTCCGCGTTGGAGGGGATGTTCGATTTCAGCCCGTTTCGGCGTCTTGCGGATGTTGGCGGCGGTCATGGAATCCTGTTGCGCGGAATCCTGGCGCGCACTCCCGGCCTGGAAGGGGTCCTTTTTGACTTGCCCGAGGTGGTCGCCGGTGCCCCGGACGCGCCCCGCCTCAGCAAACAGGGCGGTAGCTTCTTCGAGCGCGTTCCGGACGGCTGTGACGCCTTCCTGATGAAGAACATCATCCATGACTGGGACGACGGCAGTTGTCGCCGAGTCCTCGCCCTGATGCGCGATGTTCTTGCCAAGACCGCGCCGGAGAACGGTCGTGTCTTCGTCTACGACATGCTGGTGGGCGACGAGCCCGGTCCGACGTTCGCGAAGCTGCTGGACATCGAGATGCTTGTCAATACGTCGGGCGGCAAGGAACGCACGAAAGCGGAGTTCGACGAATTGGTGGGAGCTGTCGGGATGGAGATCGCTGCCGTCCATCCAACGCGCGGCCCCCTGTGCCTGATCGAGATCCGATTGTCGTAGGGCTCGGTCGTGCAATTACCGCTTCATCCGCGTCCGGATGCGCTTGGTGAGTTTCTCCATGTCGTCCAGGCGCTTGAGGAGTGGCAAGGAGAGCACAAACCGGTCGTTCTTCTCGAGGTCCAATTCGAACGATTTCGCCATGGAGGATAGCTCGCGCGCGTCCTTGAGATTCTGCTCGTACTCCAACTTCAGGATCTCGTCGCGTTGGCTCTTGCCGTTTGGGAGTTTCGTGTCGTCCGGTGGATGTCCTGGCGCGTCGGGTGGTCCCTGTTGGGCCGCGACTACGGTCGGAAGCACGGCCGCCACCGCCATCCGAACACCAGCACGCCGGGTTAGAGCCTTCATATCGCTATGATAACGAAAGATGAAGGACGTTCATGTCGGCGTAATCGGCCTCGGCAACGTGGGCTCGGGGACACTGGCGATTCTCAATAGGAATGCAGCGCAGATTGCGCAAAAGCTCGGATTCGGGCTGAAAGTGACGGCGGTGTGCAGCCGTTCGGTCGGGTCGATGGAACCAGCCGACGTGCCCACCGACGTGTTCCGGACTACCGATTGGCGGGACGTGGTTTCGCATCCAGGCGTCGACATCGTGGCCGAACTGGTCGGGGGCCGGGGCGCCGCGCGCGAGATGATCGAGGCTGCGATCGCCAACGGCAAGTCAGTCGTGACCGCGAACAAGGAATTGATGGCGCTCGAAGGCGCCGAGATTTGGGACAAGGCCATCGCGGCGGGTGTGAACCTCGCCATGGAGGCCAGCGTGGCGGGCGGGATTCCGATCCACGCCGTCCTGCGCGAAGGCATTTCGGGCGACCGCGTGGCCGCCATCGCAGGCATTCTCAACGGCACCAGCAACTACATCCTGACCGAGATGGAACGCCGCGGCGATTCGTTCGAGACGGTGCTCAAGGAAGCTCAGGAGCTGGGTTACGCCGAGGCCGATCCGGCGGCGGACGTGGACGGTTACGACGCGCGGTCGAAGCTGGCGATCCTTGCCGCCCTGGCGTTTGGCGAGCGCATCGTCCCCGACGACATCTTCGTCGAGGGCATCCGCCGCATCACGGCCCAGGATTTCGACTATGCGCACCAGCTCGGCCACACGATCCGGCTCGTTTGCTCCGCGCAGCGTACGGAAAAGGGGCTGATCCTGTCGGTCCGACCGGCGCTGATCCAGCAATCGACGATTCTCGCAGGGGTCAAGGGTGCCTACAACGCCATTTGGGTGAAGGGCGAATTCGGAGCCGACACGTTCTACTACGGCCGCGGCGCGGGTCCGCATCCGACGGGTGTGGCGGTGGTGAGCGACCTGATGCGCGTGGCGCGCGAGATCCGCAACGGCAGCCCGGAGCGCGTTTCCCCGTTCGCGCACGAACGGTTGGGCGAGTACCAGCCGGTTTCGGTGCTGCTGCAACAGCGCCCGTATTACCTGCGCTTCCGCGTGGACGACCGTCCCGGCATCATCGCCGAACTGGCGGGGATCCTGGCCGAGAAGAAGATCGGCTTGGAGGCGGTGCTGCAACTACCCTGCGACACCAAGCACGACCTGCCGTTCGTGATCACGGTGGAGTCGTCGCCGGAGAGCGCGGTGCGCGAGGCGGTGGAGCAGATGTCGAAGCTCGACTTCCTGCGCGAACCGCCTCTCGCGCTGCCGATGGAACCACCGCTCTAATACGATACGGTGAACCGTTCGCGCACGTGGGCTCTGTTTTCCACCTCGTCCGCAATCGCGATGGCGAAGTCGGCGGTTGAGATCTTGCTGTCGCCGTTGGCATCGGTCAGCAGTTGGTCCTTGCCCAATCGGAACGCGCCGGTGCGTTCGCCGGGCTGGATCATCGCAGCAGGGCTGACCGAGGTCCAGTCCAGCGACGAGGCCTTCAGAACGTCCAACGCTTCCGTATGCGCCAACGCGATGGCGCGCCAAGCTTCCGGGAATCCTGGGGCATCCACCAACTGGAGCCCAGGCGCGACCTCGAGGCTCCCCGCGCCGCCGACCGCGATCAAACGCCGGACGCCAGCCGCCGCGATGCCTTTCATCAGGCTCTGGATCGCGTCCACCAGGATGTGCGCGTTTTCCGGGCCCGGCCCGTAGGCGCTCACAACAAGGTCGGCACCCGAGACGGCGGCCGCGACGCAGTCGGCATTGAAGATGTCGGCTTGGACGGGCGTGACGCCGGGCAGCACCGCCAGCTTGGACGTGTCGCGCACGACGGCCTTCACTTCGTGGCCGCGCGCGGAAAGCTCTTGGAGGATGGGGGCACCAATCATTCCACTGGCACCAAAGAGTACGATTTTCATATCCGTCCATCATGATGACGGCGGATGGGTTGTCGTCGCACTGTTTTCGCCCACACGATCTGGTCAACCGTTCGCGGTGGAGTTCGAGGGAGCCTCAGGCATGATCGGGCTACGCCTCGTAGTGGTAGCGACCCTGCAGGAACGTCACGGACTCCGCGGTGACTTCGTACACCAAACGGTGCTCGCCGGTTATTCGGCGGGACCAACAACCCGCAAATTCATATCGCATCGGCTCCGGTTTGCCGATCCCGGCGAACGGGCTCCGCATCACATCTTCCACGAGGTCCAAGACCCGCAGCGCGATCTTGCGGTCGTTCTTGGTCCAATAGTGGAGGTCCTCGCGGAACTTTGTCGTGAATATAGACGTCCGGTCAGTCTTGCCCAAGCCCCAACTCCAGGCGCAAGTCTGCGACCGACGATGGCTGCAGCTGCCCGCTCCGTCCCTCTTGAAGGGCGCTGAGCAGCCTCGCGGCATTCGCGGGAGAGCGAAGAAGATGGGCCGTTTCCATCAGGCTGGACAGTTCGTCGGCTGGAATCAGGGCCACTGCACCCCGATCACGACGCCGAACGACGACCACTTCCTGGTCGTTGCAGACGCTATCCAGCACCGATGACAGGTTTTGGCGCAGATTGGTGTAGGTTGTCTCAATGGGCATCGTTGACTCCTGCTTGTAGCGTACAGCATAGCTGTACGTGGTCTCACGCGATCTGGTCGCCGCACAACTCCAGCAGCTCAATCGCATGCAGCGACGCCTGCGCCACGCTGTTGGTGGAGACGCCCGTGGCTTCCTCGATGGGACTCAGCACCTCGGGGCCCTTCAGCTTGGTGGTCGCCAGCCGTGGACGGTCAGGCCCCGCTCCCGCCAACTGCTGCAGCGCCTTCTTGGCGAAGGCCACGTTCTTCGTCTGCGAGTAGACGTACCCGGAGAGTCGGCCAGCCCCGCCGTATCGCGCGTCCTCGCCCTCGGTGCCGGTCGCGATGTCGCGCACAACGACATCCGCCCGCGCCGTGATCAGGCGACAGTATTGCAGCCACGCCTGCTTCCAGCCGGGGTGGTCGATCAGCTCGTTCAGTTCGAACACCACCTCGGCACCACCCATAATGGTGGTCAAATTGTAGCCGCCGAAGCCGTTTTCGCTCAGCGGGAAGAGCTTCGAGGTGGCCGGATCGTAGCCCATCAGGCTGTCGGGACCGGTGAAGAAGCGGTACTTCATGCTCGCGATGGAGTCGAAGCCCGCCACGATCTTGTCGCGGTATTTGGTGTCGCCCGTGCGCTCCCACTCGGCCATCCAATTGCCGATGAAGGCCAGCCAGTCAGGGCCGCCGCGTACCCGCCCGGGGAATTTCAGCGGTTCCCGCAGCGGCGAGGCGAGGCGCATGGGGTCGATCTCGATGGTCTTCCGGTCGATGTCGAGCACCTCCCGCATCAGGTCGCCGGTGCGTTCGTCGGTCGTGAGGTAGTAGTGAAACCGCCGGTAGGCCGCCTGGCTGATGCGAGGCTCCTTGGCCCCGCAGCCCCAATGGCGCACATTGTGGCGGGAACCGAGGCCCGCGAACCGGCCCAGGTGGTAGACATCGACCTCGCTTGTGTGCCGGGTCATCGCCTCCGCCATTCGGAACGCGTCGGCGCGACCGGTGCGCAGGAAGGTGTACCAGAGCCACATGTCGGTGCCCAATTCCGTGTTGTCCCAGGCGAAACCGCCCACGTCGTAGCGCCACATGTGGCGGGGGCCGTCATGCTGGTGCATCACGTCGCCGAAGTTCCAGAAGCCGTACCAGCGCCGCTGGTCCACCTCCCGGTGGTAGAGGGCGAACGAGGCGTCGAGTTGGTCCTCGATGACCCGCTTCGCCGCCACTGAGCGGTCCGGCAGGCTCCAGGCACCAAAGACTTTTGTGGAATGCAGGTGGGCGGGCATGGCCGCGAGTTGCGGGGGCTGGGCGGCATTCCGGGCCTGGGCGACGGCTTCCGATTTGGAGGGCAACCCGGCGGACGGCCAGAGCATGAATTCGCTGGTCCGGGCGACGCCGTGGGGCGTGCTGAAGCCGGGCTGGACGTCCTCGTAGCTTGAATCGAGGTCATGGGCTCGCGTGTCGTAGTGGCGCATGTCCATGGCGGGCGCGTCGGGCGACCACAGCCAAGCGTGGACTTCGGCCTGCGCGGCGGAAGCGCCGGTGATCTCGAAGCCGGTCGGGTAGGACTGCCAGAAGTTCTTGATCGAGATGCCGAGGCCGCCGGAGACGTCGCCCGCGAAGGCCATGCCGGTGGCACGCGCGCCCGCCGCCGCGTCGAGCCAGCAACTCTGCGGATTGGTGCGCTTGTGGATCGTGAAGGCGTCGGGGGTGGGCTGGACGATCTTGTACTCGTCCCAGACGGCCCAGTCGGCGAGGAGTTTCTTGCCGCGGTTGTCGAAATTGGCGCGGTTGGGCAGGCGTTTGCCGTCCAGTTGTTCGGTGAAGAGGTTGGGATGGCCGGGCGTAGAGAGCGGGCGTCGGCCGGTGGCGGGTTGGACGGGCTCTTCCCAGAGTCCGTCGTCTTGGCCGGAGAAGCGGACGTGGCGGTTGTGGACCTCCTCGCGCATGGGCACCGAGACCACCAGGCCGAGGGCGCGGATGAAGTCCTTCTGGTCGTCGCCGTCGAAAACGATGGTGTGGACGGCGCGGATCTGGGCGCATCCTGCGTGGAAGTAGAGGCGGACGGTGAACGGGAGCCATTCGCGGGTGCCCTGTTCGGCGCGGTGGGTGCCTTCGAGTTTGACGACGGCGCGCACGGGGCCAGTCTGTTCGGCTTTGACGGTGGCGAGGCGGCTGGTGAAGTCGTCGAAGCGGAGGGTGCGCGGCGTGGAGCGGTCTTCGAGGGTGCAGCGGAGGCGCGCCTGCCGGGCGACCTCGCGGCCCTCCATGGTGATCGAATCGATCAGGAAAGCGCCCTGTTTCGGGATCCGGCACTGCATGCGGCCGGTATCGACGGTGATTCCGGTTGCCTCTTCCTTAAGAGTTACGCCCGAGCTGACGGGGCCTGCGGCCTTCAATAAACGCAGTCTGGCAGCATCACTTCCGGCCACGGTGGCGAATCCGGTCCATTTCATCGACCCGTCAGGCCAGTACGCGAGCGGCCAGGTTTGCAACGGATACGACTTGCCGCCGGAATTCGCCAGCGAGAAGGACTGCGTCGGACGCACTTCGCCGCGCGGCCAGGACACGCCCCAACTGACGCCTGTTTCGAGGACGGGTGGCGCCCCGTCGATCCACGTCAGTTCGACAGGTCCATCGTTCGGGGCCGGTTGTGCACTCGCGACCTGCGCCGCGATTCCGGCAACGCTGCCGATCAGTTCTCGTCTGTTCAATTTCATGCGGGGTTGGGCCTGAGGTATGAGACTTTGCTGCGGCTTCCGATGTTACGAGGCGCCCGGCAGACCCTTGCTGGCGACCCGCCAACCGGCATGCAACTGCCGTGCAAGCCGGTCCTGGATCCCGTGCTCGTCCTTGAGGCTCACGTTTTCGAGGGGATCGCGCCTCACGTCGTACAACTCCTTCGCCACGAGCACGTGGTCCTCCCAGCGGTACCACTCCACATAACGGTACTGCTCGGTGCGGATGCTGTAGCCCATGTACACGATGTCGTCGGGTGCCACCCAGATGCCGTCGCGCAGGAATTGGCTGAAGACCGCGGGCTTCCAATGCCGACGGGGATCGCGAAGCAGCGGGACCATGCTGGTGCCCTCGAGTTCCGGCCGCCGCGCGATGCCCGCGAGTTCGCACAGCGTCGGGTAGAGGTCCACCAACTCGACCAACCCGTGGCAAACCTGTCCCGCCCGCGTCCCGGGCGCGCGGATGATGAGGGGCACGCGGGTGTCGATCTCGTAGTTGGTCATCTTGCCCCAGCCGTTGTGGTCGCCCAGCTTCCAGCCGTGGTCGCCCCAGAGGACGACGATGGTGTTTTCGGCAAGTCCCAAGTGCTCCAGTTCGTCGAGCAGGCGGCCGATCTGCGCGTCGATGTAGCTGACGGACGCGAAGTAGCCGTGGCGGAGGAGTCGGGCCTGGTCCTCGGTGACGGAGCCTTGGTGCGGGGTCGGAGCGCTGGCGAAATCCCGGTAGCCGCGCAGTTCGCGGTTCATATTGGCGGCCATGGGCGGGGCGTTCTTCGGCAGGAAGGGGTTGGGCGAGAGGGGGATCTTGGAGCGGTCGTAGAGGTCCCAGTATTTCTTCGGCGCGTTAAAGGGCAGGTGGGGGCGGTAGTAGCCGACTCCGAAGAAGAAGGGCTGGTTGCGGTCGCGGAGTTGGCGGAGTTTGAGGATGGCGGCGTCGGTCTGCGCCCCGTCGTAGTAGGCGTTGTCGGGGACGTCGGCGCTTTCGGTGGCCGAGCTCTTGAGGTACCACTGGCCGAACTGGTCGATGTGGCGCGCGGCCTCGCCCGCCGCCTGGAGCTGCTGCTTGCGGTGTTCGATCCAGACGGTGTCATCGTCGCTGCGGTAGACGGCGTCGGGATCGAATGGGAAGCCGTCGAGGTACATTTCGGGCTCGCTCCAAGAGGCGGGGTCGGGCAGGACGTTGTGGAAGATCTTCCCGATGGTGGCCGCGTGGTAGCCGTTGGCCATGAAGGACTGGGTGACGGTGACGGCGTCGGGGGTGGTTTTGCGGAAATCGGTCTGGAGGTTCCAGACGCGGAGGGTGTCCGGGCGGAGGCCGGTCATGAGGCTGGCGCGCGAGGGATTGCAGACGGCCTGCTGGCAATAGGCGTGGGTGAAGACCGTTCCGCTGCGGCCGAGGGCGTCGATCCGGGGGCTATGGACGTGGGACGCGCCGTAGATGCCGAGTTCGGGGCGGAGGTCGTCGACGGCGATGAAGAGGACGTTGGGGGGCTGTTTGGCAGGAGCCGCTTGGGCGAGGGCGGCGAGGCCGAGGGTCTTCATGAAATCGGCGCGGGTCATCATAACAGGACGCTCGTATTCGTTCAGGTTAGCCGACTCGGCTGGATTCGTGGACCTATACCTCTTGGAAGGCTTGGTCCAAGAGACTGCTGATTCCGAGCCTTCCGGCGCTCTGTTTGAGATAGTCCCGGTCAAGCGTCCCGCCGCAATTGCGAAGGAGGCCCTGGATATCCCGCCATTGGACCTCGGAAACCCCGCCGCCCGTCTTGAACCAATGCAGTTTGGCAATCAGGATGTCTTCCGGAGTCACAAACGGGGCTGGCGATTGCGATAGCCCTGTGTCGGGGAGGAAGATCGCGCGCTCCAGTTCCTCCATGCCGAGCGGGAATGCGCGGGCGGGAAAGAAATCAAACTTGAACGCCATCGGCATGTAGATCACATTGAATGATCGTCCGCGGCGGATCGCCTGACTGGCGTCTTCCGGATCCGCGTAGAAAGTGTCCGGCAGAAGCTGAAAGAACTGGCCGAGGTTGTCCAACGTGAAATCGGCGAGGATGTCGACATCGTTGGTGAACCGAGGCTCCCCAAACGCCGTGCTTGCCCACGAGCCGCCAATCGCGTAGCGAATGTCCGACTGTTCCAGGGCCAGCCGCAGTGGGGTAAAGCCATCACCGACCTGCATCATGTCCGCTGGTACGCTTTGCGTGCGAGTTCGGCACCGTAGCGGGTGACCGCAATTTGGAAGTTGATTTCTAGGTCGGCGGCGCCTGGATGCTTGCGGCGCATCGCGGCGCGTTGGAGGGCGTGGCCCGATTCCCACAGGGCCGCCCCGACACCGATCCGTTCAGCGGGTGTCATTGCGGCGAGGCGCTGAAAGTAAACCTCCTGCGCGCGCTCCGAGGTGTCGTTCGGCAACATAACTACCAGTGTCCTCCACGTCCAGGATTCCATCAGAACACGATGCGCGCCATGACCCGCATTGACCGGTTGTTGGTGCCTTGTCCACCGCCTCCGGCTACCGTCGCGGTCACCTGTCCGAAGTTCGCGGCCGAGGGGCTTGTGCTCGGGGTGTTGAACTGCGAGTGGTTGGTCACGTTGTAGACGTCCCATCGCAGTTGCAGAGTCAGGCTTTCGCGGACCTTGATGTCGCGGGCCATGCCGGCGTTGGCGCGCTTCAGGGAGTCGCCGCGGCAGCCGCCGTAGCCGCTGATGTAGTTGGGGAAGGTCCGGGCCTGGCCGGTGGTCGAGACGAGCGTCGGATTGGTCTGGAAGCCGGTCGTGTTGAACCATTGGGCAAGCGTGTGCGGGCCGGTGTTGCAGATGTCGGTCAGGTTCGCGCCCGTGTAGTAGCTGGTGGAGTTGAACGCCACCAGCGCGCCGGGCTGGTACTCCTGCAGCATGGTGAGCTGGAATCCGCCGATGATCCAGCTGGCGAGGCCGTGGTTCACGAAACGCCGGCCCTTGCCGAACGGCAGTTGGTAGACGGCGCTGGTGGTCAGACGGAACGGACGTCCGAGATTGCTGGGCTCGAAGGCCGGGGATGCGTCGAAGGGATTCGGGAAATAGTCCGCGGCCAGGTTCCACAGCTTCACGAAGGACGCGTTCAAATTCAAACCCGATGAGAAGCGCCGGGTGGCGGTGAGGTCGAATTGCTCTGTCTTGGCCCGGCCCAGCGGCACCGTCTCGGTGAGGCCGTTCATCTGCGGGAAAGGGGCCCAGATCGCGCTCTTGCGGATGGTGGTCGAGGTGAAGAAGGAGTTGTTCGCGAGGTACTGGTAGAGGAACGGGTTGGAGGATTGCAAGCCCGTAAAGTTGCTGATGTTGAACGGGTTGGTCAGGTTGGTGTTCCAGTTGTTGGCAACCGTGTTGTTACGCGAATTGTCGAACGAGTAGTACTGCGCGGGCACGGCGGACAGGCTCTGGTTGATGGAAATGTGGTCGGAGTAGGACCCGGAATAGCCCGCATTGACGGTGGTCGACGCCCCGAACTGGCGCTGGTAGTCGAAGCGCCAGCGGTATTGGCGGGCGTGGGGGCGGTCGTAGGGCGCGTAGGTGAAACCCTTGCCAACCGGGGCCATGGCCCCCAGGGTATTGCCGGGAGGCGCTTGGAAACGGGTGCCGGTGGAGAGGACGGGGAACGGGTCGCTCATGGGCGAAACACCCGCGCCAGGGCTCCCGACTAGCCAGCTCTGTCCGAAGTTGTTGGTGAAGGTAGTGCTGGTGGGCCAACTGTAGCCCAGTTGGTTCAAGGTCTCGGTCTGGACGTTGCGGGTGTCCGAGAAGATGCCCGCGCCCACGCGGATCACGGCCTTGTCGCCGAGCCGGTACGCGGCGGCAAGCCGGGGCTGCCAGTTGATGGCGTTGTTCCAGACCGCGCGAGGGCTGTCGCCGACCCCGGGATAGGTCGCGCCGCCGAGCACTTGGAAGGAGGAGGCCGGAACTTCCGGGATCGCGACCTTCGCGTAGGCCGCCTGGGCCGCCGCCGTGATCGGCAGCGACAGGGTCGGGTCAAACTGGCTGATCAGGCGGTTGTAGCGCTCGGTGCCGCCAAACTCGTAGTCCATGCGGAGACCGAAGTTGAGTGAGAGCCGGTCGCTGAAGCGCCAGTTGTCCTGGACGTAGGCGCCGAAGTAGCTGTCGTAGGCGGCGCTGCTGGCGTTGGTGTCGGCGGAGGCGCTGGAGGGGAGGCCCATCATGAACGCGGCCCAGGACCCGCCGTAAGCGCCGGTTCCGGCGGACTGGAAACCGTCGTCGGTGCGCTGCGTGTAGGTGCTGTCGAAGCCGAAGACGCCGGCGTTGTTGCCCGCGGTGTAGGCCGAGAAATACTGGGCGCGCATCTCCACCCCCATTTTGATGGTGTGGCGGGTGGTCTGGTGCGAGACATCGGCCTTGGTGGACAGGATGCGGTTCTTCGGGCTGACGCCGGGGGCGACGGACGGGCCGAAGCCGGTCCAGCCGCTCCAGTTGATGCTGGGCAGCAGGGGGGCGTTGGAACTCTTGGTGTCGAGGTAGGAGGGGAAGCCGATGGACGATGGCGGCGTGTTCTGGAAGCCGGGGTCGAGCGTGATGCCGGTGTAGATCTGCGAGCCGACGGCCACGTCGAGGACGGTCCTGGATCCGAAATTATGAACCCAATCGATGCCCGCGGCCACGTTGTGCCGGATGGAACCGCTGCCCTGCCAGAGGCTGGGGTTGGACTGCGAGTAGTACTGCCAAGTGGGATTCGAATTGCGCCAGTTGTTCCAGCTCCAACGGGCCATGATGCGGTTGTTGGAGTTCATGTTGTAGTCGTAGCGGTTGGTGTAGGAGTTGTAAAGCTCGGTGTAGGGCGAGCTGTAGGCGATGAAGTCCTGGTTGGGCTGGACGCCGAGGGCGGGAATCGAGTTCGGATTGGGCAGGTATCCGGCGTAGAACTTGTAGACGGGATTGGTCAGGCGCGACAGGGGGACGATGTTGCCGGCGAAGGGCGTGCGGACGACGTGGCCGGATCGGGTGGGATCGGGCTGGACGCTCAGCGGGTCGTAGACCTGGTAGTTGGTGGTGTTGATGGGCAGCAGGCTGGAGAAATCGCCCTGGCGCATGGCCGAGGTGGGGAAGGCGGCGTAGGATTGCCGGTATTCGTTGATCTTGAAGCCCGCGTAGCCGAAGAAGAAGAAGAGCTTGTTGCGGCCGTTGAAGAGCTTCGGGATTTCCACCGGACCGCCGATGGTGCCCGCGTATTGGTTGTGGTGGAAGGGGGTGAGGGCGGGATGGGAGGCGATCTGGTCTGCCAGGGCGTTGTTGCCGGAGGCGTGGGCGGCGGCGATTCGGTTGTAATAGGTCTGTTTGGTGAAGAAGTCGAGGGCGGCCCAACTGGCTTGGTCGTAGGATTCGCGGAGGGCTCCGTGGAACTGGTTGGTGCCGGAGCGGGTCATGACGGAAACGCCCATCCCGGTGCTGTGGCCGAAGGAGGCGTCGAAGCCGGAGCTCTCGACGCGGATGGCCTCGACCAGTTCGGAGGCGGGGCTGAAGCCCATGCCGCGACCGGACTGGTTGGAGACGCCATCGATGGAATATTCGTTGCCGCCGACGCCGCCCGCGACGTAGACATTGCCGGGGCCGCCACTGTGGAGGCGCACGGAGTAGTCGGAAATGGTGTTGGTTGTCTGCGAGCCCGGCGCGAGGGAGAGAAGGACCATGGGGTTGTCGCCGGGCCAGGGCAGGTTCATCATGCTTTTGGCGTCGATGGAAATGCCGGAGGTAAGGGTGTCGCTGTCGATAAGCGGGGGCGCGGCGCTGACGGTGACCGCGTCGGAGACGCCGCCGACCTCGAGCTTGACGTCGACTTCGAGGTGGGCCCCGACGGTGAGTTGGATCGCGTCGCGCTCGGCGTGGCGGAAGCCGGGCGCGGCGACGGTGACTTGGTAGTTGCCCGCGACGAGGAGGGGGGCCTCGTAGTATCCCGCGGCGTCGGTGGCGACCTCGGTGTTCACGTTGGTGTCGGTGTTTCGGACCGAGACCTTGGCCTGGGCGACGGCGGCGGAACTGCTGTCGGTTACGTGGCCGAGGATCTTGCCGCGGGTTTCCTGGGCGAGGCTTGCGGTTGCGCAGACGAGTAGTAAGGCCAAGGCGGTGCGGGTCGGGTGAGTCATCGATAATCCCTCTTTACGGTAAACAAGTCTATAACAGAGGTGGGGATTGTCGGGTTCGTTTGGAGAAATTGTGCGAGCGGAACCCGGGGATGGGTGCGGGTGTCGGGTTCGTTTGGCAAAAATCGTTTTTGCAACCCAAGGAGATGCTTGGGACGGCGGGGTGGGGCGTGACCGGGGCGCTCGGGTTCGTTTTGTGGTTTTGTGTTTTGGCGGCGCGCGGCGAGGTTCTCCATCAACAGCGCACGTCCAGCCGCGCCGAGCTGTTGATGGTCCTTGCTAGTCGTGCCTCGCGCGGCTCGTGCGCTGCTGGTCGGGGCGTGTGCGGGTTGGCGTAGGGTTGCATCCGGCGCGATTGTACCCCGCCCGTGCTTGGAAAAGGGCATCGCGAAGGACGCAGCGCGTTCGTGGTTGGCTCGTATGCCTCTGATTGCAAAGAGCTTGCCCCAAGAGGCGGAATAATTCGACAAGTCGTGACCGTCAGGCCCGCCCGGTGCTAGGATGGGGGCGACTGACCGAGGAACCATCCGATGCCGCTGGCTGCGCTTGCCGATCCCGGTTCAACCCCGCTGCTGTTCGAAGGCGACTCGCTGACGAGCGAGGAGTTTCTGCGCCGGTGGGAGGACATCCCCGACCTCAAACATGCGGAACTGATCGATGGAATTGTCTACATGCCTCTTCCCGTAAGCTGCTACCACCAGAACTGGTTTGTATCGTCGGGAACACCGGAGTTGATTGTTGAAGTAGCCGTGACGAGCCGATCCCGCGATTTCGGGGCGAAGAAGCGGCTCTACGAGCGGGCGGGAGTCCGGGAATACTTGATCGCGGTGCCGCCCCGCCAAGAGTTCGCGGCGTTTTCACTGACCCCGTTTGGCTTCCGGCCCCGTGTAACCGATGCCGACGGCATCTTCCGCTCGGAGGCTTTTCCGGGAATGTGGCTGGACACCAAGGCGCTGTGGGCTCGGGACCGCCAAGGCAGGAACGCGGCGCTCCAGCAGGGTCTGGTGACGCCGGAACATGCGGAATTCGTGGCGCAGATGGAAGCCCGGAAGCTCTGAGGCATCGGGCGTAGGCCATAGTCCACACCCTGATGTCGTCGTACGAGCCCAACCTCCGCGCGTTCCCCCCGCACATTCGATACAATTACGGCATGGAGAAGACGGTCCGAATCTTCACAAACTTCGCCGACGCCGAGGCCGCCGACATCGAAGAAGACATGCGCATGAGCCCGGAGCAGCGCATCTCCATTGTCCTCGACCTCCAGAAACGGATCTATCCCGATGCAGCTGAGCAAGGATTTGAGAGAGTTTGTCGAATTACTCAATTCCAACGGGGTTGAGTATTTGGTGGTTGGCGGGTTTGCCGTCGCTTGGTACGGATACCCGAGGTTCACTGCGGACATAGACTTTTTTCTCAGTACGGCACCGGCGAATGCCGAGGCAGTACTTCGCACTCTGCGGACGTTCGGTTTTGGCAGTCTCCCTTTGACCGCTGCCGACTTCACCCGCCCTGACCAGATCGTGCAATTGGGTGCGAAGCCGAACCGAATCGACCTGCTGACCTCCCTTACGGGCGTCGAGTTTGAGGCCGCATGGCCCCACCGGGAGCAGGGCTTGATCGATGGTCTTGCGGCATCGTTCGTTGGCTTCGAGGATCTGATTCGCAACAAGGAGTCAACCGGGCGGCCCCAGGATCTGACCGATGCGGGGGAATTGCGGAAACGGCGAGGGACCAAGACGTCTGGACGGTAGCCCGTTATCCCGTCCTCTGGACGGTGACTGCCGGAATAAGGTGCGGGACGGAGGGGTTTCGGGCCGACCGGTACCACAGACTCAATGTGGTTGCACTGAGGACGCCGCCGCTGCGGGCGAAGGGGGCGAGAAGGTGCGCCGCCAGCAGCGGGATGTCCTCCTCGGTCTGGGATGCCGCGCAGCGGACGACCTGGGCGCTTTCCAGTCCTCGGTCTCCACGCGCATCTGTAAAGTTCGACGCTACGCCTCGAACGCCCCGGCCATCAGATCCTGCTCCCCTTTTGGGATCCCCAGCCTCCGCGCCTCGTCGCGCCATGACGCAACCGCGGCCCGCGACCGGCCGATGATCGTGTCGGCCTCGGGCGCCGAGACTCCATAGAGCGCCCGCGCGTCGAGCGCCAGCGAAAGGTCGCAAGCGTTTTCCACCTCATTGATGGCGAGGGAAAGCCCCCTGCCGTCGAGGGACGGGTTGATGTCATACGCGGGTGAGAGCGAGATTCCCGTTCGGGGGCCCTCTCCTGAATCAATGAAGAAGCCGTGGTTCCGCAGATGGTCGTCCGTGTTGTGGATCAGAATGCTGAACACAACCCGGCGGTAGAGTTCCAAGCAGTCGCGGTGGGTGTCCGTGCCGCGCGACTGCAACAGATCGACCAACTCCAAATAGCTCGCGCCCCCGTCCCCGTCCATGCGCTGAGTTAGCGTCATGGCCGAGACGAACGCGATTCGTCCGCCCTCCGGCGTCCGGTCGAACCTTTTCGCCACAAACGTGGTTCCGGCGCTTTCCGCAACCCGCAGCCCGCGCGCCACGGGTACGTTGATTCCCGCCTTCGCCGCCAGCCGGTGCGCGACGAGTTCCCAAGCCCCCGTATCGCGTGTGTCCTGCCGACTGGGGAACTTCGCCAAGCATAGCGACCCTTCTTCATCCCGTACGCACGCCTTCGGGCGCGCTCCGCCCAGCGACGTTCCAGGCGCGAACAACTGCCTAAGCCACCGCCCGTAGTCTGGATGGTCCTCGTCGTCCGCGTGCCGCTCGAAATCCAGGCTCGCAGCCTGCAGTTCCCGCAGCGACGTCAACGGAGGGGCTGCCAGTTCGTCGTCGGACGACTCAATGTATGGTCCGCCGCCGGGCGGCGCGAACCGCAACGCGCCCATGCGGGTTTTGTCGTGGACTCCCAGGAGGAAATCCCACTCCGTCAGCGCTCCCGGCCTGCGCCCTTCGCGGCGCGCCCTCAGGTTCTCGCGGCGTTGCATCAACACACGACCCCAGCGGTCAGGCGACGAGTCCATGAAGATTCCGAAACTCGCCCGTCCCGGTGCCGGGTATTGCGGTCCCTGCGACATGGCCAGATCGGGGTCGAACGAAAACGCCGACGGTCCGCGCAGCCATTCGGGCGAGTATGCAAAGGAGAAGATGTCGCCGCTCCGGGTTCGCTGCCGACGCAACGACCCCATGCGCCGGACTTGCCCGGACAGGTCGGCGTCCACGTCCACCATGTCCAGTTCGCGCGAGATCATGACGGACCCTCCGTCGGAGTAGCCTTCTTCCGAGCGGTCGGTCTCTTCGGGGCCCGCGCCCGCGGCTCCAGCCCCGCGTCCTGGAGTTTCCGGCCCAGGAGATCGTCCTGCGCCAACAGCGCGAGGTCGTTTTCCAACTGCAGCGCCTGCAGCACCCGCGCATAGATCCCGAGCGCCACCACGGGATCGCCCTGTTCCACCCGGTAGAGGGTTTTGCGCGAGATCTCCGCGCGCTGCGCGACAGTTTCCGCTGAATACGCACGGCGCAACCTCGCCTTGCGGATGTTTCCGCCCAGCCCCTCGAGCAGGCGGGTCAGGCGGGGCAGCAGCGAGGGAGTTTGCCGTGGCATAACAAGTCATAGTATACCCAGTTTTAACGCTTCTTGGGTATTCAATGACCGGTTGTCTCGCGTCTCAGTTCCCGGTAGGAATCCGCTCCATGCGGTCGATGACCAGCATCCGGAGCGGGATGGTTTTCGCCGTCGCTTTCAGCCCCAGCTGTTTTTCGAGCGCCTTTAGCAGTTCCGTCTGGGCGGGCTTGTTGTCCTGCGCCTCCGCCGGAGCGGTCAACTCGATGTCGAAGTTTCCGGTGAGGCCGGTCGCGTCGACCAGCGGGCGGTCCAGAATGCGGGTGGCATCGAGGGCTTCGAGCAGGCCCGCGACCGTCAATCCGGATGGCGCGGTGCCGAGTTGACTGCTGAAGTGCCACAGGCCTTCTTGTGCCCGTGCGGTGTACTTCGGGAAATCGGTCGGCGGGGCGGGGTTCTTGGCTTCACGCAGCTTGGTCCCTTGGTCGGAAACGCGGACCTCGAAGGCTTTCACGTCGCGGGTCTCCCAGTGCGTCACAAGGCCGAAGCGGGTCGCCAGCAGGTCTTGAAACATGAGGTTCAGGTTGGCGGGGCTGGTATCGCGGGGGAAGGTGACGGAAACGTCGTAGCCGCGCATGCCGCGCTGGGCGTCCACCCACACGGGCCATACGATTTGGTAATCAGGCAGGGGCCAGGCGCGGCGGACGAGGTGTTTGACGCTGGCCTTGTGGAGGTCGACGCGGATGGGGTCGTAGCGGGTGGCGGGCCGGTCGGAAG
This sequence comes from uncultured Acidobacteriia bacterium, assembly GCA_903907865.1. Taxonomy (GTDB): domain Bacteria; phylum Acidobacteriota; class Terriglobia; order Bryobacterales; family Bryobacteraceae; genus BOG-234. The sequence goes on from CAIVPR010000035.1 coordinate 22,967, forward strand.
TTTCGTTGACCTTGATGGACGCGGCGTCGAATTGCGGTCGGGCGGAGGTGACCTGCGCGAGGACGGTTGTTGGCACGAATGCGAGCGCCGCCAGTGTGGTCCAGATCAGGGCTGGCGGGAGGCAGGTGGCGGATCGGTGCATGTCTTCTCAAATGAGGATGACACAACCGGATGAAATGCCATACCGGCAGGTGAAAGGCCCTGCGGCTTCAATTCATTGAGGAACGCTGCGGCGTCTCTCTTCCCAAGACCACATCTACGCCCGCCAAGATCAACCGAAGCTTGGAAGTCGGGCCAATCCGGTCGCTGTCGATTCAAGGACAACATTGCCGGGTGCCCCGCCCCAATTCAAATTGCTGGTCAGCGGTACGCATATTACGGTTCCAATTCGACTTTGGTTGAGTGCCTCACCCTGAACGACAACGACAGGCCGACGGTATCCCGGCGCGGAACCGGTGGGCGAAGGGAGGTCCGCCCACCATATGTCGCCAAGTCGCCCTGCGCAATCACCACTCGACCTGTTCCAACGCGCGATTTGCCGCGAGCGAAACGAAAGGATCTGAGCCCGTGCCTCCAACGGCGTCGAGCGCCGAATTCATGGCTTCGGTGACGGCATCGCGTGAATGGCGCGCAAGGTATTCCTTGACCGCGACGCTGTCTTCATGCTGAAAGTATAACCAGAACGGGCATCCGCCCGCGCGGTGTTAGGGTGGGGTGACCGCCGAAGGAAACATCCAATGCTGCTGGCCGAACTCATTTCCGCCCCGACTCTGATCGAAGGCGACTCGCTCACGAGCGACGAGTTCCTGCGCCGCTGGGACGAGATCTCCGATCTCAAATACGCCGAACTGATGGATGGAATCGTCTACATGCCCGCTCCCGTCAGCCATCCCCATGGACGATGCAAACTGTTCTTGGCCAGTTGGCTCGACGCTTACGCAACTGCGACTCCCGGATGCGAACCGATTATCGACGGAACATGGCTGATGGGAGAAAACCAAGTGCCCCAACCGGACTTGGCACTTCGGATTCTGTCAGAGTACGGCGGCCAGTCGGCCGTGAAGGGATTGTACCCCTCCGGGGCACCGGAGCTGGTAGTGGAGGTGGCCGTATCCAGCCGGTCGCGCGACTTCGGGGCGAAGAAGAGGCTGTACGAGCGAGCGGGCGTCCACGAATACGTGATTGCGCTGCCGCGAAGCGAAGAACTGCTGGCCCTATCGCTGACACCGCATGGCTTCCGTCCCTTGGAGGTAGAGGACAGCGGCGTATTCAAATCGCACTGTTTCCCCGGACTCTGGTTGGACACGGCGGCTCTTTGGAGCCAGGACCGTGTACGCAGGAACACCGTCCTTCAGCAAGGACTGGCCACACCCGAACATGTTCGGTTCCTCGGGGAACTAGCCGCCCGAAAGCGTTGATGCTTTGCGGGGGCCGCACCTTGATGACGGCGTCGGCCCTATCCCGCCTCGGGCGTTTCGCTCCTTGGCAGGTCGTGGCAAGATGCTGACAAGGACGCTCCCTCGCGGTCGCGGCTCGGCTTGAATCAGTACGGTACCGAGTGATTGCGCGCGCCACGAGGCGTCGGGAGGATGCTACTGCTGCATCCGCCTCAACAACCACGCATGGGCCACGCGGATCTCGCGTCCGATCGTAGCCGCGGAGATTTCCATCACTTCCCCGATTTCCTGCACGGTCATCCCGCCGAAGTACTTCATCTCGATGATCTTGGCTTTCCGCTCATCCTGCAGCGCCAAGGCCTCGAGCGCTTCGTGCAACTGCAGGATGTCGGTGCCGCTTTCCGGGGCGGCCGCGAGGTCGTCGCGCAGGGTCAGCACTGCACCCCCGCCGCCGCGCTTGGCTGCCGACTTGCTCCGGGCGTGGTCCACAAGGATGGTCCGCATCACTTGCGCGGCCAGCCCGAAGAATTGCGCCCTGTTCTGAAATACGAGCTGGTCCTGGTCGGCCAGCTTCAGGTATGCTTCGTGCACCAGCGACGTCGGCTGGATTGTCTCCGCTTCATACCCGCGCCTCAGATGGGACGCGGCGAGCCTCCGAAGCTCGCCATAAAGGATCGGGGTGAGCTGGTCGAGGGCGCTCCGATCGCCCTTGCTCCAGCTCATCAAGAGCTGCGTTACCTCGTTCGTTGCCACGGCTGTCATTGTCTTACATAAAGGAGAACGCTGTCCAACCGGCAAATCGCTCACCCTGCGGCAAGAAAATTTTCGAACTGTGGTAGCCTGATGTTTCCAGCGCTGCTGCAAATGTAGCGTAACGGTTCAACCTCCCGAGGAGTCTTCCAAAACATGTTTCGTGATTTCCGCGCCGCGCGCGCCATTGTTTTCGCCCTCGCCTTGTCCGGCTTTGCCGGTTTGGCATCCGCCCAGGTGAAGGTCGCCGTGATCAACACCCAGAAGGCCATGGCCGACACCGACGAGCTCAAGAAGGCCTCCGCCGCCGTCGAAGCCAAGTACAAGCCCCGCCAAGACGAGTTGGCCAAGATCCAGGCCGACCTCCAGTCGATTGAGCAGCAGCTCAACAGCGGCAAGCTGAACCAGAACGCGATGGCCGAACTGCAGGCCCAGGGTACGCGCAAGCAGCGCGACGCCCAGCGGATCTCCGACGACCTCCAGGCCGACTTCGAGCGCGACCGCCAGGACATCCTCGGCAAGGCGTCCACCAAGATGCAGGCGATCATCCAGAAGCTGGCCGAAGAGAAGGGCGTTGACGTCATCATCGACGCCTCCCAGACCCTGTTCTTCAAGCCGGCCCTCGAGCTGACCACCGACGCCACCGCCGCCTACAACAAGGCCAATCCGGCCAAGTAGGCCCAACCGGACCTCAATGATCCCGGCCGCGGAAACATTTGCCCGTCGGCCGGGGTCATAATAAATACGGGATCGAATGCCGGGCTATCTGGACAACTACGGCGCTGGCGAAGAGCAGCGCAACCGCATTGTAAGCCGGATCGGGATAGCGGTCGTTTCCCTGTCGATAGTCGGTGCCCTCGGCTGGTACCTTTTCGAGAACCACCACCAGGAGAGCGTGGTGAAGAGCTTTCTGACCACCCTCCGCTCGGGCGACCTCCAATCCGCCTACCGCATCTGGGGCTGCACTCCGCAGAAACCCTGTTCCAGCTACAATTTCACCAAATTTTCCGGGGACTGGGGTCCAGCGGGAGCCTCCAAGCCGGAGGACACCCCCGATTTGGCCGTCCTCGCCCTCACGGACAGCCAGTCCTGCAACAACGGCGTCCTCCTCACGGTCGATGTCAACAAAAACCGCACCGAGAAGCTCTGGGTCGACAAGAACGGTGACGGAATCAGCTTTGCACCGTATCCGATTTGCCCCCACAAGAGCCCGTGGTCGATCATGATTCACCGCACGGTGGGTCGGCTGAGGCAGCCGCTCCTGCGTTAGGGCCGAGAAAACGACTGCTGGATTAGACTAGGAAGTTATCGACATGAGCACTACTACCACAACGGGCGCGGGACTGGAAGGCGTCGTCGCCGGCGAATCCGAGATCTGTTACATTGATGGCAACGAGGGCATTCTCAGCTACCGTGGCTACAACATCCACGTGCTGGCTCAGGAAGCCACCTTCGAGGAGGTCATTTGGCTCCTCTGGAAGGGCTGGCTCCCCAAGGCCGACGAACTGGCGGGCCTCAAGGCCGCCCTGTTCGCCCATGCCGCGATTCCGGCGCAGGTGGAGGCCTTCCTGGCCGCCAACGCCTCGCATTCGCCCATGGACGTGCTGCGCACGGCCGTGTCCATGCTGAGCCTGTACGACCCGCTTGCCAAGGACATGTCGCCCGAGGCCAACCAGTTGAAGGCTACGCAGCTCATGGCGCAGACTTCGACGATTGTCACCTCGCTCAACCGGCTCCGCCTTGGACTTCCGATTCTCCAGGCCGATTCCTCGCTCAGCTTCGCGGGCAACTTCCTGTATTGCCTCACCGGCAAGAAGCCCGACGACGTGATGGAGCACGTTTTCGACGTCGCCCTCACGCTGCACGCCGACCACGAACTGAACGCCTCCACCTTCGCGGCGCGCGTCACGGCGGCCACGCTTTCTGACATCTACTCCTCGGTCACCTCCGGCATCGGCGCCCTCAAAGGACCGCTGCACGGCGGCGCGAACGAGGAAGTGATCAAGATGCTGCTCGAAGTCGGCACGTCGGACAAGGCCGTTGAGCGCGCCCAGGACATGCTGGCCCGCAAGGTTAAGATCCCCGGTTTCGGCCACCGCGTCTACCGCACGGAAGACCCGCGCGCCACGCACCTGCGCAAGATGTCGGAAGCGCTCGGCAAGAGCACCGGCCATGAGGACCTGTACCTGATGTCCAGCCGCGTCGAGGAAGTGGTAAAGGAAGCGAAGAAGCTGAACCCGAACGTGGATTTCTACTCCGCCTCGGCCTACTATTCCCTCGGCATTCCGATCGACCTGTACACCCCGATCTTCGCCGTCAGCCGCATGGCTGGCTGGACGGCTCACGTTTTGGAACAGTACCACAACAACCGCCTGATCCGGCCCCGCGCCGAGTACAAGGGCAACGCCGACGGCATGCCATGGATTCCCATGGCCGAGCGGTAAAAGTGGAAGAGAAGGACTATTACACGGAAGCACCGGCTACCAAGCCGATCATGCTGAACTGTCCTTGGTGCCGCACGCAGGACACCTACGACATCAAATGGCTGGTGCGCACCAAGCGCGCCAGCCTTCCTCCCCGCGCCGACGAGCGCGACCGCGCCAAGTTCGCCAAAGCCCAGAGCTACATGGTGCTGCTTGACACCCAGACCATGTGCAAGAACATGCGCTGCCGGAAGCGGTTTGACATTTCCGGCATCAAGACGATGGCGTTTATCTAGTCGGGTGTGTGAGATCAGGGCACCCCAGCCCTGAGCGGTCCGCATTGTCTCCGTTAATGGTGACAGAATCATCAGCAGCCAAGCCTTTTCTGGCTGCCGATGATTCCTCTGCGGTATCCTATTCGAGGGGCTAAACTGCTGAATTCAGCCGCCAGTGCGTCTGCTGACCATGGATTCGATTCGTCTCCAACCCAAAGAACCAATTGCGCCGCGCGAGATCATGCGGAACGATGTGACGATATCGGTCCTCAGCGCCATGCCGGGGGACAGGCTTGTGCTGGGTTTTGACGTTCACAGCGACAACTACTTTCCGATCACTTCCGTCCCGGTGGGCCGGACCCCGCTTGTAGCAGATGCCTGCCAACTTTCGTTGGAATGCGATATTCTGATTACACCCGCTGTATATCCGGTCGTGCCCAATGACCGGAGTGTGTTACGTTTCCCGATCACCGCATCCAATACTGACGGTGAAATTGATAGGGCGCTCAAAGGGTTGGCCCGCGTCCGGCAACTCGTCGAGAGTGCCAATCCGACAAGCACATTTCCATTTTCACGAGGCGAACAACCCCAATGCAATTGACATCGGTACTGATTGGCAAGAGCTACGACGATCTGAATGCACTGTTCACCATTGCGTTCGGTTCGCACATTCATAACGGCTACTGGTACTCCCCGGAGGATCATAGTCCACTGGAGGTCGCGCTGCAGCGCATGAATGACCTGATCATCGAGAAACTGGCGGCCCACAGGGATTGGTCCGTGCTGGATGTGGGCTGCGGCGGGGGCGCAATCATGCGTCAGCTTGCCACAAGGGTGGGTTGCCAGACGTTGGGCATCTCGAACAGCCACGTCCAGATCGACGCAGCCAATGCGCAGGCGCGAGCGGTGGGGATCGACCAGTTGGCCAAATTCCAATTCGCCGACGCCAATTCCCTCCCTTTTCCAGACGCGCACTTCGACGGTGCCCTGACGATAGAGTCGCTCTGCCATATGGGCAATCGGCCCCGTGTGTTGCGCGAACTCGCGCGGGTCCTGCGCCCGGGGGGGCGCATCGTTGTGGTCGATTTCGCGCAGAGTAGTGCGCCTCTGTCGCAGGCTGAGAAGGACTTCCTCGACGACAACGAATTGGATTTCTTACTGTTCGACGAGATCGGGGATTTGTTCCGTGGCGCAGGATTCGAGGTCCTGGAATCCGTGGACTTGAGCTGGACCACCGTAATGTCCCAAGATGCCATGCTCGAGAGCGTTAGGCAGCGGCGGGCCGAACTGCTGGCCCACTACACAGATGACTTTATCGATGCGTTCGAAGCCAACTGGCTCCAGCTCACGGATGTCTTCGAGAAACATGTGTCCTACCTACTGCTCGTGGTGCAAAAGCCCATTGACGGGTAGGCCGGCGACTGACGCCAGACTTCGGAAACCAATATGCCGCTAGAGAAATCGAAGTGTCCGGTCTATTCCGTCAAAGAGTGGGATCCAAGCTATGCGGTCGCCAAACGCTTGCTCGAAGCGAACAGAGGCACGTTCACGGGAGAGCTCGTCATTCAACTGAGCTCCGGGGGCGAGGACCCCGCCATGTTCGACGCCTTGGCGCGCCTCTACGAGCTCGGCATGGTCACGGGCCGGAGCTTTGACGACAGCCTGTGCGTGGCGGATTTGCAAGCTCACGTTTGAGAACCTCGAGATGGTCCACATTCCCGTTCTATTGCTAATGGCTGGCGGAGGGGCTCTCCTTTCCGGAGTCGGTCGACGGAAGACACCCAAGAAGGGTGCAATCCGACCGATGGCACGCCCATCAGCCGCGACGCAGACCGCAACCAAGTTGAAGGGAACCACAGTCACCTTTCAAACGCGGGCCCGGAAGCTGGCGACCCAAGTGGTGCAGCCCCTTGTCGGCAAAGAGAGGGATCGGCAGTTTGCCGTATTGCATGCGGACAGCGAAAACGCCCTCCGCTCGATCGAGGCGCGGGAGGAAGAAGAAGAGGCGCAACTGCAGCTGGGAGTTTCGCTGCTTACGCTGGGAGTGACGGTCGCGGGCCAGCTCTTCTACCCGCCATTGATGCTCTTGAGCCTGCCCGGCCTTGTGTATACAACGATTCCCTATCTGAGGAAGGGATACGAGGACCTGAAGGCGAAGGGTCGGCCGACGGTAACGACGCTGGATCTAATTCTGCTCCCCGGTGTGCTGCTGCTCGGAGATTTCGTTGCCCTCTCTTTGACAACAACGGCTCTAGCCGTGGCGCATTTGCTGGTCCATAGGATGGAAAACCAGTCGATGCACCGCGTCGTGGATATCTACGGCAAGCAGCCGATGAAAGTCTGGATCTTGTCGCACGGCGTGGAAGTCGAGATACCCTTCGCGCAACTGGCCGCGGGCGACCTGCTGGTCATCGGTGCCGGTCAGGTGATTCCGGCGGACGGCGAGATTGTTGAGGGCGAGGCTTCCATAGACCAGCGGGTGCTGACCGGTGAAAGTCAACCGGTGGAAAAAGGCTCGGGCGACCCGGTGCTGGCTGCAACTCTGGTGTTGGCGGGCCGCATCGTGGTGAAGGTGGAACGTACGGGGCCGGCGACTTCCGCCGCCAAGATTGCCGAAGTGCTGGCCAACACGTCGGCCTACAAACAAACCTTTGAAGCGAAGAGTTTGGCTGTCTCGGATCAATGGGTGGGGCCCACGCTCATGATGTCGGCCATCGCAACAACGTTTCGCGGATTCCAAGGTGGACTCGCGATGCTGCTATCCACTCCAGGCTATGACCTCAGAGTCCTCGGGCCTTTGAGCATGTTGACCTTCTTGAGAGTCGCTGTCGAGAACGGAGTGCTGATCAAGGACGCGCAGGCATTGGAGCGGCTGACGTCGATCAATACGATCGTGTTCGATAAGACGGGTACGCTAACACTGGAACAGCCCCATGTGCGCGAGGTCCACGCTTATCAGGGCTGGCCGGAGAAGGAAGTGCTGCGATTTGCCGCAGCTGCGGAACAGCGCCAGTCCCATCCGATTGCCCGCGCGATCATCCTGGCGGCCCAAGCGCAAAATCTCGAACTGCCTCATCCCAGCGAGGCACGCTATGAGATGGGGCTTGGCATCAAGGTTTCGCTTGGCACGGTTGTCGTTCGGGTTGGCAGTGCCAGGTTCATGACACAGGAAGGGATTCCCTTGCCGACGGCGAGTACGGAGTTGCAGGCAAGAGTTCATGCACTGGGGCACTCACTTGTGCTGGTAAGCGTCGGCGACGTGTTGGTTGGGGCGATTGAACTGGAGCCCGCCATTCGGCCGGAGGCTCGTCAACTTGTCGCGCAGTTGAAGGCACGGAGAAAGAAAGTATACATCATCTCCGGCGACCATGAAGAGCCCACCAGGGCGCTCGCGCAAGCACTGGGAGTTGATCGCTACTTCGCCAACACGCTTCCGACCCAAAAAGCTGACTTGGTGAAACAGTTGCAGGCTGAAGGCAAGGTAGTCTGCTTTGTCGGCGACGGGCTCAACGATGCCATCGCGTTGCAGCAAGCAGACGTCTCCATTTCCCTTCGCGGCGCGACTACGCTCGCGACCGACACCGCCCAGATCGTTTTGATGGGTGGATCGTTGCAGGCGTTGGACCGGCTGCTTTCCATTGGTCAGGAGTACGCGCGTACGATGCTGAGTAACTATGCCATATCCTTCGCGCCTTCAATGGTTACGGTCGGGGGCGTTCTGTTCCTGCATTTTGGCGTAACATCGGCGCTGACCGTATATAGTCTGGGTCTGGCTGCCGGGGTTGTGAACAGCCTGTCGCCTCCGTTGGTGGAGTCGGTTCGGGTAAAGTAAGGGCGCGGCCTGCAACGAACACTCCCTTGCGGTCGTGGCTCGGTAACAATGGTGATTCCGCCGAGCCGCGCGGTGGGGGGCGGAGCTAAAGTTCCTTGATCCGGATGTTCCGGAACTCGACGTGCGATCCGTGTCCGAGGAAACCGATGTGTCCGGTTTTCCGCGCGAGGCCCGGGTGCTTCTCCAGCACCTTCGGCTCTTTCACCATGTCCAAGCTCGCGTCGAGGATGATCACGCCGTTCAGCGTCACGGTGATGTGGCGTCCTTCGACTCGGATCTCCTCCTCATTCCATTCGCCCACCGGCTTGCGGAAGCCGGTCCGCGCGGGAATCGCGTCGTAAACCGACCCGTGGTACTGCTCGGGCTTGATCACACCCTTGTACACGGCGTCGCCGTCGTCGAGGATCTGGATCTCCATGCCTTTGTAGGCTGCGTCGCCCTCGTAGGGGGCGCGGATGCCGATGCCGTTGTTGGCACCCGGGGTCAGTAGGAACTCGAAGCGGAAGGCGAAATTGGCGTATTCCTTCTCGGTGAACAGGTTTCCGCCGCCCTCCTTGGGGCAGACGATCTTGTTGTCCTGCACCACGTAGCCGGGTCCGTGGCCGCCGACCAGCTTCCAGCCCGTGAGGGTCTTGCCGTCAAACAAAGGTTGGAAGCCAGCCTCGTCGGCGGCGAAAAGACTGGTGGCGAGGACGAGCATCGTCAGTAGAAAGCGCATGTATAGGACTTTACCTCATGTCCCCGATTCGTGCGAATATGGGATCAAGGGCCCTGTGACGAACCACTATCATTTCCTGACCCGTTGGCGCGTGCGGGCGACGCCGGAGGAGGTCTACGCCATCGTTTCTGCCCCGCTCGAGTATCCGCGGTGGTGGCCCTCGGTCTATCTGGCGGTGGACGAAACCGGTCCCCGTAGGTTCCGACTGCATACGCGCGGGTGGTTGCCGTACACGCTGCGGTGGGATGCGGAGACGGTGGTTGCGGAACGGCCGGGGCGGATTGAGGTGGCCGCCAGCGGGGATTTCGAGGGTCGGGGGATCTGGTCGATCCGCGCCGACGGGGAGTTCACGGACATCTCTTTCGACTGGAACCTACGGGCCGAGAAGCCGGTGCTGCGGAACCTCACGTTCCTGCTGCGACCGGTGTTCGAGGCCAACCACCGGTGGGCCATGGAGATGGGACTGCAGTCGCTGGAGCTAGAATTGGAGCGGTCGCGGGCCATGACGGCGCGGGCTATGAACTCGATTCCGGCTCCGCCACGTCCGCCGCATCTTTCGGAGCGGACGATTTTGGCCGGGGCGTTGTTGGCGGGCGGGATTGTGGCTGCGTTGGTGATTTCGGCGGGTGGTGAGGGGGATAAAGTATCGCAACCTGCGCGTGGCAGCGCATGAGGTGGCTGAAAGCCACATGCTGATTCAGCCGAGCCGCGACCGCGAGGGAGCGTTTGTGGCAGGCAACTGCCCTAAATGGGAGAATGGGGACGGCCTGAGCGTCCCCATTCTTTTGTGGTGTGATCTGAACTAGAAGTTCAGACGCATGGTGACCTGCATGGTGCGCGGGTCGGTGGTGCCGCTCTTCGCTCCCCAGTTGGCCGTGGTGCTGGTAATGGCCCCTGTGGTCGCGTTGGTCGAGTAGCCGTTGAAGCTGCCGGTGTTCACGCTCGACGTCACCAAGTGGTTGGCGACGTTGTACATCTCGAACCGGACGTCCAACTTGACACCTTCCATTACCTTATATGTCTTCACGAACGACGCGTTCACGTTGACCCAGTTGGGCAGGAAGATGTTGTAGGCACCGAGGTTGCCGAAGGTCCCGAGGGCCGGCAGCGCGAACGCCGTCGGATTCAGGATCTGGCTGCCGCCGACGTTGCCGCCCGCGTAGGGATTGCCCACAAGGTTGGGGCGCTGGCTGCCGTCGCCGGTACCGGCTTGGTCGGGCGAGATGGTGAGGTTGACGGGGAGGCCGGTCTGGAGTTGGGCCACGCCGTTGACCTGCCAGCCACCGAGCAACTGCTTGTACCAGGTGTCGCCGCCGCGCCAGAACGGGATCGGATAGACCCAACTGGCCACGAGGACCTTGCTGCGGCTGTAGCTGGAAGTGCCCCAGTCGCCGCGAAGGTTGTAGCTGTCCATCGGCTGGTAGGCGTAATTGTTGGCGTCGCTGCGGCCCTTGGCCCAGGTAAACGCGATGCTCAGACTGCCGCCCTTGCTAAACTGCTGGCGGAACTGCGATTGCAACGAGTTGTAGATGAAGTTCGCGCCCGAGTTGTATTCCTGGATCACGGCGTATCCGGCGTAGGGCCGTAGGGAGTTCGTGTTTGCCAAGGCCGTGGTGCTACCGGGGACGAAGTGGGTCTTGCCGTAGCCCAGCGGCTCCTGGTTGATGTCCTGCACATAGGAGAGGTTGGCGGCGGAAGATCCGACGTAGGTCAAAGTCAGAACCGACGTGCGGGTGATCTTGCGCTGTCCGCCGAGGCTCCACGTCATGGTGCGGGGGACACGCATGTCGAGGAAGTGCGAGTTGTTGATCGTCTGGACCGACGTCGGGCCGCTGGCCGCCGCGCCGGGATTCAGCACCGTGCCGTTGAGGACGCTGGCCGAGGCGTTGAACGGGGCGTTGTTGATGCCGCTGAAGATGAAGTTGCCCTGGATGCGCTCATAGGCGATGCCGTAGCCGCCGCGGATCACGGTGGACTGGTTGCCGGTCGGATCCCACGCAAAACCGAGGCGCGGGGAGTAGAGACCCCAGCGGGTGTAGGCTCCGCCCTTGGGCAGGTCATGGAACAGCGCCTTGACTGCGGCGTCATTGTACTGCGCCACACGGCCCTTGGCGGTGTCCGGGAAGCCGTTGCCGGGGATCACGAGACCGTTGTAGGGGTTCGGAGCGGAAATAACCTGGCCGTTAGAGGGGTTGATCACCGCAGCCGTCTTCGGGTCGAAGTACTGGGGCAGGAACTGGACCGTGTTGTTGAGGGCGCTGTACTGCGGTTGCATGTAGGACCAGCGGAGGCCGATGTTCAGGGTCAGGTGTCGCGTTGCCTTCCAATCGTCCTGGACGTAGGGTTCCACCTGGCTGAAGCGGTACCAGCCCTGGCGGACGCTGCCAAACTCGGTGTAGGACTGGAAGTTGCCCATGAGGGCGTCGCCCAGCGCCTGCCCGGAGGTCGGGGTGCGCGAAGTGCTAAAGGAGTATTGGCCGTTGATGGCTGGCGGGTTGTCCTGGTTCTTGCGGCTGCGCATGATCAGGATGCCGGTCTTGATGGTGTGGGGGCCGTTGGTGTAGGTCAGGCCGTCCTTCCAGTCGAAGATGCGATTGAAGTTGTTGAAGCTTAGCGGGGAGACCGAGAGCGTCGTGAAACCGCTGACCGCCACCTGCGGGATGTCGGGCGAAGCGTTATAGATGCTGGGCAGGCCGATGCCGAAGCCTTGGCGCGTGTAGCTCTTGATGAACGTGTCGTTCGGGATCACATTGCCCTGCTCGATGATCACGTTGCCCGTGTAGGTGAACTGGGCGACGTTGACCCAGTGGGCGTTGATCACATGGTTCCACTGGATGGAGGAGTTGAGGCCCGGGATCTGGCGGTAGTATTCGATCAGGTTGGTGGTGTTTTCGAGCTGGTTGTAGTGGTCGTGCGCCCAGTGGACGTTGATCTGGTCGTTGTCGCTCAGGTTGTAGTCGCCCTTGAGGATTTCCTGGTGGACGTTGGTGGGCGTCGTCTTGTTGAACGAGAACGTCGACGTGCCCTGGTTGGCGAGCGGGTAGATGTTGATCAGCTTCTGCATGTCGGCGTTGATGAGGCTCGCCGGAATGGTGTTGCCGGGATAGGCGACCTGCGTGGCTGGATCCCGGACCGTGGAGGTGCCGAAGTTGCCGCTCTTCTGGGCGGCCGTGGGAACGGTCCACGAGGTGGTGGCACCGATGCGCATGATCTTGATGTCCTCGGCGAAGAAGACGAAGAGCTTGTCGCGGTTCTTGTTGAACTTGGTGAACGGGAGGATCACCGGGCCGCCGATGTTGCCGCCGAAGTTGTTCCAGCGGATCTTGGGCTTGCCGACGGCGGCCGCGTTGTAGGGGCTGGCGGCCAGGTAGTCGCTGCGCCAGTATTCATAGAGCTTGCCGTGGAAGTTCTTGGTGCCGCTGCGGATCGACATGTTGACGACCGCCCCCGCGCTCGTGCCGGCCTCGGCGCTGAAGTTCGAGGTCAGGACGCGGAATTCGCCGATGGCGTCCGGGTTGATGTTGACGAAGTTGTTGCCGCCGCCGCCGTTATCCTTATTGTCCGCACCGTCGAGGTTCCACGTGGTGGTGTCGGTGCGCCCGCCGTTGATCGACTGGCCGCTGTTGTTGACGCCGTAGCCACCGAACAGGCCGAAACCGCTGTTGTAGTTGGTGGAGACGCCGGGCAGGAGCGCCAGGAGTTCGGGGAAGTTGCGGCCGTTGAGCTGGAGTTCGCTGGCCTGTTCGCCGGTGACGGTGAAGCCGAGTTCGCCGGTGGTGGTTTCGACGACGACCGCGTCGGCCTGGACCGTGATGGCCTCGGACTGGCTGCCGACCTGCATCTTGCAGTTGACCTGGATGCTGACGTCGGTGTTCAGGGGGTTGTCGGCGATGACTTCCTTCTTGAAGCCGGGGCTGTCGCAGGAAACCGTGTACTTGCCGACGGGCAGGCTGGGGAACGAGTACGCACCGGATTCGTCGGTCTTGGTGGAGCGCGCGAGGCCCGTGCCCTGGTCGGTCAGGGTTATCGAGACATTGGCGACCGCGGAACCGGTGGCGTCGACGGCCTGGCCGGAGATCTGCTGGTTGAGACTGCTTTGCGCGAAAAGGCTCGCCCCGGCTAGGGCGGCCAGCGCGAGAACGCGTTGGATGGTGTGCAGCTTTATGTACATCTTGGACTCCCGAAAACGTTAAGGTAGGTCTATTTTATACCAAGGCGACCGTCCTTGTGCGATGAAAGCTTACAAATCGTGGCGGGGGGGGCGGGATGCGGGGAGCGCGAAAATTCAAAGCCGATAGTTAGCGGGGAGCCCCAGGGCCCCGGCCTCCTCACCTTAACGTTGAGGACTGCTAAGGGTCCACAAGCAGCGTGTTGCCCAGCAGGACCTGTTGTGGGTCTGGCTGGCCACTGGCACCGATGGTCCCGTCTGCATTCCTGTAAAAATGGACCGATGCGATCAGGAGCGTCTTCCCGGTCTGCTGATCGCATTCATACCAATCGTGCACATGGCTGGTTGTGCCCGGCAACTGTCCGGCGTTGACCGGGGCAAGCTTACTGTAACTTTCAACGCGCTGGCATGTCCGACGCGTCAGGTCGGCCCGAATTGCGGGATCGTTAAAGGCACGCCGCAGTTCGCCTTGGTCGACCTTCTGGAGGATAATCTTAGGAGGAGGAGTCATGGGCGAGATCCACGCGCGGCTGAACAACTTGGCGTCCGGCTATGCGGCGGGAAGGGTCTCCCTTGGGGACTTCCGGGCCGAGTTTGGGCTGCTCTATTTCCTGTCGAGGCAGGCACCCGAAGACAAACAAGCGAATGCTTTGGCCAGCAGCATCGCTGGACCACTCGCCGAGTTTGGGAGGGGCCATCGGGATGAGGCGTCGCTTCGGCAGGTTGTGGCCCGAGCCATCCCAGCCCTGGAACGTGAGGCTCAGACGATCCGCGATGCGGGTATGTGGGCACGCTTCCAACCTCCGTTAAAGGCCTGCGGATTCCCGATGCAAGGAAACCCGCTGCCCATAAAAATCCCAGCTGGCATGGTGTTGCCGACTGTGCCTACCCGTTGGCACTCGGTTTTAGTGTAAGCGGTGCCTCAGCCACGAGAGCCCCATCCAACAGCAGCTGAATGTAGCAGGTCCCGAAGGTCCTGACCCCGAGGAGGATCGGATAAGCGAACGTGCAGCCTGCGGGTGTTGTTTCTTCTTCGGGACGAAACTCCACGTGCAATGGCGTCCCTAGATCCGAACTGACACCGGTGGAACTCACCAGGCGAACTTGGGCGGAATGCTGGCCCGCATGACCTGGCTTCGACCTGAGCAGTGCCAACGTTTGAAGAAAAATCTCCGCGTGGGTTCCGTTTGGTCCTGCTAGACCGGCAGGATTTGGCGTAATCGCAACCGTGTCGATGATGCGGATGGCACTGACCACGTTGTCCGACTCGGTCAATACCCTGTCGCACAGAAGAAAGTTGGCTGAGATCACGAAGGGCGGCCATTCCATGGCTTGCATCGTAGCACACGTCCGGGAGCTATTGGAATCCGCGTGGACAGGGGTCACCGAGGGAATCGGGGCGACTCGAAAATTCAGAGCCATTTTGCTTGCAAGGTTATTGATGGCGTGTTGTTTAGGCGTCTTGGGGAACTGGGTTGGCGGAGGGGGAGCGGCGGGGCGAGGCGTCCGCAGCAGCGCTTGTACTTTTGGCCCGATTTGCAGGGGCAGGGGGCGTTGCGGGCGATGGGCGGTGTCGCGGGTGGGGGAGTCGCGGGGACTTCGGGGCAGACTTCCGGGGCCGGGACCTGTTCGACCGGGACGTGCTTCAACATCGTCATAGCGCGGCGGAGGGCGACGAAGGCCCGGTCACGGTCGCGGTCGTTGGCGGCTCGGAGCTTGGGCTCGGGGCGGGCGGCTTCGACGGCCTCGCATTCGTTGATGCGTGCGACGCAGCGTTCGATTTCGCGCTGCAGGACGGCGGCAAGCCGGGTTTCTAGTTCGTTGGACATGAGATGGCTCCTTCTTTTGTGGTTGTCCGCAGTGGGTCGGACGCTGACGATCATACGAAGGCGAGGGGGCGTTTCCGGACTGTCGGTTTTGTAAGTAACTGAAACGAAACGGAAGATTGGCCGAAAATTCTTGTCACCGGGTGTTGCGGCGGGCGACCGAGTCCCGCTATCATCTCTAGATGATTCGTCCCCTAGCGGTTTCCCTATTCTTAGTCGCACTTGCATCCACGGCCACGGCCGGGATGATCGGCACCCAAGTCAACCTCGTGGTGACCCAAACCAAGTCGTCCGGCTCAACCCAGGCGTTGAGCGCGTCCAACGTCACGATCACGGACCCCGGCGCGGAATTCGACATTCCGAACACCATCTTCGCCGACTTCACCGACACCGGTCTGACGTTCCAGTGGCTTCTCGCCAACTGGAACTCCGAGGAGCTCACGTTCACCTGGACGGACTCGACCCCGGGCGCATTCACCGGCCTCCAGCTGGCCACGAACAACTTTCCCGCACCCAACGCCAACAACTCGCTCCCCTCCACGCCATCGGTCTTCACCAACGACGGAACGGTCATCAGCTTTTCCGCCTTCTCCCACACCACGCACTATGCGACCACGAATTTCACCGCGACGTTTACCGGGGTGACCGCGTCCTCGTCAGCGCCGGAACCCTCCAGCCTTGTGCTCCTGGGTGTGGCTGCTGCCGCGTTGGTCGGTCGTCGGGCCCGTTTGCGTCGGTAGTTGAAGCGGATTTGACCGGCGGTCTTGTTGGGCACTCCCTTGCGGTCGCGGCTCGGTTGGCATTTGTGATGCTATCGGGCAGCGACGGCCGGGAGTTCTTTCCTCCTTGTTGATCGAAATCATGCCCGCGTATCAGGCCGCCCAACTCCATTCGCTGTTCCAAGATGCCTTCAACCGTGCGGATGGCGCGGCGATAGCGGCACTGTACGAGGAGGACGCCGTGTTGGTGGTCGATGGTGCGGAAGTGCGGGGGCGGGACGCGATTCGGGCTTCCTACGAGGAGTCGTTCGAGCGGAACGCGCGGATGACGCTGGTCACGCGGGCGGTTTTCGAGGGTCCGGACGGGTTGGCCGTATTGCATGGCGCTTGGGTGGTGTCGCCCGTGGGGGAGGGTTTGACGACGCGGGGGTTGAGCACGGAGGTCGTCAGGCGGCAGGCAGACGGGCACTGGTTGTTCGTGATCGACAATCCGTTCACGCCGACTGGGCGTGCGGGGATACTGGAAGCATGAGCGAGACGATTGGATTCATTGGATTGGGCAAGCTGGGGTTGCCGATGGCGGAGAACCTGGTGGCGTCCGGGTTTGCGGTGCGGGTGTACAACCGGACGGCGGAGAAGGCCTCGGGGTTGGTGGCGAACGGGGCGGTTCTGGCGGCGTCGGCGTTGGACGCGGCGGTGGCGGGGGGCGTGGTTTTGTCCGTGGTTTCGGACGACACGGCGCTGCTGGCGGTCGCGTCGGAGGAGTTCTGCGCGGCGTTGGGGGCGGGCGTGCACGTGTCGATGAGCACGGTGTCGCCGGAGACGTCGCGGATTCTGGCGGAACGGCACGCGCGGTTCGGGGGGAGCCTGGTGGCGGCTCCGGTGTTCGGGCGTCCGGCGGCGGCTGCGGCGCGGAAGCTGTGGATCTGCGTGTCGGGCGACGAATCGGCGAAGGCGCGGGTGAAACCGGTGTTCGACGCGCTGGGGCAAGGGGTGTTCGACTTCGGCGGCGAGGTGGGGGCGGCGAACGTGGTGAAGCTGGCGGGGAACTTCATGCTGACGGCGGCGATCGAGGCGATGGCCGAGGCGTCGGCGCTGGGCGAGAAGAACGGCGTGCCGCGCGAGGCGCTGCTGAACATGTTCATGACGACGCTGTTCAATTGCCCGATCTATGTGAACTACGGGAAGTCAGTGATCGCGGCGGACTGGGATACGGTCGGGTTCTCGAATTTGTTGATTTTGAAGGACATGCATCTGGTGCAGCGGACGGCGGCGGAGAGCCGGGCTCCGATGCCGATGGTGAATCTGCTGGTGGACCGGTATTTGCGGCTGATTGCGAACGGGCGGGCGGGGTCGGACGCGGTGAGTTTGGCGCTGGGTGCGGCGGGGGATGCTGGGTTGGATTGGTGATGGGGGGATGGGGGCTTACGTCCGGTAGTGGGTTTTATCAGACGCAACGAGATTCAGCCTAGGGACTGAAGGGTTCTCCCCACAAGACACTGGTGGCGCGATGCCATTGGGCAAGCCGCATACAACAAGCAGTGCAGGAAGACACCACCCACACCACAGGTAGATTGTGGTAGCCTTTGTATGGAGGCAACAAATGGCGAACAAAGATCAACTTTACGTGGAACGACGACCCCAAGGGGATTACGCGGTGCGGAAACCAAATTCGGAACGCGCCAGCGCGGTGCTACCGACGCAGGCCGAAGCCATTGAGCGGGCGAGGGAGCTGAATCCCGATGGGCGGCCGCTTGTGGAGCGTGTCCGTGAAACGGTGCGTGGTGGTCGTGATCAGTGGCGGAAGGCGTAGCTGGAGCGCCCAACGAGATCCAACCAAGAATAAACACGACGATGCGCCCGCAACTTTCTGAGCATAATTACAGTGTGTCCGCCAATTGCCCGGCGTGCAAGGCTATTACTAGCTTCGAGCAGAAACATGCCATCATTTGGAACGGTACTCGTACTTACAAAGAGAAAAGCTTCAACCGCGTGCTTTACATACTCAACCAATGTGCGAGATGTGGGCGCTGTGGGTTTGC
The DNA here is from genome assembly GCA_903907865.1 of uncultured Acidobacteriia bacterium. Taxonomy (GTDB): domain Bacteria; phylum Acidobacteriota; class Terriglobia; order Bryobacterales; family Bryobacteraceae; genus BOG-234. The sequence goes on from CAIVPR010000035.1 coordinate 41,117, forward strand.
CGAAGTCCCCGACAACGGTGCCCGTGTAAATGGTTCTGCTTTAGAAAACTTCTTTCCATTTTCTCCCGATGTGTTGCCCGTGCCTCAGTCTGTGCCTAAAGATATTGAGACGGAATTCCGGGAAGCGGAGCTATGTGCGGCGCTAAAGACAAATCGCGCCGCATCTGCTCTCTTTCGTTCTGTCCTCGAAAAGACTCTTAAGGCCAACGGCTACACAAAAGGGAACGACCGCAGTCTGACCGACCTTCAGAAGCGAATTGATGCGGCGGCAGGAGACGGGGTTATTACAGATGCTCGCCGGAAGAAAGCGCATGAGGATATCCGTGCACTCGGAAATGACGTGCTCCATGACGATTGGCGGGAGGTCAGCGATGATGAGGTGGAAGATGCTCATCGATATACTCAAAGAATTCTTGAGGACTTATATGATGATAGGGCCACCGTTGAGGCCATTCTGAAAACGAAAGGTAGGATTCAATAGAGGTATGGCTATGATCGACCGCCGTTTGTTCGGGCCGGAGCAGCCCAGTTCGCTGTATTGCACTAACGGCCACTATTGTGGCGTCGTCAATCCAAGGAACCCGACGTCCGGTCCCGGTTTCTGTCCGGTTTGTGGGGCACAAACGATAAATAGATGCCCAAACTGCCAAACGCTATTCGAGAACGCTATGCCGTCCATCAGCGGTCCGACGGTGCCGCCGTCGTTCTGTAACGGGTGCGGCCACGGTCTGCCTTGGCAGCTTTCACAATCGCCCTTTTGAAATTGGCCCCCTTCCGTTCCGCCATCGGTTCACTTCCGGCTTTGGGTTTTATCGGACATAAGCAAGACTCGGCGTGCATGACTGGCGCGGGCTGCGCGGTCGAATGTAGGTATTGAGGTTATAAATGGCTCGGCAAACACAACCACAACCCATTCAGACGAACAAGGGAAGGGGCGGGATTGCGCGTCTCGAAAAGCGTCTCGGAGACCTTGAGGATTTCGATCCGAGTAGTGTCCAAGGGCGCTGGAGCCCTGAGGTCAAAGCACTCGAGGTGGCCATCGACGAAAGCTTAGCGTGGGTGTTCGGGCACAACACGGTTGAATATAGAAGGTACCGGGATGCTGCCCAATTGGATAACGGCCCAGTCTATGCGGGCGGAGCGGGCCGTGACAACCCACGCGTAGTGCAAGGTTACCTCACCGATGGTAAGCAGAACGCTCTAACGTTGCTACGGCAGGCGGTCCGCGGAGTGCGAGAAGAACTTGAGCAGGTGGAGCCTGCATCCTCCCGTGAGAATCGAGAGGTTTTCCCCGAAGTGCAATCGCGAAAGGTCTTCATCGGACATGGTCGGTCGTTGGTTTGGCTTCAGCTCAAAGAGTTTTTGGCCAGTCGGCTGCATCTCGAATGCAACGATTTCAACGCCGAGGCGGTGGCAGGTATCAGTACGACAGAGCGCCTGCAAACATTGCTTGACGATACGGGTTTTGCCTTCCTCGTGATGACGGCAGAGGATGCCCATGCCGATAGCAGCACCCACGCGCGCGAAAATGTCATTCACGAAACTGGGCTATTTCAGGGTAAACTCGGATTCAAACGTGCCATCATTCTTTTGGAAGACGGTTGTGCTCAGTTCTCCAATATTCACGGCCTTACCTACATCGGGTTTCCGAAGGAAAATCTGACAACAGCATTTGAGGAAATACGTCGCGTTCTTGAGAGGGAACAGCTTCTGTAACGATTTCGAAGACTGGCAGCGGCGAAGTCGTGCGGCCCCAACTTCCGATAATGGGCGTTACGTCAAATTCTAGATCCAGGCCCTTTGTTTCCAATGGCTTGGCTGGCATAATGATAACATCAGGATTTCGCGCGTCGGGGCGGTCGGACAGGTTGTTGCGAGGCAGCAGACCTCATCGGGCGTGGGTGCCATAGCCAGCCACCCAAATTCCTTGTAAATATTTGTCAGTCTTGTTCGGGGGAGGCTGGTTCGCTCTCGTGGTGTTGACCGGCGGGCGGACTGCGACGGGAACTGCGCCGCGTGCGTGATCATGTTGCGGCTGTCGACGTCCCACTTTCCCGACGCGGACGAGCTGCTCGAAAAGGCCCTTGACGCCCTCCAAGGAAAAACGCCCGCGCCGGGCGCTTTCACGCCGTCTGATGGCAACGCGATCCAGAACAGAAAGTGCAATGGAACCGACGTGCCGTAATGGTCTGTTGAATCCCGCCCTGCTGGCTGCCCGGACGGGCTAAACCCGAGTCACCCTCAGAAATTCCACCGCCTGCCGGGCGTATTCCATCGTCAAGCCGGTTTCAAACTCTGTGTTGATCCGGTGTGATGCCAGCTTTCCCATGTCTGAAAAATCGTCCAGGATCACGAAGCTGTCAATCGCGGCAGGTCCGCCGAACCGGTCGAGCCACTGCTGGATTTCATCACCCCGGGAAGGTCCGGATGGTGTGGCGCCAAGGACGTCCGCCCTGACCATCCAGGATTGCAGGATCTCCGAGAGTTCGCTGAGCGAGTATTCCAAGCGCCAGGTGCTGGTGACGACCAGGAGTGCAGCGGTTTCAGCGACCAGATGATTAAGCGCGCGAACGGCATCTGGATCGACAACAGTTCCGGTGGTGGATCGCCGAAATGAAGACTTGGGGGTAACCAGGACACCATCGAAATCCAGAAAGACGACCTTCAGCGACCGCCGAGCGAGGGTGCTTTCAGGACTCGTCCCTGGATCGGTTCCTCCCGAGGTTACTAACCGCTATCGGTGCCCAATGCCGCGGTCCGGGAAATCGGCCTATACGGTTGTGTTGTCGTAGATCAACAGCGTGGCGCCGCCGGAAGCGAAGTTCGGCAAATCGCCTGCTGCCGCTTGGCCTTCCGGTGATGCCATGGCCGCCTGGATGTCGGCCAGCGAATCAAAATCGAGGATCGCTATCAGGTGTGGAACGGTTCCGGCCAGGGCTTGCACGGGGCCTTTGTTGATCGTGTATTTGCGCAAGCCAGGAATGTTCTTGGCCAGGGGAACGTGTATCTGATGGTAGTGCTGTTCGAAAGCGGCTGGGTCTGCCGGAGCGCCGTACAAGACGAGAAGTTGAGCCATGGAAATCAATTGTATATCGGCGTCCGAGCCGCGAGGACCTGTCTAGCAATGGACATTTCCGCAGCCGGTCAAAGGAAGACCGGCGACGTCCCGGCGTGCTGCGCGGGAGCCGGAACCGCCCGGAAACCCAATGTGTGGAATTCTGCAACGGATGCGGCGGGAAGCGGCATCGGCCCACCGCTCCCTGGTTTCCAACGGCTTGGCGGGTGCAATGATCCCGAGTATTCGAGGAAGCGGACCGCAGCCCGATCCCCGGCCCCGGGCGACAAGAGCCGGAAACACGGACCCCGCCGTGTCTGCAGAGATGGCCGTTTTGGACAGGGAGCAGACTACACCAGTTCCAGTCTTTTCAGCTTCATCCGGTCGCGGCGCACTTGTGCGAGGTCGTACTGCGCTTGTTGCACAAGCCAGCCTTCCTCGGTGCCGCCGAAAACCAGGGACAGTCTGACGGCCATTTCCGGCGAGATGCCGCGCCTTCCGTTCACCAGTTCCGATAGCGTGTTGCGCGTCACTCCAAGGGCTTGAGCGGCACCTGTGACGGTCAGGCCTAACGGCTCGATGCACTGTCGGAAGACAACGCCTCCGGGGTGGGGTGGGTTCCTCATGGTCATGATTGGTTCCTTTCAGTGGTAGTCGACATAGTCAACATCCGTCGCGCCATCGTCAAAACGAAAAATCACCCGCCAGTTGGCCCGGACGGTCACAGCCCAAAAACCCTTGAGCTGGCCTTTGAGCGGATGCAGCCGAAGCCCCGGCAAATCCATATGGGCCACGGTCGGCGCGGCGTGGAGGGTCGCGAGGATATCCCGCAGCTTTTCGACATGTTCGGGGTTCACGCCGCTTGGGTCGTCCAGTTCGAACAGGCGCTTCAGTCCCTTGTGGCTATCATCTCGAACCGGCGAGATGCACGCAACCTGCGCCTTGCGGCGCATGAGGCCAGGAATGGTGGCCCGCAGAGCGGCGGAGTCGCAACCAAATCCGCGCCTTCAGGGCGCGTGGCGGTGTTGACCAGTGGCGACGGCTTACAGACGAGGGACCACCTGGATAAGTCCGGCACAGGTCTGCGATTGAAGACCCCGCCGCAGGTTGCCAACCTGCCCCACAACGGAAATCGATGCAAGCTGCAAAGAAGTTGCGGGCAGGTAATACACAGACGCGGCGAGGCATGCTCGGTGAGGGCCGGGGCTGGCTGTCTTTGATCTGGAAACGGTTGCACGCGGGGCGGGGGGGCGTCGTCATAACATACAGAGTGATGGCTACCTTGTTCGTTTCCCGCCCCCGCGATTTGCGGAATCGCACCGCCAGAAGAGGCTTCTCGCTGATCGAGCTGCTGATCGTGATCGCGATCATCCTCATCATCCTTACGGTCGCCGTGCCGAAGTTGACGAACATCCGTCGGTCGGGCCAGGAGATGGCTGCGATTGTGGCGCTGAAGACGCTGCATACGGCGCAGACGCAGTACTATTCGCAGTACGGGACCTATGCGACGTCGTTGACCCAGCTGGGACCGCCGGCGAACGGGGCGGCGAGCGCGGCCGGGGCGGAGATTATCGACCGCGATTTGTCGAGCGGGGAAAAGGGCGGGTTCAAGTTCACGCTGCAGCCGACGCCGACCGGGTATGCGGTGACGGCGGTGCCGATGCAGTTCGGGACGTCGGGAACGCATACGTATTTCACGGACCAGAGCCAGTCGATCCATGTGCACAGCGGGCAGGAGCCGGCGTCGTTGACCGATCCGCTGGCGGGCGAGACGGCGCAGCAGCAACAGCAGACGAAGTAGGGTGGAAGGACTGCCGACAGAAAGTCGGCTGCGAAGCCAAAATTGGCGGCCACACACAAATGACGCAGATTCGACGATATCCGCAGGTGGCGTTTCTGGCTTTGGCCGTGTTGGTCAACGTCTTGGCCAGCGCGGCGGTGCGGCTTGCGGTTAGTCCGGGGCGCTTGCGGGTGGTCGAAACCGCTGCGGTGTTCGACATGACGCTGACGGTGACCGCGCTGTACTACTTTTTGGTGGTCCGGCCCGGCATCCGGCCCAAGGCGAGCTTGGCGGTGGTCGCGTTTCTCGGATTGCTGCGGGCGTCGTTTGCCTTTCCGGCCGTGGTGCCGGGCAGGGAATTGCTGCTGGCGGCCGGGGAAGTGGCCTTGGTGTCCGCCGTGGTGGTGGGGTTGCGGCGGTCGCGGTCGCTTTCGGTGTCGGAGCCGGATGCGGATCCGCTCGACCGGCTCCGCGCCGTCCTTTCCGGCTTGCTGCCGTCCGACGGTTTGGCGCGCGTCCTGGTGGGCGAGTTGGTCCTCCTTCAGTACGCCTTCACCCCGAACCTGAAACCCCACGTTCCCGCCGGAGCCACCCCGTTCACGCTCCACAAGCGCGCGGCGTTCAACGACCTCATCCTGGGGTTGGCGCTGGTGTCGCTGCTGGAGGTGGTGCCTGTGCACCTGGTGGCGTCGCACTGGAGCCACACGGCGGCGTGGATTCTCACCGGACTGAGCCTGTACGGCGGGATGGCGGCGTTCGCGCTGTCGCGGTCGTTTGACGCCCGTCCGTGCTACCTGGCGGGCGACAGGGTGGTACTGCGATTCGGGCTGATCTTTACGCTGGTGATTCCGTTGGACCAGATCGCGGGGGCTGGCACCGAGCCTGTTGCGGATGCCTTGGTGCTGCCGCGCAATACGGAGCCGCAGTTCTACTTGACGTTCCGGGCCCCGCTGCGGGCGGAACGGATGTTCGGAATGTCCAAGACGGTGCGCGCGGTCGGGCTGAGCACGGACGAGTTCGACCTGCGCCGCTTCATCGCATAGGCGAATACTACTACTCGAAAGTATTCACATTGCTTATGTTGGCGCAATCGTGATACAGTGGCCTTTGATCTTCCCCGATTGCAAGCTGTTTCGCGATGTCGCACACTCGCGGAGTCTCAGCAAGGCCGCCCAACTGAACAAGATGAGCCAGCCGGCGGCGACGCAGCGCATCCGCGAGATGGAGCGGCGGGTCGGGGCGGAGTTGCTGGACCGGACGACGCGGCCGGTGGGGCTCACGCCGGCGGGCAAGCTGTTCGCGAGTCTTTGCCGGGACGTGGTGCGGGTGGAGGACGACTTCATCGCGGGCTTGGCGGACATGGAGCACTCGGCGGAAGGCACGGTGCGGGTGGCGTCCATCTATTCGATCGGACTCTCCGAAATGGGCGGGTTGCGCGACGAGTTCCTCAGGCTTCATCCCGACGGCCACCTGCACGTGGAACTGCTGCGTCCCAACAAGGTCTACGAGGCGGTGCTGGAGGACCGGGCGGATCTCGGTTTCATCAGCTACCCGGAACACAAGAGGGAACTGGCCATCATCCCCTGGCGCGACGAGCGGATGACGGTGGCCGTTTATCCGGGGCATCCCCTGGCGGGTAGGGCCGCGATCCAGCCGCAGGACTTGCAGGGGCAGGACTTCGTGGCGTTCGACGAGGAAGTCATCATCCGCCGCGAACTGGACAAGTTCTTCCGGGAGAACGGCGTGGCCGTCGAGATCACGGCGAGTCTGGACAATATACAGTCCATCAAGGAAGCGGTGGCGAAGGGCGCGGGCATCAGTATTCTGCCTGAGCGGGCCATGCGGGAGGAAATCGCGGACAAGCGGTTGGTCTCGATTCCGCTGGCTGCCCCGAATCTGCGCCGACCTGTGGCCGTGATCCACAGGAAGAAGAAGAAGCTGAACCGGGCGGGAATGGACTTGCTGGAACTGGTGCGGGCTTCGGCGGGGTAGGCACGCGGCTCCGCACAACGAACACTCCCTTGCGATTCTGCCGAGCCGCGACCGCGAGGGAGCGTCTGTTCGGGGCACCGGAAATACCCCTCGCCGTTTCCAACCTATCGGCGCCGCCCCGGGATTGGAACCACAAACAAAGCAATCGCCGCCGTAATGCCGACCGCCACGAACACAACGAATCCGGGGTCATAGGCTATTGGCCAAGCACCCGTGAAGACGATGCGGAACAGGCTCGGCTCCCCCGACATCCCCCCTATGCGGTGCAACAGGGTGTTCCCAAACGCATGCATGCCAATTGCAGCCCAGAGCGTGCCCGTCCTGACGTACGCGAGCCCGAATACGATGGACCAAGCCGCCGTCGTGCACACCATCTTGATCGCGGCCATGCCCGCCAAGCCTGGAAGGTGAAACAGCCCGAACAAGGCGGCAAGGACAAGGAGCGAGCGGAGGGAGCCTATCGACCGGCTTACCACCACCAGCAGATAGCCATGGAACATCAGTTCCTCAAGCGCGTTTCCGGTAAAGTACTCGCAAAACGCCCATGCGACTTCTCGCGGGTCCAAGGGTCCCGAAACCCAACGAAACGGGACCAGGAGCCCAAGGCCCAGAGCCACAATCAGTACCAACGGCACCATCAACAGCCCTCCGCCCAGAAACCACGGAAAATCTACAACTCCCATGCGCAGTGCGGTCTTGTCCACGCGGTCTTTCGCGAGGAGCCGCCGACTCAGCCATGCGACGGCGACAACAGATAAGGATGCGTGCGACGTTTTGGAACGGCGTGTGAACGGGGAAGGCGCCAAGCGAAACCTGCAACACGCCTCGAAGGACGAGCATGGCGGCGGCAAAGGTGCCGACACTGCGGACCGGGAAGTTCGTACGTTCCAATCCATGAGTCTACTGGATCGGGCGGCTGATAACGGGGTTGTATCGGCGGAAACGGAAAGAGCCCGTCCGGGGGGCCGGACGGGCTCTGGGGTGGCACGGGTGAATCCGTTAGCGGCCGACGACGACGATCATGAAGCTGTCGGGAATGGGCTGCGGGCGTCCGGCCTTGCCGTCCTTCGGAGCCGGGGCGGGACCCATTTCGGCGGCGGGCAGGTACAGCTTGTGGGCCTTCTGGTCGGCACCGATGGTGCGGGCACCGGCGGTGGTCGGAATGGTGGCGACCACGGTGAACTTGCCCGGGGCGGTCTCGCCGACCATGCTGATGGTGCCGTCCCTGCCGTTGGCGCTGAACGCGTAGCCGTCGTCATAGGCGACGCCGTCCGGGCCGGAGCCGATGGCGGGGGTCGCGAGGACCTTCCCGGCGGCGGGGTCGCTGACCGCCATCACCTTGTCACAGACCGAGTACAGGCGGTTCTTGGGGTCGATGGTCAGGCCGCTGGGGCCGTCGCACGGGGCAATGGAGTAGCGCTTGGTCACCGTGGCGGTCTTGGCGTCGATGGTGATCACCTCGTTGGTGTTTTCGATGTTGGCGAAGACGTGGCCCTTGCCATCCACCTGCGCGAATTCCGGCTTGCCGCCGACGGGCACCGAGGCCGCGATCACTTCGCCGGTCTTGGCGTCGAAGATGGTGGCGTCGTTGGACTTGCCGTTGAAGGTGAGGACGCGGTGCGTGACGGGCTCGTAGATGATGGCGTCCGGGTTGGCACCGGTCTTGACGTTGCCAGTGGCCTTGCTGGTCTTGAGGTCGAAGATGGTGACTTCGTTGGTGGTGCCGTTGCTGGTGTAGCCCTTGCCGAGGTCGTTGGCGACGGCGATGCCGTGGACGCCCTTGGTGTCGGGGATGGTGGCGACGAGCTTGTCGGTGGTGGTGTCGACAACCTCGGTCTGGGTGCCGTGGGAGACGTAGAGGCGGTGGTTGGTGCTGTCGACGTAGATATAGTCCCAGCGGGTTGCGCCGCCGATCTTGATCTTGCTGAGCACCTTGTAGGTGGGCGGCGCGGCGAGAGCGGTGGTCGCCAGGGCGGCGACCGCCAGGGACAGGGTGAGGAGGTGTTTCATGGAATCCTTTCGATTGAAGCCAAAGGGATTATACCCGACCAAGCTGAATGTTCGCTGAACCACCGCGAAGGCCAAAAGGCCGTCCCGTTGACCGCGGGTCAGGCGTGTACCAGTTCGTTGTGGCCGGCGATGATGAGCAGGAGGTTGCCTGTCTCCGAGCGCACCTCGGGATGCGTTGTGTTCTTCGCCATGGCGACGAAATCGCCCGCGTTGTAGGCGATGCTGCCCCAGCGGATGTCGCCTTCGATGACCAGACACTGTTCGTCGTCACCGTGGGTATGGGATGGAAGGCGGGAACCGGGTTCCATGCGGATGAGCATGGTGGTGCGGTCGGTGGCAGTGTCGTGGAAGAGCGTTCGGGCCTTGACGCCACGGCCCATCGGTTCCCACGGGGTGTCGTGGGTGCGGACGTCGGCCAAGGGCCGCAAAGTCGAATGGGCGGCGACGCGGGACATCAGTCGGGCCTTCAAATCGGCGCGCGGAGGCACGGGCCGGATCGACTCCGCAACCAGCAGGTCGATTTCGGGATCCGAGTATTCCATGTCCAATCGTTCGTTCGTGTCCATTCCGTAATCCAGGCCGCTCACGCGGCGGGTTCTAACAATCTTCGCAGACGGGAGATCGCCATTCGTATCCGGCTCTTGACAGTTCCCAAGGGTTGTCCCGTCCACCTTGCCAACTCGGAGTGTGTCATGCCGCGGAAGAAAGCCAGTTCCAGAAGTTCGCGCTGCTCGTGCGGCAATTCGTGCAGCGCGGCGCGGATCATGAGGCGGCGCTGGGCCTCGACGGTGCGCTGTTCGGGGTCGGCGTCGAGCGAGATGAACTCGAAGCCGAGGTCGGAATCCATTGGGACAGCCTTGGGCAGCGCCCGCTTGTGGCGAATGCGGTCGATGGCGATGGAGCGCGCCATCACGACCAGCCAGGCTTGCACGTTGCCTCGCTCCGTGGAGTAGCGGGCGGCGTTTTTCCAAGCCTTCATGTAGACGTCGAGGAGTGCCTCCTCGGCATCCTCCGGGTATTCCAGCATGCGCAGGAGCAGGCCGTTGATCAGGGGCGACGTTTCGTCGTAAAGGGATGCCATCGCGTCCTGGTCGCCGTCGGCCATGCGGGTGACCAGCGCGGGAAGGTGCGCTCCCGCCGGGACTGGCAATAACCGGGGTAGCGGGCCTTGGATCTGGGGAAACTCCGGCAACGGGACTAGCATAGCGCAGCCCGACCGGAGCATCGAGAATCCTTCCACACCTTTGCTACGGAGGGAGGTGGGGTTTGGATCATTTGGAGGGTCACAGTTTTTCCGAAGACCGCCAATTTCGTAGCGCTGGCGACACCCACGCCGTCCCCGCGACCACCAGCAACGTGGCGACGCCGCCCGTCCAGACGCTGGCGACCGCTCCCGCGGCCCCGCCGCCGAAGAGGGCGGCGGCCCAGCCGGACTCAACGGCTCCCAACTGGTTCGAGCAGTTGATGAAGATGCTGGTGGCGGCGAAGACGCGGCCGCGCAGATGGTCCGGCGTGCGCAGTTGCAGCAGGGATTGGCGCAGCACCACGCTGACGTTGTCGAAAGCCCCGAGCAGGGCCAGCAGCAGCAGGCTAAGCCAGAGTCGCCGCGAAAACGCGAAGCCGATGGTGGCGAGGCCGAAACCCGAGACCGTCGCGAGGAGTGCCCAGCCGGCATGCTCGATGCGGCGCGAGTGGGCTTGGACGGTCGCCATCAGGACGGCTCCGGCCGAGGGGGCGGCACGCAGCCAGCCGAGGGCCTGGGGTCCGGCGTGGAGAATGTCGGCGGCGAAGATCGGGAGCAGCGCGACGGCACCGCCGAAGAGCACGCCGAAAAGGTCGAGGGAGATGGCGGAGAGGACGAGCTTGTTGTGGCGGAGGAAGCGGATTCCGTCGAGGACGGATTGTGGGCCCTTGTCCGGGGTGGTCGGGGCCGGGTTCAAGTGGCCGGGCAAGGAGGAGAAGCAGGCCAGGGCAAGGAGGGCGAGGCCGACCTGAATGGCGTAAACGGTGCGGCTTCCGGCGAGGGCGACGAGGAGGCCGGCTGCGGCGGGTCCAGCCATGTTGGCGATCTCCATGGCGCTGCTGTTCCATGTGACAGCGTTGCCCATGGCGTCCGGGGGGACGATTTGGTTCAAGATGGCGCTGCGGGCTGGCCATTGGAAGGCGCGGGCGGTGGCGGTGAGGAGGAGGCAGGCGTAGACGAGGGCGACGGACCGGGGTCCGAAGGCCAGCAGCAGGGAAACGGCGAGCTGGAGCACCTGGCCGGCGAGGATGATCGTGCGGCGGTTGAGCCGGTCTGCCAGATGTCCGGCGGAGAGCGCGAAGAAGAGGAAGGGCGCGACTTGGACGAAACCGACGTTGCCGAGGACGAGGGCGGAGCGGGTCTGGACGTAGAGGTCCCAGCTAACCGCCACCGCCACCATTTGGAGGCCGAAGGCGGAGAGGAAGTTGCCCGCAAGCAGAGGGAGGTAGCCCCGGAGGCGGAAGGCTGCGTAGGCGTCCAAGTTCTAGTTTCGCGCAGGGGTTTTGGGGGGGGAGGCGTGGTGCAGTCGGGTTGGCCGCGGCGCATCTCGCGGTCGGTTGCCGAGCCACGACCGCAAGGGAGTGTCCGTGGGCCGGGCCCGCCAATGCGGATGAAAAGGCGCGCCACCTACCGCGGTACTGCCCGATGCAATCCCGCCGATGCCTGCCCATTTCGCCAGTACCATTTCCTGAGAACGCGGGAGCCGCCCGACGCGGTGCGGAAGGCAAGAGTAACCACCCGTCCAGCCGCTGCCGACGGCGTAACACGCGCGTGTTCCTCAAGAGTGTCCGCGCCGCCGAACGCGGCAGCAATGGAACAGGAACTCACCCCCTCTTTGCCGCGCGGCTCAAGACGGGCAGAAACCCTGTCCTCCGTGGCTAGGTCCTCCGCTCGCTTCTTAGAGGCGTGTCATAACCGCCCCGCCCGTTGCGCCAGCAGTGGCAGTTACCCTTGCCCCCCCTACTCCACCCCGCAATCGCGTATCCTAATAATTACCCGGATGCCGCCATCCCCAGCACTCCCGACCGTCCCAATCAACAAAAAGGACCTCAACGAGCGCGACATCTGCACCAAATTCATCACCCCCGCCATCGTCACCGCAGGCTGGGCCCCCCTCACCCAACTCCGCCAGGAAGTCGACTTCACCAAAGGCCGCATCATCGTCCGCGGCCGCCTCGTCACCCGCGGCAAAGCCAAGCGCGCCGACTACATCCTTTACTACAAGCCCAACATCCCCATCGCCGTCATCGAAGCCAAGGACAACCACCACTCCCCCTGCGACGGCATCCAGCAGGCCCTCGACTACGCCGAGACCCTTGGCATCCCCTTCGTCTTCTCCTCCAACGGCGACGCCTTCCTCTTCCACGACCGTTCCGGCCACCTCCCCCTCGGCCCCGCCTCCGCCAAGGAAACCCTCCTCGCCCTCGACGCCTTCCCGCCCCCAGGCCAGCTCTGGGCCGCCTACTGCCGCTGGCGCAACATCACCCCCGACCAGGAACCCCTCGTCCTCCAGCCCTACTACGACTTCGGCGACTCCAAGCCGCCCCGCTACTACCAGTCCAAAGCCATCAACACCACCATCGAGGCCATCGCAGCCGGTCAAAGCCGCGTCCTTCTCGTCATGGCCACCGGCACCGGCAAAACCCTCACCGCCTTCCAAATCATCTGGCGGCTCTGGAAGTCCGGCCGCAAGAAGCGCATCCTCTTCCTTGCCGACCGCAACATCCTCGTCGACCAAACCATGGTCAACGACTTCCGCCCCTTCGGCCCCGCCATGGGCAAGCTCTCCACCGCCTCCAAAACCATCGAACGCGCCGACGGCACCAAGACCGACCTCCCCCTCGCCCTCGACCGCCACCGCCGCATCGACACCAGCTACGAAATCTACCTCGGGCTCTACCAGGCCATCACCGGTCCCGACGATTCCGACAAGCTCTTCCGCGAATTCTCCCCCACCTTCTTCGACCTCGTCGTCATCGACGAATGCCACCGTGGCAGCGCCGCCGACGATTCCGCCTGGCGCGAAATCCTCGAATACTTCTCCTCCGCCACGCAGATCGGCATGACCGCCACCCCCAAGGAAACCGAAACCGTCTCCAATACCGACTACTTCGGTCCCGCCGTCTACACCTACTCCCTCCGCGAAGGCATCCGCGACGGTTTCCTCGCCCCCTACAAAGTCATCCGCGTCCACCTCGACCTCGACGTCAACGGCTTCCGCCCCGAACTCGGCCAAACCGACCGCGACGGCCTCCAAATCGAGGACCGTCTCTACAACACCCGCGACTTCGACCGCAACCTCGTCATCGACAACCGCACCGCCGCCGTCGCCCGCCGCATCACCGAGTTCCTCACCGAAACCCGCGACCCCTTCCAAAAGACCATCGTCTTCTGCGTCGACGAGGAGCACGCCGCCCGCATGCGCCAAGCCCTCGTCAACGAAAACCCGGAACAGTGCGCCGCCAACCACCGCTACGTGATGCGCATCACCGGCACCGACACCGAAGGCCAAGCCCAACTCGGCAACTTCATCGATCCCGAATCCCGCTACCCCGTCCTCGTCACCACCTCCCGGCTTCTTTCCACCGGCGTCGACGCCCAGACCTGCCGCCTCATCGTCCTCGACCGCGCCGTCTACACCGTCACCGAGTTCAAGCAGATCTTGGGCCGCGGCACCCGAGTCCACGAGGACACCAAGAAGTTCTACTTCACCCTCATGGACTTCCGGGGAGCCAGCACTCACTTCGCCCGTCCCGACTTCGACGGCCCGCCGCTCGACTCCACCGACGTCTCCCCGGACGACCCGATCACGGGCGGAGCAACAGGAGGAGAAGCCGCCACTGACGAAGATCCGACCACCCACCTGCTCCCCGATGAGGCCCCAATCCCGGCCAGCCCGGACCCCGACGAAACGGTGGTCGACGACGGCCAAATCCCCGACATCACATTCACGCCCGAACCCACCCCTCGCGGGAAGATCTATGTCGACGGCGTCGAGGCCCGAATCATAGCCGAGCGTGTCGAGTACCTCGACGAGGCGGGCCGCCTCGTAACCGAAAGCCTCCGCGACTTCGGTCGCCACGCCCTACGCCAACAGTTCGGCAGCCTGGACGACTTCCTCCACCGCTGGACCGCCGCCGAACGCAAGCAAGCCATCCTCGACGAATTGGAAATGCCCCTCGAACCCCTGGCCGAAGAGGTGGGCAAAGACCTCGACGCCTTCGACCTCATCTGCCACGTGGCTTTCGACCAACCCCCGCTCACCCGACGCGAGCGTGCCGACAACGTCCGCAAGCGCAACGTCTTCACCAAATACGGCCCCCAGGCCCGCCAAGTTTTGGAAGCCCTGCTCCAGAAGTATCAGGACCAAGGCAGCATGAACATCGACGACCCGAAGGTGCTCCAAATCCCCCCGTTCAGCTCAATGGGCACCCCAATCGAGTTGGTCCGCCAATTCGGAACCCGCAAAGACTTCGAGGCCGCCGTCCACGACCTCCAGTCCGCCCTCTACAATCAAAAAGCCGCCTAATGATTCGTCCGTACAAAGCTTCCGAGCCGCGCGCGTTAGCAAGCGGTCCCAACATCCCAACCAAAACGATGTTCTTGCTTTGTACTACCTGCCAGCAACGATTGCCGTTGTGGGGCAGGTTGGCAACCTGCGGCGGGGTCGCCGACACCGCCACGCGCCTTGAAGGCGCGCATCCGCCCCCAACCCCTTGTAGGGCAGGCATTCTTGCCTGCTCCGGGCTTTCAGCCCGGCATAACCGCATGCCCCAAAGCGCCAGCCCCACAATCCCCAACTAACCAACCACCCCAACCCATGTCCGTCCGAAACACAGTAAAATCCATCCAGGACATCATGCGCCAGGACACCGGCGTCGATGGCGACGCCCAGCGCATCTCCCAGCTCTGCTGGATGTTCTTCCTCAAGATCATCGACGACCAGGACCAGCAGCTCGAACTCCTCCAGGACGCCTACACCTCCCCCATCCCCGCACCACTCCAATGGCGCGCCTGGGCCGCCAATCCCGAAGGCCTCACCGGCGACGACCTCATGGCCTTCGTCAACACCAAGCTCTTCCCCCAACTCAAGAACCTCCCCGTCTCCGGCCCCAACTCCGGCCGCCGCCGCGTCGTCCACGACGTCTTCGAGGATGCCTACAACTTCATGAAGTCCGGCCAGCTCATGCGCCAGGTCCTCAACAAGATCAACCTCGTCGACTTCAACAACCTCGCCGAACGCCAGCACTTCGGCGACATCTACGAACAAGTCCTCAACGACCTCCAGTCCGCCGGAAACGCTGGCGAATACTACACCCCCCGCGCCGTCACCGCCTTTATGGTCGACCGCATCGACCCCCACCCCGGCGAAATCCTCCTCGACCCCGCCTGCGGCACCGGCGGCTTCCTCACCTGCGCCCTCCGCCACATGCGCGACCGCTACGTCCAAACCCTCCAGGACGAGCAGCGCCTCCAAGCCGGACTCCGCGCCGTCGAAAAGAAGCAGCTCCCCCACATGCTCTGCGTCACCAACATGCTGCTGCACGGCATCGAGAACCCCAGCTTCGTCCACCACGACAACACCCTCGCCCGCCCCTACACCAGCTACGGCAACGCCGACCGCGTCGACATCGTCCTCACCAACCCGCCCTTTGGCGGCCGTGAGGAGGACGGCATCGAAAGCAACTTTCCCGCCCACTACCGCACCAAGGAAACCGCCGACCTCTTCCTCGCCCTCATCATCCGCCTCCTGAAACCAGGCGGACGCGCCGCCGTAGTCCTCCCCGACGGCAGCCTCTTCGGCGAAGGGGTCAAGACCCGGCTCAAGGAGGCGTTGATGGCGGACTGCAACCTGCACACCATCGTCCGGCTCCCCAACAGCGTCTTCAAACCCTACGCCAGCATCGGCACCAACCTGCTCTTTTTCGAAAAGGGGGAGCCGACCCGCGAAACCTGGTTCTACGAGCACCGCGTCCCCGACACCCAAAAAGCGTACTCGATGACCAAGCCGATCCGCTTCGACCACTTCCAGCCCTGCATCGACTGGTGGGGTGGCGCGACACGCAAAGGCCGCGAGCCCAACGAACAGGCTTGGAAGGTCACAATTGAGGAGGTCAAGGACCGCAACTACAACCTCGACTGCAAGAATCCCCACTCCGTGGCCGACGACCACGGCGACCCCGTGGTCCTCCTCAAGAAACTGGAGGACGCCGAGCGCGAAACCAACCGCCTCCGCGACCAGCTCAAAACGATTCTTGCCGAGGCCTTGCTCCGATGAACGCGGAATTGCTGCTGCAACATTTTGCGAAGGTTGCCGAGGCCCCCGACGCGGTTGTACGGTTGCGGTGTTTCATTTTGGACCTTGCGATCCGGGGCCAGCTCGTCCCGCAGGACGCCAACGAAGAGCCCGCTAGCGCGCTGCTTCGAAGGATTCGGGCAGAACGAGACCTGATGGCCTCGAGACGCGAAATAGCTCCCCCCGCTGTGAAGGCCTCCGATACGATCCAGAGCCATGGAAAACTTGGCTGGGCATCCGCCACGCTGGCCGATGTCCTTCTAGAACTGCAAACAGGGCCATTCGGCAGTTCTCTGCGGCAGAGCGACTACGAACTGGGTGGGACGCCAGTAATCAATCCTGCGTCAATCCAGAATGGTCGAATCATTCCCGTCGTCGGAATGGCCGTGGGCCCGTCAACACTCGAACGGCTGGCCTCGTTTCGGCTCAAAGCTGGTGACATAATAATGGCGCGCCGCGGCGAAATGGGCCGGTGTGCTGCGATTACGAGCGCCGAGGATGGCTGGTTGTGCGGAACGGGCAGTCTGGTCCTTCGGTTTCCGAAACCGATTAGCCGACGCTATATGGTCCTTCTCATCGGATCGCCACAAGCCCGCTCTTACCTCGGTGGTAGTGCGGTCGGCTCCACTATGCAGAACTTGAACCAGTCGGTTGTGTTGGGCATGCCTGCGCCCCTCCCGCCCCTACCCGAACAACACCGCATCGTAGCCAAAGTCGACGAACTAATGGCCATCTGCGACCGTCTGGAAGAATCCCGCCAGCACCGCGAGGCCACCCGCGACCGCCTAACCGCCGCCACGCTCCACCGCCTCAACACCGCCCCGGACCCCGACTCCCTCCGCGAACCCGCCCGCTTCTTCATCAACCACCTCCCCACCCTCACCGCCCGCCCCGACCAAATCAAGCAAATCCGCCAAACCATCCTCAACCTAGCCGTCCGCGGCCGCCTCGTCCCCCAAGACCCGAACGATCAGCCAATCTGGCGAGAACTGGCCCCCACGGAACTGAGCCGCGAGGTTAAGAGTGCCCGTGCCACTGAGTCTGCCGCAACCGGGCTTGAAATTGAGGTCCCGTTCGAACTGCCACCGTCGTGGGCATGGCTAAAGATCGGGGATGTGTTTGACGTGACCGGGGGGATACAGAAGACTCCGGCTCGCACTCCAGTCAACAATCCTTACCCCTACGTCGGCGTGGGAAATGTGCAACGTGGCAGCTTGGATCTATCCCGCTTGGCGACGTTCGAACTGCAGCCCGGCGAACTAGACCGTTTTCGACTGTTGCCAGGAGACATTCTTGCCGTCGAAGGGAACGGGAGTCCGAATGAGGTCGGGCGTTGCGCTCTGTGGTCCGGCGAAGTCCCCGATTGCGTCCACCAGAACCACATCATCCGCTGCCGCCCCAAGCGCAGAGAGATCGCCCCCTACGCGTTGTGCTACCTGAACTCGCCTATCGGAATTGCCACCATGAAATCCTTGGCGGTGACATCGAGCGGCCTGTACAACCTCAGTGTTGGCAAGATCAGGGAGATCGCGGTAGCGATGCCGCCCCTAGCGGAACAGTCTCGAATTGTCGCTGCGATCCAACAATTTGCCAGCCTATGCGAGTCACTCAGCCAACAAGTCGGTGTGACCCAAGCCGCCTCAACCGATCTCCTAAAACAGTTGATTGCCTAAATGAACGGTTAAGCCAGCGGCCGGCAAGGGCTTGACCGCTTTGTGAAGGGAATTCGGGCAGAACACTACCGGGAAGACTCACGCCGCCGCATCACTCGGTAGCTTCGCGGGCTCTCGACGGGGCAAGTAGTGGCCGACCATCGCCCTGAAGCTCCATCCCAAGATTCCACGCACCGCCGGACTGTGTTACAACACCCTTCATGCGCTAGGTGCCCGCTGCACATTCGCATTCCGTGTTGGCATCGGTGCCGTAGTGGTGGCGTACCACGCGGATTCGCTATCCGGAAAACGTAGAACCCAGCCAATGCAGGATTCGCATAGCACCCAGTACGACCAGTCCCGCCAGGAGCGCAACTTGGCTCTTTCGTCAGTCCCCCGCGACAAAACATCCGTGACTTTTCTTGCTAGCCAGGCGAGCAAGCCCCGCCTTTCCTTAACTTCGAAAACGCGCTTTGGGTTCAGGCCAAAGACGAGCTGCATAATGCTCAAAGTTGTTAAGCTATAGCGAAAAAACCAAGGGGAAACGGTGTGGAAAGGGTCGCCATCATGTATTTCGGCTCGACACTTGTCACAGAGGATGGGAAATCCTGGCCGAAAAGCTCTGAACGTTCGGCCAACCTCAAGTGTGTCTTCAGAAGGGAAGGCATACATTGGGTCTAGGAGCAAATTCACGCCAAACGTGCCGGCCGCGAACTGCTTCGCGAACACCATTTCTGGTCCAACCGCAGTGCGATAACGATTTCCATTTAACAATACTTTAGCGATGGGAGCCGCTTCGGTAGTGAGCTTCAGCCATGCTTGCGGAGCTTTCATCCCCAGACCGGACGAGCCCGCTGCGGGCCACCTTGGATCCATGGTCGACCAGTACCACCTCCCGGCCTTGAGCTTTGACTGGGGATCGCGATAGCCATAAACACTCCAAGTATCCCCAGCTGGAGCGCCGACGATACCCCATGGGTAAGTCACAACGACTAACGGCCGCAACTGTGGCAAGAGTGTGCTCGCGAATATGAGCGGGTCAAGCACCGCCGCTGGATTTTTGCGAAACAACTCGATGATACTCCCTCGAAGTGCGTGATAGTCGCCAAAAACTTCAGTAACGCCCTCAGGTATATGATCGCTAATCTTCATTGTCTCGAGCATGTCGCCTTCGTAGGCGAAGTCGGCTTCAAGCTCCTCCATGATAGATCGCCCCCAAAGAGCCTCAGCTGCTTGGTCGACAATGTTCCAGCCTTCTTCGACTGTATCGGGTTTACCATTGCTGCTCTTCTGAACCTCCCTCGCAAGCAAGCCCAATCGGTTCGACGGCAAGAGGGAGTCTTCGGACTTCGGAACTGTTTTTCCTTGCCCCCAGCTCCGAATCATCAACGATGCCATCAATAGAGGAATTATCAGATTCGTGTTGAAGAGAACGATCTTGCCAAAAACGGCTGGAGTCTCCGGCCAGAGTCCGGACGACAGACGTGTGGCCCATTGGTATTTTGAAATGCTGGAGCCTGCTCGCGATAGCTCTCTGGAGACAGACTCCGAACCTTCGTAGCCGAGGTGGACTTGAACTGCCGCCAGCTGGCAGTAAAATGCGAGTGCCTCCAATTGACCCTCGCCGCCGATGTGATATGCAGTTTCAACGCCCTCCGGAACTAGTGCGTCCTCGTTCAAAATAGCATCTGCAATATTGCAGGTCTCGGCGACTCTACTTAGAACGGGTGGGGCTACCAGCCCCCGATACTTCTGATTGAACGGGTCGAGGTACTGCCGAATCGGGCAGTGAATATCGCTGCCAGCCTGCTTGGATTCCTCCATCAGCAGTCCCAGGTTGCAATAAACTTGGAAGAAGTGCCGAAGCCGAAACGCGCCGTAATTCGTTAGAAGTAAATCCAGGAAGTGGCGCTTTTCGTGCCAGACGCTGCTAGCAAATGAGGCATAGATGTCTCGAAGCGTTCCAGGTGGTTCGCGCTCGATGACTTCCATGCACGCTTGCGGCCGGTCGGAGCATGCCGCCTCAAACAGTGCAGTCACCGTCGGATGAGTTGACGGATGGAACACTTGCGCGTCGAAGTTCAGCGTTAGTGTCGCGGGATCGAGGGCGACAACCGGGATCATAGACCGAGCACGCGGGCGACGTCTTCGCGCTGACTGGCCGCTGTCAATTGGCCACTATGTCTTCTGGTTACATCATCGCTTACCGAGACGCGCTGCGGCCGGATTTTTTGAAGTAGGTCGACAGCTGCGTCAATGAGCTCGAGTCCAGCCTTGGTTGTGGTGATCGCAAGAGTGATAATTTCGAACACTTGGCGAATGTCTTCGCCGCTCATCGTCGAATCGAGAATCGCCGCACCGCTCGCGGAACCGGCCTTGGATACCTCCAGACCACTGATGTTTAGTCCGCGCAGGGCTGCAATCATTGCGGGCGGCGCTTCAATCGTCACCAATTTGAACTGGGGCGCATCTTGAATCACGTTAAGTTTCTCCTTCCATCATGTCGGGACGAGTATACCATGACCGCCTTCCCTGTTGCGTGGCATTGACCAGAGGGATTCAACCACTTTTGGACCACGCCTGTGTCAAACTTTTGCCCCCCTTCCTCACGCGGCCTTGTGCTGGATGTACGTGACCGCTTCTTGGATGGCACGGGGGCTTAAACGGTAGTCGCGCGCCAACGCCGCCACGCTCTCTCCGCCCTGGCTCCTTCTGGCAATCACCTCTGCCGGGATACCGGTGCCCTCTACCACCGGGCGACCGCCGCCGTAATTCGGGTCGATCACGATCCACGCGCGACCGCGTCCCGAACCGAATACAGGCGCA
The DNA here is from genome assembly GCA_903907865.1 of uncultured Acidobacteriia bacterium. Classification (GTDB taxonomy): domain Bacteria; phylum Acidobacteriota; class Terriglobia; order Bryobacterales; family Bryobacteraceae; genus BOG-234. Next base: position 61,751 of record CAIVPR010000035.1, read on the forward strand.
AAACGAAATGGCATCTTCTCCGAGTCCACATCGACGCGGGAAAGGAAACGCTGCACAATCTTCTCGAAGACCAGTTGGCGACGCCCCTTTTTATGCGGCTTGCCGAGGTTCAGCATTTCGCCAGCCGCCCTGTGGACCACATCCTGGCCGAACCGGTAGAACTCCTTCTCAAGGAGCGGGTACGGGCTCCCCGGATACTCCTCCCGCAAGGAGTTCACAATGTCGCGGAGATGGTCGCCGCCGACCCCGCCCTTCTTGAACGCGCACAGGATGTGGGCCGACGCGATGTCGTAAAACGACAACAGTTGCGGGTCGGCAGGAGCGTCGACGGGAGAGCCGATAGGAGGAATGATGGGCTCAAACCGCCGCGTGTGCAGGTGGCGTCCGTATACAGTACCGTAGAACCAAGCCCGGATCGTGGATTCCGGCACATGGAGGTACCGGGCCACTTGGCCGGTCGTGTAGCGGGGCATGGCGCGCTCGTCGAGGCGCTTTAAGAATTCCGCCGGGCTGATCAGTTCACCCATGGACAGTCTCCAGGCCAGCCGGTGCCGGACGCAAACCCGCTATCGATCAAGCCCGCCATCCGCGATGTTGTCCACTTCCGGTTCACCAATGTCCCTCGCGTCTTCTCCATTGTAGCCAAATCGAAAAGGCCCGTGTTCGGGTCAACAACGGAATTTTGCAGGATACTGCTGCCCCGGGGCGGCTGGCTACCTTGCTTGGATGGTTGCCGGACGACCGACCTCGGCAGGGCTGTCGCTATGAGGGATCCGGAGCGTTTAGGCCAAACGAGCCACCGTCCTCTCTGGACTACAATACTACGAGGGCACGAAATATCGCCCTGTGAAGAATGCCATAAGGAAGAGGCAGTATGACGGCACTGGACGAATCCAAGACCGCAATCGATGATCTAGCCCACCTTGCGCGCCTCGCCTTGGTCGGCAAGGAGCGGGACGTCCACACCTTCGTCCGACGCCTGGCAAACCGCTACCAGTTGCAAGCCCCCCAGCTGTCAAAGGATCTGGCGCAACTCCTCCGCCAAGCCGGAAGCAAGACCTCGGTCCTGCGCGGAACCACTGTCGAGGCTATCCCCGTCGATCTCGACTCCCGCCTCCAATTGGCCCGCCCCGAGTATCCCGTTCAGCTCGACATCGAGCCGCAATGGCGACCGGAAATCCAGAATCAACTTCGCCAGATCGTCGCGGAGCGCCTAAAGGAAGAGGAACTGCAAAATGAAAATCTCTCCCCGACCCGTACTGCTCTCCTCACAGGTCCACCGGGCGTTGGCAAGACACTTGCTGCCCGATGGATCGCGGCTCAACTGGACTTGCCCCTCATCGTCCTGGACCTCTCCGCCGTCATGAGCAGCTTTCTCGGCAGAACCGGCAACAACGTGCGCAATCTGCTCGACTACGCCAAGGGAATCCGCTGCGTCCTGCTCTTGGACGAGTTCGACGCCATTGCCAAGCGGCGCAACGACGATGCCGAGGTCGGGGAACTCAAACGCCTCGTTACCGTCCTCCTCCAGGAAATTGACAATTGGCCATCGTCCAGCCTCCTGGTTGCGGCGACCAACCACGAAGATCTCCTCGATCCAGCCGTTTGGCGACGATTCGAAGCGATCATTCGCTTTGACATGCCAACCGCGGAAGACGTGAATCGTACGCTTCGGTTGCACTTGGGCGATCAACCCGGCGCGACCAGATGGCAAACCATTCTGACGCGGGTGCTGCAGGGCATGTCCTATGCGGACATTGAGCGGGCCATTCGCTGTGCCCGTCGGGAGGCCGTCGTACAGGTCCTCCCCCTGGAAGAGACCCTGGGGCGTTTGGTCAAGGAACGCGTTGAGGCCCTACCCAAAGTTGATCGCCGGGGAATGGCGCTGAGCCTGATGGAAGCTGGCCTTTCGCAACGCGAAGCCAGCGAGTGGACGGGAGTGAGTCGGGACACAATCCGCAAGTATCAATAGCGGCCTTCGAAAAGGGGCCGGTCGAGGAATTCAAGGAGGAAAAGAATGGCGGAGCGCCTAAACTACCTGCTCGGTTTCGGGGAACGGCTGACCCAGCCAATCGAAGCGCCGGGAAAGCGTGGTTCCAAAAATCATCCTTATACGTTCGCCGAGGCGCGCCAACGTCTCGCCCCTAGAATCGAGCGTGCTGTCGCCGAGATTGCCGAGCTCCCTCTCGCCACGTGTCCACACAACGAATCCGTCGCGGCCATCATACTGCACCCCAAGTACTTGGCAAAGTCCTCAACACCGGTCATGATTCACGACGCCTATTGCGGCTTCTGGCGAAGAACGCTCGATAGCCTCGCCAAGGGATGTGTGACGTCAAAACGGACGCCCAAGAACACGCGTGAATCATTGGGACCGCGTCCCGTAGTTTTCAAGTACCCGCCGTACAATAACTGGCAGATTGTCACGTGCCAATGAAGTTCCAAATGACTCGGAATCTCAGGTACGGGCCCGGAGTACCGCTCCAGATTTCCCCAACGGCCTGCTGTGACGTCCAGGTAGTGTTCAAGCGTCGGGACTCTTTCACCGTACCGCCCAAAACGCAGGACTCCAATCCGAAGCCCCCCGGCAGCGTACTTGTAGAACGTACGCGCACCCTCTGCTCCAGCTGCGTGAACGCCAACCTTGGCGATTGGGGCCGCAAACAATGCGAACGGAGCCCCCCTGTAGTACCAAGACAAGCGATTGAAGAGAAGTGGCGTGTACACGCCAACTTCGAACGTGCGTGCGTTGTTAACCTGAATTAAGGGTGAGGAGGTGCGGGAAACCGAGAACGGTGCCACGGAGAAGCTGGCAAAGGCAGAGAGTAGCAGGCCGTTCCGCCGCGGCAGATACTGCAGCCCATGATTGTTGAACCGGAATGATCCCTCAGCCATGATCGAGAAAGAGGGGGTCCCGGGATCTGAGATCTTGCTACTTGCCGAATCTAACCCGACGCTGGCAAATGCGTGCACGTGGCGGAGTCCGTGAAGTTCTCCTGACGCAACCCTAATGCAAGATGCTGAATCCTTCGAGTACTGGGCACATTCTGTCGGCAGCTTGGTGCCCCGTATAATATCGTGGACCTTGATCGTCTGTCCGGCCTTGAGCGGCCTAAATAGACCGAGGGTGTAAACGCCATCGCTGTCCACGGGCGCAACTGCGACCTCCTGGAGCTTCTCCCCTTGGCTTGCGACTTTCTGGATAAGGCTCTTCCCGAAGATCTCCAGGTAGACTGCCCTCCCAATCCCAGCGTCTCTACTCAGTTGAGTAGCAGCCAGCGTCAACTGGCGATCACCCTCAACGGGGCGGCGCGGCTTCAATTGCGTCGAAGTCTGGCCCCAAGCGCCACTCCTATCACATTCTGTATTTACCAGCGCGGCCTCGATCAAGGCAACATTGCGGCGATCCGTATCCGATTCCGCTTCGCTTTTGACCGGGTCGTCAAGTATCCACTCAATCGCCTTCCCAAGGAAGGTCGTTGGCCGCACGTAAGCCGCCCTCAAATCCTTCTGTAGGCCCGAGCCGGGTTTAACGCCGGACGCGAGCAGGCATGCGCTCTCCGCCGCAGCCTCCGTACTGGCCGGATCAAGGTACCATGCCGTGGAATATAGCTTGAGCGCCCCACTGGCATCCTTCTCCGCCTCGGCAAGCGCCCCACGTCGACGAAGAAGAGCCGCTAAATCGGAAGTGGACGAAGGCCCCTCGATCCACGCCCGATAGGCTTTGTACACTTCGTCCCTCTTGCCGTAGAGCCTTGGGGCTTCTTTGTACGCCAATTGCAGTTCACAACGAGCACTCTTCAGCTGTTTGTCCCCGCACGTCTGCCCAAGGCCCTTCCAATCGTCGGCAAACATTTCTCCGTCAAAGGGGAGAGCCAGATAACAGCGGAGCAGGACTCCCAATAGAATTTCGGAGTCCACGCCTGAAAAACCACTCTTGAGTGAGCCCGTCCTCTTTAGCATGCCTATGATCCCGTCAGCGGCCACTCGTGCCCGACCATTGGCAATGAGTAAGCTGGCAATCTCGGCCGCCTGCATAACTTGTGAGTGGCCCTTCTCTGTGTTTTTTGGCGTCCGCCCAAGCAGCTCGAACGCATTGCTCGCCGCCAGCTCGAGATTTGGGTTGTATCCCAATGCCTGCTCGAACGACTCCACAGAGCGAACATAATCAGGCGGTGCACTCTTGTAAATTACTCCCAAGTTGAACTGGTACGCGGCTAAGTCTAGTGGGTCGGTTCTCGGTTGTGGGTCGGCTCCCTGTTGAGGTTCTTTCGTCAAATCTTTCGTCAAGTCTTTAAGCCGCGTGATCGCTTGCTGGCGGTATTCCTCACCGATTGGACCAGAGAATCCGAGCCGCTTTGCCGCTTCGTACAAGAAGAGCGCATAGGCATTCGTCGAAAGAGCCTTGAGCTTTGCGTCGGGGGCCTTGAGCTCTGCGGTGGCAATGTCAATTGCTCGTAGGTAATGCTTTTTCCTAGTAGCTTGGACATCGGTAATACCTAAACAGGTACCATCCGCTATTTGGTCGAGGCTTTCGGCCAGTTGGAAGGACGCACTGGCACTCGTGGCCGGATCCTTTGAAGCGACCAACTTCTCATATTCCGCGGCGGCCTCACAGTGCTTGCCCTCGTCCAACAGGGCTTGCGCCGCGCGCGCGCCTTTCTCCGCATCATCCTGCGCGAGAAGAGTGCCAGACACAAGAACTAGCATAGCAATGTGTCCCATCATTGCCCCGCCAACCTCGGCTTTTTCTGCTTTACATCAGCGAGCGACTGTGCGCCACATGTAGGCTCAAAGAACGACCGGGTCGGTTCGTCAGCAAAGTATACTAGAGCTTCTGCGAGATCCCCTCGCGAGTCGACGAGAAGTTGGCCTGCTGCCGGATTCGCGGGATTTGCAATGATTTGATACTTGCCGTTGCATGTGTACCCGATCAGCTTTATGGTCTGATTGTCTCTTGGCGCCTTTAGCCGGAATGAGTTACTGAAGTACAACTTCAACCTAGCGTCCGTGTGCAGCGCGGCGTTGACTGGCGGCCGGTTGACATCTAGGCCACTGGCGATCGCAACATCACGCAGTTGTTGCTTCAGTTCGAGCCACCAGGGAGCGTTTTTAAGAAATGCCCGTGTCAAGTTGGAGCCTAAGTCAGCGCATACGTAGCTAAACGTTTGCGCTTCCAGCGTCTGCTCTCCGATCAGAGTGCTGATGGTTCCTGCTGCGCGGAGCTGGCCACCATCAGTCGCCGATACCGTGATCTCCAAGCTTGGTTTGGAGGGGCTGTCACCTGCCTGAAATTTATAGGGCTGAAAGCCCCCGCTCAGGCTGTCAACTAGCGACTTCAACACTACTTCCTTTACATTGCCGCACGTCGGCGGCACGTTGAGATATATGTAGACCGTGCCTGGCTCTGCTCCGGCGCAGAGTCGCACGGAGCGCAGTAAGAACATGAAAGCAAGAGCCCTAAAGCCGTGGCGACGGCGAGTCAAGGACAACCTCCTCAATGCAGCTCCCTGATTGGCATACACCGTTGACCGACTGGTCAATCACCTTGACGGGAATGGTACCCGCCCGAGCCATTATCCGTATTTGGTTGTTGGGCGATAGATCAAGATCCTTCCAAGCATCGAGCGCCTTCGGAGGAAACCATATCTTGCTGGCCTTAGACTGGTCTGTGCTGTCTCCAAATGCCGTTGTTATTCTATTCTTGAATCCATCCGGAACCTCGACGTCCCCCGAACAGTTCAACCAAAACGGCACGCCGTCAAAGACGGTGGTCTGTTTCATGTCAGGTTGTCCGTCCCGAGTGACCAGAAGGTCAAGCGTCACTCTAACCGGATTATGCAGGAGGCCTAGACGCGGAGCAGACCGCACCAAGACAATGGTTCGCCGGAAGTCCTTGGGAACGTATAAGGAAGTGAGCGACCAAGGGTACAGGGTAATACCCTTGCTCGGATATCCTGGGACCTTCAGCCTGTAGTCGCGGCCGAATAGTGGCACTGCAAGGTCCGTTAGATGGCCGGCTCCAACGGCAATCTTGGTAGGCTCGCCGAAGTCATCACCCTGACGGTAAAGGTGCGCGTAGGTGGGTTTCCCATCAACGATGTCGACCCTTACGCTTCCAATGACAAGAGTCCTCACAGCCAGTAAGGCGGCTATTGCGTAGATGGCATGTCTCGTCTCCCGACGGGCGAAGACCTCAGCGATCCGGTCCTGAATGCCATCCATCATCGACTTGGGAATTGCTTTCGCTACGAGAGGTAGCCCAGACAAGACCCCGCCCAGGCCAAGGAGCGGGGCGAGCGCATCAAACTCGTCAGTATAGCGTTTAAGCCAAATACTAAAAACAACCAGCGCGAGACCAGCGAAACAGACATTCCACAAAAGTGGACGAAGCAGCACTCCCTGTGGACTACTCGGTGTATCAACGGCACCTAGTGCCTCAACTTGTTCGACAGGCCTGTCCATCGCGATAGTTCAACCCTGTGCTAGATTTTACGCCCAGGAAAGTGGAATGTCAAGTGGATAAATGGGACAATGTAGAGCTCTTACTGGATACCGTCGGCATTGGTAGGATCGTCTGTCGGACCAACGCCCGGCGATGGCCGTGGCCAATGGCGTCCCGCGCTCCCCGGCCTTAGGGTCCCCCTCGGGGCGTTCATGCGGCTCATGAAGAACTGCTACCGGCGCCCCCCCGGAGGCATCGTGCGGCAGGCAGGTCCGATTGACATGCAGGTCCGATTGGAGTTCAACCTCGGAGTCCCTGCGGGCCGGCAAGGATAAGCGCGGCCTTCGGCCGAGTGGCCAACATCCTCCGGCCCGTTGGGGAACTGGACGAGACCCTCCGCATCGGGTCAACCTGTTCTGCACCTTGCAGGGTGACCTCCAAAGCATCTGGACCGACGCACGAAGCGCCCGGTAACAAGGAGGAGAGTCAGACCATTTCAGATCCTTGTACTACACTGAGCCACGCCCTCCTCTTCCGTCCACGAACCCCACATCAACACCAACGAGATCGTCCGTCATGTCGCAGGTGGCGAGTCGTTCATCATCGAACGGCGCTGAGTCCCCATCGCCGAACTCCGTCCCGTCACCCACCAACCCTGCCTCCGCACGCCCGACCGGGATGCCCTGATCATGAGCGGCCCCGAAACCATGACTCGGGCCTCATCTTGGAACACGACCGCACGACCTAATACTTCGACACGCCTACCTCGCCCAGCGCTACTGGAATGAGCCGGATGGCACCCTCGTCCGTGCCTTGGCCCGGCAAGCAGACGGTATCGTGTCCTCCGCCATCTGTCAGGCAGAAATGGCGTACGTTGCCCACCGCAAAATCCGCAAGGGCCAACCACCCGCCGAACTGTAGACTCTACGGACCGGTGGCCGTGCTCGAATCCGAGCATCCCCGAAACCGCGTTCACCAATTTCCAAAATAAACTCGCCCCACCCGCAACCACAACAAAACACAAGCCAAACCGCCCATCCTACAGCCGCAGTACAAGCCCCCAATAGTTCGTTTTCCACCCCCTCGCACGCTAACATCGTCGCGCGATGGAAAACTTGACCCAAAACACCACGAAGCCCCTCCCGTACACGCAAAGGAGCGCCGAGCAGACCGCCTCTTCCCGCAACTCCCTCCGCCACGGCCTCCTTGCCAAAATGGTTCTGATCGAAGGCGAATCCGAAACCGCCTTCCGCCAGCTCTCCGAATCCCTCCACAACGCCTTCGCGCCAGCCGACGGCTCCGACTTTGACGAATACGAAAACAACCTCCTCGACACTATGGCGCTCTCCGCTTGGCGCCGCATGCGCGCCGTCGGCATGGAAACCGCCGCAGTCACTCTCCAGATCAAATCCAACCGCGACTTCGCAGCCCAAACGGCCACCTCCCCTGACGCTGGCACAACCACCTATCAAGCCTTCACGGCCTTGCTCTCCAACAGTCCGGCCTTCGAACTCGTCCTCCGCTACGAGGCCCGCCACGCCCGAGCCTATGAACGCGCAGCCAAAGCTCTCCGGGACTACCGCAAAGGCACGGGTCGGGACATCCACGAATCGGGCCAAACGAACCTGACACCCGCCCCCGAATCCCCCACCCAACCCGAAACCGCGCAAGCAAGCGTTCCCCAAATCCCAACCAACGCCGCCGCGCCTCTGGCTACCCAACATCACTCTTTACCAAACGAACCCGAGCCCCACCCCGCCAACCCCATTTCCGACGCCCCCAAACCCCGTTCCGCCCGCTGGCAAAAGCGCCAAGCCCGCCTCGCCAGACGCCGAAACTAACCACATGCCAAACAAAACCCCTCCATCCCGACCCCAGGACACCCCGCTACACCACCCGTGCGCCCAAAATCCGCCGGCCGTGGTCCCAATCGTGCCGCGAACCGGCCATGCCCACACCCCGTGGGGTATCATTTTCTCGGTACCCAGCATGCGCGCCATCGCCCTCCTTCTATTGCTTCCAACCCTCGGCCTCGCCCAGGATCCGTTCGCCAAAAACTGCACAGGATGCCACGGATCCGACGCCCGCGGCACCGGCCAAGCCCCCGGCCTCGCCAACAATCCCCGCATCGCGGCCCAATCCGCGGACCAGCTCACCGCATATCTAAAGGACGGCAACACCGCCGCCGGCATGCCCAGCTTCCGCGAACTCCCCCCCGCCGACATCGCCAACCTCGTCCGCGACATCAAGCGCCTCAACGTCGACGTCATCGTCGCCCCGCCGCCTCCCCCCGCCCCTGCGCGTACCAACTGGCCCGACCTCAAGCCCGGCGACTGGCCCACCTACAACGGCAACGACTCCGGCAACCGCTACAGCCCGCTCAAACAGATCACCACCGCCAACGTGGCGTCCCTGCAACTGAAATGGGTCTTCCCGCTCCAGCATTTCGCCCTCGAAACCACGCCCCTCGCCGTCGACGGCGTCCTCTACCTCACCGGGCCTAACGAGGTCTACGCCCTCGACGCCCTCACCGGCAACACCATCTGGCACTATTCGCGCCCGTCGACCCCCGGCCTCGTGGGCGACGCCAAGCTCGGCACCAACAAGGGCGTGGCCTTGCTGCGGAACAAGATCTTCTTCGTCACCGACAACGCCCACATGCTGGCCCTCGACCGCGGCACCGGCCGCCTCGTCTGGGAAACCACCATGACCCCGCCCGGCAGCCAGCCCTATGGCGGAACGGTTGCGCCGCTGGTCGTCGACGACCTCGTGATCGCGGGCGTCGCCGGTGCCGACCACGGCATCCGCGGCTTCATCGCCGCCTACAAACCCGACGACGGCCAGCTCGCGTGGCGCACCTGGACCGTTCCCGCCAAGGGCGAACCGGGGATCGAGACCTGGCAAGGCAAGGAACCCGTGGGCGGCGGCGGCTCCTCGTGGCTGACCGGCTCCTACGACGCCCCCTCCGACACCCTCTACTGGGCGACCGGCAACCCCTGGCCCGACAGCGACGACAGGGACCGCCCCGGCGACAACCTCTACACCAACTGCGTCCTCGCCATGAACCCGAAGACCGGCGCGGTCAAGTGGCACTACCAGTTCACCCCCCACGACGTCCGCGACCGCGACGCCACCGAGCCCAACGTGCTCGTCGACACTGTCTACAAGGGCAAGCCCGCCAAGCTCATCTTGCACGCCGACCGCAACGGCTTCTTCTACGTGCTCGACCGCAACAACGGCGAGGTCGTGATGGCCAAGCCCTTCCTGCGTCGCGTCGATTGGGCGACCGGGATCGGGCCGAACGGCCGCCCCATCGTCAAGGATCCCAAAGGTTGCCCCGGCGACGCCGCCAACTGGGACTCCACGGCCTACTCCCCCGTGACGCGGCTGTACTACTTCCTAGCGCTGGAGGAGTGCGTCGGCGACCATCCGGGCGGCTATCCCGACCAGTCCGGCCAGCGCTTCCTGCGCGCCTTGAACATCGATACGGGCGAAATCGCCTGGGAAGTGCCGCAGCCCGGCCCGGCCCGCGCCAAGACTTGGACCGGAGTGATGGCGACCGCCGGTGGCCTCGTATTCTACGGACAGCCGAACGGCGGCTTCGCGGCGGTGGACCAGAAGACCGGCAAGACGCTCTGGACCTACCAGACCAACGTGCGCATGAAGGCGTCCCCGATGACGTTTTCGGTGAACGGCAAGCAGTACGTGGCGGTAGCGGCGGGTCCAAACATCCTCTGCTTCGGCCTCTGAACGAGAGACTCCCTTGCGATCACGGCTTTTGGGGAATCAGTTGTGTTGCCGAGCCGCGACCGCAAGGGAGTGTTTTCTGCCCGGGCCTGGTACGCCGAGGCGTTAGGATGAAAATATGCCCGCTCCCGTCCCATATCCCAACCTCGACGAAATCGGACGGCTCAAAACCGAGCGGTATCTAACCGCCCGCAGGCATCCCCGCTTCCCGCTGACGATCTACAACTACACCATCAAGTCCGTCTTCACGCCGCCCCCGGAGTGGACCGAGACGATGCGGGACTGCCGGGGCCTCATCCTCGACGACCACGGCAACATCGTGGCGCGGCCCTTCCGCAAGTTCTGGAATTACGCCCAGGTGATGGACCAGGTCCCGACCGGCGAGCCGTTCACGGTGTGGGAAAAGCTGGACGGGTCGCTGGGAATCATCGCCGCGTGGGAAGGAGAGCGGGTGGTCGCGACGCGCGGCAGTTTCGATTCCGACCAGGCCGTCTGGTTGGGCCAGTGGCTGGACCGCCACCACCCGGACTTCCTGCCGGGCGGCGAAACGTGGCTGACGGAGATCCTCTATCCGGGCAACAAGATCGTGGTGGACTACGGGCAGCGCGAGGACGCCGTCCTGCTGGCGGTGATGTCGCCGGAGGGCTTCGAACTCCCCCATCTTTTTGAAGGCTCCACCCGCTTCACCAAGGCGCGGCGCTTCGACGGCATCGCGGACTTCTCCATCGTCAATTCCGACCCGCAGTTCGCGGGCGAGGAGGGGTTCGTCGTCAAGTGGGCGTCGGGCCTGATGGCAAAGATCAAGGCGGACGAGTATTCCCGGTTGCACCGCCTGATCACAGGCTGCAGCACGCGCACGATTTGGGAATTGCTGCGGTCCGGCAAGGGCGTTGGCGAGATCGTGGACCGCGTCCCGACCGACTTCGCCGACTGGGTCAACACAACCGCCGCCAGCTACACAACCCAGCAAGCCGCCGCCATGGCCGAAGCGCGGCGGATCTTCGAATCGCGCGATTTGGGCGCCATGCCGACCCGTAAGGAGTTCGCGATGTGGGCCAAGAGCCAGAAGAACCCTTCTTTGCTGTTCAGTCTGCTGGACGGCCACGACATCTCGGACGCCTGCTGGAAGATGGTCGAGCCCGAATGGTTCGCCCCCTTCAAGAGCGACGACGGGGAATAGGCGCAGCGGGACATCGCGGTTGATCGGATCGGGGCCTACAAGCGGTATGTTGAACACGGCGGTTACAATGGGGAATGAAACGGGCGGTCTCCGCGCACGCCCCTGATCCCACATGAGCAGCCCACTTCTGAAGACTCCGTTGAACGATGTGCACCGGGCGGCCGGGGCGAAGATGGTCGATTTCGGAGGCTGGGACATGCCCGTCCAGTACTCCGGGTTGCTAGACGAGCACCACACGGTGCGCAATGCCGTCGGCGTGTTCGACGTCAGCCACATGGGCGAGATTGAAGTCCGCGGTCCCGAGGCGCTGAAACTGGTCGATTACGTGACCACCAACGCCGCCGGGAAGCTTTCGGAAGGCCAGGCGCAGTACTCCGGCTTGCTGTACGCGCACGGCGGTTTCGTGGACGACATCCTGGTCCACAAGGTCGCCGCCGACTCCTACTTCCTGTGTGTCAACGCGTCGAACCAGGACAAGGACTTCGCGCACATCGCCGCAGCCAACAACGACGCCGGGTTTGACTGCGAAGTCGAATTCGCCAGTCCGAAGTACGCCCAGATCGCCGTGCAAGGGCCCAAGGCGCTGGCCACCGCGCAGAAATTGACCGAATCGGCGCTGGGCGCGGTCCGCTACTATTGGTTTACCGACGGTACGTTCGCCGGCGTTCCGGCCCGCATGGCCCGCACTGGTTACACGGCGGAGGACGGCTTCGAGGTCTACGTAGCCCCGGAGAACGCCGCGCACGTCTGGAACAAGATCATGGAGGCCGGGGCCGAATTCGGCGTCAAACCCTGCGGCCTGGGTGCGCGCAACACCCTGCGCCTTGAAGGCGCGATGGCGCTCTACGGACACGAGATCGACGCCAGCATCCACCCCTTCGAGGCTGGCCTCGCGTGGATCGTGAAGCTCGAAAAGGGCGATTTCATCGGGCGCGACGCCATCAAGGGCAAGAAGGACTCGCTCACCCGCCGCCTGACGGGCTTCGAGATGCGCGGTCGCGGCATCGGGCGTGACGGGTATGAAGTCGCCGTCGCGGGGATTCCGGCGGGCTGGGTGACCAGCGGTTCGCCCGGGCCGACCGTCAACAAGAACATCGGACTTTGCTATTTGCCGATCGAGCACGCCAAACCGGGTGTCGCGATCGAGATCATGATTCGAAACCAGCCGGTGGCGGCAGAAACTGTGCCCACACCGTTCTATAGGAGGGCTAAATGAGCTACCCGGAGAATTATCGTTACACGAAGGAACACGAGTGGGCGTCTTTGGACGGCGCTATCGCCACCATCGGCATCACCGACCACGCGCAGAAAGAGTTGGGCGACATCGTCTATGTCGACCTGCCCTCCGAGGGCAAGACGTTCGCGGTCGGCGACTCGTTCGGTTCGGTTGAGTCGGTCAAGGCGGTTTCCGACGTCTATGCCCCGCTTGCAGGTACCGTCGTCGAGGCCAACACGTCGGTCGTCGATTCACCGCAACTGGTGAACGACGATGCGCACGGGGCCGGTTGGCTGATCAAGTTGGAACTGTCCGACCCCTCGCAGTTCGCCGGCCTGATGTCGGCCGCCGAGTACGAAGAGTACATCGCGGCGGAACACTAGGCACCACGTTATTCTGAAATAGACGGGAGAGACCAGCTTCAGCGCTGGCGCCGAAGGAGCAACCGCCCCGGAAACTCTCAGGCAAAAGGACCGTCGTCGATCAACATCTGGAGAGAAGCGGGCCGCAAGGTCCGTTCGCCGACGGGATAACGTTCTCAGGCACAAGCGACAGATGGGGCGAAAGGTTCCGTATGTCAACCGGTCGCTCCACCACGCACTCTTCCATTCCCGCCACCACCTTTGAACGCCGCCACATCGGGCCGTCGCCCGCAGATGTGGAGGAGATGCTGCGCGTTGTTGGCGCGGAGTCGTTCGAAGACCTGATGAGCCAGACGCTGCCCGCCTCAATCCGGCAGAAGGCTCCGCTCGACACCGGGGCTGCCATGTCGGAAACCGAGGCGCTCGACTTCCTCCGTGGCATCGCAGCCAAGAACGAGGTCCGCACCTCGCTGATCGGCATGGGCTACCACGGGACGCTCGTGCCCGGCGTGATCCAGCGCAACATCCTCGAAAACCCGGCTTGGTACACGGCCTACACGCCGTACCAGCCCGAAATCAGCCAGGGACGCCTCGAAGCGCTGCTTAACTACCAGACGATGGTCTGCGACCTGACCGGGCTCGACGTCGCCAACGCCTCCATGCTGGACGAGGGCACCGCCACGGCCGAGGCCATGGCCGTGGCGCAGCGTTCGGCGAAATCGAAGTCGACCCGGTTCTTCGTCGATGCCGCCGTCCATCCGCAGACCTTGGCCGTGATCGAAACACGGGCCGAGCCGCTGGGCTGGACGGTCGTGGTCGGTGACGCCGCCGCATTGCCCGAGGGCGACCTCTTCGGGGCGCTTTTCCAATACCCGGACACGTTCGGCGAGGTCCGCGACTTCCGCGCCGCCATCCAATCGGTGCAGGCGCGCGGCGGGCTGGCGGTCCTCGCGAGCGACCCGTTGGCCCTGACGTTGTTGACGCCTCCCGGGGAACTCGGTGCCGACATCGCCATCGGGTCGATGCAGCGCTTCGGCGTGCCGATGGGCTTCGGCGGTCCGCACGCGGCGTATCTGGCGGTGAAGGACGCGTACAAGCGGTCGTTGCCCGGTCGGTTGGTCGGCGTTTCTGTGGATTCCAAGGGCAAGCCCGCTTACCGGCTGGCGCTGCAGACGCGCGAGCAGCACATCCGGCGGGAGAAGGCCACGTCGAACATCTGCACCGCGCAGGTTTTGCTGGCGGTGATGGCGTCGATGTACGCGGTCTACCACGGGCCGGAGGGCTTGGTCTACATCGCCGAGCAGGTGCGCCGTCGTACCGCGACCTTGGCCGCCGGCTTGAAGGCGCTTGGCTTTACGATCCGCAACCAGGCATTTTTCGATACCCTGACGGTCGAAGTCGGCGACCAACAGGCCACAATTCTGGCGCGGGCCGACGCCGCGAAGGTCAATTTCCGCATCGTGGATGCCGGGACTTTGGGAATCTCGCTGGACGAAACCACGACGCCCGCGACGGTCGAGGCGGTCCTGTGCGTCTTCGGTGCCACCGGTGCCGTTGCCGAAACCGAGCCCGCCCCGCTGCCCAAGGGACTGGCCCGCACGTCGGCCTTCCTGACCCATCCGGTCTTCCACAAGTACCGCTCGGAAACCGAAATGCTGCGCTACCTGCGCAAGCTGAGCGACCGCGACCTGGCCCTCGACCGTGCCATGATCCCGCTCGGATCCTGCACGATGAAGCTGAACGCGACGTCGGAGATGGTGCCGGTCACCTGGCCCGAGTTCGGCGCGCTGCACCCCTTCGCCCCGAAGGAGCAAGCGGCGGGCTACCACGCCATGTTCCGAGACCTTGAGGACAAGCTCTGCCGGATCACGGGCTACGACGCCATCCTCCTGCAGCCGAATTCCGGGGCGCAAGGCGAGTACGCCGGGCTGCTGGCGATCCGCGCCTACCATTTGAGCCGCAACGAGGGGCATCGGAATGTCTGCCTGATCCCGTCGTCGGCGCACGGCACCAATCCGGCCTCGGCGCACATGGTCGGGATGGAAGTGGTCGTGGTGGCCTGCGACAGCAAGGGCAATGTCGATTTGGCCGATTTGAAGGCCAAGGCGGCAAAGCACGGCGACAAGCTGGCGGCGCTGATGGTAACCTACCCCTCGACGCACGGCGTGTTCGAGGAAGAGATCGGCGAAATCTGCCAGGTGGTCCACCAGTACGGCGGCCAAGTATATCTCGACGGCGCGAATCTGAACGCCCAGGTGGGGCTGTCGAAGCCGGGCGAGTACGGGGCGGACGTCTCGCACCTGAACCTGCACAAAACTTTCTGCATCCCCCACGGCGGCGGCGGTCCGGGCATGGGCCCGATCGGCGTCCGGGCGCATTTAGCACCGTTCCTGCCGCAGCACGTTTCGGCTGCACCGTTCGGGTCGGCGTCCATCCTACCCATCTCCTACATGTACATGCTCATGATGGGCGGCGAGGGGTTGCAGAAAGCGACCGAGGTGGCGATCCTTTCGGCCAATTACATCGCGGCGCGCCTCGATTCTTCGTTCCCGGTACTCTACAAGAACCACACCGGGCGGGTCGCGCACGAGTGCATTTTGGACCCGCGCGGGCTCAAGGATTTGTGCGGAGTGACGGTGGACGACATCGCGAAGCGGCTGATCGACTACGGTTTCCACGCGCCGACGATGAGCTTCCCTGTGCCTGGAACGCTGATGATCGAGCCGACGGAATCGGAATCGAAGTCGGAACTCGACCGCTTCTGCGACGCGATGATAGCGATCCGCAAGGAGATCTCGGACGTGGAAGCCGGGCGCTTCGCGATCACGGATTCCCCGCTGCGCCACGCGCCGCACACAGTGTACGACCTGGCGGAGGACACGTGGACCCGCCCGTATCCGAGGGCCGAAGGGTGCTTCCCGGCGGGGTCGGCCAAGATGGACAAGTACTGGCCTCCGGTGGGCCGCATCGACAATGTCTACGGGGATCGGAACTTGGTCTGTTCCTGCCCGCCGGTTGAAGAGTACCGGTAGGGGCTCCCAACCGCTAACCTAGTACCAGTGCCCGACCTCATCGCCAAAGCCGCCGCGCTGCCTCTGCACTCCCGCACTCCGCTCGAATGGGGGCGGGCGGTGTTGGCCGATCCGATCTCGCTGCTGGCCGACCATGCCTTCCTCGAAAAAAAGGCCGCCCAGAACGCTATGGAACTGCTGACGCGCTGGCCCGGCGAGTGGCTGCCGGGGTGGGTCGAGACCATGACCGGGATCGCACGCGACGAGGCGGCGCATTTGTCGCAGGTGGTCCGGCTGCTCACCCGTCGGGGCGGGCGGCTCGGACGCACCCACGCCAATCCTTACGCCAGCCAATTGCGGGCGCTGGTCCGGCTTGGTAGCCATGATGAGATCATCGACCGCCTTTTCGCCTCGGCGTTGATCGAGTTGCGGTCTTGCGAAAGGTTTTCGGTCTTGGCCACTTGTGCCGCGCAGATCGAAGGAGCCGAGGACCTCGCAGCGCTCTACAATGCGTTGTTCTCTTCCGAAATGGGCCACTACAAGGTGTTTCTGAAAGCCGCGCATCGGACTGCGGGCGGTGGCGTTCGGCGGAAGCTGGCCAGCGTTCCGGTCGAGAGCCGCTGGCAGGAGATGCTGGCCGCCGAGGCGCGGATTCTGGCCGCCCAACCGGTGGGGCCGCGCGTCCACTCCGGCGTTCCTGCGACTTCGTCATCCTGTTGAAACTGCCAACCGCTATCATTCACAGTGAATGACCACGAATTGGAATTTGCGCCTGTTTTTCGGACTGGCACTGGCCGTGGCGGCTACGGCTGCGGAACCCATGAAAAAGATTGAGGTCCACGGACACCGGGGGGCGCGCGCGATGCGCCCCGAAAACACCCTGCCCGCGTTCGAGTACGCGATCGGCATCGGCGTCGACGTCCTCGAACTGGACATGGCGGTGACCAAGGACAACGTCGTCGTGGTTTCGCACGACCCGATCCTGCGCGCTCCCGTCTGCTCCCCGCCGCCCTCGGCCAAGGCCCGCATGGCCGTGATCCATCAATTGACGCTGGCGCAGGTCCGTGAGTGGGACTGCGGCAACGTCCGGAATCCCGACTTTCGCACGCAACAGCCGGTACCGGGCACGAAGATGCCCACCTTGGACGAGGTATTCCAACTGGCGGCCAAGAGCCGGGTCAAGTTCAACATCGAAACCAAAATCACCCCGGAGCGCACCACGCGCGCCCAAGCCGAAGCCCGGCTTGTCCAACTCGGCCTGAAGCCGGGGACGCCCGAGGGGGAGAACGCGGTCGAATCCATGATGGCGATCGGCCCCGACTCCGCTCCTTCGCCGGAAGAGTTCGTGAAGCTGGTGCTGGAAAAAATCCGCAAATACCACGTCGAGGACCGCGTGATCCTGCAGTCCTTCGACTACCGGACACTGATCGCAATGAAAAAGATCGCGCCGGAGATCCAGCTTTCGGCCCTGAGCACCGACCCCAACCGCAGTTTCGTCGACATCGCGAAGGAGGCCGGGGCGCAGATCATTTCACCGGTCTACGTATCGGTGACGCCCGAGAAAGTTGCGGCCGCGCACAAAGCCGGGTTGATCGTGGTACCTTGGACCGCCAACAAGCCCGCCGATTGGGACAAACTCATCGCGGCAGGCGTGGACGCCATCATCAGCGATGATCCGGCCAGCCTCATCGCATATCTTTCGAAAAACGGCGCACGGTGAGCTGTTCGGCGGGGGCCGATTGCAGGATAATCACTGTGGGCCCAAACGCCATGAACCGCAGAACCTTTCTTCTTTCCGCCACCTCCGCAACCCTGATCAAGGCCGCGCCTTCCGACCAACTCAACCTCGGCGTGATCGGCAGCGGCGGACGCGGGACCGCCGTCATGCAGGTCTTCCAAAAGGATGCCGCCGTCCGGGTTGGGGCAATCTGCGACGTCTACGAGCCCAACTTGCAGAATGCCGCGAGCATTGCCGCGAAGGTCCCAGGCACCAAGCCCAGGCTCATCCGCAACTACAAGCAACTGCTGGCGGACAAGGACATCCACGCCGTCCTGATCGCGACCCCGGAGCACTGGCACGCGCAGATGGTGCTCGACGCGCTCGCTGCCGGGAAGGACGTCTATGTCGAAAAGCCTCTTTGCCGGACACCGGAGGAAGGCGTCCGGCTGGTCGAGGCCGAGAAGCACACCAAGCAGATCGTTCAGGTCGGCATGCAGCGCCGGAGCTACGACCTTTACTTGGACGGCGCGAAGCTGGTGGCCAACGGTACGCTGGGCACGGTCCGCATGGTGCGGTCCTGGTGGCTGAACAACTACGTCGGCGACGGCAGCAAAGGGACGGCCAAGCTCGACGGACCGCTCGACTGGGAGCAGTGGCAGGGACCGGTAAAACAGCGGGTTGCGCCAGACCCTTTTATCTTCCGCAACTGGCGCACCATCGCCGAGTACGCGGGCGGCATCGTCACCGACCAAGGCGCGCACGTGTTCGACGGCATCCACCTCCTTATGAACGCCAGTTACCCGCTGGCCGTGACCGCCGCGGCGGGGAAGCCGCACCGCGACGGGTACAACACCCCGGAATCGGTCGTGGTGACGGCCGAGTATCCGGAGGATTTCCTCGGGGTCTTCAGCATCAACTACGCCGCCATGAAATACCAACTGCGCAACGACCAGTTGAGCCAGCTGGACGGCGACAAGGCGCGCATGGACATCGGGCGCGAGGACTGCCGGGTCTATATGCAGGGGGCCGAGGAGAAGCCCGCCATTTCGAACCGGTCCGAAAAAGGTTTCGGCTGGGCTACTGACCTGCATGTACAGAACTTCCTCGATTGCGTCCGCACCCGGAAGACGCCGACCGCGCCGATGCACAAGGCCTTCCAGGCTGTGTTGGTGACCCAGCTTGGGAACCTGTCGCTCCGCGAGGGTAGGCGGATGCGATGGAACGCAAAACTGGGGCGCGCGGAAGCCTGACCTGAGATATACTTCTCCTAATAAATTGATCGGAGGATTGTCATGCGCCGTACTGTTCATCTCTTGATTCCTGCGTTGCTCGCCGTGAGTGTCCCGGCCTTCGGCGCGTCCTTGGTTGCCACGGGCGGCAACAGCCTTTGGAGCCTCGATTCGGCAACCGGCACTCCGTCGGTCATTACCACGGTGGCCAACAAGGGCTTGGATTCGGTTATCTACGCCAACGGGAAGTACGTCTTCACGACGCTCGAAGGCGACATCTACACCTACGACACCACGCATGGAAACCAACTTCTGGATACCGGTTTCGGGCAGACCCGCGACCTCGCCCTCGATCCGAGCGGCACGACCGCGGTGGTCTCGGACTTTTTGGGCGGAGTGATCTACCGCGTCGACCTCACTACTGGCGGGCTCACCACCTTGGCCACGCTGTCGCAGCCACAAGGGTTGGCGTACGCGGGCAACCGGTTGTACGCGCTGGGCGGCAATACTTTGTTCGAACTCAATCCGACCACGGGGGCAGTGCTGAATTCGACATCGCCGCTGGCCAGCGACGGGTTGACGTACGACTCGTATTCCGGCAAGCTGTGGACGTCTTCTTCCCAGGGAATCAAGTCCATCACCCTCGACCTAGCGACGGTTTCGACGTTCCAAGTGGGCGTCGTCCAGCCGAATCCGGACGGCTTGGCGGCCGACGGGCTGGGCAACCTCTACATTGCGGGCCAGGGAACGAACGTCTACCAGTACGTGATCGACACGGACACGATGACGACGGGCACGGCGATCACGGGTTTGGACGACCTTGCTCCGGCCAGCGGGCCGGGTACTCCACCCGCCTCGACGCCGGAACCGGCATCGATTTTACTTCTTTTGACAAGCGCGGCGTACACAGCAGTCCGCAAAAAGGTATAGACTATTTGAGACGCCCGTAATCGATAACGCTGGGCGTCCCGGAGTCTGTCTTGTCAAAGTTCTCTCGCCTCGCAATCCTTTCAATAGCCTTCCTTTCGTTCATCACGAGCGCCAGCGCCCAGTCGAGCCTGGGCCAGATCAGCGGCTCCGTTACTGATAATTCCGGTTCCGCGATCCCCGGTGCCGCGGTCCGGGCCCGGAGCTTGGATACCAACGTAGTGTCCGACACCGTTACGAGCAGCGACGGCATTTTCAACTTGCTGTCGTTGATCCCCGGCAAGTACGAACTGACGGTCCAGAAAGCAGGCTTCGAGAAGTCCGTGACGAACGGCGTCGAGGTTTCCACCAGCCAGACCAGCACGGTCAACGCGCGGCTGACGGTGGGACAGGTGAGCTCGACGGTCGAGGTGACGGCGCAGTCGCCGATGCTGAATTCGTCTACATCGGAAGTGGCGACCACGGTGGGCCGCGATCTGCTGCACGAGCTTCCGTTCACCGAGCGCAACGCCCTTGAAGTGGCGATGCTGGTGCCGGGTGTGCGCGGCGATCCCAACAGCCCCGGCCAGGTCTTCAGCGAAAACGCTGGAATCTACACGGCCAACGTGGCCCCCGGCGCGGCGACCAACATCTCGGGCGGCATGCCCGGCGCGACCTCCATCATGGTGGACGGCTCGAACGTCACCCAGGCCAGCATCGGGCGCACGGCGCTGACGGTCTCGGGCGCGATGGTGGGCGAGGTGACGGTGATCACCAACGGCGTTCCTGCTAAATACGGGAACACCGGGGGCGGCGTGGTGATCCAGTCCACCCGCAGCGGCACCAACGAGTACCACGGGCAGGTTTCGTGGCGGCACAACGACCCCTTCTTCAACGCCCAGCCGCTCGGCAACACGATTCCGAACGGCCAGCACCAGAACTTTTTCGGCGGCTACCTCGGCGGCCCGGTAACGATTCCGCACGTCTACAACGGCAAGAACCGCACCTTCTTCTTTGCCGGATTCGAGCCCGCGCGGCTGTTCAATTCGACCAGCACGCCCGGCACCATCGCCACGCCCGACGAGTTGTCGGGCAAGTTCGCCAACGCCTATTCGCTGATCAACACGACGATCCTGTCGCAGCAAGGCTTGTCGGCGGCGTTGGCGGCACCGCGTACGGGCGGGATCTACTACCAATCGGCGCTCAATTCGAACGGCTTCCCGACCGGCCCGCAGTACAGCCCGTCGAGCCAGTACCAAGCGATTCCGAACAATGACGTCTCGGCGCAACTGGCCAAGAATCCGTTTGCGCAGTACGTGCTGTCGCAGATGCCGACGCCGCAGAATCCGGGTCCGTTCGTCCAGTTCCTGCGCCCTGACGGACTGTGGATCAACACGGGCTACAACGTGTCGCTGATCCGCGGCGTGTCGAACGTGGACAACCGGTTTTCGGCGCGGCTCGACCACGTGATTTCGAACTCCGACCGCATGTTCTTCCGGTTTGCGGTCGCCCCGCTGACCTCGGTGCGGTTCTCGGGCTACCCGTTGAATTCGCCTTTGACCAGCATCCCGTCTGACAATTCGTGGGCTCAGAACTACTCGGTCACAGAGAACCACGTGGTCACTCCGACCATGGTCAACGAGTTCAAGGCGATGTACAGCCGGAACCGGCAGACCCGCGCCGAGGCCCCGGCGTCGCTGGCCCAGGATTATGCCGCCAAGTTTGGTTTGACCCCCGCGTTCGCTGGAGCCGGGTTCCCGACGCTTTCGTTTTCGGGCTACAACCTGGGTGCCGGCACCACGACTCTGAACGGCCAGACGGACGTCAACTTTGAGGCCGAGGATTCCGTGACCTGGACCAAGGGTCGGCACACCATCGTGTTCGGCTTCGACCTGCGTCGGCAACAGTCGAACCAGTACAACGCTACCGGGATCTACGGCGGTTCTTATAGTTTCGCGCCAGGCCAGACCAACAACGGCAGTTCGGGCGGCAACAGCTTCGCCAGTTTCATCCTGGGCTTGGTGAGCGGCTTTACGAATACCCCCGTGCCGGTGCCGGGATACTACCGGTGGCACTACTACTCCGGCTATGTGCAGGACGACATCAAGCTGAGCCGCACGCTGACGTTGAACGTCGGGATGCGCTACGAGTACCAAACGCCGCGCATGGAACACCGCGACAACCAAGGCTCGTTCATTCCCAACCTGAGCGGAACGTTGAACGGGCTTCCGGCGACGGGCGCGTTCTGTTTCGCCGAGAATTGCGGGCTCGGCAGCACGCTGTGGCCGGGCAACAAGCGCGGGGTCGAGCCGCGGATCGGGATCGGCTGGTCCGCCACTCCGAAGCTGACGGTCCGGGCCAATTATGGCGTGATGCGGGTGCCGTTGACGGGCTACGGGAATACGCCTGTGCCGAATTTCAACGTCAATTCGGCGTCGGTGGGTGGCACGTCGGGCGGCGTCACCGGGAACCAACCGGTCAACTACATGACGAATCCCATCGCGCCGACCACTTCGGCCTATTTGGCGCTGAACGGGCGCGGACCGTTCTACACCGTCCAGGGCGTGACGATTCCGTACATCGCCCAGAACGACATTGTGCCCTACGTGCAGCAGTGGGGCTTGACGATGCAGTACCAGTTGGCGAAGGCGTCGATGGTGCAGGCCGGGTACACGGGTACGGTGGGGACGCACTTGGTGACGGCGGCGAATCCGGCGTTGAACGTGCCGGACCTGGGGACGCTGGGCTCGCTGATCGCCAAGGGGTCGAATTTCTCGTCGACCAACATTCCGAATCCGCTGGGGATCAAGTCGGGGACGTCGGTGATCAACGAGAACCTGTTGCAGTCGATCAGCCCGGTTCCGGGCTTCTTCAACCAGGCTCTGCAGGAGCAATACAACCGGCAGGGGCGGTCGAACTACCACGCGTTGCTGGTCGGTCTGACGCAACGGTTGGCTGGCGGGTTGACACTGCAGTCGTCGTTCACGTGGTCGAAGAGCATCGACAACGCGGGTGCGGCGATCACGGGCTCGACGGGCGCGATTTATAGTTCGGGCAGTCCGCAGAACCCGTTCGATTTCAAGAACGAGCGGGCGCTTTCGAACTTCGACGTGGCGGCGAAGTGGACGACGGGGTACAACTACCGGCTGCCGATCGGGAAGGGCGTGCTTTCGTTCCACAACCGGTTTGTGGACAACGTGCTGGGCGGATGGAGCACGTCTGGGATTTTCAATTGGCAGTCGGGGATGGTGTTCACGCCGACGCTGGGCGGGTCGGGTTATTTCGTTTCGACGGGCGGCGGGTCGCCGCTGCCGACGAGCTACGCACTGCGGCCGGACATCGTGGCGGGGCAGTCGTGCATGAACCCGAACTGGAGTTCCAGCAATCCGTTCGCGGTGCCGTATTTGAATATCAACTATTTCGCGGTGCCGGGGTCGTTGAACCATCCGGCGCTGGGGAATTCGCCGCGGACGCTGGGAAATTGCCGGTCGCCGTACATGGCGTCTTTGAACGCGAGTTTGGTGAAGAAGTTCTATCTGGGCAAGAGCGAGCGGCGGTATGTGCAGCTGCAACTGGATGCGCTGAATGCTTCGAACCACCCATTGTTCTTCTTCAATCCGAATAGCGGGCGGACGGCGTTCAATGCTTTCAATACGGCTAGCTTGACGAATGCCAGTGTGCCGGCTTTCACGTACCAGTCGAGTTTCGGGATGGTTTGGCAGCCGAATTCGGCGTTGATGTCGCGGACGGTTTTGGGGAGTATTCAGGTGCATTTTTAGGGTTGGGGTGGGGTAGGGGGGAGGGTGGTGGTGCTGGCGCAGCGGGCTTGGAGGTTACGGCCGCCTGGAAAGGCGGCTGCAGCCAAGAATGGCTGCCCCACAAGGCAAGGGAGCTGCAACCAGATTGGGGTGCTGGCGCAGCGAGCTTGCTGGTGACGGCTGGCTGAAAGCCCGCCGCGGGCAATATTGCCCGCCCCACGGTCGGAATCGTTGCAGGCTGCAAAGAAATTGCGGGCTGGGAATACAAGGTAGAGGAGCCGCAACGAAGCTCGCGCCTTGAGGGCGCGTGCGGAGGTTGGCAAGACGGGGTTAGACAATGCGGAAGTCTCCGAATTTGTTTTCGCGGCGGCGGGCTCGCCAGGCGGCCAGGGCTACGGCGATGACGAGGTCGTCGTGTTCGCCGCAGCCGTCGGCACCGATTCGGACGCGGCCGGTCGAGCGGGTGGTCATGCGGACGTCCATCAGTTCTCGGACGAGGGAGCCGCAGTCCTTGAGTTGCTTGGCGATGCGGAGTTGGCCCAGTTCGAGGTGGACTTGGATTCCGGCGAGAAGGTCCTGCTTGGGGACGGTGTATTCGTAGCCGTTGGTGGATTCGTGGTCCCCGGCGGTGATGGTGACGGCGGAGAGCTCGCAGCCGAGTTGGCCTCGGCGGAGCATGTCCACCACCGGGCCTCCGACTCCGGTGGCGTCGACCGCCAGGGCGCACTGTCCCTGGAGGTGGGGGTTGTTTACGAGTTTTTGGACTGCGGCTGCGATGGTGGTGTAGGGGGTTCCCAAGGGGATTCGCTCGAGGTGGACCAGGTCCAGGGTTTCGAGCGTGGTGCCGGTGTAGGGGGAGCGATGGTCTATACGTTCGAGGATTGCCAGGGCGGCGTGGTCGCGGCGTTTGCCTAGGTCCAGGCCTATGTTGTAGCGCATGTTTGGGGGTCCTTTAGTTCCATAGGTCGAGTTTCACTGGTAGGGTTTTCATGTCGGGGTAGATGGCGGCTTCTATTAGGTCTCGGCTGAAGACCGTGGTGCCGTTGTCTACGAATTCGGCGAGGTACTCCTGGCGGAACCACATCGGGGCCATGTTGCGGCGCTCCCGCTCCAGATACTTCGGGGCGATGCGGGGGCAGTCGGTGGCGGCGGCGCGGTGGCGCTCCCAGTCCTCTCCTCCCAGTTCCCAAGCGTCGTAGAAGAAGCCCCTGCGTCCGCAGGGGGTCGACATCAGCCAGAGTTTTCCGCAGGTGTATTCCCCCTTTTCGTTGGACGCGCCGCCGACGGCGAGCATGGGGCGGAGGGCGAAGTAGACGCGGTCGGGGAGGCGGGAGGCCTCGTCGACGAGGAGGAGCGAGACGGCGGAGTAGCCGCGTACGGTCTCCTCGTTGCCGGGCAGGCCGACGAGGGTGGATTCGTTGGGGAGGAGGATGGTGGGGGTGTCGCCGCCTTCCTTCTTGATCTTGATGCCGAGGTCGCGGAACATGCGCGCGGCCTTGCGGATGAGGAGGCGGCTCTGGCGCTCGGAGGGGCTGGCGACGACGACGAGGCTGCCGGGGCGGGTGAGTGCGTGGTGGACGGCCTTGATGGCGGCCATGGTGGACTTGCCCCATTGGCGGGTGCAGTTGAGGATGCCCTGTTCGGCGTCCGAGAGGAGGAAGGCGGATTGGCGGGGGTCGGGTTGGATGTGGAGTTTTTGGGTGGCGAATTGGAGGATGTCGGATGGGATTTGGGATTCGGTGACGGAGGTGGATTGGGCGGAGTTGGGGTGTGGTGCCCGGCGGCGGGTGGTCCAGTCGAATTGGGAATAGAAGTCCGTCACGTTGATTTGAATAGCATGGGGGTGGGGAATTTTAGGGGGTGGCTGGAGGGTGGTTTGGGCGGGGATTGGCTGTAAGTTGTTGAGGGGATTGGGGTCGGGGTGGGTGAAAATATTCCTGGTACGGGTGTGACTGGGGTTTGGGGGGGATGGAATTAGGAAGTCGGTCCGCGCCTTTAGGGCGCGTGCGCCGGTCGGCGACCGCCGCGCAGGTTGCCAACCTGCCCCACAACGGACGGAGCGGCTCAAGTCGCTGATTGAGGCGATTGCGGTTTGTTGGAATGGTGCTTTGGGTGGGCTTTTTGCCATTTGAGTTGGCGGCGCTCGCGGCGGGTTAGGGGGTGGGTGGGCTGGGGCTCGGGTTTGTTTTGCTCGTTTTTGTTTTCGGGTTCAGGCGCGGGGGCCGGTTGGGGGGCTGGGGCGTCAACGGGCTGCGGGGCGGTTTCCGGTTGCTGGCGGAACTTGCGGTAGGCCATGAGGGAGCGGGCGGCGCGCTCGTAGGTGCGGAGGTAGCGGGCCTCGTAGCGGTGGAGGCGTTCGAAGGCGCGGTTCTCCTCGGACAGGGAGGTGAAGGCGCTGAA